>NZ_AP024819.1:0-600000 GCF_019703325.1 Helicobacter sp. NHP19-012 | reverse complement strand
CAGTAGTATTTTAATCAGCGATAAAGCCATGCTTGCGGTGACAAAATTCTTTGAGGGAAGTCTGTTTATCAAAGCAGGCGAGCCGGCGATTGTAAGTGCGGTGGCGGCAGCGGTGATCATCATCCTAGTCGCCCACGCCTTTTTAGCTTTGCGCAAGTTCCCCATCAATTACAGGCAGTATAAAATTTTCCAAACCCATAAGTATCTAATGAAACACGGCGATACGAGCCTATGGATGGTGCAAGTGGGGACGGGCTTTGCGATGTTCTTTTTAGCCAGTGTCCACCTATTTGTGATGCTCACCGCCCCGCATAGCATCGGTCCGCACACCTCTTCTTACCGCTTTGTGAGCCAGCATTTTTGGTTACTTTATATTTTCTTATTAATTGCTGTAGAGCTGCACGGCTCGATCGGGCTTTACCGCCTCGCCATTAAATGGGGTTGGTTTAAAGACTTAGGGATCGATCAATTACGCAAAATCAAATGGGGCATGAGTGTGTTTTTTATCGTGCTAGGGCTGCTCACCTATGGCTCTTATGTCAAACACGGGATCATGCAAAAGGGCGAGATTGCTAGCATGCAACAAGCCGTGCAAGCGGACGAACAACTCCATAAAGACTAAAGGACAAAAATGAAAGTAGTTTATTGCGATGCGTTGGTTGTGGGCGGAGGGTTGGCGGGACTGCGCGCTAGCATTGCGTGCCGCCAAGTGGGCTTAGATGTGATCGTGCTCTCCTTAGTGCCTGTTAGGCGCAGCCACTCAGCAGCCGCCCAAGGGGGCATGCAAGCCAGCCTTGGCAACGCCAAAATGAGCGAGGGCGATAACGAGGATTTGCACTTTTTGGACACAGTGAAAGGGAGCGACTGGGGTTGCGATCAGCAAGTGGCTAGAATGTTTGTCACCACCGCCCCCAAGGCGATTAGAGAATTAGCTAGCTGGGGTGTGCCTTGGACGCGCATTAAAAAGGGCGATCGCCCCGCAGTGATCAATGGCGAGCATGTGACGATCACCGAGCGAGAGGATCGGCACGGCTATATCCAAAGCCGCGACTTTGGGGGGACAAAAAAATGGCGCACCTGCTTTACTGCGGACGCGACCGGGCACACCATGCTTTACGCCGTGGCCAACGAAGCCCTGCACCATAAGGTGAAAATTGAGGATCGCAAAGAGATGATCGCCTTGATCCACCACGGGGGCAAGTGCTACGGAGCGGTGGTGCGCGACTTGATCACCGGCGAGCTCGTGGGTTATGTGTCTAAGGGCACACTTTTAGCCACAGGCGGCTATGGGCGGGTGTATAAGCACACCACCAACGCCGTGATCTGCGATGGAGTGGGCATTGCGACCGCTTTAGAAACGGGCGTGGCAAAACTGGGCAACATGGAGGCGGTGCAATTCCACCCCACTGCTTTAGTGCCTAGCGGGATTTTGATGACAGAAGGGTGTAGGGGCGATGGGGGGATTTTGCGCGATAAATTCGGGCGGCGTTTCATGCCCGCTTACGAGCCAGAGAAAAAAGAGCTAGCCAGCCGCGATGTGGTGAGCCGCCGCATTTTAGAGCACATTAAAAAGGGCTATGGGGCAAATTCGCCCTATGGAGACCATGTGTGGCTAGACATTGCGATTTTAGGGCGTGCGCATGTGGAGAAAAACCTACGGGATGTGCACGACATTGCCCACACCTTTGCGGGTATTGACGCAGCCGATGACAGCCTAGAGACCGAAGAAAACATGAAGGGCATGCCCGCTGATGAGCCGGATTTTGGCCCCGGTGCGCCCAAACAAAAAGGTTGGGTGCCTATTAAGCCCATGCAACACTACTCTATGGGGGGGCTACGCACCGATTACAAGGGGCATAGCCACCTAAAAGGGCTATTTTGTGCGGGCGAGGCGGCGTGTTGGGATTTGCACGGCTTTAACCGCTTGGGGGGCAACTCCGTGAGCGAGGCGGTTGTGGCGGGCATGATCATCGGGGATTACTTCGCTGAGTATTGTAAGGGTGCAGAGTTAGATATTAGCACCCACATTGTGGAGCAGTTCATCCAAAAAAGCCACGATCATATCCAAGAGTTGCTCCACAACGATGGAAAGGAAAGCGTCTATGAAATCAGGGAGCGCATGCGCGAGATCATGGATGAGAAAGTTGGGGTGTTTAGAGAGGGGCACTCCCTAGAAGCCGCTGTAAATGAGTTAGAGGAACTTTATAAACGCTCTAAACATATCCATGTGAAAAACGAAAAGACGCATAACAACCCCGAGCTTGAGGACGCTTACCGCACCCAAAAAATGCTCAAAATCGCCCTTTGCATCGCTAAGGGGGCATTAGATCGCACCGAAAGTCGGGGCGCACACACCCGCTTAGACCACCCCAAAAGAGATGATGCAAATTGGTTAAACCGCACCCTAGCCTCTTGGCCTGATCCTAACCAAACCTTGCCCACCCTAGAGTATGAGCCCTTAGACATCATGAAAATGGAGCTCAGCCCCGACTTTAGGGGCTATGGGGCAAAGGGTAACTTTATCCCCCACCCGCTTAAAGAGCAAAGGGACGCTGAGATCAAAGAAATCACAGAACGCATCCAAGCTCAAGGGGGGATCGCTACGCCTTGCAAGAGGCTTTAATGCCCTTTGATTTACAACCCAAATACAAGGCGCGCAATGTCCGCCTAGACGACCAAAGAAAAGGAGAATAAATGGGACGCCAGATCACCATCCGTACCTTAAAATTTGACCCCCAAAGTGCGGTGTCTAAACCCCACTTTAAGGATTATCAGCTAGAGGAAATCCCCTCAATGACGCTCTTCATTGCCCTAGGGATGATTAGAGAACAGCTAGATCCGGACCTTAGCTTTGACTTTGTGTGTCGGGCGGGCATTTGTGGCAGCTGTGCGATGATGGTTAATGGGAGACCCCGTTTGGCGTGCAAAACCTTAACCTCGAGCTTTAGCGAAAATGTCATCACACTCATGCCCATGCCCTCTTTTCCCTTGATTAAGGATTTGAGCGTGAATACGGGCGCGTGGTTTGCGGGGATGAACGCAAGAGTTGAGAGTTGGGCGCACCATAAAAAGGAAGTGGACATCACCAAGCCCGAAGAGCGCATTGATCCCGATGAAGCGCAAAATGTCTTTGAGCTCGATCGTTGCATTGAATGCGGGTGTTGCATTGCGGCTTGTGGAACAAAGCTCATGCGCGAAAACTTCATTGGGGCGGCGGGGATGAACCGCGCCATGCGCTTTTTGATCGACTCGCATGACGAACGTAGCGATGACGATTTTTATGAATTAGTGGGCGATGATGACGGGGTTTTTGGATGCATGAGCCTCATTGGTTGCCACGACACCTGCCCTAAACAAATCCCCTTGCAAGGCACTTTAGCTGAGCTACGCAATAAAATGGTGAAAGTGGGTAGAGCCCGCTAGACTGGGTCTTTGCTCGTTGTGGCAAGCAGTTGCTCTGCGGGCAATTGCTTTGCGATTGCTCCCATAACCACCATCCCCACAAAAAAGCTGCCCTCAATGAAAAAATCAAAGGGGTCAAAACCGATCCCCAAGACAATATAAAAGACCAGCATGGCGCAGATGAACACCCCGATGTTGTCTTTTCTCTTGGCAAAAAAGCGCCACAGCACGCATAAAAACCACAACAACGCCACTAGCCCCAAGACCCCCCTATGCGCTAGGGTGTTGAAAAACTCATTGTCGTATTTTTCCCGACAATCGATTTCACTCGCTTTTCTATAAGAGTGGGAGAGGCTCAAAATCTCATCTAGGCGTTTGCACTTCGTGCTAAGGCTCATGCCAATAAGGGGCGAGAGCTTAGCGATAGCTAGGGCTTCTTGCCAGCGGGCAAGGCGCGCACCAATGCTCGAATCGGGGTTTTTTTGGGCATAGAGTTGCAGGTCTTGGCTAAAGCTCTCGTCTTTGGTCCTTGCTGCATGTAAAAGGGCGTGCTGCTCTAGGGCTTGGTTTAACAAGAATAACCCCCCAAAGCACAGCGCCATAAACCCCATGTAGCGCCATTTCTTGGTGCGCCTTAAGAAGAAGCAGAGGGCTAAAAAAGTAACCACAAAGGCGATCAAGGCACTTCTAGTGGCGCTAAAGAGCACCACCAAAAACCCACAAAGCATGGCAGCGCTAAAGAGCCGTTTTTCTTGGCGTTTGTCTGTCTGCAAGGCGTAGATAAAGCAGCCAAAAAGCGCCATAGAAGTGAGCGTTACAAAGCCCACAATCGTGCTAAAGCCCATCACCCGTGCCATGTCTAAAAAGACCTTTTGCACGAGCGCAAACCCCCCATTGAAAAAACAGGCAAAGGCCATGCTGTAAAATAAAATTTTGGTGTTGAGGCGCACTTGGGTGCTGCTTAGGCAAACAATCGCAACCACACCCAGCACATAGACTAGGGGCATGTTTAAAGAGCGCAAATTGTAATGCCACGCTTCCAAATCTTCACCCACAAATAAGTTGGGCAACACCACCAAGAACATGGCGAGCATGGAGGCGATGAGCCATTTAAAGGGTTTTAGTTGCAACGGGGGTTTGTAGGCCTTGTAGTAGAGTAGGGCTCCCACTGCCAGCACCACCATTAAAATTTGGGGGCTTGGCTTTTTAAAAGAAAGGATGAAAAAAAGGGAGAAAAAGAGGGTCGCTAGCTTGTGGCGATCGAGTGAGAGCCACATCGGGGGCTTAACGATTCTTAATACCTAATGCTTCAATAAGCACTACATAGCGATCATGCTGGGTTTCTTTGAGGTATTTGAGCAGGTTTTTGCGGTGCCCCACGAGTTTTAAAAGCCCCAAACGGCTAGAGTGATCCTTGGGATTGTTTTTTAAATGAGCGGTTAAATCCGCAATCCTTTGGCTCAAAAGGGCGATTTGCACCTCGCATGAACCTGTGTCGTTGTCTTGTCGGGCGAAGCGTTTAATGATCTCTTGCTTCTTCTCCGTACTTAAAGCCATGAAGACCTCCTAATAGGAAATTTTTACATAAGCTCGCATTATAACCTAAAAAAGTCAAATTTTACATGAAAAATTGTAAAATGCTAGGATTTTAACGCAATTTAATTCAAGGCAGTTAGTGGCGCGTAACAAGCAAAAGAGCATTTTAAAGCGGACTTTCCCTTTTTTAAGGCAACTCACCCAGTCTAAGGACTTGACCGTTGTCGCCTTTGTGATCGCAATTTTGGCGATCATCATTGTGCCCCTACCCCCCTTTTTGCTCGACTTCTTGCTGACAATTTCTATTGCCTTATCAGTGTTGATTATCTTAATCGGGCTTTACATCACCAAGCCCACAGACTTTAGTGCCTTCCCCACTTTACTCTTGATTGTGACGCTTTACCGCCTTGCGCTCAATGTCGCCACCACCCGCATGATTTTAACGCAGGGCTACAAGGGTCCCAGTGCCGTGAGCGACATCATCAGTGCCTTCGGCGAATTCACGGTGAGCGGGAACTATGTCATCGGCACGATCATTTTCAGCATTTTAGTGTTGGTGAATTTATTAGTGGTTACCAATGGTTCGACCCGTGTTACTGAAGTGCGCGCGCGTTTTGCTTTGGACGCGATGCCCGGTAAGCAAATGGCGATCGATGCGGATTTAAATTCGGGGCTGATCGACAATGAAGAGGCCAAAAAACGAAGGGCAGCGCTTAGCCAAGAAGCGGATTTTTATGGCGCAATGGACGGGGCAAGCAAATTCGTTAAAGGCGATGCGATCGCGTCCATCATCATCACCCTAATCAACATCATCGGGGGCTTTTTAGTCGGGGTGTTCCAAAGGGACATGACGATGGCTTACAGCGCATCCACCTTCACCGTCCTAACCATTGGCGATGGGCTGGTAAGCCAAATCCCCGCTTTGATCATCGCCACGGCTACGGGCATTGTCGCCACCCGCACCACCCAGCACGAGGAAGAAAACTTCGCCAGCAAGCTCATCACCCAGCTTACCGACAAGAGCAAAACCTTAATCATTGTGGGCTTTATTCTCTTGCTTTTTGCTAGTGTGCCCGGGCTGCCCACCTTTTCGCTGTTCTTTGTGGGGAGCTTGTTTTTATTCATCGCATGGCTCATCTCCAGAGAGGGCAAGGACAATTTATTTTCTAAGTTTGAGGCGTGGCTGAGTAAAAAAACGGGCATTGACTTGAGCCACAAGCCCACCGCCACCGCCGATCAAGCCCCCACCACCCGCCCCCAAAAGAGTGCAGAAGAGATCAAAAAAGAGGAAGAGCAAGCCATCAATGAAGTGCTAAAGATCGAGTTTTTAGAGCTTGCTTTAGGCTACCAGCTCATCTCTCTTGCCGATGTCAAACAGGGGGGGGATTTGCTAGAGCGCATTCGGGGTATCCGTAAAAAGATCGCCAGCGATTATGGCTTTTTGATGCCACAAATCCGCATCCGCGATAATTTGCAACTGCCCCCCACGCATTATGAGATCAAATTAAAGGGGATCACGATCGGCGATGGGAGCGTGATGCCCGAGCGCTTTTTAGCCATGAACACGGGCTTTGCGGGCAAGGAGATCGAGGGCATCCCCACCAAAGAGCCCGCCTTTGGCATGGACGCTTTGTGGATCGAGCCTAAGGACAAAGAAGAAGCCATTATTCAGGGTTATACAATCATCGATCCCTCCACCGTGATCGCCACGCACACCAGCGAATTGGTCAAAAATTACGCTGAGGAGTTCATCACCAAAGACGAGGTGAAATCGCTTTTAGAGCGGCTGGGCAATGACTACCCGGCGATTGTGGAGGAGGCAAAGAAGATCCCCACAGGGGTGATCCGCTCGGTGTTGCAAGAATTGTTGCACGAGAAAATCCCCATTAAAGACATGCTCACAATTTTAGAAACCATCACCGACATCGCCCCCAGCGTGCAAAACGATATCACCATTTTAACCGAACAGGTGCGCGCACGGCTTTCAAGGGTCATCACCAATATTTTTAAATCTGAGGACGGGAGCTTAAAATTACTTACGCTAGGCACCGCCACCGAGCAGTTTTTATTAAACAAACTCAAGGACCAAGCTTCGGGCAAATTCTTATTGTTAAACGCCACTGAAATGCAACAGCTCATCGAACATGTGTCTGCCGAGTCTATGAAAATCTTACAGCGGGGGATCGCGCCGGTGATTCTCATCGTCGATCCCGAGTTGCGCCGTCCGCTCTCCACCAAAATGGAACAGTTTAAAATCGACATTGTGGTGCTCAGCCACGCCGAGCTAGACACCAACGCTAAATACGAGGTGCTAGGCACCATCAACATTAATTTTTAAGGACCAACATGCAAGTTTTCCACTTATCCCACATTGATTTAGACGGCTATGGATGCCAATTTGTCAGCCACCATTTTTTTAAAGACATTAAATTTTACAACGCCAATTATGGGCGAGAGGTGAGCGCAAGGTTGCACGAAATCTTGGATGACATCAGCAAAGCCCTAGAGCCCAAGCGCAAGATTTTAATTTTGGTAACAGATTTAAATCTAACCCTAAATGAGGCGCAGTTTTTGCAAGAGCAAAGCGATGCCCTGCGTGTGCAAGGGCTTGAGGTGCAACTCTTGCTTTTAGATCACCATGCCACCGGCCAAGATGCAGCAAAAATCTATCATTGGTATCATTTAGACACGGAGCGCAGTGCGTCTAAAATCACCTTTGAAACTTTGCAAAAGCTCTACTCCCCTTTAGAAAACATAGAAAACCTAGCCCCAATGGTAGAGATGATCAACTCCATTGACATTTGGCAAGAGGGGGGCTTTGGCTTTGAATTTGGCAAGGTGTGCATGCGCATGATCTCTAGCACCCACGAGCTCAACCGCTTCATGTTTGACGAGGAGCATAGGGCATATAAATTCGCCCTTTTAGAGAAAGTGCCCGACTATCTGCACCAAGAAAGGGGTGAGGTTGCCTTTGATAACGATTTATTTAGGCTCAAAAAAATCGCTCTAGGGGGCAATCCGGATTTAGAAACGATGGACAACATCGCCTCCAACGCCCAAGTCGCCCTACTCTCACAGAAAAAAGAGGAATGCACCCTGGAGTGTGAGGGCAAAAAGGGGTTTTTGAGCTATAGCATGGGGGGCATTAGCGTGTTGGCCAATCTCTTTTTAGAGCAGAACCCCGAATTTGACTTTTATATCGATGTGAGCCCTAAGGGGTCTGTGAGTCTGCGCTCTAATGGAAAATGCGATGTGAGTAACTTAAGTAAACAATATTTTAATGGAGGGGGGCATAAAAACGCCAGTGGGGGCAAAATTGAGGGCTTTAAAGAAAGTTTTAGCTACTATGACATTAAGGAGCAGTTAGAAAAGGTGTTTCACAAGGAAAAGGGGGCTGATTACAGTTTCTTTGGGAATCGCTTTGAGTTCTAAGCTAAGCCCAAAGAAAATTGAAAGGAGAGTCCATGAAAACCCAATCTGCATCATATTTCCTTGCTCTAAGTTTATTGACAGGTTGTGTGAGCTACCAAGTCAAACCTGAAAAAATCACTAGTTACAATAATGGCATACAGGTTTTAACCTCAGCCAAGCCCGATTCTAAAGTCCAAATTGAGGTTGCCCAAAAGAAATTAAAAGGTTTAGACAATCCACCCCTTGTGATCTATGTGGGTGCACAGATTTTGAGCGGTAACCCCGTGAACTTCGATACCTCTAACATCTCTGTGAGCGAAAAAGGCAACCCTTTACCCGTGCTGGGCTTTCAAGCGATGATGAAGTCTAGCTACGATTTTGAACCTGTGTTGCAAAAATTCAACATCGCCACCCCCAATAGCAATATTGTGGAAGATGGCATCGGCCCCTCGATGTTTTACTATGGGCAGGGCAGCTTCTTGGCCTATGACATGATGTTTGGCATGCCTTTTATGATGATGGACGATGTGCAAACCCAAGAGATCATGCAAGAGGAACGCCAAGCCTTTAAAATCATGGCGATCAACTACCTCAAACGCTCCACCCTAAGACCCAATGGCAAGGCGAAGGGGGGCTTTGTGGTGATCGACCCCAAACCCATTAAGCCGGGCACTCTTGTGGTGAAAGTAACCCTACACAATGAAACCCACACCTTTAAAATAGACATCCAAAACCAACAACCATAGAAAGGCAGGCATGCAGGCATTACAAGCGGCTTTAGAAAAACTAGAGGAGGTAAAGGATTTACACACGCTGGAGGAATTGCGCCTATTAGTGCTAGGTAAAAAGGGCTTGCTTGCCCACGCCTTTGCAGGTCTCAAAGAATTAGAGCAAGAGGAGAAGACGAGATACGCTCAAGAGCTCAACCGCTTTAAAGAAAGCTTTAGCACTCTACACGCCCAAAAAAAGCAAGCCCTGCAAGCTTTAGAATTGCAAGTGCGCCTAGAGGCTGAAAAAATCGATGTGAGTTTAGCCAACACCCATTCAGGTGGGAGCTTAGGGCATCCCTTAAACTACACTAAAGAGCGCATCATCACCCACTTCACCCAAAGGGGCTTTAAATTGCACTTAGGTGCGCTTGTAGAAGATGATTTTCACAATTTTAGCGCGCTCAACATCCCCCCCCACCACCCCGCCCGTGCCATGCAAGACACCTTCTACTTTAAAGACCACAAGCTCCTACGCACCCACACATCCCCTAGCCAAATCCACGCCATGCAAACACAAACCCCCCCGATCAAAATGATCGCCGTGGGGCACACTTTTAGACGCGATTACGACACCACCCACACCCCCATGTTCTCGCAGGTGGAGGGGCTAGTCGTGGATACAGGCGTGCATTTTGGGCATTTAAAGCAAGTCTTAGAAGAGTTTTTAAACGCCTTCTTTGGCTCTGTCAAGGTGCGCTGGCGCTCCAGCTTTTTCCCCTTCACCGAGCCTAGTGCTGAGGTGGATATGAGTTGTGTTTTCTGTCAGCAAAAAGGGTGCAAGGTGTGTAAAAACACGGGCTGGCTCGAGGTGCTAGGTGCGGGGCTCGTGCATCCAGAGGTCTTTAAAAATGTCGGGCTAGAGGGCATGCAAGGTTACGCCTTTGGGCTAGGTATTGAAAGGCTTGCCATGCTCTCTTGTGAAATCAACGACTTACGCAGTTTCTTTGAAACGGATTTACGCATGCTGGAGGCGTTTTAATGTTGCTACACACCGCCCATTTGGCACATTTTTTAGACATCTCTAGCTTATCCATCCCCACCCTTTGCACGGACTTAAGCCGTGTGGGCTTAGAAGTCGAAGGCACACACCCCTTTAATTTGCCCGAAAAAGTCGTGGTAGCCAAAGTGCTCTCTAAGGATAAACACCCCAACGCTGAGAAGTTGAGCGTTTGCCAAGTGGATAGCGGGCAAGGGGTGTTACAAATCGTGTGCGGGGCGAAAAATGTCGCCGCAGGGCAGTTTGTGGCTCTAGCCCTAGAGGGGGCGTATTTGAGCGATTGCAACTTACACATTAAGCCTAGCACACTTAGGGGGGTGGAGAGTTTTGGCATGCTTTGCTCCACCACAGAGCTAGGCTTACCCAAGCTAGAAGAGGGGATTTTGGTACTAGATAGTAGTATCAACGCCCACCAGCCCCTAAAACTAGGCGCGCCCTTAAAAGATTTGCCCTTTTTTGCCGGCACACTCTTAGACATCGGCTTAACCCCCAATCGGGGGGATTGTGCCAGCGTCTTAGGCGTGGCTAGAGAAATCGCCGCCCTTTATGGCTTAAGCTTAAACACCCCCCACACACCACCCCCACAAAGCACACCCCCCCTAAAGTTAGCCCAAAGTGCCCAGCATTTAGCCCTAGCTTACGCTAAATTGCACGCCACGAGCTTAGATTTGCCCCTAGAAATCCGCCTAAGCCTAGCCTTACAAAACGCCTTAAGCCAAGACCCCCTAGACAATCTCTTAGCCTATGCAACTTATCTTAGTGGTGTCATCTTAAACGCTTACCCCAGCACGCCCCTAGAAATCAAAGAGGACAACTTAGGCTTTGTGAAAGTCTATTCTCAAGGCGTGGAGCTTAGTAGCATTGCCCTAAACCCCCCCAAAGATAAGGGGCAAAGAAACCTAATTGAGGCAAGCTTTTTAGACCCCACCTACACCGCCACAAGACTAAGCCAGCACGCCACAAAGCACGCCTCAAGCCTAACGCAACGCACCACTAGGGGGAGCGAACCGCAAGTCTTGCTCGGCTTTGGCGTGTTGCAAGAGGTGTTACAAACCCTAAACGCCCTAGCTTTAGAGATTGAAAGTCTTTACAGCAAACTTGAGCCCCAAAAAGTCGCCTTTAGCTTAGGCGACATAGAGCGTCTTTTAGGGCTGACGCTAGACACGCGTCAAGTTAAGGGCATCTTAGAGAATTTGGGCTTTAGCGTCCAAGTGCAAGCAGAGCATTTTAGCGTCCAAGTGCCCTTATTTCGGCATGACATCGCCAACATTGCCGACATCGCCGAAGAAGTCTTGCGTTTTATCGGCATTGAGAATGTCCCCCCCGTGCTCTTGCCCCTAAATGAGCCCACCAGCCACAACCCCCATTACACCCGCTACAGCTTTGAAAGAACCCTTGCCACCAAAGCCCTAAGCCTAGGCTTTAAAGAAGTGGTGCATTATCTCTTTGCCAAAAAAGAACAGCTAGAAAAGCTCGGCTACCCCACTTTGCAAGACCCCCTAGACCTGCAAAACCCCATCAACAGCGACCTAAACACCCTACGCACCTCTTTAATCCCCGGACTCTTGCAGGCGGTGGTACAGAACAAAAATCTAGGCTTTAAAAGCGTGGCGTTGTTTGAGCTAGGCAGTGTCTATAGTGCTGACAGAGAAGAAAGCCAAAGCCTAGCCTTCATTGCCAGCGGCCTTAAAAACCCCCCACTACCCCCACCCTAAAGGCATGGCATGGGATTTTTACGCCTTTGCCACCACCCTTAGCCACATTTTAGGCTCTTTTAGCTTGCAAGCTCTAAGCCCCAAAGAGCAACAAGAAAACTCCTACTTAAGCACCGCCTACCACCCTTATGCCAGTGCGTGGCTTGTCATGGGGGGGCAAAAAGTGGGGGTGATGGGGGCGATTAATCCTATTTTGGTGCAAGAAGCGGACTTGTTAGAGGGCTTTATCGCCGAAGTACAGGGCAGTGTGTTAAGCCCTAAGCCCTATAAAGCTAAGGAGTTTTCAAAACTCCCCACCAGTTTTAGGGATTTGACCTTGATTTTAGACAAAGATTGCCCCTTTGCTGCCTTACAAGAAGCATTAATGCAGGCACAAATCCCCCATTTGCAAGAAGTCATCGCCCTTGATCTTTATGCCGAAAATGCGAATCAAATCGCCCTAAGTTTGCGTTTAAAAATCCAATCACACACCGCCTTAACGGATAAAGAATTGCAAGAAGTGGTGCAGGGGGCATTAGGCGTTTTAGAAACCCGTTTAAACGCCAAACTCAAATGAAGCTAGAAGTTAAGCCCGCCAAGCCCTTTAGCCTAGAGTTAGAAGGCTTGCCTGCCGATAAGTCCTTAAGCCACCGGGCGTTGATTTTCGCCCTTTTGTGTGAAAAGCCTTGTTTTGTGGGTAATTTATTAATGGGGGCGGATTGTTTAAGCACGCTAAAGATTGTCAAAACTTTGGGCTTAAAGGTGCAAAAGAGCAAGGACAACACCCTAAAACTCACACCCCCTAAAAAGTTTTTACACTTTAATGAGCCTACAAAGCCCCTAAATTGCAACAACTCAGGCACGAGCATGCGGCTATTTAGTGGCCTGCTTAGCTCTAGCCAATGCCAGCAAAACCATTATATTTTAGTGGGCGATAAATCCCTAAGCCAAAGACCTATGGGGCGGGTGGTAAAGCCTTTAGCACAGATGGGGGCAAAAATCCACGCAAGGGTACAAAACTTCGCCCCCTTAAGTGTGCTAAGTAGCCCTTTAAAGGGCTTAGATTATGCTAGCCCCATCGCATCCGCCCAAGTTAAAAGTGCCCTGCTTTTAGCGAGCTTACAAGCCAAAGACCCCCTAAACTTTAGCGAACCCCACTTAAGCAGGGATCACAGCGAAAGGGCACTGCTCGCTTTAGGGGCTTCAATCAAGCTTACCCCACCCAAGCTCACGCTAGAGCCCCTGCAAAAGCCCTTAGAGTCCTTTGCATGGCATATCCCTGCCGACCCATCCAGTGCCTTTTACTTTGCCTTAGCGGTTATGCTAGTGCCGGGTAGCTCTGTGCTTTTAAAGGGGGTGCTACTCAATCCCACACGCATCGAAGCCTTTAAAGTCTTGGAGCAAATGGAGGCAAGTGTGCGTTATGAGTTTAAAGGGCAAATGGGGGCTGAGCCTGTGGGCGATATTTATGTCAAGCACAGCCCACTAAAAGCTCTAAATCTTAGCCAAAACACCGCCAGCCTGATAGACGAATTGCCCGCTTTGGCAGTGGCTATGGCGGTGGCTAAGGGGGTTAGCGTGGTGAGTAATGCTAAAGAATTGCGTTTTAAAGAGAGCGATCGCATCGCCACGACCTTAGCTAACTTAGAAAAAATGGGGATAGAGTGCCACGCTTTAGAAGACGGCTTTAAAATCATAGGGGGCAGTTTAAAACGCCCCAAAGAGCCTTTAGAGAGTTTTAAAGACCACCGCATTGCTTTAAGTTTTGCTATGGCACTGCTCGCCTGTGGGGGGGATTTAAGGGGGGTAGAGTGCGTCAGCGTTTCTTACCCGAATTTTTTAGAGCATTTTAGACACCTCAATTCTTAGAGCTTGACAATCTGCCAAAGTGTGCTAAGATGTTTAAGAGGGGGTCATCAAGGCGTTTTACGCACAACAAGGAGAAATCAATGAAAAAAATATTAGTCATCGTAACCAATGTTTCCAAGTACCCTAACGATGAAAAGCCCACGGGTTTGTGGCTTGGCGAAGCCGTCCATTTTGCCCATGAAATCGAAAAGGCTGGCTACGCCATAGATTACGCTAGCCCCAAGGGTGGTTACACGCCCATCGACCCTAATAGTCTAGCCAAGGATTTTATGAGCCCTATAGATTGGCAGTACTACACCAACCAAGCCTTCATGGATTTACTAGGCAATACGCTGCCCGTGTCCGCGCTCAATCCTAAAGATTATGCCGCCATTTACTACGCTGGTGGGCATGGCGTGGTTTGGGACTTCCCGGATAACACGGCATTAGCCCAAGTTGCCCTAGACATCTACAACCATGGGGGCGTGGTGTCCTCTGTTTGCCACGGTGCGGCGGGGCTTTTAAACATCAAAAACCAAGATGGGAGCTACTTGATTGCGGGCAAAAAAGTCACCGGGTTTTCCAACAGCGAGGAGAAGGCGTTGCAATTAGACAAACTCGTGCCCTATTTGACTGAGGACGTGCTTGTGGCAAGGGGGGCTAAGTATGAAAAAGCAGCGGACTGGGCTCCCTTTGCCCTCAGCGACCAACGCATCGTTACAGGGCAAAACCCTGCTTCTAGCGCCCCAGTGGCTAAACAAGTTTTGGAGTTAATTTAAGGCGGTTATGCAGGAGTGCCTATGCAAGTGAAAATGGCAAAGAATTACGGCTTTTGTTTTGGGGTGAAAAGGGCGATTGAGATCGCCCAAAAGAACAAGAACAGCCTAACGCTAGGCTCACTCATCCACAACCCTAAAGAGATCAAACGGCTAGAGCAAGATTACAATGTGCGGGTGCAAGAGGAGGTGCAAAGTGTGGGGGCGGATAAAAGCGTGATTATCCGCACACATGGCATCCCTAAAAACGATTTGGCTTTGTTGAAAAACAAGGGGGCACATATCATTGACGCAACTTGCCCGTATGTCATCAAGCCCCAGCAAATCGTGGAAAAAATGAGCGACAAGGGGTATCAAATTGTGATTTTTGGAGATGCCAACCACCCCGAAGTGAAGGGGGTGATTAGCTACTCTAGCACCCCCCCTTTGATCGTCAATTCTCTAGCCCAGTTGCAAGACCAAAACTTGTCTAAACGGGTGGCTTTAGTCTCGCAAACCACCAAACAAACCCCCAAACTCTTAGAGATCGCCAGCTTTCTCATCGCTAGGTGCGCTGAGGTGCGTATTTTTAACACCATTTGCAACGCCACCTTTGACAACCAAGAAGCGGTGCGGGAGCTGAGCCAAGAAGTGGATATTATGGTGATTGTGGGGGGCAAGACCTCCTCTAACACCAAACAGCTTTTCAACATCGCCAAAGAGTTTTGCATGGACAGCTATTTAGTGGAGGACTTTAACGACCTTGAAGAGTCGTGGTTTCGCTCTAAAAAACTCTGTGGCATTAGCGCAGGTGCGTCCACTCCAGGCTGGATCATTGAGGGGGTTAGAGAAAAAATTTTGGGGTTTTAGGGGCTTTGGCGCGCCTTATTAGCCGTCCATGAAAAAAGAAGTGCTAGAACACAAGCACATTTTTTAATGGAGGTTTTTATGGCAAGTAAGTTAGAAATGAGCACTTTACAAATGGATATTTTAGACTATTTGTCTAAAAATAAGTTTGTAGTGCCAGAGTATCAAAGAAATTATGCGTGGGGACTAGGGGAGTGTGCGCAGTTATGGGAGGACATTGTGGCGTTTTTTGAGGGGGGGTGGGGGGGTGAAAGCACCGATCAAAACCCCTATTTCTTAGGTTCGGTCGTCTTTTACCCCATTAAAGATAAAAAACACATTGTGGATGGGCAACAACGCACCACGACTTTAATGTTGTTGCTTAAAGCCATGCACGCCAAGCTCATGCGTGAAAATAATGGCAAAATGCAACGCTTGCTAGACAATCTCGCCTCTTGTCTGTGGGAGATTGACGGGGTTACGGGCGAGCCAGACCCCACTAAGCCCCATTTAATCAGCCACGCTATCAGCGATGACAAGCACCAAGTCTTGCAAAATATCCTAGAAAACGGACTAGAGCAAGACGAAGCAGAGGACAGCTCAAATTACGAGAAAAACTACCGCTACTTTGTAACGCAGCTAGATGAATTTAGCGCAAACCACGCCACGACTTTTCACGAGTTTTGTCTGTGTGTGTTGAAATCTTGCATTGTGTTGTCGGTGGAGTGTGGGGGGCAAGATGAAGAGAACCGCCTAGAGTACGCCTTAAGGGTCTTTAATACGCTCAACACTAGGGGACTCCCTTTAGTGGATACGGACATTTTTAAAAGCGTGATTTTCTCTTACAGAACCCCCCAAGAGAGAGAGGCGTTTGTAACGCAGTGGCAGGAGCTAGAACAAGAGTGCGACATTGATTGGCTCTTTAGGCTTTGCATGCATGTCTTAAGGGCACAAAAGGGGGATAAAAGCCGAGAGATCGGCTTACGCCCCTTCTTTTTAAACAAGCACCGCGACCTACTCAAAGACGGCTCTATCATGCAAGAAATTGCAAAAATGCAAGAGTATTGGCATAGCGATGAAGTCAGCTCTAAAGTTTCGCACCGCGCCTACCAGTTTTACAATGTCCTTTATACTTTAGATAGTGGGTATTGGGAGTTCCTAGACGGGGCTTACTACGCCTATTGTCAGCAGAAGGGCAAGGATTATTTTAAAGGGCTTGAGGAGGTTTTAATGCGGACATGCGCCCACTTCTTGATTTATACCATTGCACGCCACCCCGGGCAGATTAAAAACTTGGTGTATAACGCCTACACTTCACTTTACAAAACGGGCAACATAGACTTTAAAGCAGAGAGTCAAGAGATTTTAAAAAGCGTGGTTACTACCCAAAGGCGTGAATACACCTTCCGCACTTTCTTTGAAGCCGCCCAAACCAAAAGGCTCACTAAAACCCTTGTGGCTCTCAACATGTATTTAAAATACCCTAAGCAAGACACAGGGGTTTGTGAAAAACCCGAGATCGAGCACATTTTCCCCAAAAAGTGGCAGACAAATTATGTGAAGCTTGATAAAAAAGAGGCGAATGCCTTAGTCGAGTCCATTGGCAATAAAATCCTTTTAGAAAAACCACTCAACATCAAGGCGAGCAATGGCTACTTTGACGCCAAAAAGCCCAAATACGCTAAGTCCAAGTTTTTAGAGGCGCAGGATTTAGCCAAGTTCCCCAAAAGCGATTGGCTACTAGAGGACATTAAAGCCCGCACAGAGGAGATTTATCAGCGGTTGTATGTGTTCTTTAAAGAATACGCCGTTTGAGGAGGCGCGATGATAGAAAGAGTGGCTTTAGGGTTTAAAGAGAGGCAAGAGCTTGAAGAATGCCTTGATGCCTTTGATAAGTGCGTCAGCAAGGAGGATTTTAGCTCTGCTAAGAACATTGTTAAAAAGTTAAACAAACTCTTAAGGGGGATCGAGTGGGTGGGGGCGTTTTGTGAAAAGCCCTTTAAAATCCTAAACCATAAAGGGGTGAAAGAGGAAATTAGGGGGGTGCTCATCTTTGCCCCCCAAAATCTCTTGCAAGAGGATTTGGTGAATACCAGCAGGCTAGAGAGCGCGCATGGCTTTTATATATGCTTTGCGCCCTTAAGGCGTCGTGAATACCGCTGTTCTTTTTTAATCACCTGCGGGGTGCAAAATCTTAAAGAGGCGCAAGCTTGCCCGGCTTTTAAAAAACTCTTTGAGAACGACAAAGCCAAATACCACAACAAATGTGGCAGAGAATTTTACTTGGATCGCTACGACTATCCCCTTAGTTTGTTAAGGCTGGTGGCGTTGTTTAACGATTTGCCCGTGCAGGATTTTAAAGTGGGGGGTGTTAACTCTAGGCAAGTATTCCCCAAAAAGGCAGATATGCTGTTCTTAAGGGGCACGCAAGCACGCGAGAAAGGATACATTAATGAAGCCATAGAGTGCTATGAAAAGAGCGCAAAATTAGGCGATGTGGAGAGTTTATATGAATTAGGCAAGATCTATGGCGATAAGACGCTGAGGCGTTCTTTTAAGGGGTGTCCTAACTTCACCAAAGCCCTAGAATACCTGAAAAAAGCAGGGGACATGGGGGACACGAGGTCTTATACCTTAACTGGGGATTTTTATTTAAATGGTAGGGGGGTGCCTGTGGATATAGAAAAAGGCTTAGAATACCTAAATCGGGCGGTGGATATGGGTTCTATCAGTGCCTGTTTTGACTTAGCTGACTTTTATCTTGAGGGTATCTGCATGCCCGACCCTAAAAGAGCTGAGGAGTATTACAATAAAGCTCTTAAAATGGGTCAAACCAAGCTAGAGAAGGCGCATATTTGTTATATGGTGTCTCGGCAATACATGAAGCGTAGTGAGGGTTATAGTGAGGGTTTTGGTTCTATCGGTTCTAGAAGAAATCATAAAAAGGCGGTGGCTCATTACAAAAAGGCGATAAGCCTTGCCGAAGAAGTCTTTGGCACAGAGGCTTATGCCCGCTTAGTGTCGCTGGACTGGACGCATAACAACACCCAAATTTTAGAATGGTGTTTAAAAGCCATAGAGCTAGGCAACACACGCCTTTATGGCTATGTGGCAGAAATGTATGTTACGGGCAGTGGGTGCGTCAAGGACGAGCAAAAAGCCCTAGAATACCTTAAAAAGGCGATAGAGATGAATGCTGAGGATTACCAAGCCCACTTTAATTTGGCCGAGCTGTATTTTGATGGCGGCGATGTGGTGCAGCAAGACTACGCCAAAGCCCTAGAGCATTTCACCATAGTTGCCAACGGGGCGCATTGCGAAGAGTCTTGTTATGATGAAGCTTTGCGTCGATTAAGTAAAATCTATGACAAGGGCTTGGGTGTAACACCCGACCCCCTAAAGGCGTTTGAATACTTAAAAAAGGCTTGCGACTCATTCGATTGGGAGGATTAGCCCCCTAGAGCTTTTACAACCGTCCTAAGAGCTCTTGGCTGATGGACTTACGCAAATGCAACAAGGGTTCAGAGCCACAAGCGAGGGCTTTGAGGCATAGGCTAAAGTAGCCGTCTGGCAACTTAGAAGCTAGGGTGCTCACACCCACTTGCCCTTCAAAGCCTTCTAAAAAGCTTAGCAAGCTGTCTTGATCTAGGTGCTTGGTGAAAGCCACTAAATTTAAATAATGGGTGTAATTGCCAAACATGCACGGGTTTTTTAAATCCATTTTGGCTGGCTCTAAAAGCGTGTTATCCACAAACAAGGGGTGTTCGCTGTTTTCTTTGGAGTAAGAGATGCTTAGCGTAGAGTGCAACCGCTTAAAGGCAAAGCTTTCGCCCATAGCAATCCGCCCTGCCGTGATGATTTCGCTGTAAAGCAGTTGGGCGTTTTCGTGCAACACAATATGGCTGTGGTTTTGAAAATGGGCGTTAGCAAAGGGGATGATAGGCAGGGGGCTAAAGTCTAGCAGGGCGTTTTCTTTGATGGCAATGTGCGTTTTGCGGCTCGCATAGCCGTCTTCAGTGTCTTGCACTTTCTCAAAGCTTTGGCTAGAGAGCTTGAGCTGGCAATCTTGCCCCACTTCAATGCCTATCTCGTGTGCGTCCCCTTTTAACATGCCCGGACTTACAGCAATCAGCATAATCTCGGCTAGGCTATCTCTAGCGTAAAAGGGGGGCATGAGCTTAAAGGGGGGGGTGAAATAATTGTCGGCGATGACGCACTTGCCATTGAGCCCCATTTTGGTTTTGAGCTTCAGCCGTGAGGCTTGGGCGTAGCTAGTCTTGTGCTCCATTTTAATCTTCTAACAAGGCGTGTTTTTGAATCCAAGAGATCACGCTGTCTAAGCCGTCCTTGCTTCGAATGTTGGTGAATAAAAAGGGCTTGTCCCCACGCATTTTTTTAGAGTCTCGCTCCATCACGCCCAAATCCGCCCCGACATGGGGGGCTAGATCGATTTTATTGATGATGAGTAAATCCGAGCGGGTGATGCCCGGCCCGCCTTTTCTGGGGATTTTATCCCCTTCAGCCACATCGATCACAAAGATCGTAAAGTCCGCCAATTCGGGGTTAAAGGTGGTGGAGAGATTATCCCCCCCACTTTCAATAAACATTAACTGAATGTCGGGGAAGCGATGTAGCATTTCTTCCACCGCTTCTAAGTTCATGGACGCGTCTTCTCTAATGGCGGTGTGCGGGCAACCCCCAGTTTCTACCCCAATGATACGCTCTCTTGGCATGACAGAGTTTTTACACAAAAACTCGGCATCTTCTTTGGTGTAAATGTCGTTGGTGATCACGCCTATGCTGTAATTTTGGCTCATCGCCCGAGTCAGGGCTTCGATCAAAGCCGTTTTTCCACTGCCCACAGGGCCACAAACACCGATTTTTACCATTCTAATCCTTTATAAAAAGTTGAAATTTAAGACATATACAGGCGGGAGTATAGTTGCTCGTGTTGCATCGCCTTGATGTCGTTTTGGATACTTGCCGCACACAAATAGCTTATATCTAGGTTTTCTAAAGTGCTAAGCAGGTCGCTAAAGGTTTCTTGCAGGGCGAGTAAAATCCTTTGCCCGTCATTTTGGGCTAGGGGGATGGTCTTAACGCAGTTAATCACCATATTCGAGCTTTGGGCGTAAAGGTAGTGCTTTAGAGCGGTCTCTAGGGCAATGTTAAAGCACGCACAAAACACCCCATAGCTGGTGGCGTGTGTGGGCGTGGTGGTGGCTTTAGCATAAGCTCTAAAGAAACGCACAAAGGGCAAATCCAGCTGTAAAATCGTTTTTAAAAAGCGGTTGCCCAGCTTTTGGTTCGCGTTGCGTAATTCTAAGGGGGGGGTGGCAAGGCTTACTTTTTCTTCAATGTCTAAAATATGCCCCAAGTGGGGGTCTTGGCTCTCTAGCCCTGCCTTAGCGTGCTGGTAGCAGAGTTTTAAGCTCAGTAAATCGCTGTATAAAAATTGTGTGCTTAGGTTAGCTTTGAGATACTCTAACGCACTCTCTTTGTCGCAAACTTCTTTGTCTTGGATATAGGTTTCTAGCCCAAAAGAGTGGGTGTAAGAGCCGATGGGAAACATGGCATCGTTGATTTGGAGCAGTAAAAAGTCGGTGTGCATGGAAGTCCTATTTTTTAATCAAAATCTGTAAGTCTGTGCTGTCGGTGAATTTCAATACAGGGGTTTCAGTGTGTGGCGATGCGTTCACAGAAATGCGTTGCAAAGCGTCTAATTTGCTTTTTAAAACCGCATGCTTCACGCCCAATCTTTCAAACAAAACTTGCATGGGCTTGTCATATGGGGTTTTAAAACTCAAATTTTCTTCACCATAGTAAAGCGAGGCGTGGCGGTTACCCACTTCATAGCAGATTTGCGCCACTTCGTGCATGTTAGAAGCGTAAGCACAAAGGACTTTAGTGGGCAGAATGTTGATGGCGATGGTGGTTTGTGCGTCTTGAAACAAAATGTCCCCATCGGCTAGCCCCATCTTTGGGGGGGTTTCTAACTTCATCACCACTTCCTGCCCGCTTCTGGTCTTAAAACGCCCCATGCGCTTTTGGCTATCAAACCATTCAAGGTCGATAAAATCCACCGCCCCTTGCGGGGCTTTGGTATGGAGATTGCCTAGGATAGCCACAGCGCGCATTTTATGCCCAGTGTTGGATAAAGAGCAACCAAGCAGGGATCCAAGCGGTGATGATCCCTTCGATGATGGCAAGCCAAGGCACGAAGTTACCGAGTTTAATTTTAGCCACTTCTTCAATCCAGCCAGTTAACCAGAGCACACCCCAAGCGAGCCAAATGAAAGCCCACCAGTCGCCTTCAGTGATGCCTAGCATTTTGTGATCGTCTAGGACATCGGAGTAGTGAGAAAGAATGGCCGCGGGGATGGTGTTGATGGTTACAAATAAACAATACCAACCATAGGGTTTCCAATCCAAGTTAAAGGTATTGTTGATGGCGGCATAAAGGTAGGTAAAGCCGAATAATAAACCTGTGGCAGGGCCATAGAAGTTAATCAGGTGGTGCGCCACTTGCTGGATATTCTCTGCCCCTTCAACCATAGGGGTGGCGTGGAAAGTGGAGTAAATGATCGCCACCACATTACATACAATGGAGAGCCCACCCACAAAGTAGTTCATGACTGCTTTGCTTTTGGCATCCACGCCTGTGAGCCCACAAACGCCGTTGCTGATCAACACGATCGCAACATACAATAACACAAGTCCTAACATTCCTATCCTTATTGTGAAATAACCAGAGCGTCATCGTTTTATAACGAAAACCCCAAGGAAGCCCCATTATAAAACAATAAAGTAAATCAAACCCCCCCTAAACGACAAAAGCCCCGCTAAAAAGCAGGGCAAAAACCTCCCCCCTTGTATCGGCACTAGAATAGGTTGTAGAGTTGTGCCAAGCTCAATTTGTCCGCAGCGTGGGAGGTAACCTCGTTGCCATCCACTTTCACTTTGTAGGTTTCAGGGTTGACTTCGATGTGTGCGGTAACATCGTTGAATTTGAGGTCTTTTTTGGTGATGTTGCGGCAGTTTTTCACAGGCAACACGATTCTTTGCAAGCCCAACTCGTGTTTAATGCCGTTTTCATAGGCGACTTGAGACACGAAAGTGATGTTGGTGTCATATTTGGCTTTGCCATGGTGGCCGAACATTTCACGGTAATAAACGGGTTGGGGAGTGGGGATAGAAGCGTTGGCATCGCCCATTTGAGAAAGCGCAATGAAACCGCCTTTGATGATCATGTTGGGTTTAATGCCAAAGAACGCAGGGCTCCAAAGCACGAGGTCGGCGAATTTACCCACTTCTACAGAGCCAACATATTCAGAAATGCCGTGGGTGATGGCGGGGTTGATGGTGTATTTGGCAATGTAGCGTTTAATGCGGAAGTTGTCGTTGTCGCCTTTTTCTTCAGGCAAGCGACCAAATTCTTTTTTATTTTTGTCGGCTGTTTGCCAAGTGCGGGTGATGACTTCGCCCACACGCCCCATAGCTTGAGAGTCGGAGCTGGTGATAGAGAAAATCCCCATATCGTGGAGTTTGTCTTCAGCTGCGATGGTTTGAGGGCGGATACGAGAGCCGGCAAATTCCACATCTTCCTTGATGTTTTTATCCAAGTGGTGGCACACCATCAACATGTCCATGTGTTCGGCTTCGGTGTTTTTGGTGAAGGGGATGGTGGGGTTTGTAGAAGCTGGGAGGATATTAAATTCGCCAGCCATTTTGATCACATCGGGAGCGTGTCCGCCACCAGCACCTTCAGTGTGGAAGGTGTGGATAGTGCGGCCTGCGATGGCTTGTAAAGTGTCTTCTACACAGCCGGCTTCATTTAGGGTGTCGGTGTGGATGGCAACTTGCACATCGTATTTATCGGCGATGTTTAGAGCGTGGTTGATAGCAGAGGGTGTGCTGCCCCAGTCTTCGTGGATTTTAAAGCCAATCGCACCGGCTTCTAGCTGGTCAATGAGAGCAGGTTCAAAAGACACATTCCCTTTACCAAGGTAGCCAAGGTTCATGGCGTATTCTTCAGAAGCGCGGAGCATTTCTTTGAGGTTCCAGCGTCCGGGAGTGATAGTGGTGGCGTTAGTTCCATCAGCAGGTCCAGTTCCGCCCCCAATCATAGTGGTGATCCCACTAGCAAAGGCCGTGGGGATTTGTTGGGGAGAGATGAAGTGGATGTGTGTGTCGATCCCACCAGCGGTGACGATCAAACCTTCCCCAGCAAGAGCTTCAGTAGCAGGGCCTACGCAGAGCCTGTTGCAAACGCCATCTTGAAGGTCTTTGTTGCCCGCTTTACCGATGCCGTGGATTTTGCCGTTTTTAATGCCGATGTCGGCTTTGTAAATGCCGGTGTAGTCCACGATCAAAGCGTTGGTGATGACAAGGTCAAGCTCATGGCTGCTGGGGCTGTTGGTTTGACCCATACCATCGCGGATGGTTTTCCCGCCCCCGAATTTGATTTCTTCACCATAAGTGGTGTAGTCGTGTTCAACTTCTAGGATTAGGTCAGTGTCGCCTAGTCTCACTTTATCGCCCGTAGTGGGCCCATACATAGAAACATATTCTTTGCGAGAAATTTTTTTCATCGGTCTTCCTTTCCTTATTTATTGTCGCAACCGCAGTTGATGGTGCCAAAACCATGGGCTTTAGCGTGTTTCAAAGCAAGTTTTTTGCCATCGTGGTCAGCTTGACGATCCACAAGAGCGTTGAAGCCGTAGATGCGTTGGTTGCCACCAATTTGGATCAAATCCACGGTTTTTTCTTCACCAGGTTCAAAGCGCACAGCAGTGCCTGAAGCGATGTCTAGGCGTTTGCCATAGGCTTTTTCGCGATCGAAGTCTAGAAGTTTGTTGACTTCAAAGAAGTGGAAGTGTGAACCCACTTGCACGGGGCGGTCGCCTTTGTTTTTGACTTTAAGTTGGATAGCGTGTTTACCGGCATTCAAAGTGATGTCTTCGTTTTTAAGGATCACTTCACCGGGATTAAGTTTTTCGCTACCGGCTTCTACTGGGGTATGGATGGTTACAAGTTTTGTCCCATCGGGAAAGCCTGCTTCAATCCCCACTTCGTGGATCATGTGCGCCACACCGGGCATCACATCATCGGCTTTAAGAAGTGTCCTGCCTTCTTGCATTAAATCTGCCACGCTTTTTTTACCAGCGCGGGCTTCTTCCATCACATGCGCACTGATCAAAGCCACGGCTTCAGTGTAATTTAACTTAATACCTTTGGCTTTGCGTTGTTTGGCTAGTTCTCCCGCATAGTGGAGCATCAATTTATCTAGCTCTTTAGGGGTAAGCTTCATCCTAAACTCCTCTTGTAAAATGGTGTTATTGAATAGCGCAAGCTATCAACGGGGTAGATTTTAGTATCTTTTGGCTAATGGTTGTTAATATTTTGTTAGCCAAAGATAATATTATTTATTCTTTGTTAATCTTATTCACAAAAAACATAAAAATGGGGGAAAATGGCGGAGAGAAAGGGATTCGAACCCTTGAAGGCTTGCACCTTACACGCGTTCCAGGCGTGCTCCTTCAACCACTCGGACATCTCTCCAAGAAAAACCCCTATTTTAGCACATTTTGCCTAAAAAATCTAAAGTCCTAAAAATGCCCCAAACACCACCCCGTCTATTCTTATTTTCAAAGCTTGCTCGATTTGTTCTTCCTTGTCTATCACCCATAGCACTCGCGCATCGCTCAAATAATCGTCTACTAAACTTTGGTAGGTTTTGGGCTCATTTTCTACCAAAATATAACTAGGTTTGAAATTCACCATCAACGCCCACTCCAAAGGGCTAGCCACCCAAACGGCGTATTTTACCCCGTTTTCACTGCAATGGGCGGACAACTCAAAAGCTTTTTCATCTGTGGCATAAAAATACACAACAACGCTTGCCAAGCTTTGGGCGATTTGGTGGATTTCTGTAGCCCGCACAAAGGGGTTTGTGGGAATTTGTGGATGTCCAAAAATCAACATGCACTTTCTTTCAAGCACGCCCTAGAGCAGTAGACACGATCCCCAGCATACACCGCCTCCTCTGGCGTCACATAGGTTTTGCAATGGGCGCACTCAAGCATGTCTAGCCCTGCATTGGGGTCATTTTGAGGCGGAGCGACTTTCACTTTGGGCCTTAGCCACAAAAACAACCCCACCACAATAGCTAATAAAAATAACAATCTCAATTTGCCCCCTTGCGGTAAAAATACACCCGTTTGCCATAGGTGAAGCACTCCCCGGGCAAACAGGCGATCTCTTGGTTTAAATTGCTCCCCTTGTAAAAGAGAAAATGCCCGCCTTTTTCCAAGAAGTGGGCACTTAAATTCAATAAGTCTTGTGCGTTCATCAGTGCCCTAGAGGTGATTAAATCCACCTTTAAGGGGGGCAGCTCTTGCAAGCGCAAGCGTTTTAAAAGCACATTGTCTAAGCTTAGGCTCGCCTTTAAATGGTGCAAAAACGCCATTTTTTTAGCATTGGGCTCTACAAGGATAAAGCGAGCATTGGGGCATTCTAGGCTTAAGGGGATAGCAGGAAAGCCTGCCCCACTGCCGATGTCTAAACAGCTTTGGAAGGGGGCGATAAAATCCAAAACCTGCAAGCTATCTTGTATGTTGCGCTCAATGTCTTGGCGGCTCTTAGCTCCGCTCAAATTATGCACCCCGCCCCAATCCAAAAGCAAATTAGCGAATAAATCCAATTTTGGACTCATAAGATCAACATCCCATCTCCATAGGAATAAAAGCGGTAGTTATGCGCTATGGCGATTTGATAAAGTTCTAGGCATTTGTCTAGCCCCACCATAGAAGCCACGAGCATGATTAAAGTGGATTCGGGCAAATGAAAATTTGTAAGCAGTGCGTGGGCGTGCTTTACCGGGTTGCCTGCGTGTAAAAAGAGAGTGCATGGCGCATTGCCAAAACCCCTTTTATAATGCTCAGTTGCTCTTAGGGCGGTGGTGCCTACACATAAAATATATTGCGCCCTATCTAGGGCTTGCCTCGCTTTTGGGGACACCTGCACAAACTCGGCGTGCATGGGGTGCTCTCGAATGTCTTCACTCTCCACACTTAAAAAAGTCCCCGCCCCCACATGCAGGGTGATAAAAACATGCTGATAATGCTTAAGTAGGTGGTCCCTTGCGCTTTCTGAAAAGTGCAAGGAGGCGGTGGGTGCGGCGATCGCCCCTAAATTTTTAGCAAACACGCTTTGATAGTCTTGTATGTCTGCGCTTGTGTCGGGGCGTTTGAGATAGGGGGGGATGGGCATATGCCCTAAAAGCTCAAGCATGGCAAGCACCCCGCCCCACTCTAAAACTTCTCCCCTATGTCTAAACTCAAGCACCCTTAAACCATTGTCTAACACTTCTAAAACCTCGCAAGAATAACCCTGTTCTAGCTCTAGTGCCAGCCCGGGGCGCACTTTGCCCTTCATTTGGGCTAGGCAAGTTGTCAAGCTTTGGGGGCGGTGTAATAAAATCTCCACTGAGCGTTTTGTAGGGGTGTGGGCAAATAGCCTAGCCTTCATCACCTTTGTGTCATTCAGCACCACTAAGGCGTCTTGTGGAAAAAAGCTAAAGATTTCTTTAAAAGTGGCGTGGGTGAGTTTATCGCTAGCCCTTTCATAAACCATCAATTTCGCACTCTCTTTGGGCTGTATGGGGTGCGTGGCGATCAAATGCCCTGGTAAATCGTAGGCATAACTTGCGCGGTTAAACTCTTTGGGGATACTAGGCATCTGGGGTTTCTTTGGGTGCGTCATCGGGGGCAATATCGAGGGCTTCTTTAGAGGCGGGATTGACCATTTTAGCGATCAAAATAGAGAGTCCATAGAGCCCAATTAAAGGCAACGCCATCAGAACTTGGCTCATCACATCGGGGGGGGTGATGATCGCCGCCACAATGAAGATCGCCACAATGGCGTATTTGAAATGGGCTTTAAGCGTGGCATCGGTGATTAAACCCACCTTAGCCAAAAAGAACGCCAACACGGGCAGCTCAAAGGCCAAACCAAAGCCCAAAATCAGGCGGGTAAAAAAGCTCACATAGCTGGAGGCTGAAATGTTTGCTTCAAACATCGCCCCCCCGAAGTTTGCCAAGTAGTGCATCACAAAGGGGAAGACCACATAATAAGAAAAACACGCCCCTGCCGCAAACATCACACTCCCAAAGAACACGAAGGGCAAGACGACCTTTTTTTCGTTTTTATAAAGCCCGGGGGCGACAAAGAGCCACGCCTGCCAAAAAATCACGGGCATGGACACGGCTAGGGCGGTTAAAAAGCTCACCTTGATCGCCACCATCACCCCCTCAATGGGCGAGATTTGGATGAGTTTACCATGGTAGGACGCTTTGATCCAACCAAAAATCTCTTGCCAAAAGCTAAAGCACAGCCCAAAAGCAAGCACCAACACCAACACTGAGATCAAAAGGCGTTTGCGCAAATCTTGCAGATGCGGTTTTAAATCTTCAAGCATCGGGGGGGCTTTTTGGGGTTTTTTCTAGGCTCACTTTTGGTTTTTCTGCTTGCTTTATCTCTAGCTCTGGGGCGTTTAGGCTCTCTAAAGGATTGCTCTTGGCAAGGCTTTTTACGCTCTCTTGCAAGTCTTGCACTTCGGGCATTTGGGGAATATTTTCTAGCTCTTGCTTTAAATCCCCGAGGGGCTTGGCTTGTTGTTTCAAGAGCTCTTGGTATTCAAGGGCTTCCTTTTTCAGCTCTTCAATGTGGATTTCTTTATCTAGGCTCTCCTTGGCATCGTTTAGTGTCTTCTTCACCGCCCTAAAAAAGCGGGCTAAATCCAGCATGGCTTGAGGGAATTTGTCCGGCCCTAAAAAGATGATGGCGACCACCACGACCACCACTAACTCAAAAAATCCCATCCCAAACATTTATTGACCCTACCTTAACAAAAGCCCCATTATAGCACAAGCAATTTTTAACCTTTTATACATTTGTAAGCCATATTTTGCTATAAAGCCTTTCCACGAGTAGGTTTCAACCATCTAAAGCGAGGACACATGGAAAACAAAGATAATAAAGCCCCAAACCCCCCCAAGGTTTCTACAAAACAGCCCACTATCCAAGAAGAGTTAGAACAGCTCTTTAAAGCAGAGCAACCCGGTGTTGCTTACGAACGGGTCATTGACATCTTGCAAAAGATCCCTAGTGTTTCTCAACTCAAAAAGCTCAAAGAGTGGGCGCAAAAATACAATAAAACCTTTGTCCACTCATTTGGGTACGCCCACACTTCCTTATCCTCACTTGAGCGTAAAGTGGGTGGGCGTAAAAAATCTAAGCTTGTTGAGGAAGAGCCTGAAGAAAACCTAGACTTTAAAGAAAAAGAATTACCCGAATGGTCTAGGAGCGATAGTCCCGTGCGCATGTATTTGCGCGAAATGGGCGAAATCCCCCTTCTTAGTAAGGAAGAAGAGGTGTATTTAAGCAAACAGATTAAGCTAGGCGAAAACATCATTTTAGATGCGATTTGCTCTGTGCCTTATCTCATCGACTTCATCTACAACTATAAGGACCCCCTAATCAATCGCGAGAGACGGGTTAAAGAGCTGTTTAGAAACTTTGACGATGAAGGGAGTGTGCCCAAAAAGGATGAAGAGGTCGAGATGGAAGAGAGCGAGGGCGAGGAAGAGGACAACCCTGAAATGAAAAAAAATGTATCCGAAAAGGATAAAAAACGGGTAGAAAAAGTCCTAGAGAGCTTTAAAGCCCTAAGCAAGGCGAAAAAAGATTGGCTCAAATTCCTAAACACCCCCAAGGAGGAGCAAGAAGACCCACTTTTGCACGAGTTGACCCTAGCCTACAAATGCCGTGTTTTAAAAGAGAAGCTCTATGACTTGGGACCTACAAGTAAGCTCATTAGCGAACTTGTGAAAGCCATGGAGACTTCTTTAAAAAGTGGCGATGGTTTTGAAAAAGAGTTAAAACGCTTGGAGTATAAGCTGTCTTTATTCAACGAGGCTTTGATAGAGAACCATAAAAATATCTTAAAAAATATCACCACCATGAGCCGTGAAGAAATCGCCACCATGGTGCCTGAAGCCACAATGATCAATATTTATATGGAGATTAAAAAGCTCTTCCAAACCAAGGAAGCGAGCGAGGATGGCTTTAATTTAGAACCTAGCAAGCTCAAAGAGATTTTAAACCAAATCAAACGGGGCAAACTCATTTCCGACAAAGCTAAAAACAAAATGGCACGCTCCAACCTACGCCTTGTGGTGAGCATTGCCAAACGCTACACCTCTAGAGGACTACCTTTCTTAGACTTGATCCAAGAGGGTAACATCGGCTTAATGAAAGCGGTGGATAAGTTTGAGCATGAGAAAAATTATAAATTCTCCACTTACGCCACTTGGTGGATCAAGCAGGCGATCAGCCGTGCGATTGCCGACCAAGCCCGCACTATCCGCATCCCCATTCATATGATCGACACGATCAATCGCATCAACAAAGTCATGCGTAAGCACATGCAAGAAAATGGAAAAGAGCCGGATTTAGACCTGGTGGCTAAAGAAGTGGGCTTGCCCCTTGATAAAGTCAAAAATGTCATTAAAATCACCAAAGAACCCGTTAGCCTAGAGTCGCCCGTAGGTAATGACGATGATGGCAAGTTTGGGGACTTTGTAGAGGATCGCAATGTGGTGGGGTCTATGGACCACATCATGCGCGAGGATTTAAAGGCCCAAATTGATGGTGTGCTAGACCAGCTCAATGAGCGCGAAAAATCCGTGATCCGCATGCGCTTTGGCTTGCTAGAGGACGAGAGTGATCGCACCTTAGAGGAGATAGGCAAAGAGCTCAGTGTTACGCGTGAAAGGGTGCGCCAAATTGAAAGCAGCGCGATCAAAAAGCTTAGAAGCCCCCAATACGGGCGCTCACTAAGAAGTTATTTGCGTATATGAGCCTTTTGTTTCTGTGCCTGGGCAACATCTGCCGTTCCATGCTCGCTAGGGGGATTGCCACTGACATTATCCAAAAACAAAAGTTGCCTTTAGTTGTAGATGGGGCGGGCATTTCTAGCTACCACGAGGGTGAGCTAGCCCACCCACCCATCATTGCCTTAGCCAAGAGTCATGGCATCGATTTAACCCCTTTTAGGAGTAAACCCATCACCCAAAAGCTAGCAAATAAGTTTAATTGTATTGTGGCGATGGATGATAGCAACATTAGATCTTTAAAAGAGTTGGGTATTTCACATCCTAATATCTGTAAACTTGGGGATTTTGGTCTAGGGGGTGTGGACATCCCCGACCCCTACACCTATACACAGGAGAAAGATTTTGAGGAGGTTTATGCCTTGATCGATTTAGGGGTGCAAAATCTCTTAACCAGTTTGCATGCTTAAGGTGTTTCTTGCCCCTTTAAGCCTTATTGTTCTTTTACCCGCCAACCCCCCAAGTCTTCTAGGTTTACCCCAAGAGGCGAGTCGCTACTTGCCAAAATTTAAACTCCCCATTCCCTCAAGAACTAAGCTCAAAAAAGCCTATTTAAAACAGTGGTATGCTCCTTGGATGGGCATGCAAACAATGGAGGATTTAGACAAGGTCTTTTGGATACAAGAGACTTTGCATGAGCCAGGCTACGACAAGCACCTACAACCCTACACCAACGCTAAATTACAAGAGATTTTGGCGGACATGGACATCGCCCATTACCCAAGCGTGGGGATTAGAGCGGTTGTGATCGCTGATGCCAATGTGCGGGCTGTGCCTACAGATGCACCCTATTATTTAAAAGACGGCTACCCCTTTGATCGTTGGCAAAACTCTATGATCTTTGCGGGCACGCCCGTGCTCATCACCCATTACAACAAGGCAAAAACCTACGCCCACATCCAAAGCTCTTTTGTCTTTGGCTGGGTGCGTTTAGACAAACTCGCCGCCGTGAGTTCTAAACAAGTGCAAACTTTCTTGCACTTCAGGCACTATTTAACCCCCACAAGGGACAAGATCCCTTTGGCTAATAGGGGTGTGGCGCACATGGGCGAGATTTTCATTAAAGTCCCTCACCACTTTAGGCAGGTCTACACCTATGCTAAGGATACTGAGGGCTTTGTAAAATTAATCCCAACCCCTTTGCACTCCCCCCACTTCACTCCCTTTCCTCGCCCCTTCACCCAAAGAGCGATGGCGGTGGTGATCGACACTATGCTTGGCCAACCCTATGGTTGGGGCGGGGCAGATCAAAAGCGTGACTGCTCGGCTTTTACAAGGGATAGCTTTGCAAGTTTTGGGATATTGCTCCCCCGCAACTCTTTAGCCCAAGTGCGCTATGCCAACAACATGGTGGATTTAAGCCACCTACCCCCAAGAAAAAAGGAAGCCTACATCATCAGGCACGCCACCCCCTTTGCCACGATTTTGTGGCTAAAAGGGCACATCATGCTCTACTTGGGCGTAAAGCACCATAGGGCGATCGTGGCGCACAATGTATGGTCTGTACTGGTGTCTAAGAACAACACTTACAACATTAAAAAAGCAGCGATCACGACCTTAGACATTGGGTATAAAAACGCCAAACATCCCCCCGCCTTTTCGCTCTTAGCACGGATTTTGGGCATGTCGGATTTATACCGCTATGCGCTTAAACTACCCAACAAATTTTAAAGGGCTTAAAGGTTTTCATAACTAAATGTGCTAAAATCGACCTTTACTGCTGGTAAAAAAGGACAAGAATGAACCATGAATTTGATGTGGCAATCATCGGGGGCGGGGTGTCTGGCTGTGCTGCCTTCTGGGTGCTTAGCCAATACACCGACCTTAAGAGAATCGCCATTGTAGACAAAAGAGAGGCTTTGGCGAAGGTGAGTTCTAGCGCAAAGGCCAACTCCCAAACCATCCACGATGGCTCAATTGAAACCAACTACACCGCCCAAAAGGCGCGTAAGGTTAAGCTCTCAGCCGATAAAGTCCGCCACTACGCCTTTAACAAGGGCTTGCAAAACAAGGCGATCTTTGAGTGCCAAAAAATGGCGATCGGCGTGGGCGATGTGGAGTGTGCCTTCATCACCCAAAGGCATGAAGAGTTCCAAGAGATCTATCCGGGCCTTACCTTCTTTGACAAGAAAAAAGTCAAAGAGATCGAACCACAGGTGATCTTAGAAGACCACGGGCTAGAACGCCCTGAAAATGTCGTGGGGAGTGGGTTTGAAAAAGATTGGTGTGCGATGAACTACGCCCTGCTGAGCGAAAACTTCGTGAGCGAAGCGATGGCGATCAAGCCCCATAACCAAGTCTTTTTAAACTTCCATGTAGAAACCATTGAAAAACGGCTAGGCGACTGGGCGTTGATCTCCGATGAAACCGATGAGATTTACGCCAAATATATTTTGGTCAATGCCGGCTCTTACGCCCTGCCTCTAGCGCAATCGCTAGGCTATGGCTTGGATTTGGGCTGTATGCCTGTGGCGGGGAGTTTCTACTTTGTGCCCGACTTGTTGCGCGGCAAGGTCTACACCGTGCAAAACCCCAAACTGCCCTTTGCCGCTTTGCATGGCGACCCCGATGTGGTGATTAAAGGGCGCACCCGCATAGGGCCCACCGCTCTAGCCATGCCCAAGTTAGAGCGCAATAAAAAACTGCTCAAGGGCATCAGCTGGGAGTTGATGAAAATGGACTGCAACGCCGATGTACTGAATATCGTCTTTGACTTGTTTGTGGAGCGCGACATCCGCAACTATGTCTTTAAAAACATGATCTTTGAAGTCCCCTACATCGGCAAGCGCAAGTTTTTACACGATGCGCGAAAGATCATCCCCTCCCTCTCTCTTACCGATCTGCACTACGCCCATGGCTTTGGCGAAGTGCGCCCGCAGGTGCTCGATCGCACCAAGAGAAAGCTCGTGCTAGGCGAAAAACGCATTAAAACCAATCAAGGCATCACTTTTAACATGACCCCCTCCCCCGGGGCGACCAGCTGTTTACAAAACGCCTTGATTGATGCACAAGAAATTGCTAAATACTTGGGTGTGGATTTTGCGCTCGAGCGCTTTTATGAAGATTTGTCCCCCGAAGAGCTAGACACGCTTTAAGGCTTTGAGGGCTAGTGGTAGATACAAACCTCTTCCTCTAGGGCGATGCCAAAGGCGTTAAACACCCGCTCTTTGGCTAGGGCGATGAGCTTTAACGCCTCGTCAAAGTCCCCTCCCCCAAGATTGATTAAAAAATTGGCGTGCTTTTGGCTAAAGCCCACACCCCCTAAGCGAAAGCCTCTAAGCCCCACCGCCTCTAACAGCCGGCCAGCAAAGTCACCCACGGGGTTTTTAAAGCAACTGCCAAAGCTAGGTTTTTTGGGGTGAAAGCGCAAGCGCTGACACTCTTGAAAAACGCTTTCTCTAAAGCCCTTCACTTTTTTAAGGCGGGCTTTAAACACCACGCCTTGGATATTGCTGGTGCGGTAAGCAAAGCCCAAATCCGCCGCTTCCACCCACTGCCCATTGATGTTCAACGCCTCCACCACTTCCTTCATCTCATAGGCTTTCATGCCTGCGTTCATTTTCATAAGACCGCCCACGCTGCCGGGCAGTGCGTTTAAAAACTCCAAGCCCTGCAAATCGTGGTTTTTGTAGTAGCTAAAGAGCTTTTGGGCGTTTGTCCTTGCCCCCACTTCTAAATGCGTGCCCAAGTCGGCAATGTAATCAAAATTCTTAGATAGAATGGCTAGGTTTTTTGCCTCTGGGGCGACTAGAAGGTTGTTTGCCAAGCCCACCATCTGCACGCCCACATAAGGGGCGCACTCATCCAACACTCGCACCTGCACGGGTCCGCCGATCTTCACGCTGGAGTAGCGGGAGAAGTCGATCAACACTAAGAGATCACCTTGGGGATCAGTTTAAAAAGGGTGTGTGTGTAATCTAAGAGCATGTTGAGCATCCAAGGCATGGTAAAGATGATCACGGCGATCACGGCTAAAATCTTAGGCACAAAGGACAAAGTCATCTCATTGATTTGGGTTGTGGCCTGAAAGATGCTCACAAGTAGCCCCACCACCAAGCCCACCAAGAGCACAGGCAAAGAGATCATTAAGGTGATTTTATAGGTTTCAATGGCAAGTTTCATTAGTTGCGCTTCCATTAGATCCCCTTACATAAATTCTTGCAGTTGATTCGCACGCCCCATCCACGCCTCTAACGCCTCCCAATCCTCGCTCTCAAGCAAGCCCTGCACAGCCCCCATTTCCTCCAAAAACGCCCCCATTGCCTTTAACACTTGCTCTTTGTTCTGCTTAAACACACTGCGCCACATCACGGGCGAGCTTTTAGAAAGGCGGCTCATGTCCTTAAAGCCCCCGGCAGCTAAAGATAAAATCGTCTGTGGGCTCTTTTGCGACAAAACGACATTGGCTAGGGCGTAGCTAATGGCGTGGGGCAGGTGGCTCACAAAGGCAATGTGCGCATCGTGGCTTTTGGCGTCCATTTTGACAAGTTGCATGCCAATTGCGCTAAAAATTTCTTTTGCCCTCTCGACATGTTCGGGCGCACTCTTGTCGCAATCCACGAAGATCACGATTTTATGTTGGTAAAGCCCCCTAAGGGCGGCTTTGGGACCATAAAACTCCGTCCCACACATCGGATGTGTGGCGATGACTTGGGGGCGTAGGCTTAAGGGGATGGCGCTCACGATCTGCTCTTTGGCGGAGCCAACTTCAATGATGGTGGTTTGCAAGCTGGGCTTGAAACTTTGCAAGACTTGGACAATGCCATCTAAGGGGATCGCCAAAAACACCACGGCGCAATTCTGCAGGGCGTGCAAATCCACGCACTCCTCCACAAGCCCTAAGCTGAGTGCCATTTGGGCGTGCAAGGGGTTACTATCACAGCCTAAAATGCGCTTGATGCCTAGCTCGTGGCGCACCTCTTGCAAAGCAAGCCCCAAGGACCCGCCCATAAGCCCTAACCCAACAATGCCTACCTGCATTAGGGCACCAACGCCACGCCGAGCACATCTTCGATCGTCTGCACGGCTTTGATTTCCATGTGCTCTTGCACCTCTTTTGGGATGTCTTTTAAATCCCTCTGGTAGTTTTTCTCAGGGATCAAGGCGGTTTTAATGCCTGCCTTAAAGCTGGCAATCAATTTCTCTTTAAGTCCGCCAATGGGCAAAACCCGCCCACTTAAGGTGAGCTCGCCCGTCATCGCCACATCGGAGCGTACCTTTTTTTCACACAAGATCGATGCAATGCTAGTCGCCATCGTGATCCCCGCACTGGGTCCGTCTTTGGGGGTCGCCCCCTCTGGGACATGTAGGTGTATGTCGTAAAGATTGTAGATTTTCTCTTTTTCTTTGTCCTTCTCTTTGGGGCGCTTTTTCTTGGCGATCAGCACTTCCTCATCTAAAAGGGTTTTGACCACCGAGTGGGCGATTTGGGCGGACTCCTTCATCACCTCGCCTAAACTTCCCGTGAGTTTTAAATTTCCCTTGCCCTTGATTTTCACCGATTCGATTTTGAGCACATCCCCACCCACGCTTGTCCACGCTAGGCCGTTCACGATGCCCAACGCATCCTCTTTATCCACAGGGTCGATCTCAAACACGATTTTTTCTAAAAAGTCGGGGATTTTCTCAGGGGTGATCGTGGTTTTGCGGTTGCGTTTCTTGCCATCCTCTTGGTTGTTGACAATGTTTTTAGCGCATTTACGCATGATTGTGGCGATCGTGCGCCTTAAGCCCCGCACCCCCGCCTCTCTGGTGTATTTCTCAATGATGAGCTGCACCGCCTCGGGCGTGAACATCACTTCGCTAGGCTTTAGGGCGTGTTTTTTCAACTCTTGGGGGATCAAGTAATTGATAGCGATTTGCTCTTTCTCTTGGGGGGTGTAGCTAGACACACTGATAAATTCCATGCGATCCTTCAAAGGTGGGGGGATCGTCGAAATGTCGTTGGCGGTGGCGATGAAGATGATCTTAGAGAGGTCAATGTTGAAGTTGGTGTAATAGTCCCTAAAGCTGGTGTTTTGCTCGGGGTCTAAAATCTCTAAAAGTGCACTGGCTGGATCCCCGCGCATGCTCTTATCCACCTTGTCAATCTCATCTAGCACCATCACGCAGTCCATTTTTTTAGCCTCAATCAAGCCTTGCACGATGCGCCCGGGCATAGAGCCCAAATAGGTGCGCCGATGCCCCCTAAGCTCATTGACATCCTCTAGCCCGCCTAGGGCGATGCGCACAAGTGGGCGTTCTATGGCTTTAGCAATGGAGTTAGCCAAACTCGTTTTACCCACCCCGGGGGGACCATAAAAGCATAAAATTGTGCCCTTGGTCTCTTTGTTCTCTTGCTTGCGTAGGCGCATCAGCTCCATAGTCGCAAAATACTCCACAATGCGCTCTTTGGGCTTTTCTAGGCTGTAGTGGTCGGCGTTTAATTGCTTCTCCACCTCTTTAATGGAAAGCTTTTTATCGCTGTATTGCCCAAAGGGGATGTCGAGCACCCATTCAATGTAATTTTGCAAAATCCCCACATCCGAGCTGTCTTGGTGCACACGGCTTAGGCGTTCGATCTGCTTTTTGATCTCTTTATGCACTTCTTTGGTGATGAAGGGCTCAATGGCACTCAATTTTTGGAAGTACTCTTGGATTTCCTCATCTCTTTGCTTGTCAATGCCCAACTCTTTTTGGATTTGCTTGAGTTGTTCTTTTAAAAAGTACTCTTTGTTGACCTGCTCCATTTTGCTATGGACTTTGCTTTTGATCTCTTTTTGGAGTTTTTGGGTTTTGATCTCCTCCATGACCAGGTCGATCAGCCCTAATAATCTCTCTTCGGTGTCATCGCTTGCAAAGAGTGTGTAAGCTTGGTCTTTTTTAAGGCGCAAGGCAGATGCGACTAAATCTACAATGCGGTTGGGGTCGTTATTGTCCTCAATTGCCTTTAGCAAATCGGGGGGGAAAAGCTGACTGATGTTTGCCAAGCTCCCCACTTTTTCTTTGAGAATATCTACAACGGCGTTGATTTTGTCGCTGTCTTGTTCTTTGTAAGTAATCACATCCACCATCGCCTCTAGGGGGTCAGTGGATTCAATGTTTAAAATCCGCCCTTTGCAAATGCCTTGAAAGAGGATTTTCATGCGGTTGTCGGGCAGGACCACTTTACGCACAATTGAGCCAATCACCCCCACATCATAAAACTTATCTTTGTCGGTTGTGTTGGAATTTGTCTTAGCACAACTCACAAAGATCAAGTCGTTTCTTTCTTGCGCAGCTTTGTTTGCCGCTCTAATGTTTGCCTCGCTGTTGATGAAAATAGGCACAATCATAAAGGGATACATAAACGAATCTTCCTCTACGATCACAGGTACGACACTTGGAAACTTATCTGTCATTTTGACCCTTACCAGTTAAAGATAGCTACATACCAAGGCATGTAGGATTTTTTGGGGTGGGTTTCTTTCTCTAAAACCTCATCCACCCTCTCTAAATAGCGTTTCACGCCCTCTTTTTGGTGGCGTTTTCTGTACACATTGGCGATCGCCCGATTCAACTCGTTTTGCCCCAAAATGAACTTGACTTGCATGTACTCCACTTGGTTTAAAAAGCGACTGCTAGGATATTTGTCCACAAAGTCATTGAGCATGCCGATGGTGTTGGACATGAACTCTTGGTCCTTGCTGTGGTTTTTAAAAGCGTAGTAACGGGCTTGCAACTTCATGAACTTCAAATAGTCGATGTTGTCTTGATTGCCAAAGCGTTTAATGTATTCATCAAAGTAGTATTCTGCCAAAACAAATTCTTTTTTCTTTAAATGGGCTTGCCCTAAAGCAAGCATGGCATCGGGCACTAAAGGCGAGTTGATGTGCTCGCTTTGCAACGATGAATAATAATTATCCGCTGTTTCTAAATTTAAAAACAAAATCTCACGCAAAATCCCTTGATACCAAAAGATCGCCGGTCGGTTATAAATGGACTCTTTTGTCTTTTTAGCACATCCAAAAAACAAGGCTAAAACAACAGCTGAGAGTAAAACTACACGCATCCTGATCCTTAAAGCTAAAACCGCATTATACCAAAAACCCTAAATTAATTAAATTGATTTTTTGGAGTAGTTTTAGTAGAATCAAACCCTTAAGTTACACAAATTCAAGGGTTGGTATGGTTTTTAGTGTAAAATCCCCCATTTTGGGGTTTGAAGAAGTCTGCCAAATGGACTTAGAAAAGATCGATGAAGTGTTCATGCGCTTGCGCAACGCCGATGCGCCCACGCCCACCTTTACTCTAGTGAACCCCTTTGCCTTGCGCCCTTATGAATTTGAAATCCCTATGCCCTTACAAACGCTCTTAAACCTAGACCAAGCCCAAAATATCCTTATCGCCAACATCATGGTGATCCAAAGCCCCCTTAAAGAATCCACCATCAATTTTCTAGCCCCTTTAGTCTTTAACTTTGATCACAAACTCATGGCGCAAGTGATTTTAGACAGCACGAAATACCCCCAATACAAAATCTCAGAAAAAATCTCTGGTTTCTACCAAGAAAGGCAACCCGTCCATGACAAGTAAAATTTTATTCATCGGCTATGGTCAAATCACTAAGGCAATTTTAAAGGGCATGCAAGGTGCACTAGTGGGGCGAGTAGTCAGCATTGTGGGCAAAGACCCGAGCAAAATCGCCCCCTTTTTAAAGCAAGAGGGGTTAGACTTTGTCAACCTACAAGCCTGCGACAAAAGCATTGACATTACAGATAGCGTGGTGTTTCTCACCCTAAAGTCCCATGCCCTAAGCGCATTCACCTACATAGGGCAAGCCAGCGCCGTTTTAAGCGCACTTGCCGGCATGTCCCTTGAGATTTTAAAGGCCCACTTACAAGCCCCCCATTTTGTGCGCTTCATGCCAAATGTTGCCGCCTTTTTGGGGCTCTCAGCCACGACCTACTACAGCCCCAACCCCACTCCAAAGGAACTCATAGACCTACTCGCGAGCTTTGGCACAGTCGTACAAGTGGATAAGGAAGAGTTGGTGAACGCTTCTATGGTTACTAATGGGAGTGTGCTCGCTTTTTTGAGCCTATTTACCCAAGCCTTGATCGACTCCGGTGTTCGGGCGGGCTTAAAACACACCCAAGCCGAAGAACTCATCATCCAAAGCTTTAAGGGCTTTAGTGCCTTGCTTGCCACCCAAAGCCCTCAAGAAATCAGCCAAAACATCTGCACCCCTGCGGGCGCGACCATCGAGGGCTTAAGCGTGCTTGAGGAAAAGGGCGTTAGGGGGGCGATCATGCAAGCTTGCCACGCCATAGCCCAACGCTACAAATCTAAATCTTAACCCGCTATCTGTTACAGAATGTAAAACTCTGCGTCTTTTTTAAGTAAAATTTTTACTTTCGTTAGCGTAATGCGTACTTTTTGTGTGTAATAATGCCCCCATAATAACACGAGGAGCAAACATGCACGAAGTCCACATTTACAGCGCCAAGCGCACGCCGATCGGGTCTTTTAACGGCACTCTAGCCAGTGTCCCCGCCACAAAGTTAGGTTCTTTGGTGGCCGAGCAAGCTCTGCACGCAAGTGGGTTTGATGCCAGCTTTGTAGACAGCTGCATTGTCGGCAATGTATTAAGCAGTGGGCTAAAGCAAGCCCCCGCTAGACAAGTCGCCCTGGGGGCGAACTTGCCTAAGTCTATTGCTTGTTGGCTAGTCAATGAGGCTTGTGGATCGGGCTTAAGGGCTGTGATGCTGGGGGCTAATGAAATTGCTTTGGGACGCAGTCGGGTCGTCTTAGTGGGGGGCATGGAAAACATGAGCCTTGCCCCACACTTGTTGATGAAAAGCCGGGCGGGTTTTAAAATGGGTGATACTGCCCTAGAGGATAGCATGCTCAAAGACGGCTTGCAAGATGCCTACAAAAAAGTGCGGATGGGCGACTTTGCGGAAAATTGCGCTCGCTTGAACCACCTCAGCCGTGCCGAGCAAGATAACTTTGCCAAAAATAGCTACGAAAAAGCCCTCAAGGCCATTGAAAACCATGTCTTCAAACCCGAAATGATCAGCGTGTCCATGCGCGGACGTACGGGCGAAATCGTGGTGAGTGTGGATGAAGAGCCTACGAGGGTGAACTTTGACAAGGGCTTAAAGCTCAAACCCGCCTTTGACCCCGAGGGCACCATCACCGCCTTTAATGCCAGTAAAATCAGCGATGGGGCGAGTATGTTAGTCTTAGGTTCAGCCGACTTGTCTAAAGACACGCATACAAAAGCCCTAGCTAAGATCGTAGATTATACATCCTTTAGCCACGACCCCCACCTTTTCACCACTACCCCAGCCCCAGCCATTAGAAAACTCTTAAAGAATAACAATAAACAGCCCGGCGACATTGACTTATACGAAATCAGCGAAGCATTTGCGGTGGTGGGGGTGTTGACCCAAAAAGATTTAGGTTTGAAAGATAGCCAAGTGAATGTCAATGGGGGGGCGATCGCTTTAGGACACCCCATTGGGACCAGTGGGGCTAGGATTTTAACGACCTTGGTGCATGCCTTGCACACTTATGATAAACAGCTGGGTGTGGCGTGCTTGTGTGTGGGCGGGGGCGAGGCGTTGGCGATGCTCATCGAGCGGTTGTAAAAGGTTTGTCTGTGGATAAGGTCGTTAAGAGCATAGGAGAGGCGATCGCGGGCGTGCAAGATGGCATGACTCTCATGTTTGGGGGCTTTGGGCTGTGTGGCATCCCTGAAAATGCCATTTTAGCCTTGAGCCAAAGTGGGGTGAAAAACATCACTTGCATTTCTAACAACCCCGGGGTCGATGATTTCGGTTTGGGCCTACTCGTAAAAAACAAACAGATTAGAAAAATGATCGCCAGCTATGTGGGCGAAAATTCTGCGTTTGAGCAGCAATTTTTAGCCGGAGAGATCGAGGTGGAGTTTAACCCGCAGGGCACTTTAGCCGAGCGCATTAGAGCGGGCGGGGCGGGTATTCCCGGCTTTTACACGCCCACGGGGGTGGGCACAATCATCGCCGAAGGCAAAGAACATAAGGACTTTGAGGGGCGCACCTACATTTTAGAAACAGCCCTAAAGGCGGACTTTGCCTTCATCAAGGCGCAAAAGGCGGACACCTACGGCAATTTGATCTTCAACAAAACCGCCATGAACTTCAACCCAATGATGGCTAAGGCGGCAAAAGTTACGGTCGTTGAGGTGGAGGAGATTGTCCCTTTAGGTGCTCTTGATCCTAACTTCATCCATGTCCCCGGAGTATTTGTGGACCGCATTTTTAAAGGGCAGTTTGAAAAACGCATTGAGCAACTCACGCTAAAGAAAGGGGAATGAATGCCAAGCGGTTGGAGCAGAGAAGAAATGGCTAAAAAGGCGGTAGAGGACATTAAAGACGGCTATTCTATCAATTTGGGGATTGGCATCCCCACTTTGGTTGCCGACTACATCCCCAAGCACATCAATGTCATGTTGCAGAGTGAAAACGGCTTGCTTGGCATGGGTCCATTTCCTACCAAAGAGCAGGTGGATGCGGATTTGATCAACGCAGGCAAGCAAACCATTACAGAGAGTTTAGGGGCGAGTTACTTTAGCTCGGCTGAGAGTTTTGCCATGATTCGTGGGCAACACATCGATTTAACGATTTTGGGGGCGATGGAGGTTTCGGCACAGGGGGATTTGGCTAGTTGGATGGTGCCGGGCAAATTAGTTAAGGGCATGGGGGGGGCGATGGATTTAGTGGCGAGCGCAAAAAAGGTCATTGTGCTGATGCAACACACCGATAAAAAGGGTAACTGTAAGCTGGTTAAAGAGTGCTCCTTGCCCCTGACCGGCCCTAAATGCGTGTCTAAAGTCATCACCAATTTAGGCGTGTTTGCCTTGCAGGGGGGCAAGTTTGTCCCCCTAGAACTAGCCCCCGGGGTTTCTAACCCCCCCCTGCCTTAAGTAGGTGTGCGTGATGCATAAGTTTTTGGGCGCAAATAAGCTAAAAAATTGAAAGGATACCCAATGAAATACTTAATCAATCTAGACAATGGCGGGACACTCACAGACATTTGCGTGGTGCAGGGCTCTGAGGTGCGCTACACTAAGACCCTAACCACTCCTGTGGATCTTTCTGAGTGTTTTTTTAAGGGAATCACCAAGGCGAGTGAAGAGATTTTTGGCCCCGATGGCTTTGTCAAACTCTTGCACAGCACGGATTTGATCCGCTACTCCTCCACGCAAGGCACAAACGCTTTAGTGGAGCGCAAGGGGCCTAAACTAGGCTTAATCACCAACGATGCCTCTTTAGAAAACAAGCTCACCAAAAGCGCACAGCAGCAAGAGTTATTTAGTAGTTTGGTGGGCGATCGGGTCTTTGTGATCGCCGATTTGGCGGGTGAGGACTTTGAAGCAGATTTGGCCAACGCCGTGAACACGCTCACCAACAAGGGGGCGGAGCGGCTCGTGGTTGCCATTGAAAACAAGGATGATGAAAAGGACTTTAAACATGCCTTTTTATTGCAATTTCCTAGACACCTACTAGGCTCTGTGCCCGTGCTCTTTTCGTGGGAGTTCACCAACGACACGAGCCGCACTAGACGCATTTGGTCGGCTCTTTTAAACAGCTTTTTACACCCCACAATGGAGCGCTTTTTATACTCTGCCGAACACCGCTTACGCGCCCACAAGGTAAAAAACCCACTTTTGATCTACCGCAACGATGGCGCGTCTTCTCGGGTGGCTAAATCGGTCGCCTTAAAAACCTACTCTTCGGGTCCTAGAGGGGGGATTGAAGGCACCAAAGCCCTAGCCAAAGCCTATGGCTTTAACCATGTGCTGATGGTGGATGTGGGGGGCACAACTTCGGATGTGGGCGAAGTGGAGGCGCATAAGATCAAAACCGAAAGACGCGGCCACATTGGGGGGGTGCAAATCTCATTTGAGCTCAGTGATGTGAAATCCTTTGGCGTGGGCGGGGGGTCAATTTTTAGGCTAAACGACAGAGGCGAGATTTTAGTGGGGCCTGAGAGCGTGGGGGCAGCCCCTGGCCCGGCATGCTTTGGCTTTGGGGGCAAGGAGGCGACCATCACCGATGTCAATGTAGCTTTAGGTATCATTGACCCCGACACCTACTTAAACGGGCAGCAAAAGCTAGATAAAGAGCGTGCCATCCAAGCCATCACCGAGAACATTGCCAAACCTTTGGGCTTAAAGTTTGAGGAGGCTTTGTTTAAAATGGAGGAAGCCTACGCCGAAAGGCTTGCTGCGTGTTTGAAAAAACAGGTGCAACAGGACACGGTCCTAGCTGCCTTTGGGGGTGGGGGACCGATGAGCGCGTGCTTGGCCGCTAAAAAAGCGGGCATTAAGCGGGTGATTGTGCCTAAGCTTGCGGCGGTGTTCTCTGCCTATGGAATCAGCTTTTCGGATGTGGCGCAGACCTTTGAGCACGACATCACGGGTTTAAATAAACACGAGATTGAGAAAATCAAAACCCAGATACAAGAGCGCGCCAAACGGCACATGTTCCAAGAGGGTTATAATTTTGAAGATTGCAAGGGTGCGTGGCGGGTGATTGTGGAAAACACCGATGGCTCTGAAAGCCACAGCACCACCCTAGAGGACACCGCCCAAATCAATAAAGACCAAAAACGCATTTTAGCCTACCACATCCGCTACGAACTCTCACACCCGAACTTGCGGGCGAGTTTACCTAAACGCAAGATCGGGGCGAAAGTGAGCGGGACAAGAAATGTTGTGGGCTTGGATGGCATGCACCAAGAGGTGGTGTTGGTATTAGAGAAACAAGAAATGGGGGCTTATATGGAGGGTCCGGCGATTGTGGAGGGACCCTTTTTCACCGCTAGGGTGCCAGAAGGGTGGAGCCTAGCCGTGACCGACAATGGCGATTTGATTTTAGAAGACTTGAAAGCATAAGGAGAAAACATGCGCGTTCCTATGACCGAATACCTGATGATCGATTTAAACAGCGAGCGGTGGCTCTGCCGTGTGTGTGGGCATGACTTTGGCGATGCTAGAGATACTTACAAAAAGGGCACTCTTATTTACGACAGAAACCCCGAGGAGATCCATCCGCCCATTTTAGACCCCAAACGCTACCAATACACCTTTTCGCCCGACCCCAAGTTTTGCCGTATTTACGAATACTATTGCCCCACTTGTGGGACACAGATTGAAACCGAGTATGTCCCCCCAAACTACCCCCCACCGTTGACATGCTTTGGGACATTGACGACCTTAAAAGGCGTTGGAAAGAGATCGGGCAAGACCCCGAAACCAGCGTGCATTATGGACCCGGTGAGAACGCCCAAGCCGATTTGCGGGCTAAGTTTGACAAAAAGTAAGGAGAGAGCATGAAGCGCATTTCTGTAGACATTGGCGGGACTTTCACGGATTGCTTCTTTGCGTGGGATGGCAAATACATTGAATCCAAGTCCTTAACCACCCACCACAACTTGTCCTTGGGCTTTAACGCCGCCTTGGACAATGCTTGTAAAATCGCAGGGCTCACTAGGGAACAGGTGCTAAAAGAGGTGGATAGCGTGCGTTACGCCACCACTTTAGGCACAAATGCCTTGATCGAGGGCAAGGGGCCTAGAGTGGGGGCGATTGTTACACATGGCTTTGAGGACACCATCCACCTATCACGGGGCAAGGGCTATGGTGAGGGACTAGATGTTACCGAGCAAGGCAATATGCCAAACGCCCAACGCCCCGATCCCATCGTGCCTAGGCGTATGGTGCGCTCCGTCAAAGAACGCGTGGATAGCGTGGGCGAAATTTTAGTGCCCTTGCAAAAAGAGGATGTTAGAAAGCAGGTGCGCGACTTGGTGGATAATGGGGCGCAGGCGATTGTGGTTGCGCTCACCAATGCCACCGAAAACCCCAGCCACGAGCAGCTCGTGCTTGAAACAATCTTAGAGGAATACCCCGCCCACGAACTTGGGGCGATCCCCGTGATCTTAAGCTCGCAGGTTTCGGGGCGCAAGGGCGAATATGTGCGCGCCAACACCACGATCATAGACGCTTTTTTGTATGAAATCATGTTCCACGCCCTAGGGCAGCTCAGCTCTAACCTGCGTGATAGTGGGTATGGCAAGCCCATGCTCGTGATCCACAACAGCGGGGGGATGGCGCAGAGCAACTCCACAGATAGCCTACAAACCATCCACTCCGGACCCGTTAGTGGCGTGAGCGCATCCCAGCACTTGGCCGAAACCACGGACATTGGCAATGTGGTGTGTATGGACATGGGCGGAACTTCCTTTGACATCGGGATTTTGCCTAAGGGTGGGGTCAAACACTACGACTTCCAGCCCGTGATCTGCCGCTGGCTGGTAACCCTGCCTATGATCCACCTAAACACCCTAGGGGCTGGGGGTGGGTCGATTGCCACTTACGATCGCATCCACCAAGCGGTGAAAATCGGGCCTGAGAGTGCGGGCTCAGATCCGGGCCGGCGTGTTATGATCGGGGCGGGTTAAACCCCACGGTTACCGATGCCGACTTACTCTTAGGTTACCTTGATCCGGACAACTACGCCAACGGGGTGATCAAGCTCAACCCCAAACGCTCTAAATTCGTGATTGAAGACAAGCTTTGCGACCACTTGGATTTGGATGTGATCGAAGTGGCTAAGGTGATTAAGCGCACTGTAGATGAGCAAATGGCGATCGGCATTGAAATGGAGCTACGCAAAAACGGGGGCAATGTGGATGAATTCACCATGGTTGCCTATGGGGGCAATGGGCCTTTGCACGCTTGTGGGATCGCCTACCATGCAGGCATACAAAAAATCCTATTCCCCCCCTTTGCCTCTGTCTTTTCGGCTCTGGGCGCGGGCAACATGAAGCCCCTACATATCCACGAGCGCAGCGGCTATATTGTGCTGTATGAACCCATTGAGCGCAAACTCTTTGATGAATACGAGCGCATGAACGAATACATTGAGGAGTTGGAGCGCAAGGGCAAGGAGGATTTGAAACGCCAAGGCTACGACACCACCCATGTGCAGCACCGCCTAGAAATGGACATGCGCTATGGCAACCAACGGGTAACAACTTCTGTGGTGCTTGACATCAACCGCTTTAACCATGTGGGCGATGTTTTGCGTGCGATCCGCACCTTCTCGGATGTGTATGCCAAACGCTACGGCAAGGGGGTGGAAGCTCCAGAAGCGGGTGTGCGGGTGCAAACCGTGCGGGTGGCGACCTTCATTGACACAGATGTGGTGCATTTTAAAGAGCTCTACACCAATCACAAACGCACCATCCCCCCGGCTAAAAGCCACCGCAAGGTCCATTTCGTGGATGAAAACGAGCCCATTGAAACACCCATTTACGATGAGAGCGTGCTGAGTGCGGATTATGTGATCCACGGACCTGCCATTGTCACGACCAAAAGCACAACCTACCTCGTGGAGAAGAATTGGCGGATCGAGCCCACCCCACAAGGGGCGGTTTGGTTGCTTAAAGAAAATGTCAAAGCCAAATAAGGAGAACACGATGCCAAAGAACAATCAAGGGACGCATGTCCACGCCCACAACCACCCCCACGCCCACAACCACCACACCCATGGGGGCGATAAAAAGGTGCTCAGTGCTGAAGAGCAGGCGTGGGTGGATGATTTTATGAACGAAACCACGCTCTTTTTAGGGCCAGACCCGGCGATCATGCGCCACCACTCGATCGCCACGCGCACGCCTTTAGAGGAAGAGGTGCTTAAAAAAGGGGGCGATCCACTTTTATACGATAGGATTCGTCGCCGCCTGAGTGGCTCGCTCGATGAGGCCTTTGAAATGTGCGAGAGCATGGGCGCAGCCCCCGGGGCGAAGTGGGCGGACTTGTCCGTGGCGGTTTATACAGCCAGCGGGGATGTGTGCTACATGTCCAATCGGGGCGTGATCGCCTTTGCCGCCGTCTTGCACCACCCGATCCGCTACATTATGAAGTATTGGAAAGATGAACCCACCGTGGGGATCCACCCAGGCGATGGCTTCTTCCATAACGATGCGCGCTTTGGGTGTGTGCACAACACGGACCAGTCCATGCTCACCCCCGTGATTAGAAATGGCGAAATCATCGCATGGGTGGGGGCGACGATCCACGAGGGCGAAAACGGGGCGTGTGAGCCCGGCGGGATGCCCTCTGGCTCTGAAACCCCCTTTGACGATGGTCTCAGGGGCAGCCCGATGAAAATCGTGGAGAGGGGCAAGTTGCGCCGCGACTTGTTGACTTTCTTACAGCACTCCACGCGCGATCCTAAACTCATGCTCGCCGACATTAAGGTTAAAATGGGGGCGGTGCGCCGTGTGATGGACATTGTGGATCGCATGATCGATGAGTATGGGATCGATGCCTTTGTGGGGGCGATCCGCATGACTGTGGAGGATGTGGAAAACGAGGTGCGCCGCCGCATCGCCGCCATGCCCGATGGCATGGTAACTGTGGAGCAGTTTGTGGATTCCACGCTCAAAGAGAATATCTTGATCAAGTTTGCTTGTAAAATCACGGTCAAGGGCGATCACATGACCGTGGATTTAAGGGGCTCGGGCAAAGAGATCATCAACCGTGCGATCAATTCACCCCTAGCTTCCACAAAGGCATTCTTTGCCCAAGCGATCTTAAACCACTGGTGGCCCGATCTGCCCCGCTCCACAGGCGCGCTCTCTCCCATTGAGATCATCTCCGATGAAGGCACTTGGGGATTGCTCTTATGACGCGCCTAACGGACAGAATTTGCAAGCTTCTTTCCGCGCCTTTAGTGCCTTGCAAATCGCCTATGCCAAATTGCAATTTTCCATGCACACCAAATACGCCAATGTGCTCGCTCCGTGGTTTAACCAAATCAACGACTTCTTATGGGGCGGAGAGACGCAACATGGCGAGCAGGTGGGGAATTTATGCGCCGACTTGAATGGCATGGGTGGAGGGGCGAAAGCCTTTAGAGATGGCGAGGACGCGGTTGCTCCCCTATTTTGCGCCATGGCAGACATCGGCGAGCAAGAGGTGATGGAAGAAGAAGTGCCTTTCTTGCAATTAGTCAGTAAGCGTGTGGTGCGCGATAACCAAGGCTTTGGCAAATATCGAGGGGGCATGGGCTATGAAATGATCGTGGCGGCACGCAACACGCCCGAGTGGGGCTTTATGACCGTTACCTCTGGGGCAAAATTCTCTAGTGTGCCCGGGCTCTTTGGGGGCTATGGGTGTGCCACTTATCCGCTGGCAATGGTGAAGGGGATCAACATCTTTGACATCATCAAGAAAAATCCCGAAGAGTTTGACTTGTCTATGGAGCGGGTGATGAATGAGCGCCCATTTAAAGGCGGAGTTTATACAACCTACCATATGGGCTTGCAATTCGACCGCTCCCAAGAGGGTGAGCTGTACATGATCGCGCAGGGGTGCGGGGGGCTATGGCGATGTCTTAGAGCGCGACCCTGAGCTGGTGATGGAGGATTTACAAATCGGGCGCATCTCTGAGCATGTTGCTTCAAATATTTATAAAGTCGTGTGGGATAAGGAAACCTTTGTTGTGGATGAGCAAGCCACCGCCAAGTTACGCGCCAATGAGCGCAAAGCCCGCTTGAAAAGGGGCTTACCCTATGATGAGTTTGTAAAAAAACATGTCAAGGACGAGCCACCCAAAGACCTTTACTACTACGGCTCTTGGGGCGAGGAAAACCCCGAGGAGCTCATCGCCACCGTGTGGGATCACCACGGGCCCAAGCGCGTGAAGGGTAAACTTGAGGACATTCCCCTTGTGGTGATGCCAAATCGCCATGTGGTGAAAATCGCCCAGCTTGAAAAACGGGTGGAAGAGTTGGAGATCAAATACGAGGGGGGGGTCAAACCTAAATTAGTCTAGCCCTCTTTGCCAAGCCACCTTGCTTGGCTGGCCCCAATTTAATTGCCTCGACTGCCCGGCTTAATGGGTTTGCTGTGCTGACATAGGGGGCAGGTCTCTGGCGGATACATTTCAAAGTTAAAATCCGCTAGGGCAAAAAAGGGCAAATTTGGCAATTTGCACGCCCCCTTATGTGTGGGCTTTAAGCCTCTTTCACAAATACCCCGATTGGCAAGGCTGGCAAAGCCCACGACTTTTGCCCCTAAGCTTTCCACGCACGCCTTAGCCTCCATCGCCGATCCGCCCGTAGTGATAATATCCTCACAAATTAAAATCTTTTCGCCCTCTTTAACGCTAAAGCCCCGTCTTAAAACCATCGCCCCTTGCACCCTCTCGGTGAAGATAAAACGCACGCCAAGAGCCCGTGCCAGCTCATAGCCGGCTAAAATCCCCCCCAAAGCCGGGGAACAAATGGTTTCAGCCCCTAATTTTGCTTTTTGGATTTCTTGGGCTAAAGCTTGGGCTAATTTTTCGGCAATTTTAGGCTCTTCTAAGACTTTGGCAGATTGCAAGTAAAAATTAGAGTGGTTGCCGCTAGAGAGCAAGAAATGCCCCTCTAAGAGTGCGCCGCAATCGGTGTAGATTTTACGAATATCCATAGCCTTACACCTTTAGCACTTCTTCTTCTTTGGCTTTGGTGTGCTCGTCTATTTTTTTAATGAAGTCATCGGTGTATTTTTGCACCTCAGCCAAAGCCCGTTTGTTCTCATCCTCGCTAATGGCTTTGTCTTTCTCTAGCTTTTTGATTTGGTTGTTCGCCTCTTGGCGGACATTGCGGATCGCCACCTTCGCCTTTTCGCCCATCGCCTTCGCGTCTTTGGCGATCTCTTTACGCTGCTCCATCGTCATAGGGGGGAAGAAAAGTTTGACATTTTCACCATCATTGCTAGGATTAACCCCAATATTTGCTTCTTGCAATGCCCTTTCAATGTCTTTAAGCAGCCCTCTCTCCCAAGGGGTGATTGTGATTGTCGAAGCGTCTGTGGCGATCACGGAAGCGACTTGGTTTAAGGGCGTGGGGGTGTTGTAATACTCTACGCGGACATGATCGACTAAGCTGATTGAAACCCTGCCACTTCTTAGGGTGGTGAAATCCTTACTCAAGGCCTGCAAACTCTTTTGCATTTGCTCTTTGGTGTGCTTGTAAATGTCTTCTAACATGGCTAGTCCTTTTTCTCTTTTTTAGTTTCTTTGCTGTCTTTCTTGCTCTCTGTGTGTGGCTTGTGCTCGGGTAGGGGGATCACATTGTGTTTTTCGTGCTTGTAGGGTACGGCTAGGGGGTGGTTTTCGGTTTTAGGCAACAATAAGGGGTTGCTTAGGGGGTTGTTCTGTGTGGGGTTTTTAGGCACTAAGGGCACAAGGGGGGCAGATTTAGGGGCGTTGTCAATCAAACTAATGTTGTATTCTTTATTGTAGAAATAGCCCAAAGTGATGGTGTTTGTGAGAAACAAAAAGCCCAAAACCATAGTCGCCTTTGCCATGAAGCTTGCCGGGCCCTTCGCCCCAAAGAGCGACTCATTGCTCCCACTATACGCCCCCAGCCCAATGCTTGAGCTTTTTTGCAACAACACCACAATGACAATCAACACAGCCAGCACAATCTGTAAGACCAAGAACAGACTACTCAACACACGCTCCAAAGTGCAAGGATTAAATGGCGATTTTAGCAAAATTTTATTAAAATTAGGGTTTTAGCCATGAAAGGGGGCTTTGTGGGTGAAGCGGTGTGCCACTCTTTTAGCAAGAGTGCCAAAACTTACGCGCGCTTTTCAAGCGTACAAGATCGCATGGTGCAAGCTCTGCTTACCCCTTTGGCTGATAGGTTTTACGCTAAGGTTTTAGATTTGGGCTGTGGGAGCGGCAATGTGTTAAAAGCCCTGCCATCTTTGGGCTTAAAAGTGGGCGAATTTGTGGGGCTAGACATTTCTAGCCAAATGCTCGCCTTACACCCCACAACCAGCCCAAACGCCAAGAGTGTCCGCCTAGAGTGTGGCGACTTTGAGAGCGTTAAGCTCACCCAAAGTGATTTAGCCATTGGGGCATCGTCTTTGCAATGGGCGGACAATCTAGGCAAGTTGTGTCGGCACTTGTCGTGCTGTTGCCAGCGTGTGGCGTTAGCCATACACACCGCTGCCAGTTTGCACGAGTTGCACGCCTTCTTAAACACCCACTCGCCTTTAAGGGGGGCTAAAGAAGTGCAGGACATTTTAAAGCAAAGTTTTAAGGGGTTTAAACAAACCATGTGGGTTGAAACATTCAAACAAGAATTTAACGACAGAGAGAGCTTTTTACAACAGCTCAAAAAAGGCGGACTTTTAGGCGGCGGTAGCTTGCCCTTTTCTAAGGCGAAAGCTTTAAAATTGCATGCCCCCTATGCCAGCCTAAGCTATGAAGCTATATTTTTTATTGGGGAGCTTATATGAGTAAGGCCAGAGTGTTTTCAGGCATTCAGCCCACCGGGGGGGTGCATTTAGGCAACTATCTAGGGGCAATCAAGCAATGGGTAAAAGCCCAAGATATTTATGAAAATATCTTTTGTATTGTTAATTCACATGCCATCACCATCCCCAAAGACCCCAAAGAATTGCACGCCCAAAGCCTAGAAATGGCAACTTTACTTTTAGCTTGTGGCATTGAGCCTAGCAAGTCTAGTTTATTTATCCAAAGCCAAATAGACGAGCATGGGGCTTTAGCGTGGCTGTTAAACTGCATAGCAGGCATGGGCGAGCTTAATCGTATGACCCAGTTTAAAGACAAGAGTGCCAAGCAAGAGCAGGTGAGTGCAGGGCTCTTTGCCTACCCTGTGTTAATGGCTGCGGACATTCTGCTTTACCAAACCAACGCCGTGCCTGTGGGCGAAGACCAAAAGCAACATTTAGAGTTGGCAAGAAATTTAGCCCAACGCTTTAATCGAGATTATGGCGCGTGCTTTGTCGTGCCTGAGCCTTTGATCGCTGCAAGTGGGGCTAGGGTGATGGGGCTAGATGACCCCAGCATTAAAATGAGTAAATCACATAAAGCCCCCTTGCACGCCCTGTTCTTGCTAGACACCCCGGATTTAATCGCTAAGAAAATCAAAAAAGCCACCACCGACTCTATGGGTGTGGTTGCCTTTGATGCCACAAGGGCAGGGCTGTATAATTTACTTGGCATTTATGAGAATTTAAGCGGGCAAAGCCGAGCACAAATAGAAAATGACTTTCAAGGCAAGGGTTACGGGCATTTTAAAAATGCCTTGATTGAGCTTTTGATTAGCACCCTAACGCCCATACAAGAGAATTATAAACGGCTACAAGAAAGCCCTGATTATGTCTTAAAGGTGCTAAATGATGGGTGTGCAAAAGTGCGCCCCCTAGCACAAGCGACCTACGGCAAAGCCAAAACGCTCATGGGCTTGGTGTGAAATTTTTAGCGTTTGTGCTATGTGGGGTGTGGCTTTGGGCTAGCCCCTTTATCGCTCTAGGCGAAAAAGCCAAATACCAAAGAAACTTCACGCATTTTGACTACGCCAACCCCAACGCCCCCAAAGGCGGACTACTCAAAAACTACGCTTTAGGGACTTTTGATAGCCTAAATCCCTTTTTACTCAAAGGCACAAAGGCAAGCGGTTTAGAGCTCGTCTATGACACGCTACTAGCCCAAAGCCTAGATGAGCCCTATGCTGAATACGCTTTAATCGCCAATGACATAGAAGTGGCTAAGGACAATTCGTATGTGATTTTTGGGATCGACAAAAGGGCGAAGTTCAGCGATGGCGTGCCGATTTTAGCCAGCGATATAAAGTTTAGCTTTGACATTCTCATGCAAAAGGGCAGCCCCGTTTTTAGGCAGTATTACAGCGACATTAAAGAAGCCATTGTGCTGGATAAATGGCATGTCAAATTCAGCTTTAAAAACACCCATAACCGCGAATTGCCCCTAATCTTGGGGCAGTTGCAAATCCTGCCTAAACACTTCTTCACCACCCACGATTTCAACAACCCCCTTTTAGTACCCGTGTCTAGTGGCCCTTACACGATTAAAAACTTTGCCATTGGTAAGCAAATCACCTATCAACGCAACAAAAACTATTGGGCGAAGGATTTGCCCGTGCAAAAGGGTTTTTATAATTTTGACTTGGTGCGTTTTGACTATTACAAGGACGACTCGGTGGCTTTGCAAGCCTTTTTAAGTGGGGCGTATGATTGGCGGTTTGAGAGCACGGCGAAGGTGTGGGCTAGGGGGTATGTGGGTAAGGGGATTTCTAGCGGGCGTATCCATAAGGTGCTTTTTAAACACGCCCTGCCTTCTGGCATGCAAGGCTTTTTTATGAATACTAGACGCGAGCTTTTTAAAGACATAAGAGTGCGCGAAGCCCTATTTTACGCCTTTGACTTTGAATGGGCGAATAAAAATCTCTTTTTCTCACAATACAAACGCACCACCAGCTATTTTAGTAACTCTGTCTTTGCGTCTAGCGGTTTGCCTACAGGGCAAGAATTGCAAGATTTAGAGAAATTTAAACCTGAGCTAGAAAAGTACAACCCAAGGATTTTCACCACGCCCTATTTAGTACCACGCACAAACGGGGCGGTGAAACTCGGGCAAAATCGGCGGGAGAATTTAAAATACGCCCAAGCCCTTTTAAAGCAAGCCGGTTATGTGGTGCAAGACAACCAACTCATCAACGCCAAAACCAAAGAACCCTTTGTTTTCACCATGCTTTTAAATAACGAAGCCTTTGAGAGATTAGCTTTAGCTTACGCCAAGAATCTAAAGGTTTTGGGGATTAATATGCAAGTGCAAAGGGTGGATTTGAGCCAGTATATGGGGCGGGTGAAGAAGTTTGATTACGACATGGTGGTCGGCAGTATCGGGCAATCGCTGTTCCCGGGCAATGAGCAACGCTATTTTTGGGGGAGTAAGAGTGCCACACAAGCGGGTAGCCAAAATTACGCCGGCATTGCTAACCCAGCGATCGATGGCTTGATTGACATGGTGATTAAAGCCAAAGACCGCCAAAACCAAATATCCGCCGTGCGTGCCCTAGATAGGGTGCTTTTGTGGGGCTTTTATGTGATCCCCCACTTCCACGCCCCCTTTTGGCGCATCGCCTATTGGGATAAACTCGCCATGCTTAAAAACCCCCCCTATGGCTTTTCGCCCTATCTGTGGTGGGATAAAAACCTAGAGAGAAAGCCCTAATGCTCTTTTACACCCTAAAACGGCTCTTGCTTTTAATCCCCACTCTCTTCGGGATCATCACCCTAAATTTTTTCATTATCCAAAGTGCCCCGGGCGGTCCCGTGGAGCAGATGATGGCAAAGCTCACAAACGCCACCAACCAAGAAAGCAAGAGTCTAAGCCTAAAAGAAGCCCAACTGAATGAAAGCCGTTACAAGGGGGCACAAGGCATGGACAGTGCCCTTTATAAGGAGCTTACTAAACTCTATGGCTTTGACAAACCCCTTTGGCAACGCTATGTCCTCATGCTTAAAAAATACCTATGCTTTGACTTCGGGCAGAGTTTTTACCGCCAAATCAGCGTGGTGGATTTGATTAAAGAAAAACTGCCCGTGTCGATTTCTTTGGGTTTTTTTAGCACGCTACTCATTTATCTCATCTCTATCCCGCTAGGGATTTTAAAGGCAAGACGCAACAATTCGGGCTTTGATATTGCCAGCAGTGTGGCGGTGGTGGTGGCTAATGCGATCCCCTCATTTATCTTTGCCCTTTTATTGATTGTGCTTTTTGCGTCCGGCACTTATTGGCACATTTTCCCCCTAAAGGGGCTAGTGAGCGACAACTTCGACACCCTAAACACCTTTGGCAAAATCAAGGACTATCTATGGCACATTGCCCTGCCCGTGCTGTGTATGAGTATCGGGGGCTTTGCAAGCTTGACTTTGCTTGTGAAAAACTCGTTTTTAGATGAAATGGGTAAGTTGTATTTAATCACCGCAAGGGCAAAGGGGGCTGGTGAAAACCGCATTTTTTACGGGCATGTCTTTAGAAATGCCATGCTCTTAGTCATTGCAGGTTTTCCTAGTGCCTTTTTGGGGGTGTTTTTCAGCGGGAGTTTATTGATTGAGATTATTTTTAGTTTAGACGGGCTAGGGTTGCTTAGTTTTGATAGCTTGATTAATAGAGATTACCCCGTGGTCTTTGGTTCTTTATATATTTTTACGCTACTTGGGTTATTGGTTAATCTTATTAGCGACTTGACCTATGCCCTTGTTGATCCGCGCATTGACTTTGAGAAACGCTAGTGCAAGTTAGGACTTACCAGCAAAGCGGGGTGGATTTAGACAGGGCACAAGCCCTAATCCGAGCCATTGCCCCTTTAGCCAGCCAAACCTATAATGAAAGCGTTTTGCAGGGCGTGGGGGGGTTTTTTGGTGCTTATGCCATGCCTAGTGGCTATAAAGAGCCCGTGTTGATCTCTTGCACCGATGGCGTAGGCACAAAATTAAAACTTGCCAAAGAAGCAAGGCAACTTTACAACTTAGGGCTGGATTTGGTGGCTATGAATGTCAATGATTTGATTTGTGCTTTTGCCAAACCCCTATTTTTCTTAGATTACTTTGCCACCAGCAAGCTAGAGCCAAGCCAAACCTTAGCCTTGATTGAAGGCATGGCAAAAGGGTGCAAAGAAGCGGGTTGTGCGCTCATAGGCGGGGAGAGCGCACAAATGCCGGGGGTGTATGCCCCTAGGGAGTTTGACTTGGCAGGCTTTTGTGTGGGCGTGGCGGAGAAAAGCGACTTAAATAAGAAAGATAACATACAAGCAGGGGATATTTTAGTGGGTTTTAAAAGCAGTGGTCTGCATAGCAATGGCTTTTCTTTGGTGAGAGAAATTTTAAAGAGCAAGCCCAAGAGTGCTCCAAGTTTAGACACCTTGCTAACCCCCACAAAACTTTACACCCCCCTACTTGCCCTAAAGGACAAAATCCATGCCCTAGCCCACATCACTGGGGGCGGATTAAGGGGTAATTTAGAGCGTGTTTTGCCCCCGACTTTAAGCGCGCAAATAGAGTTAAAAGCCTTGCCAGATATGCCCGTCTTTAGCTGGCTTAAAGAACATTTAGAGCTTGCCGAGTGTTTAAAGGTTTTTAATATGGGTGTGGGGATGGTGGCGATCGCCCCTTGTGAAAACTTAAAGGTGTTAGAAAAGGCAGGGGGCTTTTACTTAGGCACACTTAAAAGTGGGGCGCAAGAAATTATATTTTTGGAGTGAATATGGCAGTGAGATTTTTTAAATTGTATGGCTATGGTTTGGGGGTGGTGTTGCTTTGTTTGGGCATGTATGTGGGGGTGTTTGTGGCTGAGGTCAAACCCAAAGGCACAGAGCAGGCGCAAATAGAGCCATCCAAAGTACAAGAACAAGAGAAAAGCATAGAACAGGCTAAAGAAGCCTCTAAAGGGGCAACCCCCATGGGGGGCACAGAGAGCAAAGAAAACAAGGAGGCAGCAGCCCCCAAAAGCGAAACAAAAACCCTAGAGAACAAAGAGGCGAGCAAAGAAGCTAAAACCATAGAAAACAAAGAGGCGCAAAAAACCACCACCCAAGAGCAAGTCCCCAAAGAGCATGCTAAAGAGGCAAAAGAGGGGACAAAAGAGCCCCCCTACACACTTTATCGTGCGAGTGTGAGTGTCATCAATGTCCGCATTAAGCCGAGCACCCACGCCCCTGTGGTGGCAAAAGTTCTAGGAGGTCAAGAGGTGCGTGTTTTCGAGGTAAAAGAGGGTTGGGGTCGGATAGAAAAAGGTTGGGTGTATTTACCACTTTTAAAAAAGGATCAATAAATGCGCCTTTACGCCGTCTTTGGTAACCCCATTGCCCACTCCAAATCCCCCCTTCTTCACAATGCTGTGTTTGGGCACTATGAAAAAGAACTTGGCTTTAAGGGGGAGTACCGCCCCATTTTGCTAGAAAACCCTGCAGAGTTGAAACATCGTTTTTTAGAGCTCGGGCTCTATGGGGCAAACATCACCACGCCCTTTAAAGAAGCGGCGTTTAGTTTAAGCGACAAGGTGGAGGGGCTCGCCCAAGAAATCCAAGCGGTGAACACTTGGGTGTTAAGAGAGGGGCTAGTGGTGGGTTACAACACCGACATAGAGGGCTTTTTAGCCCCCTTAAAGGGGCTTAAGCTTGCTAGGGCGTTGGTTTTTGGGGCTGGGGGCAGTGCGCGGGCTGTGGTGTGCGCCTTACAATCAAGGGGCGTTGAAGTGGTGGTGTGTAATAGAAGTGCAGAAAAATTAGCCTATTTTCGAGCCCAAAATGTGCCTTGTTTTTTATCTAAAGATTGCCCCTCTGCTGCTTATGATTTAATCGTCAACACCACAACCGCCGGGCTAAAGGACAATAGTTTACCCTGCGAGAAGAGTCTATTAAAAGCCTTGTTTAGGCAGGCTAAATATGCCTACGATCTCATTTACCACCAAACCCCCTTTTTAAGCCTAGCACAAGAGCACAACCTACAAACCTTTGACGGCAAGGCGATGCTCATCGCCCAAGCGGTGCTGAGTTTCGCCCAATTTGCCCCCCATTTAAACAGCTCCTTAGTGCTAAAAACCATGCAAGAAACCCTTGCTTGAGCCCTTTAAGCCCGCTTGAGAAAATCAATTTAGGCAGTTTTTACACCCCCCTTTCTTGGTGCAAGGGGCGTTTTCTATGCTTAACGCCCATTTACAGCCTAAAGAGCATTGCCTACTAGATAGTGCCTGTGGGGCGGGGGCGTTTCTCACTCAAGGGGGGTTTAAAAAGGTGATCGGGGTGGATAGGGATTTAATCGCCCTAGCACAAGCCAAAATAAACGCCACAACCGCCATTTGATCCACACAAATGCCCTAAAGGGGTGCAATCGTGCCTGCTTGGAGTTAATAGAAAGTGAGAATCTCGCCATTATAGTCAACCCCTCCACAACGACACCACCTCCCAGGTATGCCAAGCTCTAAAAACCGCCCCCCAAGTATAGCCCCCTCTTTAAAAATCTAGGGATTTGGAGCTTAGTTTTTTGCGCTCTTATGATTTGTTAAAAGTGGATTCTGTCTATATCTTGCACCCTTATATCTTATCTCATCAAAAAGGCAAATTTTAACCCTACACAATCCCCCTTTACCAAAGGGTGTATTCGTGGAAAGAAAAGCACTGGAAACAGTTTTTAGTGGATTTGGAGGAAGCCACAAAAAGGGGACAACCCTTATTTCTTTGGCAGTGTCTTGCTAGAAAACATGCAAGATCACCCGCACATAGATATCATTGATGGGCAACAACGGATCACCACGATTTTAATTTTTATCTGTGCCATGCACCATGTGCTCAGCAACAAGGCTAAAGATGGGGCATTGAGCGAGGGGGCTACAAATGAAGAGTTTTTGCAATACCTCAAGGAAGATTTTCTCATTTTTAGGCAAATCCCAAGACTGCAGGCGGTGGAATACGACCGCGATTACTTCCACGATGCGATCATCCGCAACGATGATAACAAACATGCCCCCCAAACCCCATCTCAAGAGCGCATCAAAAACGCCAAAGCGTTTTTCATTAAAAGCTTGGATGCTTGCCCTCTTTCTAAGCTCTTAGAAATGGTGGACACCCTCAAGAAAGCCAGGTTGCTCTACATGGATTTTGGCAATAAAAAAGATTCTGTGTTGATGTTTGAATTGCAAAATAACCGCGGCGAACACCTGACTCATATGGAGAAACTTAAAAGTTATCTCACCTACCAAATCTACAGCTACAGCGACTCGCAAGGTGCAGAAATCAGACTCAAAGAAATGGCAGGCATTTTTGAAGAAATCTACCGCATCCTCAATGGCATGGCAAATGCCGATGAAGATAAAATTTTAGATTATTTTAATGTGTCTCGCTCGGGACTTGGGTTTAATTACCGCGAAAATGAGGATGATCAAAACTATAAACAGGAATTGAAGGGCATTGAAGCGGGCGAGAAAAAACTGGAGTGGATTTCTAATTACACTAAGGAACTCAAAAACGCCTTTTTTGATTTAAAAGAGTTTTACCAACAACCAAGTGTGTATAAAAATCATCTCTTGGAGTTAGGGGTTACCTTCCCCTATCCCTTTATCCTCAAAGCCTACCGACTCTTTAGAAATGAGGGGGATAAGGCGCAAAAGCTAGAACAGGTTTTTAGAGCCTTAGAAATCGTGGCTTTTAGAGATGAAGTCGTGCGGACGAGAGCCGATTTACGCTCAAAACTCAACTGGGTTTTAAAAAGTTTTACGAGTGTTGCGGATTTGGTGGCGGGGATTAAAAATGTCTATGAAAACATGGGTTATTGGACAGACAATGCCATGCGCTCCGCCCTCATGCCAGATAGCTACAAACTAGGCAACATTGCCCCTTATATCTTCAAACGCTATGAAAACCATTTGCGCCAAAGGGATGTGCGTGCAAAAAACCACACCTTGCAGATCACAAAACCCGAGATCGAGCACATCGCCCCACAAACTGAAACCAACCAATACCCAGCTAGTGGTTATTGCGCCTACGATGAGGCGTTTGTTGCAGGGCGTTATCTGCATAAAATAGGCAATCTCATGCTCATCGGCGAGTCGCATAACATCTCCATAGGCAATCAACCTTTTGAAGAGAAATTAGCCAGTTATGAAGCCTCTCCCCTCTTGCAACACCAAGAAATCAAAAACTTTGCAACCAACAGCACTTGGGACAAAGAAACCATAGACAAACGCCACGAGGCGTTGCTAGAATTTATTTTCCAAACTTGGAGCTTGGCTTAAATCAACCCCAACACTTTTTGGGCATGCCCTTTGGCGTGGACATTGTAGAGAGCGTGGGCGATTTTACCCTCTTTGTCAATAACAAAGGTGGAGCGCAAGATGCCTAAGCTCACCTTGCCATAGAGATTTTTCTCCCCATAAGCCCCGTAAGCCTTTGCCACTTCTAGGTTAGGGTCGCTCAAAAGTTCAATGTTTAATTTTTCACTCTCTATAAAGTGACAATGGCTTTTAGAATCGTCCGCACTCACACCTAAAATCACCGCCCCCTTTGCCTCAAATTCAGGTTTTAAGGCGGTGAAGTCTTGCGCCTCAATGGTGCAACCCGGGGTGTTGTCCTTGGGGTAAAAGTAAAGCACCACGACTTTACCTAAAAAGTCTTGTAGGTGGATTGTTTGCCCTTTGGCATTTTTTAAAGTAAATTGGGGAGCTACGCCCCCTTTGTCTAAACGCATATTTGCCTCCTAGTATAAGATGACATGGGTTGCCATGGGTCCATGCACACCAAAGACGGTTTGTAGTTCAATGTCCGCCGTGCGGCTAGGTCCGCCCACAAAAAGCATATTGGTAGGCAAACGCCCCTCCCCGGCATTTTTAAGAGCCTCGAGCCCTTGGGCTAAATTCTGCACGATTTTAGATTTGTCTAGCAAAATCACGCATTTAAGGGTGATGAGAGAAGTTAGGCGGGGAGCAAATTTTGAAGACGCGATGCCGACAATGCCTAAGTTTGCCACGCCACAAGCCGCCTCTAAAATGGCGGTGTCGATGTTGAAAATCTCTTGTTTAAAGTCCTCCACGGGCTTATTGTAGGGGATTTTGGTGTAGAGATTTTGGGGGTCTAGCTCCTCTAAGGAGCAGGGTAAATTCGTGGCACACAAGAGTTTTTGGGTTTCAAAGCCCTTTAATGCCTCTTGGATGGCTGTGGCTAAGTCCTCTTTGGCACACTCGGTGAGTTGGGAGCGGTTGAGCTCTTGTAGGTGCTTGTACTGCTCGATTAAGTCCGCCTTAGCGTCTGTAATCATGTTTTGGTAAGGCAGATTTTCATGGGCTATTGGGTGCCGTTTTAAGGCGTTTTGAATCCGCTCAATCACCACTTGCTTACTCATAAATCACCCCCGGTAAATTTTTAATTTTAGCGTGCAAATTGCCCTGCACTTTAGGCATTTCTCTATATCTTAGCCACTTTTGCAACACGGGCGTGTAATGCCCGAAAAGCTTGCCAAGGGGGGCAAAAGTCCCACTCAGTGCCATAACAGCCCGCCATAGCGTGCCATTGCTGGCGATTTTGGCAAAGGCTTTCATGCCTAGCTCTTCTAATTTGCTGTGCTTGGTGTCCTTGTAGCCTCTCACCACCCCTCGCCCCTCGTGGGTTTTCTCCGCCCTTAAGTCCCTGATGAGCTCAGGCAAGGGGATTTTCACGGGGCAAACCTCGCCACAGCGCCCACAAAGGCTACATAAATTGGCGATGTGGGCGTAATTGTCTAGCCCAAACAGCTGGGGGGTGATGACAACGCCGATAGGCCCGGGGTAGGTCGCCAAGTAGGCGTGTCCGCCAATTTTGTCATACACGGGGCAGTGGTTTAGACAAGTCCCACAGCGGATACAGCTTAGGGCTCTGTAGTATTTTTCGTCTGCTAAAATGTTACTGCGGTTGTGATCTAATAAAATGATGTGTGCCTCTTTAGGCCCGTCTAGCTCGCCCTCTTGGCGGGGGCCCGTGATGATGTTTTGGTAGCAGGTGATTTGTACGCCCACGGCACTAGGGCAAAGCAGATTGTTTAAAATGGATGCGTCTTCAAAGCTTTCAACCATTTTTTCAATCCCACAAATGGCGACATGGATGTCGCAAGCAGTGGTCGTCATACGCCCATTGCCCTCATTCTCCACAAGCCAAATCGCCCCCTCATTGGCAATGGCAAAATTCACCCCAGAAATCCCCATTTTAAAGCCCTCAAACTCGCCTCGCATGTGTTTTCTCGCAATGCCATTTAATTTTTCAGGCTCGCTTTCAAGGGGGGCACCTAGCTTTTCTTGAAAAATCTTACCCACTTGGTGGCGGTTTTTGTGGATGGCGGGCACCACAATATGCACGGGGTGTTCGTCAATGAGCTGGATGATGAGCTCGCCCAAATCCGTTTCTTTGGCGACAATCCCCTTTTCTTTCATGTATTGGTTCAGCCCGATTTCCTCGCTTGCCATAGATTTGCCCTTTAAAATCCGCTCCACGCCCCGCTCTTTGGCTAGGTTGTAGATGATTTCATTGGCGTCTCTTGCTGTGCTAGCGTAATGCACCACAAAGCCGTTTTTCGTGGCGTTTTCTTCGAATTGTTGCACGAAGCTATCTAGCTTGGATAGGACTTTTAATTTGGCGTTTTGCCCCATAGTGCGTAATTGCTCCCACTCGGGGTAACGCTCTTTTAATAAGTCTTTGCGTTTATGGATGAGCGTATCCATAGCGGAGCGTAAATTTGTGCGTAGCTGGGCATCGTTTAGCTTTTCGCCGATGACTTGTTCGTAATCGTGGTCGGTGTGTGTGTGTGTCATGTTAAGCTCCTAAGCCCACTCTTTGGGCTAAAAAGTCGTAAAAGTGCATAGATTTGGTCTTGCTTCTCATCTTCGCCATTGCCCCGCTGATGTTTAACAAACAGCCCGCATCGGCGGAGAGGATATACTCCACTTGGCGGCTCTCGATGTCGTGGATTTTCTCTTGCACCATAGCGTTAGAAATCTCGGGCTCTTTCACCGCAAAAGTCCCCCCAAACCCGCAACACTCCTCCTCTCTTTGCAAGGGCACTAGCTCTACATTAGAGAGTTGAGAAATGATTTTTTTCGCACTTTCAATCACCTTAGACACCCGCAAGGCGTGGCAATTAGAGTGCCAAGTAACCTTAATGGGGGCACCTAGGTCGGTGTAATGCACCTCTAGTTTTTTATCCAAAAACTCGGCAAGCTCATACACTCTAAGAGAGAAGTTTTTCACTTCATCGTATTCCTTGTGTCCCTCAAAGAGTTCTAAATAATCATGCGCCATCATGCCCACACAAGAGCCGCTAGGCACAATCACAGGGTAGTCCTCTTTAAACAAGCGGACATTGTGGAGCACAATCTGGCGGGTTTGATCGTAGTAGCCGGAGTTGTAGCTGGGCTGTCCGCAACAGGTTTGGTCTTTTTTAAAAACCACCTCCACCCCCTCTCTTTGCAAAAGTTTAATGCAATTTAATGCCGTTTGGCTAAACACCGCCCCCCCCAAACAAGTGGCAAAAAAATAGACTTTCATAGGTATCCTTACAAGCTCAAATCAAAAGCCGTATTATACAAAATTCCCACAAATATACCGACAATAATAAAGCTAAAAACGCTTGTTTAAGGCGGGCTGTGTTTAAAAAACTTAGCCACCACCTCCCCCTCTCTTGGCGTGGGGAAGAATATGTCTAAATTGGGCGAGATAAACACCCGTGAACCCTCCCTAATGATGATAATGGGCTTTAAATTGCTCTTATCTTTTAGGATTTGGGTGATGATTTGGTTTAAGCCTAAACCCGTTTGGCGTGTGAGTTGCATGAGTAAAAAATCGCCAAAGAGATTATTTTTACCCGTTTTGTTGGCAAGGGCAGAAGTTAAAGCGATTAAAAGCCCATTAGAGAGCGTAGAAACAAGTAAGGGCATGCCATAGCGTTGGAAGTTGTGTGTGATCATTTGCCCCACAAGTCCGCTATAACCCTTAATGTCCGCCCCTTTGGCGTTGGTGAGCGTGATATTCACACCTTGCGGGGTGATGATACGGCTCCACACGATGTCTAGGCGATATTCGCCGATTTTATTGTTATTGCTGTAATAGCCGATGACCTTTGAGCCTTTGGGGATCAAAACCGCCCGCCCCATGTTGGCGAAAATGTCGCTCTCCACTTGTGCCACGACTTTACCCGCCAGTTGGGAGCTAATGGGTGTAACTAAAAACGCCGGGATCATTTTATCGGCGGTGATGGTGCGTAATAAGCGGTTTTCATGTGTAGCGGTGTCGTGGGTTTTTAAATTTTCAAAGTGGCTTGCCCCGTAATCGATCTCTTGCTCTTGGGGCTCTTCAAAGCCTTGAATACGCTCACTTAAAGCGTCTTTGGCGTCTAGCTCCTCTTGGGTGGGCTCTTGCTCTTGTGGGGGCTGGGTTTCTTGTGGGGGTTCTTGCACCTGTGGCTGGGGTGGTGGGGCTTTTTTAGCTTCCTCTAATTGTGCCTTTAGGCTGGCGATCTCTTTGGCGTTCTCTTGTAAGAGGGCTTGCAAATGGGCGAGCTCGGGGTTCTCTTTAGGTGGGCTAACTTTTGGTGGGGTGAAGAGATAGTCGGCTAGAGGGTAGTTGGTGGATTTAAAATCCAAGACTTCGGGGACTTTTTTGGGCTTGTTTAGCATTAAGGAAGTGATAAAAATACCAACCATAGCACCCCCAAAGAGTAGGGCTTTTTTAACAAAGGGCTTCATGGGGCTTTGCTGACTCTACGCACACAAGCGTGCACCTTGCCCTCCCTTAAAGTCCATTTGGCGGAGATGTCCTCAGCGATTAAATAATCTCCCACAATGCGGGTGTTGATCGGGTTATCATAGCCATCCACGACTTTATAGGCTACGGGGAATTTCACGCTGGAGCGGTGGCTGTCAAACTTAAAGTAAGTGAAATGCTTGTCGTTAAAAATGTCAAGGGGTTTAATGGGGGCTTTAAAGGCGATCTTACACAGCCACAGACAAAACCACGCCCGCCTCTTGCCCCCAAGCACCTTATAGCCCCTCTCAATTTGGCTTTTATCCACTAAAAGCACATTGCCCCCCGTGCCGATCTTTAAAAATTGCGTGGGGGTTGTAGAGATTTGGGATTTGTTTTCAAGCGTGGCTAGGGGTTGGTTTAGGGCTTGTTTGTCAGTAAAGAAGTGCTTGTTAGACACATAGACATTTAAAATAGGGTTTTTAGGGCTGGTAAAAGTCGTGGAGAAAATATAAAAGGCATAAATTTTACCGCTTGTGCCGATGACATTTAAATTCGAGTCGATGCCCACTTCTAGGGGCTTGATTAAAAGCACATTGCGCCCTAGGGTTTTGGTGCTAAAACCGATGTCATCGCCTAGCACCACCTCAGCAATCGGCTCGCTAAAAATGAGGGTCGTAACCATGGCGTAGCGTAGGCGCAGTTTTGGCATTTGCCCGAGTTTGTAGTCAATAAACAAAGTGTTGTCCAAGGCGTTGCGCTCTTTGTTGAAAAAGCTGTTTTGGATGGCGTGTAGGTCTTGGATAGTGTGCTCTTGGGGGGTGTCCTCTTGCGTGGCTAGCTCGTCCACCTCCTTGGCTCCCAAAGCGCACACAAGAAAAAGCAAAATGAAAAGCCTAAAAGCCCACATAGAGGGCATTATAGCAGAGTTTAGATCCAAGAGCGCACCAAAGATAGGACACTTCACATGTAACGAATATAAGGGATGTGTTTACAACGCTACACACCTTAATCACAAGATTTCTAAAAGGTTACAAAAATTTTAACAAATCGTTGGATGGCTGGGATGTCTCCAGTGTGGAGACTATGAGATAATTGTAAAAACTCCAACCAACCCCTGGATGATTAGGATGTTTGATAGCTGTAAGCGTCTTTAACCAACCTTTGGATGATTAGGACACTTCCAATGTTATAAATATGCCGCAGATGTTTAGCGGTTAGAGCCGTTTTAACTAAAATACCGATTGCTGGAAAATCTCTAAGGTTAGAGAGGCACATTCCATGTTCTCTGTTATGATAGCCCAGCCAAACGACCCCGCTTGTATCCAAACTAAAACTTAAAGGGCTTGGGTGGTGTTGACATGCTCCCCACAACTAAAGTTAGGGGACTCTAAGTGGAGATCGCGGCTTCAAATAGGACAGCGTCCGCCTAGCTAGACTTTAGGCTTTAGGGTGGGGGTGGTAAATTTAAGCCTTTTTAGAACCTTTAAGCTACAATACCCTATTTAATTAAAGGGACTTGGTGATCACAGAACATAACTTAAAAGACATCTTAAAGACTCTAGGCTTTAAAACACCCGAGGGCGAAGTCTTTGAATGCAATTACCCCAATAACGCCCAAATTTGCGTAGATTTCAAACACAAAAAAATTACCTACGCCCCACAGGATGAAAGCTTTAAAGAGGGCGACTACCCTAGTAATGATGATCCTAGCACGGGCTTTATTATCCATCGCAACACCACCACCAATTTTAACTCCAATGAAAACTTTGTCTGCTTAGTGGCGGTGCATAAACTCTTAGAAAAAGGCTACGCCCCCGAGCATATCATTTTAGAACCCACTTTTAAGGTGGGGCATGGGCAAAAAGCCTATGGGGATATTTTAGTCTTGGATCAAGAGTTTAAACCCCTCGTGCTGATTGAAAATAAAACCTACGGGGAGGAGTTTAACAAAGAGTGGGACAACATGCAAAAAAACGGGGGGCAACTTTTCAGCTACTACGCCGTGCATAAAGTCCCCTATCTGTGCTTGCTCGCCTTTGTGGATGCCAACGAGCATGCCATGTATCTCATTTGCACCAAGGATAACCAAGAGCACCTCAAGAGACGCAACGAAGATCGCAAAGAGAGTGAGAAACTGCGCGGTTTTGACGACCCCGCCAATGGCAACGCCAAGGATTATTTTGAGGTGTGGAGCCAGACCTATTCGAGTGCCTATGTGGAAAACGGGATTTTTGAACCAGATATCCAAGCCTACCAGATCGGCAAGGAAAAATACCGCCTCAAGGATTTAAAAAAGGTTTCTATCAACCAAATCAACCGCATTTACCACGAATTTGCCACGATTCTACGCCACCACTCCATTGGCAATTACGAAAACAGCTTTTATATTTTGGTGGATTTGTTCTTATGTAAGGTGGTGGATGAGATTCAAAATGGAGAGGATTTACAATTCATATATAAAGGGGCGCACGCAGACAACCCCATCGCCTATTGCGACCGCCTTCTAGACCTCTATGCAAGGGGAGTTGAAAACCTCTTTAATAAAAAAGTGGTGAATGTTAAAAAAGATGAAATTGCTAAACTTTTTGACAAAGCTAAGCGTTACACGGGTAAATTTAAAAAAGAGCTCGATGCCCTTTTTGACAAACAAAAATACTTCAACATCAAAAAGTTTAACTTTTTGGAGGTGGAAAACGAAGAGGAATTTTACTTAAACTTTAAAGTCTTGGTGCAGGTGGTGGGGCTCATCCAATCCCTGCACCTGATGGAAAGCCAGACCAACCAATTTTTAGGCGACCTTTTTGAAGGCTTTTTAAACCGCCACATCCACCAAACCGAAGGGCGTTTTTTCACTCCAACCCCCATCACCAACTTCATCATCCACTCTTTGCCCACCCTGCCCCCCACCGCTAAAATGCTCGACTTTGCCTGTGGAGCGGGGCATTTCTTAAGCGAGTTTATGGTGCAACACAAGGACGCTAAAGTCTATGGTATTGAGAAAAACAAAGACCTCTCCAAAGTCTCTAAACTGGCTTGTATTTTTAACAGCAAAACCCACGATAACCGCCAATCCACCATCATTTTTCAAGACGCGCTTGACAAAATCACCCCCACCCACAAGGACGACTTTGCCCTAGAAAGCTTTGATTTGATCCTTAGCAACCCGCCCTACTCTGTCAGTGGCTTTTTAAGCACCCTAGATGCCAGCGTCATCAAAGACTTTAAAGTGTCTAGCTGTGTGGAGAGCAAGAGCTATAAAAACAACGACAACATCGAATGTTTCTTTATTGAGCGGGCGGGGCACTTTTTAAAAGAGGGCGGGCTGTTTGCCCTCATCTTGCCCGTAAGCATTTTAGACACCACTAGCGAAAAGCTTTTTATAGAAACCCGCGCCCTCTTGCTCGAGCATTTTAAAATCCTTAGCATTGTAAGGCTCAATTCGCGTACCTTTGGCAGCACGGGCACGGAAACCATCATCCTCTACGCCCAAAAGACCAAAAAATTCCACAACGACCTCGTCAACGCCCTAGTGGAGGGCATTAGACTAGATGATGACTTCAAGCAACACACCTTTTTACAAGAGTATTGCGCCTTTAGGGGTTACCCTTTAGAGGATTTTAAAGTCTTCTTAAAAGAGCAGAGTCTAGGCCCAGAGCTTAAGACAAGCTTTAAAGAGTATTTAGACGACTTGAATGCCGACAAACCCAAAATCTTTAAAAAACCCCTCCCCCAAGAGAGCCTAAAACAAGAGTGGTTCAAGCTCTCACCCTTTTTTAACACAGACCTTAAACAAGCCCATAAGACTAAGCAAAGTGCCTATTTTAAAAGCCAAGACTACCAAGAGAGGCTACAAGCATGGCAAGAGCAAGAGGCGTTTAAACAAATCCACGCCCTAGAGCTAGAGAAAATGCGCCTCTTTGCCAGCGTGCAGGGTGAGGAGGTGTTGGTGTTAAAAAGCCCACAACAAGACAAGGACAAAGACAAAGATAAAAAGGAGAAAAAGGACAAGAGAATGAAGGCGTTTTTGGGCTACAGCTGGAGCAAGCGCAAGGGCGATGAGGGCATTAAATACAACGCCTCAAATAACCCCAACAATAAAGACAATGCCAACAAAGATCCCTTAGAAAAGCTCCAATCGGCTAAAGACATCCAAACCCCCCTATATAACCCCAAAGACGCAGACGACCCCACCAAACTCGCCCACGCACTTAAAAGTTTTATGGGCTCTATCTTAGCAAACACTCCTATTCTAGATTTATCGCGTGATTTAGACAAAGATTTATCGGGCTATTTAGAAAAATACCCCGCAGGGTATCAACTTTTTAGCACCCCTTTAAGAGAGATGTTAGACTTTTCTAAAGCCACTTTAGACAAAGTGATTAATTTAAACCCAAAACGAGAAGCGGTTACCCTCTTTATGGGCAGGTGGGAGGAGGCAATTAATCCCTTTGAGGGGGGCAAGTGGGAGCTAGTGCCGTTGGGGGAACTCTTAACGAGCGTTGGCAAGGGCAAACGCCCCGCATCTTTTGAAAATGCCAATGGGGCTTTTGACTTTTACAAGTCGTCCCTAGAAGTGTCTAAATGCGAGAGCTACGATTTTGACATGGAGGCGTTAATCATCGGGGACGGGGGGAGTGCCAATATCCACTACACTAAGGGCAAGTTTGCCAGCTCAGACCACACTTATATTTTTGGAGGGGGTCGCCCCGATTTGCACTTAAAATACGCCTATCTTGTGTTGCGCCACCATTTGGAACTTTTAGAGGCGGGGTTTAAGGGGGTGAGTGGTAGGAAAAACATCAGTAAAACATTCATGATGGGGATTAAAATCCCCCTGCCCCCCCTAGAAGTGCAAGAGCACATCATCGCCGAGTGTGCTAAAATCGAAAAACGCTACCAAGAGGTGCGTATGGGTATCGAGCAATATAAAGCCTTGATTCAAGCGGTGCTAGAGGCTTGCGGGGTGTGCGGTGCGAAAAATGGGGGGGGGGTAGAAAGTGCCCTTAAAATCCTAGAGACCCTAGCCACCCTGAGCCTTGAGCCCGTGCCCACAGACCCCAAGCTAGAGGAGCTCAAAAACTTAGTGCAAACCCTACCTAGCCTCCCAGCTAGGGGGTGGGACTTAGTGAAATTGGGGGAGGTGTGTAGCCTAGAATATGGAAAAGCCCTACAAGAAAACAAGAGAAAAGAGGGCGCATACCCCGTAATGGGCTCAAATGGGATTGTAGGCTACCACAATGCCTACCTTGTCAAAGCCCCTTGTATCATCGTGGGACGCAAAGGTTCAGCAGGCAAGGTAACCTATAGCGAAAAAGATTGTTACCCTATTGACACAACCTTTTATGTGGAAACAAAGCTGCCCTACAACATCAAACTACTTTACTTCGTGTTGCAAGGTTTAGAGCTAGAAAAGTCAAAGATAGGCATAGGCGTGCCCGGGATTAACCGCAGCGACATTTATAGCCTTAAAATCCCCTTCCCACCCCTAGAGGCACAAGAGCAAATTATAAGCGTATTGACCCAAATCGAGCAAGAAATCGCCTGCCTAGACCAAGAGATCGCCGCGCTTGAGGGCAAAGAGCAAGAAATCTTAAAAGAGTTTTTAGGCAAAGAGAGAGAGAGAGAGAGAGAGAGAGAGATCGCAAAAACTTAAGCCAATCTTAGACAAACTAAAGCGCGCCAAAACCCTCAAAGAGTCTTGCCTTGCCCTCCTCACCCACGCCTTAGAAAAAGTAGGGCTTAAGCCCGCTCTAGCCACGCTTTTACAATCTCTTACTAAACCCCACGCTAGTGGGTGGGATTTTGTCAAATTGGGGGCGCATTGTCTCATCAACCAACACAGCCACAACCCAAGCCAAGAGAACCAAGAATACCGCTACATCGATATTGATTGCGTGGAAAAAGGCACGGGCAAAATCCATCTAAACCCCCCATAGCGGGCAACCAACTCCCCACAAGAGCGCGCCGTCTAGCCCCTAGTGATAGCGTGGTTATATCCAGCGTGCGCCCCTATCTTAAAGGTTTTGCCTACATTGAGGAGAGCATGCCAAACACCCTATTTTCTACGGGCTTTGCCATTTTACAGGGCAAAGAGGGCCTAAACTCTAAATTTCTCTACCTTTTGTTTATGTTCTCAGCGGATTTAATGCGCCAAATGGAGGAGCGCATGCCTAAAGCCTCTTACCCAAGCCTCAATACAGAGGACTTTAAAGAATTTAAAATCCCCCTCCCACCCCTAGAAGTGCAAGAGCAAATCACCCACACCACTGCCCACATCGAACAAGAACGCACCGCCCTAGAAAATACTATAAAGTCTTTAGAGGGACAACAAGAAGTCATCCTAAAAAAATATCTGAACCGAAACATATAGCTATGGCTACAAAGACCCAAGCAACCCCCAACTTCTGCTATAATCCCCCCATTATTTGACATAGGAGGTAACCATGCGACAAGCATTAGAAAAGTTAGAGCAAGAGATCAAGGCGGTTAAAAGGGCGGGGCGGTTGGCTAGGGGGGTGTTAGAGGAGGGCTCAAGCGTCAAAGAGGAGGCACAAGAGTTGCACGCTAAATTCAGTGCGTTAGTAGAAGCCTTGAGCCATTTAAGCCAAGCCCTAGACACGCATTACGCCAGCCTAGAGGATGACACTAAATTAGAACAAGCGTTGATCAGCCTAAAACGCATTAAGGCTAAATGTGCCACACCTTTAGCCAGCCTAGAGAGAGCCAGCACAGCTAAAGAGGTGTTGGAGCTTTTAGCTAGCTTAGAGCAAAGCGTGTTGGATTTAGAGGGGGTGCTAGCTAGTCTAAAAAGAACACCCCGCCTTAAATACTCCAGCCACCCCCAAAGCCACGCCTAAAGTGGCTAAAAAATATTGTCCTCAGAGCAAAGAGGAGCTGAAAAAATTAGTCGCCGATGAGAGCGTGCATTTAGGGGAGATTGATATTAGTCAGATTACGGATTTAAGTTTTGTGTTTTCTAATGGGGATACGGAATATGAAGATGATGAAACCGAATCCTTTGCACGCCGAGATTTTAAGGGACTGGAAGAGTGGGATGTATCGCATGTAACTAATATGGAGGACATGTTCTACAAAGCCACCCACTTCAACCATGATATTTCTAGCTGGAATGTGTCTAATGTCAAAAACATGCAGGCTATGTTTAGGCATGTAAAAACTTTAACCAGCCCTTGAATAGTTGGTATGTGTCTAGGGTAGAAAATATGAAGTGTTTGTTTGTGTGGTGTGAAAATTTTAACCAACCCCTAGAAAATTGGAATGTATCTCGAGTTGTGAATATGTGGGCTACATTTTCTGGTTGCACTAGCTTTAATCAGCCTTTAAATAACTGGGATGTGTCTAGAGTAGAAAATATGACAGCCTTGTTTGCTAATTGCAAGAGTTTTAACCAGCCTTTGAATCGTTGGGATGTGTCTGGGGCTGTGCGTATGAATCTAATGTTTTCTGGCTGTGAGAATTTTAACCAACCCCTAGAAAATTGGGATGTGTCTAGGGTTACAGACATGGGAAGCATGTTTGGGAGTTGCAAGAATTTTAATCAGCCTTTAAATAACTGGGATGTGTCTAGTGTGGAAGACATGGAGGGTATGTTTAGGGGTGTAAGAATTTCAATCAGTCTTTAGATGATTGGGATGTTACTGGCGTTAAAAACATGGCAGCGATGTTTGCTGGATGTGAAAATTTTAACCAACCATTAAACGATTGGAATGTGTCTAGTGTGAAAAACATGGAAAGCATGTTTCAGAATTGCTACACCTTCAACCAACCTCTAGATGATTGGGATGTGTCTAGAGTAGAGAACATGGAGAACATGTTTCAGAATTGCAAGAATTTTAACGGGTCTTTGGAGGATTGGGATGTGTCTAGAGTAGAGAACATGAAAGGGATGTTTTTTTATTGCGAGAACTTTAACCAGCCTTTAAGTGATTGGGACATGTCTAGTGTCAAAGATATTTCGTCGATGTTTTCGGGTTGCAAACGATTCAACCAGCCTTTAAGTGATTGGGACACTTCTAGCATTACAAGCATGTATAGCGTGTTTTGTGATTGCACTAATTTTAACCAACCCTTAGAGAACTGGGATACTTCTAATGTAGCGGGGATGAGCTATATGTTCCAAAATTGCATAAAGTTTTAACCAAAACCTAGACCGCTGGAAAGTCTCTAAGGTCGGAAATGTCGGAAACGCAACCCTTATGTTCTCCGGCTGTGATAGCCTAGCTAGACGCCCCCGCTGGTATCCAGACTAAACTAGCCCACTCAAGCCCTTACATTTTAGCTTTGTCTTGGGGGCTATGCCCCCAACTTTTGCTATAATCCCCCTTATGCAAAACTTTAAGAAGATTCTACTCATTGGATCGGGTCCCATTGTCATAGGGCAGGCGTGCGAATTTGACTACTCTTCTAGCATTGCCCTTAAAACGCTTAAAAATTTGGGCTATGAGGTGGTGTTGTTAAACTCAAATCCCATCACCATCAACACAGACAAAGCCCTAGCCTATAAAACCTACATTGAGCCTATCAACACGCACAATGTGCTTAAAATCGTCCAGCAGGAGGGCATCGAGGCGATTTTACCCACAATGGGGGGGCAGACGGCTCTTAATATCATGGTGGAGTTGCACCAACAAGGGCATTTTGAGGGGGCGCTAAAGCATGTTAAACTCTTAGGGGCAAAGATTGAGAGCATTTTAAAGGCGGAAGATAGGCGTGCGTTTAAAGAGTGCATGCTAGGCATTGGACTAGATTTACCCAAAGGGGGGTATGCCTACAGCGAAGAGGAGGCTTTAGCTGTGGTTAAAGAGGTGGGTTTTCCTTGTATTATTCGCTCTAGTTTTACTTTGGGCGGGGAGGGGAGCAGCGTTGCCTTTAACATTGAGGAGTTTAGAGACTTAGCCAAATTCGCCCTAGAGGCTTCGCCCATCAGCGAAATCCTCATTGAAGAGAGTTTGCTAGGCTGTAAAGAGTTTGAAATGGAGGTGGTGCGCGATTGCAAGGATAATTGCGTGATTGTGTGCTGTATTGAAAATGTCGATCCTATGGGCATACACACAGGCGATAGCATCACCATCGCCCCCGCTTTGACCTTGACAGATAAAGAATACCAACGCATGCGCGATGCCAGCTTTGCGGTTTTACGGGCGGTGGGCGTGGATACGGGGGGGGCGAATGTGCAATTTGCCATTAAAGATCGGCGTTTATTAGTCATTGAAATGAACCCTAGGGTTAGCCGCAGCTCAGCCCTAGCCAGCAAGGCAACCCTATTTCCCATCGCCAAAGTCGCCACGCTCTTAGCACTAGGGCACACCCTAGAGGAGATACAAAACGACATCACCCAAAGCACGACCTGTTTTGAGCCGACTTTAGATTACATCATCACCAAAATCCCGCATTTTGACTTTGAGAAATTCCCCCAAGTGGATACGACTTTAGGCACTTCTATGAAAAGCATCGGCGAGGTCATGGGCATCGGGGGGAGCTTTAAAGAAAGCCTAATGAAAGCCCTAGAGAGCGATTACCGCCTTAAAAACCTACGCCCCTTCTTAGAAAGCCCCCTAGATTTGGCGTTTTTAAAAAAGGAGCTACGCCGCCCTAACCCTAACAGGATTTTATACGCCATGCACGCCTTCGCCCAAAACTTAAGCGTAGATGAGGTGTATGCTCTAAGTTACCTTGACCCCTATTTTTTAAACGAGATACAAGAAATCGTGCAAGCCCTATTAGAGCTCAAAGAGGCGGATAAACAAGCTATTTTAAGCGACAAGTCCGCCTTATTTAGGCTTAAGAGCATGGGTTTAAGCGATTCACTCATTGCCAGCTTTTTAAGCGTGAGCGAGTCAGAGGTGCGCCAAGCTAGGGATACCCTAGACTTGCACCCTAAAATGTACCAAGTGGATTTGAGCGCAAACGAGTTTAAAAGCCCCACGCCCTACCTATACAGCACCTACGCCCCCTTTTTCCCAACCCACAACAACCCCCCCAAATCCACCCGCCAAAAGGTGATTTTAATTGGCTCAAGTGCGAATAAAATCGGGGTGGGCATGGAGTTTGACTACGCCTTGACGCATGCCAGCCTTGCGCTTAAGAAAATGGGGCTAAGCCCTATCATCATCAACAACAACCCAGAGACGATTAGCACCGACCACGACACCAGCGACACACTCTACTTTGAGCCCATCACTTTAGAGCATGTCCTAGAGATTGTTGCCCGCGAAAAAGCGCATTTAATGGGCGTGGTGGTGGGCTTTGGGGGGCAAACGCCCTTAAAAATCGCCAAAGACTTAGAAGCCCTGCACATCCCCCTGCTTGGCACCGCCTTTAAGAACATTGAAATTGCCGAAGAGCGGGATTTATGCCATAAACTTTTAGACCGCCTCAACATCGCCTACCCCAAAGGGCTATGTGCCAACTCCAAAGAACAAGCCCTAGAGTGTTTAGACCAGCTAGACTTGCCCCTAATCTTACGCCCCAGCTTTGTGTTAGGCGGGGCAAAAATGCGGATTTTACGCACCAAAGAGGAGTGTTTGGAGTACATAGAAAACTACAGCTTTGAAACTAGTTTGCTTATGGATAGCTTTTTAGAAGACGCTTTGGAGCTCGATGTAGATGCCATTTGCGACCAACAAAGCGTGTTTGTGTGTAGCGTTTTAGAGCACATTGAGCCCGCCGGTATCCACTCGGGCGATAGCACCTGCTTTATCCCCCCAAGTTTAAGCCCACAGGTTTTAGAAGAAGTCTATAGCCAAACGCAAAAAATCGCTTTGGGCTTGCAGGTGCTGGGCTTAGTCAATATCCAATTTGCTTATAAAAATAACCAACTCTTCGTGCTAGAGATCAACCCTAGATGCTCCCGCACCGTGCCCTTTGTGTCTAAGGCTTTAGGGCTAGACATTGCCGCAATGGCGATCGGGGTGATGGTGGGACAACACCTAGAGGACTTTAAGGGGCTAGAGAATAAAGGCGGAGGGTTATACTTAGCCAAGCCTTTAAACTATGTCTTTGTCAAAGAAAGCGTCTTCCCCTTTAATAAACTCTATGGGGCGGATTTGGTGCTAGGACCTGAAATGAAAAGCACGGGCGAAGTGGCGGGCGTGGGCTACACTTTAGCCGAAGCCTTTTATAAGTCCCAACTTGCCTGCAACAACCCCATCAAGCACAGCGGGCATGTCTTTGTGTCGCTCAAAGATGCCGACAAGCAAAGGGCAATGCCTTTAATGCGCGCCTTTGCTAGCCTAGGCTTTAAGCTCTACGCCACGACCGGGACGCATAAAGCCTTGCAAGCTGAGGGGCTAGAAAGCGTGCAGGTGCTTAAAATCTCTGAAGGCCGTCCCAATATCTCGGATTTTATGCTAAATCACGAGATCGACATGGCGATCAACACAAGCGACCGGGTGAGCGAAGATTCTAAAATCATCCGCATTCAGGTGCTCAAAAACAAAATCTCTTATTTCACCACACTAAAAGCTGTCGAAAAGGTGCTTTTAAGCCTGCTTGAGTACTCCAAATTCAAGCACAACCCCCCCGTGAGTTTGCAAGAGTTGCAAAAAGCTTAAGTTTAAAAGCTGGGCTTTGGGTGAGAATAAATTTTTATGCCAAAAGGGTTTAGGATTCTTTGGATTAGTCGTTTTTGTGTTTCCTAAGATATTCAATCACCTTTTTTTAAAAACTAAGGCTTCTTTGCCGTTTGTCATGCCGCCTAGCCCCACGGCGTAATGCCAAAAACCCGATTTCTTGGAAGTAAAAGGCGTGTTTAAAGCTAGTGAGGCTCTTGTTGCCGTTTTTGATTTTTTGCACACCACCCAACAGCCAACCACCCTTGCGGCCAAAAGGTTACAAAGGCACTTTATTGGCTTTGAAAAAAGTATTACCAAATCACCACAGAGAAGCTAGGGGCTGAAAACTTTGTTTCAAAACTAGAGGATGTTTGTGAGCTTTTATTAAAGAGATTGTTATTCAGGTTGAGGAAAACACCTTGAGGCAGTGCCTTTTGCGGCTCGAAAAAATACTTGCTAAGTGATTGAAGGGCGTGGCTGCCCCTACTTTAGTGCAACAACTCTATTTGCACGCCATAGAGCAAGTGGTCAAATAAGTGCCGGTGCTGGGTAGAGAAGTGGTATTGCGTGTGCACGAGTTGGCGGATTTGCTCGATCACCGCGCTATCCACAAGCAACACCATTAAAGTTTTGTCGTAGTGGGCGAGGGGGACTAGGGTTTTTTCTTTATAGATTTGGGGGCTGTCTATGGCTTTGTCAATGGTAAACAGCAAGACATTGCGTAGGTGCTCGGATCTTAAATGGTATGCGCTCAAAGCTTGGCTTAGGCGGTTGTAAAGGGCGAAGGTGAGTTGCCGTCTAGCGTTGAAATAGGCACTATCTCTAGCATCTTCAGGGGTTTTAGCACTAACATCGCTCACCCCATAGCCTATCAAAAAGTGTCTGCTTATGTGTATGGTGGTGGATTTGGTTTTAAAGGCTGGGGGGGGAGGTGGTGTGTGGGTCTGGACTTGGGGGTGGTTGAGGTTGTGGCTGTAGATGGGCTGGGGGCTGGGGGTGTGGTTGGGGCTTGGGCTCTGGTTTTGGGGGTTTTTGAACTTGTGGTCTAACGCGTCCATTTTGCGCTCGTTGGTGGCCACGGCGTTTTTAAGCTGCTCAATTTGTTGCTCTAGGGCGTGGTTTTCTTTGGCTTGCGCTTTGGCTTGTTTGTTGGGCTTCTCTTTTTTGTAGGGTGGGGGGGTGGTGTCGGGATCCGAGCTTTGGTACACACTACAACCCAAAAACACACCCCCGCACAACACCCCCGCTAAAATCGCTCTCTTTGACAAAGTGTCTCCTTGGCTTTAATAAAGAAACATTATAGCACAGACCAAAACATGCTAGAATAGGGGTTATTTTTGAAAGGAGTATTTGTGGGAAGCAAAGACACAAAAGATTTGGAACACCGCTGGGATTTGAGCGCGCTTTTTAAAGACCAAGACGCTTTAGATAAACACCTAGCTGCTTGGGATAAAAAAGTTGCTGATTTTGAGAAAAAGCATGCCGGGACTTTTGCCAGCATAGAGCCCGAAAAGTTTGGAGGTGTTTTAGCAGAGTATGAAAGTTTGAGCGAGGGCATTTCACGCGCCATGAGTTATGTCTTTTTGATTTTCTGTGTAGACGCTAAAAGGAGCGATTTATACGCAAAGTACCAACTTCTATGTGCGGACATGAGCAAGCATTTGCTCTTTGTGGAAAACGAGTTTTGCGCCCTAGAAAGCGAGAAACAAGAGGCGTTGATCTCTGCCACGCCCAAATACGCCTATTTCTTGCGCCTGCTCTTGCGCCAAAAGCCCCATATGCTGAGCCTGCCTGAAGAAAAGGTGCTTTTAGCCACTTGCGGCGTGGGCGTGGAGGCGTTTTCTAACTTGTTTGACCAAGTCATCACTTCTTTAAAAATGCCTTTTCAAAACAAAATGCTAAGCGAAGAGGAGATTTTATCCGAGCTGCATAACCCCGATCGCAAACTGCGTAAACAGGCGCAAAAGACCTTGACAAAGTCGCTAAAAAAGCAGGAGTTGGTGCTCACTTATGTCTTAAACATGGTGCGTAAAGACCTACACATTGACACCAAGTTGCGCCACTACGAAAAACCCGAAACCTTTCGGCATTTGAGCAACCAAATCCCACAGGCTAGCGTGGATAGCATGGTTGAGATCGTACAAGAGCACTACCCCCTAGTGCACCGCTACTACAAAAGCAAGGCAAAAATCTTAGGCCATAAACTCAAAGACCACGATCGCTACGCCCCCATTGAGTCCAAAGAAACCCCCTTAAGCTACAAGGAGGCCCTTGACTTGGTTTGTAAGGCTTACCAAGACTTTTCGCCTAAATTTTATGAGATCGTGAAACAAGGCATTGAGGGGGGCTGGGTGGATTCACACCCTAGAGCCGATAAAAGAGGCGGGGCGTTTAGCGACAGCACGGTGCCCAGCGCCCACCCCTTCGTGCTTTTAAACTTCACGGGTAATAGGCGCTCTGCCTTTACCATTGCCCACGAGTTCGGGCATATGATCCACCAGTCTTTAAGCCGCCAAGTGGGCTATTTAAACACCAACACCCCCCTAACCACCAGCGAAACCGCCTCTGTCTTTGGCGAAATGCTCTTGTTTGAGAATTTAAAGAAAGACTTAGACAAGAAAGAGCTTAGGGGCATTTATGCGGGCAAATTGGAGGACATTTTCTCCACTATGTTTAGGCAAGTGGTGATGACGAATTTTGAAAGGCGCATCCACCAATGCGGGGATCATTTTGAAGAGTTGAAGGCAAAAGACTTTGACAAAATTTGGCAAGAAGAGAATGAAAAAATGTTTGGCAAGAGTTTAAAGCTTAGCAAGAATTACGCCCGCTGGTGGAGCTACATCCCCCACTTCATCCATTCGCCCTTTTACTGCTACTCTTACAGCTACGGGCAGTTATTAGTCCTCGCCCTTTTTGGGCTTTACCGCTCGAAAAAAACGCCCAAAGAGAAACAAGAATTTGTGGACACCTACACCACCTTTTTAAGCAAGGGGGGCAGCCAAAGCCCTGAAGAGTTGGTGGGCATGTTTGGCTTTAACATCGCCGATAAAGAGTTTTGGCAAATTGGCATGCACGAAGTGGAGAAAATGCTGAAAGAATTTGAGGACTTGCTTTAATGGACATTTTGCAAAGATACAAGGCAATGACGAACCAACATTGCTTGGATTGTCTCGCCTTTTTGCACCAAACCCACACGCATTTTAGCGTCTTCTGTGCCCTAGAGCATGTGCACTTTGACCCCCCCCTGCCCGAAGAGCAGCGCGCCGACTTTGGGGCGTTTGTGCTCTTTGTGTTGGCTGGCTACACCTTTGAAAGCTTGAAGATCGTCAAAGACCCCGCCCATATCAGCTTTGAAGCGGGGCTGGGCGACAATTTTGAAACCACGGTGCGCATCGCTTTAGAGGGGATCGTGCAAATCATCGTCAAAGATAGAAACGACTCGAATGTCGTGCTGTTTAACCGCTGCGAGGGGCATATGATTTTTGCCGACAGCACCGCTGAAGCCCTGCAAAACTCTAAGGACGCGATTTTATCCGACCCTAGAAATCAAGAAGTCATCGCCACTTTACAGAGAGAACCTTAATGAGCCTACTCACCTTAAAAATCCGTGCCTTTAAATTCAACCCCGCTTGCGATTACAACCCCGCCTATGTGCTCTATAATGTGGGCTACAACCCCAAGGGGCGTTTAAGCGAGGTGCTAGAAAACATCCCTAATCTTGCCTACGACCCCGTGCATTTGGGGCTGAAGATCAACCAAATCGCTGTGTTTGAAAACTTAGAGATCGCCGAGCTGATCGCCCGCTTTGGCAAAGAATGGGTGCTTGAGCCTTTGTCCATCCCTTACGCTAAACAAGATTTGTTGTTGAATGAAGAGGCGTTATTAGAGCCTTATGCTAACTTCTTTAAAAGCACGCCTTTTTTAACCCAAGAAGAGAGAGCCGAGCTAGCCAAATACACCAACATCAACACCCTAACGCCCAAAGAACATGCGGGTTACTTTGGGGATGGATTTTTCTTGTATGCCAAGTGGCTGATGGAACGCTATCCACATAGAAGCCTTGAGATTTTAGGCAGCATTGCCGACAAGCAGCATGGCGTGATGCACTTTGTACCACTTAAGCACCGCATTTATCCTAAGAGCGATGCGCTAGACATAGAGATTTACAGCCTACAGCAAATGCTTTTAAATGGCTCTAAATGCCCGCTTGCCAACAATCCATGGGCGCACTTAGGCAACATTGCCTACAACTTCTCTAAGCCCGACATAAACAAGCAAGCCCCCTACTTGCTCTACACCGCCTACCCGCAGACCTACAACTTGGCCCCGCTGCTTGCAAGCACGCGCCTTTTATTGCAAAAGTTGCATTTAAACTTTGTGGAGTTGCCCTGTGTCTTTGATGGTGGGCATTGGGGGCGTTTGGCGGATTTAGAAAAATTTTTAACCGCCAACGCCTATAACCTTGCCCTAGCGCATAAAGTCGGGGGGGTTTTGCTGTGCGCTGACGAGGACGCTTACACAAACGCCACCTACGCCAAAGCCTTGCTAGATAGCGAGCCTAGCCTATTAGAAGCAGTGAATAACAACCTTGCCGCCTATGAATTGAGCTATAGCCAGCAGGCACAAGTGGTCTTTTTAAACGACTTGTTGGCAAAAGAGATCTTGCAGCTTGAGCCCCTAACCCCCTTTAAGGGCTTTAGTGCGGTGTGGTTTAAAGAGAGCGCACAAGAGCACCCCGCCCTCTTAAGGTGGCTGGATCTGCACACCCACAGCCCCCTATTTGCCAAAGAGTCCTACGCCCATTTGCTAGACATTGACAGCCAGATGGCACTTAAAGAGTCAGCGCGTATCCGCTATGCGGGCATTGATTTGGGTGCGGATTTTTTAATGGTGGATGCGCTCAGTCAGTTTCATATGTTTGACACCCTAGCCGAGCAAGGCTCAAACGCCTACCAAAGGGATCACGACCGCACAAGTGTGTTGTTCTTACCCCAGTTGATACTCTTAGCTTTAGGCGAAAGGGACATTAAAGCTTTGGGGCTAGAGAGCCATAAAAATGCCGTTAACTTCTTATAAAGGAGTGTGTTGAAAACAGGGCTAAAACTTTTCTTTGCAATGGTGCTAGGTTTGGCGTGGTATATCGTCAATGGCGAGACTTCGGGAGATATAGCCCTCATGATTTTCTTTTTTGTAGCTTTTTTATTGCTGACAAAGCCCATATCTTTCCAGCCCCCAGAAAAACGGGAGGACTACATACAACAACTCAAAAGGAGCTACGAGCGTAAAATGGACTTAAGAAAAAAACAGAAGGAAGAAAGACGACGTTTGAACCAAGCAGTCACGGAACGGGATTTTAAAAAACGCGACAATGCGAGTTTGCTTTGATGTTAGAAGTGGTGTTGGTTGTAGGCGTGGCTGTGGTGTTGATCTATTTATACTACACCTTGCAAGAGTATTTGAAAAACCCACTCAAAACTCTCCCCGAGCTTACAAAACAAGAGTTTAGCCCACCTGAGCCCCACGCCCTGCCCACGCCCCTAGAAGTGCTCAAAAGCAGCGAAGCGGGGTTGTTTGCCAACTTAATGGGGGTGTTTAGCAAACATATCAAAGAAACCCCTTTAAGCCAAGCCCTAAGCCAAGTGTTCTTGCAGGATTTAAGCCAAGTGCAAAACAAAGACTTAGACTTGCTCACAGGAATTTACAAAGAAGCCGATAGACCCCTTGAAGAACTCTGCCACGAGCTCTCTAACCTAGCGCATGGGGAGTATAAAAAACGGGTGAAGTGGGTGGAGCTCTTGTTTGTACTCGCTTACAGCGATGGGATACTTGGCGATCAAGAGAAAGAAGCCTTGCTAGACATAGGGGCGTTCTTAGGGTTAGAGAATGCGGATTTTAACCAACTTTACGAGGGCTTTGCAGGCTTGACATTTGAGCCATTAGAGAGCCTAGAGGTGGCGGACTTTGAGGGTTTTAAGGCACAGGTGCAAGAAAAGCATCTAAACCTGCTTGACCCCAAGAAATGGAATAAAAGCTACTTGCCCCAAGTTATGCTAGAGCTGTGGCAGTTTCTTAAAAATCCTCAAAAAGAGAGCGGATCATTCTAAAATAGTTTTATAAATAAAAAGAAAACATGCTAGAATACCCCTTAAATTTTTGATGAAGGGAGAGATGGCAGTGAAAAAAACCTTAGTTTTGTGCGCCTTGGCTTGCAGTGGCGTGGAGGGTTTAGAGTTTGGCGAAATGGGGGATACGAGTTTTGGCATGGGCGGGGCGGGCGTTGCTCTGGAAAACTCCGCTTGGGGGCTGTATTACAACCCTGCGTTGCTCGACATAGACGCACGCAGTAAGCTAGGCTATAGCTTTGGAGTCGGGGTGCGGGAGAAAAATATTTTGCCTTTGGCTTCTAATGCCCTGCAAGTTTTTAACCAAAGTGACACCATCGCCCAATCCTTACAAGGTCTCATGTCTAGCTCTACCCTACAAACCCTCGCAGATGGGGGCAGCATTAGTATAAACGCCAATCAAGGTCCAAATGAACGAACAATTGTCAATGCCGGCAACGCCCTTAAAGACTTTTTGAATTTAAATGGCTTGCATGTCGATTCGCAAAACGGCATCGTGGTGCAAATCCACCCCAAAATGAAAAAAATCAAGGGCGGGATTGGGACTTTTGGCATCGGCGTTTTTGCTAGCCTTTTTGCTGGGGCGAGCGCAGTGGTCGATCCACGCCACAACAAACTCATCTTCCCTTTTACTATAGACGGCAACAATGTTTACACCAGGGCACAAATCAACGCCAACAGCATCTCTTTTCAACAAAGCACCCAAAGTGCATATTTGAACTCTTCTTTGCTTTCCTCCAACGCCAACAACGCCGCAAGGGTGCAGGCTTTGGCGATTGGTTCAGTGCCTATTGGCTATGCCAAGGGTTTTGATTTAAAAAAAGCGGGGCGCATTTCTGTGGGTGTAACCTTTAGGTATCTTTACACCTTGAGCTATGGGCTTGGAATTTCTGGTAACGTGGACCAAGTCATCACCAAAGCCCAAAACTTATTTTCAAATTTTTCTTTCAGTATGCAGGACATGGTGCGCCAAAGCCACTTTGGGTTGGATTTGGGCGGGGCTTACCGCATTAAGGGTTTCACTCTAGGGCTTGTGGGTAAATATTTAAACGCCCCCAAAATCCGCTACGCCCATTTGCCCGACATGCGCATCGACCCACAAGTGCGCTTGGGGCTTGGTTATCGCTGGAAGTGGCTAAATTTGGCGATGGACTTTGACTTAACCTCAAATAAAATGCTCATGTTAGACAAGCGTAGCCAAATGATCGGGGGTGGGGTGATGTTTAACTGGAAGTGGTTTGCGCTCAAACTAGGGGCGATGGGCAATGTCGCCCAAGCGGGCTTGCACCAAGGGGTGATTTTAACGGGGGGTATCCGCTTGTTTAGGGTGTTGGATTTCTCTGTGCAATCGGGTTTACAAACTGTGGCTTTAGGAGGCTCAGCCGCAAGTGGAATCTTAGGCTCCCTAGCCGACATGAAACTACCTAACTACCTAGCCTTCCGTGTGGGCGGAGGTTGGGAGTGGTGATTTAGAGGGCTTGCACCACTTGCATGGTCGCCTTAGCAATCGCTAACTCTTCGTTTGTAGGCACTCTTAAAATGGGAAGCTTGCGTGCTTGGCTTAAAAGCGCAATCCCGGGGCGTGGGTTGCTATTGACCTCTTCATCTAAGAAAATGCCAAAGTTTTCAAGCTCGCTACACACGGCTTTACGCAAACGGGCGCAATTCTCTCCCACGCCTCCCGTGAAAATGATCGCATCCAATGCCCCCAGCACGAAGGCATAAGCCCCGACATATTTTTTAATGCGGTGGGCGTAAATGTCAAAGGCAAGTTTTGCCCGCTCATCTTTGGCATCGATGCGCTTTTCAATGGCGCGCATGTCGTTGTCCCCACAAAGCCCTTTTAATCCGCTCTCGTGGTTTAACATATGCACCACACCGGCGGTGTCCTTATTTGTAAGTTGCCCGATATAGCCGAGCAAGGCGGGGTCTAAATCCCCCGAGCGTGTGCCCATCACCAATCCCTCTAAGGGGGTGAGCCCCATAGAAGTTTCGACACTTTGCCCGTTTCTAATGGCACACACACTCGCCCCATTGCCAAGGTGCAAGGATATGGCGTTGAAATTGCGGTAAGGGATATGTAAAAAGCGTGCGGCTTCTTGGGCGACAAAGTTATGAGAAGTCCCATGAAAGCCATAACGGCGCAATTTATGCCGTTCGTAAAGCTCATAGGGCAAAGCATAGGTGAAAGCGTGGGGGGGGATTGTTTGGTGGTAAGCGGTGTCAAACACCGCCACTTGGGGCAGATTTGGCACCTGCTTTTGCATAGCTTTAATCCCGGCTAAGTGGGCGGGGTTATGCAAGGGAGCTAGGGGACACAAATCCTCCAAATGCCCGATCACCTCGGGCGTGATTAAAGTGGGCTTGATGAATAAATCCCCCCCTTGCACGACCCGATGCCCCACGCCATCAATGTGTTCCAAACTCTTTAAAACCCCCATCACTTGCAATTTTTCTTGCATTTTTAACAGCCCGTGGGCGTGGTCGGTAATGTGTAGGCTCTCGGTCTGGGAAGCCTTAGCACTCGTGCTGATACTAATTCTACCCTCAGGCTCGCCGATTTGCTCCAAAAGCCCCTTAGCAAGCACCATACGCTTTTCCATATTGAAAAGCTGAAACTTAATGGACGAACTGCCTAAATTTAACACTAAAATCCGCATTACAGCCCCTGCGCCTGAATGGCGGTGATGATGATTGTGTTGATCACATCTTCAACTAAACAGCCCCGACTCAAATCATTGACCGGCTTTTTAAGCCCTTGCAACACGGGACCTATGGCTAGGGTGTTGGCGCAGCGCTGCACGGCTTTATAGGTGATATTGCCTGCATCCAAATCGGGGAAGATGAAGGTATTTGCATGCCCGGCTACAAGGCTACCGGGCATTTTCTTAGAGCCCGTAGCCACATCCACGCTTGCATCAAATTGTAGCGGTCCATCTAGGGCTAAAGTGGCGTCCAGCTCTTTAGCAATCTGCACGGCTTTAGAAACTTTATCCACATCAGGACCCTTGCCCGAAGTGGCTGTGGAGTAAGAGAGCATGGCGACTTTAGGTTCAAAGCCAAAGGCTTTAGCAGTTTTGGCAGAAGCTAGGGCGATTTGGGCGAGTTCAGCGCTGTTGGGGTTAGGGTTGATTGCACAATCGCCAAAGACATACACTTTAGTGTCTAAACACATGAAAAACACGCTAGAAACTAAATTATTACCCGGGGCAAGTTTAATGATTTGCAAAGCCGGGCGCACGGTGTCGGCGGTGGTGTGTGTTGCGCCCGAAACCATGCCATCGGCATGCCCGAGATAGACAAGCATTGTGCCAAAGTAAGTGGGGGTTTTGACAAGCTTTTGCGCCTCTTCTAGACTTAAGCCCTTATTTTTGCGTAGCTCGTAAAGCGTGTTAGCAAAGGTGTCCAAATAGGCAGAAGTGCTAGGGTCTAAAATCAAAGTGTTTTGCAAATCAAGCCCTAAAGCCTCAGCATCCTTATGCACTTTGTCCTTTTCCCCAAGCAGAATTAACTTTGCCGCCTTTAATTGCAAAATCGCGTGCGCTGCCCTTAAAATCCGCACATCCCCACTCTCAGGCAGGACGATCGTTTTCACATCGCCCTTAGCCCGCTCTAAAATTTGGTGCTGAAACGCTAGGGGGCTTAAACAAGTGGGGGTCGCCTTTTCAAGGGCTTGGTAACTTTCTTTAGCTTGCTCGGGGGGCGTGTTTAAATCTAGGATTTCTGGGCTTACCTTGCCTTTGGCAAGGAATAGGGGGCAGAGTAGCCCGGCTTGTTGCCATGTGTGGGTGGCAAGTTTAGCTTCTTTTAGATCTTCTAGGGCTTGCACCACGATTAAATTTAAATGTCTTGCCAAATCCACATGTGCGTAGGGATAAAAGGCTTGCAAGGGGCTTAGATCGCCCACTAAAATATAATCGTGTGCGTCGCCTAAGGCGGTATAAAGGCTTAAAAGTTTGGTGAAAAACGCTTCCTTGTTCTCAGCGCACAATTCTAGGCATGCGCCGCCTAGTTGCTCCATAGGCTCAAAAATAGCCACGCTGTGTTGATGGTGTTTTAAAAGGGTTTGTAAAAACTCTAGGGCTGGGGCTTTTAAAGCCCGTGGAGCTACGACCAGAATACCTTTTGCCATGTTTCTCCTTTACGAAAGGGGCATTATAACCCATACATGTTAATAAGCCTAGTTACTAGGGGATTTGGTTCTTAAGAGTGTTACAAGCTGTAATGTTAAATCTTGGGGTGTGGCATTAGCATCTAGCTTTAAAGTCGCCATTTTTGCATAAAGCGGGCTTCTTTGGGTGTAAAGGGCGTGCAAACCCTCTTTATCTTTAAAGAGCGGGCGGGGGTTTGGATCGTTGAAAAGCCTTGTGTATAGGCTTTCAAAGTCTAGGGCCAGATAAATGATTGTGCCTTTTAAGGGGGTGTAAAGAGGCAGTCCGCCCCCTGTGGCGATGACTAAGGGGCTTGGCACTTGCTCTAAATTTGCCACTAAAGCCCTTTCTAGCTGCCTAAAATACGCCTCCCCCTTTTCTTTAAAAATCCGCTCAATGCTCAAATTCTCTTGTGTGGCGATTTGTAAATCCGTGTCTAAAAAGCGATAACCCAACACCTTAGCTAGACAAGCCCCTAAGGTGCTTTTGCCACAGCCCATAAAGCCGATGAGCCAAATTTTATTATTTAAAGAGAGTGGGTCCAGCATAGGGGGCGTTAGTCGCCATTTCAATTTCTAGTAAGCGGTTGTATTTAGCGGTGCGCTCCCCCCTTGTAGGCGCGCCCGTTTTAATCTGCCCTGTATTGAGCGCTACACTAAAGTCGGCAATAAAGCTATCCTCACTCTCTCCGCTCCTATGACTCATCACGCAAGCATAGCCCGACTTTTGTGCTAGGTGCATGGTTTGCATGGTCTGTGTCAAACTACCAATTTGGTTAGGCTTGATTAAAATGGCGTTAGCTAAATGCTTGTCTATACCCTCTTTTAAAAGTGTCGCATTGGTGACAAATAAATCATCACCAACTAACTGCACCTTATCGCCCAACTTTTGCGTGATTTCAGCCCAACCGCTGTAATCCTCCTCACCCAAAGCGTCCTCAATAGATACAATGGGGTATTTTTCTACAAGGTTTGCATAATACTCAATGAGTGCGCTAGCTTCTAGCTCTTTATTCTCCCCGGCTAGCACATAGTTACCATTAATGTTTAACAGCTCGCTACTGGCAATGTCTAAAGCTAGGGCAATTTGTTCGCCCGGCTTATACCCCGCCTTTTCAATGGCTTTTAATATCCACTCTAAAGGCTCGGTGTTGTCCTTAAAATCGGGGGCAAACCCGCCCTCATCGCCCACGCTGGTAGGTTGCTTGGCATCGGCAAGCATGGCTTTTAGCGTGTGATAAACCTCTACGCTTGCCCTGAGTGCTTCTTTAAAGCTCTCAAAGCCTAGGGGCATAATCATATACTCTTGAAAGTCTAGGCGGTTATTGGCATGCGCTCCGCCATTGATGATATTTAGCATGGGAGCGGGTAATAAGCTAGCATTTAGCCCACCTAAGTAGGCATAAAGGGGCAGGTTTAAAGAGCGTGCTGCCGCCCTTGCTAATGCCATAGACACACTAAGCACCGCATTCGCCCCTAAATGGCTGTAATTAGGCGTGCCGTCTAAATTTTGCGAGAGTTGATCTATCTTGGCTTGGTTATAGGGGCATTGCCCCACAAGGGCTTCTTGAATTTCTTGATTGACAAAGTTGCACGCCTTTAAAACCCCCTTGCCTAAAAATCGCCCCGGCTCTTTATCCCTAAGCTCTAGGGCTTCTTTTTTACCCGTGCTTGCCCCGCTTGGCACAATGGCGTGTCCCAAAAAGCCCCCACTAAGCTCTACTTGCGCCTTGAGCGTGGGGTTGCCCCGACTATCCAACACCTCATAAGCCTTTACCGATTCGATCTTCATATTTCTCCTTTAAAAGGGAACATGTTAGCAAAATAAAAGGGATTTAAAAAGCAGTTAGGTCGACTTAAGTGTGTTCATTGTGTTGCATATGTTACTTGACTTGGGATAGTGTGTGGGTCAAATTTGCTAGTGCGGACAACGCTATCCATATCGTTTAAGATTGCACTAGCCTCATGAGGATCTATCTTAGTTAACTCAGCAATGAAATCTAAAACATCTTTTCACAATGTTTATGCTGTGGGTTGCTCTAATTTGATCTCAGGGGTTTTAGGCGCAAGCGCATCATATAAGCTTTGTGGAGTTGGGTGAATATGAGCGGGGTATACAAGCCATCGATTGTATGCCATACCCAAGCTCATGTAACAAACGACTAAAACTATCATTTGCTTTTTCTAAATTGTCAAAGGACAGAGATTTGAGACTTTGGATTAACTCGTTTATCTATCATCTCTTCTAAGTGTGCCTTTAACCTTTTACCATTGGCATCATCCATCCAAAACACCCACTCTTTACATACAAAGCCGTGTAAGCTTGCATCTTTGTGTTCTTTGGAGTGATTTTCAAAGAAAGCTTTAGCTTTTTGTTTTGTTGTTGCCCCCCTCTCTTGTGTTTTAGCTTCTTGTTTCTGTGGAGTGCTTAGGGTGTTGATTTGTTCTTTAAGCGTTTCGATTTCTATGTCCTTAGCCTTTTGTGCGTAGTTTATAGAGTTAATTGATTCTGTGAGTCTTTTAAGTGTTTCTTGGGGTGTGCTGTTTTGATCTACATTGATGCCCAAGCTCTCGCAAAGAGTGTTTAAGTCTTTTATAGATGATGTCTAAAATTTCAGTTTTATTTTTTTCTAATTGAAACCTAGTTTCTATAGCCTTGAGCTTGTCTTGGGCTGTGAGTTTGTCATCTTGTTCTTTTGGCTCAATCAATACGCTGTAGATAGTGTCTAAGACGGTTTCTAGACTAGTTCTGGCGTTTTCGACTGTTTCTGCCTTGCTTGCTCGTTCTTTGAGCTTGTCAATGCTTTTTTCAAGGTGTTCTTTAGCATATTTAGGTGTTTGCCACTTACCTCCACCTGCCCACTCACAAAGTGCGGTTAAATTAGTTTTAAATTGTCTAATGCTCGCCCCAAGGCTCGCTAAACTCTCTTGCGCTGTGTCTTTGCTATCACCCGTCAAAGAGCAAAGGCTTTTAAAATCCTTTAGACGTTTTGCTTCTATCTGCTCGGTGTTTAAGCAATCCTTGTATTTAGTTTTAACTTCATCAGGGCTAAGGTAGTCCCGTATTGAGTCTTTGTAACATTTACCCTATCCTCTACCTATTTAGGGCTTAAGTGTTTTTTGTATTGTTTGGCGATGGCATTTATCTTGTCTTGCACTTGCTTGGAACTCAGATAGTCTTTGTATTGCTCTGCAACTTGTTCTGGGCTTAAGTAACTCTCGTATTTAGTCTTAACTTCATTGGGACTTAGATAATCCTCGTATTGGGTCTTTATGGCATTTATCTTATCCTCTACCTGCTCAAGACTTAGATAGTCTTTTATTGCGCTTGCACTTCATTAGGGCTTAGGTAACCCTCGTATTTCTTTTGTAACTCCCCATAGTCCGCTTTAGCTTGTTCATCTATCTTGGCAAGTTTGGTCTTTACTTCGGCAAAGATGAGTCTCTGCTGCTTCAATGCACTAACCGCCTTGTAAACCTTTTGCGGATAGAGTTTTAGCTCCCCAAGTTTGGCATTGACAGCAATCATGTGCTTGCGGACATTGCCACAAAGGGCTGTAAGCTCTTTAGTTGTAAGCTTCTTGTCTAAATGGAGTGGAGGATTTTTTGCTCTTGCTTTATCACGCTTGCAAGATCAACAATGGCTGTTTCTAGGTCTTGGTAGTTTTGCTTTAAAACTTTGTAAGCACTCTCTAGTCTTTGATTGTTTTGCTTGGCTTGCTCGTGTTTAGTTTTTAAAATATTGTGTTCTAGGCTATCGGCTTTGTAACGATGAAGGTTGTCGTTGATGCAATTTATCCATAGTCATACCTAGTTTCATAGACTTTCAAAATGTCTCTTTCGTTCTGTATTTCTATTTTAATTTGAGTGTTGAGAGAGCCTAACGCATCAAGCCCTATAATATTAGCTTGTCTTGCTATCTTATACACCACCTCTTTCATGTCATTCACAACTTTTTAATGCCCACCTTTTTCTTTCTCTATGAGCTGAGCGTAAGCTCTAGGCTCAATGCGTTTAGTCCCGCTATGCGTTTATCTACGCCTCTTTGCATGTGTAAAATCTCAGCGACTTCGCTTTGGATTTCTCTAAGGCGTTGGCGGTTTATGGTGTAAAAAACATTTTTGCCCGTGCGCTCATCAAGCATGAAAAATTCCATGTGGGCGTGGTGATTGATCTGCACTTTACCCTTATCATCTATATACCCCTCATTTCTATGGATAGCGATTTGGTAGCACTGAAAGCCGTATTTGTTTTTAAAATGTTTTGCTAGCCTTTCTAGGTTTTGCATGGTAATTGTGTCTTTGAGATTAACGACAGCACTCCATAAATAACGACTCACCCTTGCTTTAAAACCATTAAGGTGCCCTAAAACCCGCCTTTAAGGTTTTCTTTGTTTAGTATAGACACTAAGAGCATCGGCGTCGCCTTGGCTTTGGCATTGCTCTTGGGTGCGCTTGGCAGTGGTGAGCGCTGGTGTCCCGTATGTTTGTGGCGCAAAGTGACTCGTTTGATGATGGAAACCATCAGTATTCTAAATCAAATACAACACGACCATAAAGTGGTGTATATTTTTCTTACTCTGACGATGAAGAATGCGAGTATGGACAAATTGAGAGCTTCCATTGAGCATTTATCTCAATCATGGGATAGACTAACTCAAACTCCGCAATGGAAAGACAATATTTTAGGCTTTGTCCGCATCACTAGGTTTCTAGGTAACAAGATTTTTGCTCAAAAGTGTAATCCTCATTACCATTGTATTTTAGTTGTGTCCCCTAACTACTTTTCACATGGCTACATTAAACAAGCTGAGTGGGTGCAAATGTGGCATGAGGCTTTATGTGTAGATTATAATCCCATTGTGTTTGTGCAATCTGTTAAAAGCAACTTAGAATCTGTTTTGCTTCATTGTATGAAACCTACTAAGGTAACTAGACTCAACCAAGAGAGTTTTAGTATCTTAGACAATCAAGTAAGGGGTATTCGTCAATATAATAAGGGCGGATTAGTTGAACAATATAAACCACTTGTGTCTGATAATCTTGACTCTAGCCTATGGGAAAAAATTGAGAATGGATTTTATGAATGGTATGATGAAACTTATTTATTGAAGGTTAGAGATGTTATAGGCTATTTATCTAAGCACTTACAGCCTCCACGGCGTATTTGAGCGGTGCGCTATGTGTAAGCTTGCGAACTTTTGGAGACACGGGGCGCGCTATGCACTATAAACCTATAGCGTAGACTGCGCAAGTTCCGTTGTTATAGTGCGCTCTATGGGTTAAGTAAACCCAAACCCAAAAAAGTATGTGCGCCATGTATTCTGCGGTCAATCAGTGGTGAAGTGTCCACCCGCTAAAGACGAGTGGGATTTCTGCCAATAAGATCAAAACGCTTATGAGTTTTAACATGGCGTTCTAACGCTCCATGGCTCGCAGAGCTTTCATGGCATTTTCGTTGCCAAAATCTACAGCTTTTCGCAGAAAAGTTTTAGCCTTACCTAATCCCCGTTTCTTGTAGATCATGCCCATGTTATAGAGTGTTTGGGCAACAAGGTTTTTGAGCATGGGGGCATTGGTAAATTCAGCTACTCTTAAATTTTTTACTTGAGCGTATCTAAAATAGATTAGAGGAATTGTAATTATGGTGAAAGCAGTGAGACCGCCAAAGATGATTAGTCCATATCCTCTAAAGCTTTTTTAAAGCGGCTGTGGGGGATTGCAGAGTATTTAGACTTGTGTCTGCACACCAAGCTCAGTCTCATTTAAAACCAATCGTATTACAATTACCCTAACTCACTTGAGAAAGGGTTTCTCTTTCTAGGACTAGCTACCCTACGGCGGTTTTTGCAAGTTGGGAATGTTAATCAATCACTTCGCGTTTGAGTTTGTCCTTAATGGTCTTTGACACTTCATCGCTCACTTGGGCAATCTTGGTTTGTCTGCGCTTTACATCAAAGGCTCTAATTTGGCGCAGTAAAGCGATCTGTTCTGTGTTTTTGCTGTCTTTGAAACGGTGGGTGATAGTAGGCATATTGCTTTTTTGAATTTGGCTACTAAGGGGGATGCCTAAAAACAATCTAGCAACAACATCTTTAACACTAACATAGGGTGTGTAAAACTTGCCGATTTGCCATAAACCTCATGCCCCACATTATAGTCGATACGAATACAATAGATACGAATACAATAAACATTTTTAACATAGGTCTTTTTAGCGACTTTGTTCTGTATTTTTCTTCTGCGCATCCACTCATCTCATCAAAAAGTTTGTCCACTATCTTCTTCAAAATTTAAGACATATCAAAAGTAGAATATTTTAGTCAATAAAGTACGGTTTTAGGGGATTGTGGAAACGAAAAATACAAGACAGACAGAAAGCGCATTGTGGTTCACGGACCTTATACTAACCTACTCCTAGTGAGGATTTTTTGACTTGCCAATACAGAGTTGCCCCACTTTTGAGTATGGCGATGCATGTCGCTTCTTTTCTAAACTCTGCCTCCAATTTTTCAAAGTTCTCTCATCTATACTTCTTGATGCTTGTTATGCTAAACTCCATAGTAATCAAAATCACATAGAAACCGAAAATGAAAAATTATGTCGTTTCAGATCTGCACTTCTTTCATAAAAATATCATTAAGTATTCAGCACTCCCTTTTGAATCTGTAGAAGAGCTCAATCGAGAATGGATTGCCATGCTTAGATTGTATAGAACCACAAGACACGGTCTGGTATTTGGGAGATCTCACTTTACTGAGAAAAACCTCTAAAGAGCTCAACACCCTTCTTTCCAGCCTAAAAGGTCAAAAAATCTTGATCAGGGGCAACCACGATGTGTTGCCAGACAAAGCTTATGCAAATTGCAATTTTTGTGTCTTAGACAAGCTTTTTACATTTTTGATTTAGAAATGGACAATCTCTACAGATTCATCATGTGTCATTACCCGCCCGATTCTAGAGAATACAATCAGTTGGTTGCCGATGAAGTTCTAACAGAGTGGGCACAAAGAGAAGAGAATCAACCTTCAGTTAAGACTTATTGGTTGTATGGACACACGCATACAAGACAAATCCAATCAGAACAGGTCGATTTTATCAATGTCTGTATTGACTTTAGATACAAGAATCGAATGCCCATTTTCTGCATCGAAGATTTTATACAAGGGCTTTTTAAGGACAAAATCAAGACCATGAGTTGAGTTAGGGAGTAAATGGAATGCCTATGCACGCACATACAGCTAATCTTGCTACTACAAATTAAAAAGACTACTAGCAATATTTTTTAAACGAGCTACAAGCATGCAAAGATAGATAAAAAATAAAAGATGACAAGAAAATGGGGCTTGTGCGTTACTTTTGGGATTTTTGCCTTTGAGGAAATCGTAAAGATTTTCAGAGAAAAATACAACATCTTCGCTGAAGACGTCAATGATGACATTATTAGGGGTGATAAATTTAGTTTAGCTCTCATATTTGACAAAGACTTAAATTTTGTAGAAGACAAGACTTTTTACACCATGTGTGCTTATGTGCGTGAAAACCAAGAGCTTACAGAGGACATGCAAACCCATGAAAAAGAGCTTAAGCATGCATTGCAGGTACAATTTGAGGAACGAGGGTTTGATGCAACCTTTCTAGACCTTTGTAAAAAATATAAGGTAGATAAGGACAATTTTAGATTTGTTCTACTCAAAAATATGGACACAGAACTCACCAATTTACATTCTTTTTTTTATCAAAGATTTACAGACAGCCAAAGGCTTAAACAATAAAAATTTCACCACTTACTTTAGTGAATCCAATAAAGCCAAAAAGAATTGCGACAGCCAAGGCAGTTCATCTAACTTTAACCCTAGTTTGTTTCACAAAATCTTAGCTCCTAAGAAATACCCCACTCCACATCTTCATAGGTTTACGGGGTCTTTAACCCCCTTACTAAAAAGTTTTTTCACATTGTTAAGAACTTTGAATTTGCTCACTTTCAACTATTCACCCAACGCCACATACACGCCCACTTGTTAGATCATCTCTTCTTGACATTGTTTATAGATCGCTGTAATCTTTTCACCACTTGATATATATGCACCGCTACACCTGTGGTAACGGAAGCTACATACTTCTTGGTGAGATGAATGGTCTGGGTTTCAAAAGCCTTAAATGTGTGCCCGACTCCTTGCTTCTGTTTTTGCTGTTTTTAGATCAGCTTTAAGGGCTCGGGTTTCTTGTTCTAAGCTAGTGTTGCGGATTAACCATTTGCTACGCAAAAACACGCCGCAAGCTTATTTGCATAATTTGCCACTCAAACGCCGTGGGGGCTAAAATTCTATTTATATTGATTTAATATTGATTTATGGGTTTGGGCTGTTTGTGGAGAAAACCTTAAATATGTTTAAGCTTATAAAAGGCTCTAAAAGCGATGAGGGCATGCTAGAGTGCGGGTTTTGGTTTATGTCGTAGTTATGGGGAATTATGTTGTAGCTAAAATAATGATTTGATGAAAGTATATATTTTGTTTATAAAGTCTTGGGGACTTGCAAAGACATGCGTAAAGTATTCTTGCCCGTTCTGGTTAAACTTCTCAATGTAAAGCTTATGCTCCCCTGCTATGTAAAAATCTTTGTCGGTGCCTTCGATAATCTCAAACAAGCCTAGCACCATTGTGCTTGTTTGAGAAAATCTCGTATCCACTAATTTGACCTTTCTAAAGTTGTGTTGTGGCTGTTCATCTTCAAAAAATTCTCCCAAACACCCGTGGTAACTTTGGACTTCTCTTTTTGTGCTTCTGTATGAAACTGGGAAATTTTAATCATTTTCTCAAACTGCTCTAAACTTTGAAAAATTTGGGTAAAGCATTTTTCTAGTAACTCTGCAGTGGGAGGGTGTTTGGAGTATTTTTTAAAGTCTTCAAAAAAGTTAGGGCATTTTTTAGCCCATTCCAGCTCGGCTTGCACCACCTTTTGTTCTTGTGCTGTGATCTTAAACAATACTTTGATATGCCCTGTGGGGTAGTGTAGAATATCTTTTAAGAGCACTTTTATGAAAATGTGATCTGGGGTGTGTAAGTCTACAATCTGCCCATGATAGGTCCTTAGGGTTTCTAGCTCGGTCCGTATTACCTCTTGTGTCCTTGCTTTGGGCGATTCTTGTTGTAGTGTGGAAGAAGGTATTTCTTGCGGTGTTTGTGGTGTTGGGATTTGCGCTTCTAAGACAACTAACTTTTGCGTGGTGTCTGAGTCGCCCCCTCTTTTGAAATCTTTGATGAATTGGTCAATGTCCTCAAACACTGCCACAAAATGCCCTATCCCGCCCAAGACTCCACACAATCCCATCCCCCAAGCAACAGACGCTTGTAGGGGTATTGTTAGAAATCCTTAAAGGTTTAAACGCATTGACCAGGCTAGGGTGCTCTAAAGTGCCCCTTCAAGAGCACTTCATAGCCAAACCTAGCATTCTCTAGGGCGTTGAAATCCTTCGCACGCATTCCTTTTGTGTCTCTAGCTAAAAATACCACGAAAATTTTTAAACACTCGGCTAGGGCGTTGTATTTAAAGCATGCGCCCTAGCTTTTGCGTTTATCTTAATTGCTCTCTAGCACCCACTGTCATGCAGTGCGCCCAAATAGTGGGTTTAAAGGGCAAATAAGCCGGTTTAGCCGATCCCCACCACAACCAATTCTAAATCTAACAAGCAAGAGCGCAAGGCTTGTAAGAGCAGGTCATAACCCTTGGGGTCGCTGACATCCTTGCCCCAAAGCCCACGGGTTCTTTAGAGGTGTTTAGCCCCAGTAACTGCTGGCAAAAGGTTTCGTCTAGGGGCTTGTAGCTGTCTGTGTCTATGGGATTGGGGATGTTACAATGGGACTTATCTTTTAAAAGCACACTTTGGTGCGCTAAATTTGAAATCCAAGAGCTCACCCCCACAATGTTAAAGTTAGGGGGTTGCATGTGCCCATTTTTTCGTTACAAACCCCAAAGTGGCCAGGCCGTACTCAAAGGGCATTTAAACACCTCCTTTTTGTGCTTGGAGTAGAGCAAAATCGGGGCTTTGTCCAAATAAGGGCGCACAAACACCCAAGCTTTGGCTAGGGTGCTCTCAGGACTTAAAATATTTGGCTCTAGCCCAGTCCCCACCTAGCACCCACACAAAGTTTTCTATGTCCTTTTTGCACAAAGCACTATGTAGGCGCAAATACCCCATTGCCCCCTGTGAGCGTGGCGTTGAGGTGTAAGACTTTCATGATTTGATCCCTATAGTGGGTTTTTATGTGTTGCGCCCATGCTAAAATTGTGAGTTAATTTCATTTTGGACGATAGGGATGTGTGTTTGAGTCCCCATTGGATGGAAAGGCGCTTTTCACTTCACCCTAAACACTCAAAACCATCGATTCATGGATTAGACTTAAATTTAACATTAAAAAGCTCTTGGACCGGCAAGGTAAGTGCTAGGGTTAAAGTCTTGCTCTTTTGACTAAAGCTTGAACTTGCTTGGGGCTCAACATCCCTCCTTTATTGATGTAGTCGGCGATGATGTAGGCCGTGAAAGGAGTGTTGTGCGCTTTGAAGATGGACAGGATTTGGCGTAAGTGGAGGCAAAGCCTCAATCTAGGGTGAGGTGCACAGCGTTTTGTAGGGGCTTGTCTTGCTCCAAAAGATCATAAATTTCATCCAAGTCTACAAAGCAATGCCCCACTTGTTTTAGAAGAGTTAAAAAGCTGTCTAAAATGCTGCGCTAGGGCCATGCCCGTCTGAAATTTGGGGAATTTTATGCCACCCCATCCCCCTTATAGTAACTTTTGGCTGGGGGGTTGTTGGATAAAAACATGGCCAACGATTAAATCTTTCAACACTTGATTCGCGTTTAACTTCTCAATTCTCTAGGATTGTTTAGCCATAAATCAATGAGCGCACGCACACCCCCCTCTCCCCCATTTTTCGGTGAGATGATGATGCCGGGTAAAGCCTTTAAGTGGGGGTGGGCATTGGCCACGCAACCCTTAAAACCTACACACTCCAACACGGGCAAGTCGTTGAGATCATCGCCCACATAGGCGACATTTTCTAGGCTAATGTTCTCTTTGGCACAAATCTCTCTCAGCGCCTCTAGCTTATCCTGCGGTCTACAGCCTTGATATAAATAGTCCATTTTCAACCTCTTGGCGCGCTGCTCGACTATGGGCGTAACCTCGCCCGTTAAAATGCCCGTTTTGATCCCCGCCTCTTTTAAGAGCTCAAAGCCGATCCCATCGGCCACGCTGAACTTTTTGAATTGTTGCCCGCTTTCTAAATAATACATCCCCCCATCTGTCAAAGTGCCATCACAATCGCACAAAAAAACCCGAATGCCAACCATCATTGTCCTTATTTTGTTGATTTAAAACCTTGTTTGACACAGCTTAACCATAATCCACCATTATATCTTCTTTATATAGCCAAAATAAGTAAGCTCAAATGTTTAACTTTATCAAAGCTAGCTCTAATAGTTTCTTCACTAGACAATTTAAACTTCCATAAAAACCCTAAGAGCTCTAAGAGGTGCTTTTATGCAAACAAAATTAGCCAAAGTATCCAATGTGGTCTATGGTGGAGATTTTAAACTTAAAATTTAGATGCGCTCACACAGCGGGTTTACTTAGATCAATTTTGACATTGCACCGCTCAATGGTGCTTAGGCGGTGGGCGATGATAAGCAAAGTTTTATCTTCCGCTACGCCGTAGATCTCATCCATGATTTTTGCCTCTGTGGGGGTGTCTAAAGCCGAAGTCGCCTCGTCTAAAACTAAAATCTCTGGGTTGTCATACAAAGCCCTAGCGATACCCAGACGCTGTTTTTGCCCCCCGCTTAAATTGATTCCCCCCTCGCCTATGGTGGTCTCAATCCCGCTATGTTGGCACAAGAAGTCGTAAATATGTGCCATTTTGCAAACCTCTATCACCCGTTTTTCATCTAATGGGCTCCCGCAAGCGACATTTTCAGCTACACTGCCGTCAAATAGGTAGATGTGTTGAGGGATGTAACCGATCTTTTGCCGCCATGTGCGGATATTTTGAGAAGTTAGGGGGGTGTTGTCTATGAAAATTTGTCCCGCATTTGGATAAAGCACGCCCATAATAATGTCCACTAAAGTAGATTTGCCACATCCGCTAGGACCCACAAAGGCGACTCTTTGCCCCCGCTTGATTTCCAAATTTATGTTTTGCAAAATAGGGTGGGTGTGTTTGTAGGCAAAGTTGATGTTTTTAAGGCGGATCGCCTCTTTAAAGGGCAACTCCAACACCCCCTCCTCTTGAATAGGGTGGCTCAAATCCTTATAGACACCATGGATTGCTTGTTGTCTGTAGCAAATGATGTTGTATTGCTCTAAAATGCGGTTTAGCGAGGGCAACATGCGATAAAGCGCAAGGGCATACATGGAGATGATAGGCAAGACCATTTTGGCCTCCCCATATTTGTATAAGACATAAGCAACCGATAAAATGAGAAGGCTAAAACCCACGGTTTCTAAAAACGGTTAGGGATCGCTTGTAAAGTGTTGTAAGTGGTGATGGCTTTAGCGTTGTTTAGGCTGTTTTGGCTAAAGGCTTGGTAGGCTTCTTCGTGGTTATCTTTAAGTTTGGTGAACTTGAAATTACCAAAAAATTTAGAAAGAATTTTTAGGGATTTGGCATTAGAGTCGTTGACAATAGATCCCTTATTTTGGATAAATCTAGACATGTATTTTGTAATGAAAAACACTTGCAAGGCTAGGATAAAAGTCAAAACAAAAGTCATTTTCCAATTCGTGTAGACCAAGACTCCGTATAAAAGAAGCATCACGCTGAGTTCTGCAAATAAGTTCAAAAGGGCATTCAAGCTCTCTGTTACACCGCCACTCTTAACCATAATGGTGTCTCTGATCCTATCTAGGCTAAGATTGATGTGTTCTAAATAGGATCTTTTAAGATTGCGCATGAACAATCTTTGGGCGAGCATATGTGCCTTTTTACTAGCAAAGCGATTGTTCATATAGGCAAACAATACGCCATAACCCAAGCGGAAAATGTAAAACCCAACAAGTGCAAAACTGAAAAAATATGCAAAGTGCAGGGGGTTTGAAAGTGTAAGGCGTTATAGATCATGCGGGCAGAAGCGTGAGATAAAATCAAATCAGGCGAGCTGACAAGCGTGATGAAAGGCATGATCATGCTAATTGCAAAGACTTCAACCAAAGACATCAAGATCGACATAAAAACCAGTAAGATTAAGATTTTTTTATCCCTTTTATCAAACAAGGCAGACATTTGGATAAGTGAACGCAAAAAAAAACCTAAATGAACCAACGCGCTTCCTAGAAGCCAAGCAAATCCTTCAAGTGCGATTTTAGGAAGACAAATTATACCTAAAACTCGCCTTGATTGTTAACGGATATTTGGCTACAATGCGCCCGTTAGTTTTTGCTAACAAAACCAAAATATTTAGTGAGGAGATTTTATGTTGGTTACGAAAGTTGCTCCCGATTTTAAGGCCACTGCTGTTTTGCCTAATAATCAGGTCGATGAACATTTTGAATTGTCTAAGAATTTGGGGCGCAATGGGGCTGTGTTATTCTTTTGGCCCAAAGATTTTACCTTTGTCTGCCCCTCTGAAATCATTGCTTTTGACCACCGCGTGAAAGAGTTTAATGAAAGAGGCTTCAATGTTATCGGGGTTTCTACCGATACCGAAGTTGTCCACTATGCTTGGAAAAACACTCCGGTAGAAAAGGGTGGGATCAGCCAAGTTACTTTCCCCATGGTGGCAGATGTGACCAAAGACATCGCTAGGGCTTACGATGTGCTTTTTGAAAACGCTGTGGCTCTAAGGGGATCCTTTCTCATTGACAAACACCAAAAAATCCGCCACGCTGTGATCAACGATTTTCCCTTGGGGCGTAATGTGAACGAGATGTTGCGCATGGTCGATGCCTTGGTTTTCTTTGAAGAACATGGTGAGGTTTGCCCTGCTGGTTGGCAAAAAGGCGATGCAGGCATGAAACCTAGCCATGAAGGTGTGGCTGAATACCTCAAAGAACACGCTAGTAAATTGTAGTTCTAAAACGAACCTGTGGGGTTTGCCAAGTTTATTTGGCTTGCCCCCGTGGGGTTTGTTTCTAGGTTTGCAAATTGCAAAATTTGACAGCCCCCCTCGATTAAGTCAAAGATTTTCAGTAAGCCTTGTAGTTCTCTGTGGTAAGCCACAATCCCGCAACCCTTGATAAAAATAAACCGCCTTTTGCTCGCTTGTAAATAGTGCAAAATATCCACAGGGGAGCGATCTTGCCAATCTTTATAACTTTTGGGGTCGTAGATTTCAATTTTTTGCCCTAAAAGCGTGTAGCCTAAGTAATCCTTGGGGGTTAAATATTCGTGGGTTAAGGAGTAGGCAATGGCGTGTGGAGGACGGCCATAGGCGATGAAACGGGCCTCTGTGAAGTGGCTGTAAATGCTGGCGTGGATGCTAGTGTCTATGCTTGCTTCCCGCCAACGGTAGTCTAATTTATCTTGTAAAACAATGAAAGATTCTTCGTCTAGATTGTCAAAAACCGCATTGTTTTTATTGATGAGGAAACGCGTTGCTCCCACGCGTGCCGAGATAGAGCCTCTAAAAATGCTAAAAAAACCCTTGCGAAACATCGATAACGACACTTTTTGCAGTTGTCCTAGGAGTTTTTGATCCACTTCTCGTACATAGACATTACTCATGGTGGGGATTCTAACACATTTATTTTAAGATTTTCAAACTCAAAAGACACATAGGTCCCCTCTTTAAGCTCTTTGGTGCAGGACAAGGATAAAATTTGTGGCTCAAGGGCTAAGGTTAGTTGTTTTTCTTGGTGTTTCAGCACTTTGGCATGCAAGCCTTTTTTGGGGTTAAGGCTTTGGATTTTTGCGCTATGGATTTGCCCTTGTTCTTTTAAGTAAATAAGAGTGTCCGCCATTTTATACGCCTCGAATAAGTCGTGGGTGATGAATAGAGTTGTGAAGTTAAAGTGTGTGCTCAGAAACTTGATTTGCTCTTGCAACTTGGATCGCATGCGCCAATCTAGTGCGCTCAAACCCTCATCTAGGCATAAGAGAGAGCCGCCATCGAGTACCCGCAAAATTGCCCGAGCTAGGGCGACCCTTTGCGCCTGTCCACCTGAGAGCGTAGCAATGGGGCGTTTTAAAAGCCCTTCCAGCTCCATTAAGGCGATGATCTCAGCAATTTTAGGGTGCTTAGGGTTAGCAAAGACAATATTTTGGTAAACATTTAAATGGGGGAACAGCCCATAATCTTGGAAAACGAATCCTACTTTGCGCTCTTGGGGGCTTAAGTTAATGTGCTGTTGCGTATCGCACCACACTTTATTTTTAAAAACAATGCGCCCACTATCGGGACTCTCTAGCCCGGCGATCGTGCGTAGCAGGGTACTTTTACCCACGCCAGAAGACCCCATAAGTGCAATGGTTTGCGCAGATTTTAGGCTTAAATCCACTTGTAAGCAAAAATCCCCGCCGCCCCCCTTTAAACATTTTTCTATAAAAATCTCTAACATGTTCTCATCTTAATAGGTCTAAGTTTCAAAACACTACATCGAAATTCGATGACCACATTATGACATGTGTATGCGTAAAGGTTTTCTCTCCGGTTTTTGACATTTCATCTTCAACACCAACCACCCTATACAAACACAACTCAAAGATGCAAGCCACAGATCGAAAGCTTTTTGCCCTACAACTTGCACAATGTCAATCTGTGTATGACCACCGCTAACGAGCAAACTATGCCCAAAACGGGCTCACGCCATTAACCTAGTCGCCTGTGGGGATGGATGCGTCTCGGCTTTAAAATTAATCACAGCACCTACTGCCTCTGCAACAAAAGGGGGCTAGGGTTGTGTGCCATAAATTAAATTTAAAAGCTCTATGGCATGTTTGTGGATTTTCGGGCGTTGTGGAGGGGTTATAGCTTGAAGGGGGGTTTAACAGCGGCATTTAAACCTAGATGTGGGCTTTAACTACCGCTACAAGCACTCCAAATACAGCATTGGCATCGCCCTACCTCTAGCCCAGCAAAACCTCATTGCCAAAATCAACACAGACGACTTAAGCGGCACACTCATCATCAAAGAAGGCGTGCGCCATTTCAATGTCTTCTTCAACCACGGCTAGGTGTTTTAGCTACTTGCCTAGGCAAAACTGAGAAAACATCACCCCGAGCATTTCCTCGGTATTGTAGGGGCTTGTGAGCTTAGCTAAACTCTCTAGTGCGTCTTTAATGTGGTAGGCAAAGAGTTCTAGCTCTAGGCTCTTTAGGGGCTTTTGTGCGCTTTGTAGGTGGGCTATCGTGGCTTCTAGGGCTTCTTGTTGGCTTAAGGTGGGCAAGATCACATCGGGCAAGTCGGTTTGCATGAAGGGGGCTAGGGCTTCTTGGATCAAGGGCAAACAAGGGCTTTCTTTGGCACTCAACACAAGCGGGGGGGCTTTTAAAAAAGGCAGTTTTGCTAAAAGGGCGTTTGTATCGAGCTTGGGCGTGCAATCGCTTTTATTTAAAATCACAAGAATCGTTTTATCTTGTTGTGCGTTAAGCAAGTCTAAAATGTGCCTATCTTGCGCGTCCATTTCTTGGCTCAAGTCAAATAAAGCCAAAATGATTTGGCTCTCTTGCATGCGTGCCTTGCTTCTGGCAATGCCTAAGCTCTCCACAAAGTCCGCCCCCTCCCTAATGCCCGCTGTATCCACAAGGCGCACACAAGAGCCATTAAGATACACCACTTCCTCAATCGTGTCCCTAGTAGTGCCCGCTAGGGGGCTTACGATCGCGCGCTCTTGCAACAAGAGGGCGTTTAAAAGCGAGCTCTTGCCCACATTGGGCTTACCCACAATGCTAAGCGTGTAGCCCTCTAATTGGGCTTGTTTGGCTTTAGATACCTCTAGGGTGTGTTGCAACTTCTTTAGAGTGGGACGCATTTTAGCGCGCAGGGTTTCGGGTAAATTTTCGGGCAAATCCTCCTCAGCGTAGTCGATCAACACCTCAGCCGTGGCGATGAGCTCCAGTAGGGCGGTGCGGATCGTTTGCACAAAGTCTTGTAGCCCGCCTTTAAGCTGTTTAGCCATTGCCTTAGCCATAGAGGCGTTTTGGCTCTCTATGAGTTGTTGCAGGGCTTGTATTTGCGACAAGTCCATGCGTCCATTGAAAAACGCCCGCTTACTAAACTCCCCACTTGTGGCTAGCCTTGCCCCCGCTTTTAAGCAAGCCTCTAGGATAAGTCTAGCCACAAGAAGCCCCCCATGGCATTGGATTTCAGCCACATCCTCGCCCGTATAGCTGTGCGGGGCTTGAAAGTAAAGGGCTAGGGCTTGATCTAATAAATCTCCGCTAGGCTCAAAACAATCCACCAAGATCGCTCGTCTTGGGGGGAAGTGCTGGCGGTGGGTGAGGGTTTGTAAAATTTTTAGACTCTGATCTCCGCTTAATTTTATGATGGCGATCGCACCTAGGGCGGGGGGGGTGGCGATGGCGGCGATGGTGTCAGTCATTCACCACCACAACCGACTCGTGTTGGCTGTTTTGTTCGATCACTACATGCTTATTAGGGAATGCCTCTCTTAGGCGTTTTAGGGCAATGTGTAAAAGCATGCCATCTAGGGGCTTGGTTTGCGCTTTGCCGACCTCATGCACGGCCATCATCACGCCCTGCAAATACACCTCCATCATCTCCTCTTGATCTTTTAAGAAGCTCGCCACCTCTAGGCGGATATTGTAATTGTGTTTATAGTGTATCCAGTTAAAGAGCAAGTAAGACAAAGCGTTGTAGCGGTAGCCCTTTTCACCTATGATGAGCGCCGAGTCGGGGCCGTTGATTTCAATTAAAAGTGTTTGGGGGTTGTAAAGGCGCACTTCTATGCGGTCTATGTCGTAGGGCAGGTGACTAAATAAACTCTCTAGCTCGGCTTGGATTTGGGTTAGTTTGTGGTTGGCTTGGATTTGGGGGTTTGTTTTTCTGGCGTGGGGTTTTCTGGGATTTGGGGGCTGTGGATTTGGGGGCTGTGGGGGTGGTGGCTTGGATTTGCTGGAGCTCTTGGGCTTGGGGGGGTAAATTGCGGGGACTCTTGGCTGGGGTTTGGGATTTGGGGTTTTCGTTGCACCTTTAAAATGGCTTCCTTTTTGCCTAAGCCTAAAAAGCCCTTGCAGGGGGCTTGCACCACTTCATACTCTAAATCCACAACCGAACAGCCTAGCAGTGAAGAGGCCTTAATGATCGCCTCTTCTAGGCTCGGGGCGTTGATGGTTTGCATGCCAACTCCTATTTTTTGTGTTCGGCGATTTCTCTAGCCTTTTTCTTGTCAAGCATTTGGTTGATCATCCACTGCTGGACAATAGAAAAAATATTATTAATCGTCCAATAAAGGACTAACCCCGCCGGGAAAGTGATTAAAAAAATCGTAAAGAATAGGGGCAACATTTTAAAGATTTTGGCTTGCGTGGGGTCGGTGATGGTGCTCGGGGTTAGGGCTTGCTGGGCGTACATGGAAATGCCCATTAAAAGGGGCAAAATAAAGTAAGGGTCCATGATCGATAGGTCGTGAATCCACAGCATCCACCCCGCACTTTTGAGCTCTACGGCGTTGTAAAGCACCCGATAAATGGCAAAGAACACGGGGATTTGTAGGAGCAAGGGCAAGCACCCGCCCAAAGGATTAGCCCCGTGCTTTTTATAAAGTTGCATCATGTGCATTTGGAGTTTTTGCGGGTCGCTTTTATACTTCTCTTGCAACTCCTTCATTTTGGGGGCTAAATCTTTCATTTTTTGCATACTCACCATGCCCTTGTAGCTTAAAGGGTAGAGAATGATGCGTACAATGAGCGTTAATAAAATGATCGCCCACCCCCAGTTATGGGTGTAGTTGTGTAAGAAGTCTAGCAAGAGAAACACAGGACGGGCAAAGAAGGTGATGATGCCATACTCAATCACCTCTGTTAGGGCGGGGTTGATTTGGGCTAATAAATGGTGGTCTTTGGGGCCTATGTAGCCATGCAAGCTGGCATCGCCCTTTAAAGACACAAAGGGCAGAGGGTTTTTGCTCGGCTGGGTATCCACAATGGCATTTAGTGGGGTGTTGGCAAAAAAGAGCGAGGTGTAGTAGCGGTCCACACTGGCGATAAAAGTCGTGTTGCTAAAGGTCTTGGTTTCCTTGGCCTTACCATCTTCAATCTTTTCTAGTTTATGATCTTGTGTACCCAAAAGCACGCCATGAAACGCGTAGCCATCCGTATCGGCCACGGGTCTTGAGCCATTGGAGAGCACGTAGGCGGTGTTGGTTGCCCCCTTAGGCTCTAGGTGGATTTTTAAATCGTAGGTGAGGTTGGGGTAAAAGGTGAGGGTTTTTATGAGGGTCAAGCCGGGCAACTCTTGGGTTAGCACCAAGCTTTGGGGGGCGTTGCTTAGGGTGATTTCTTTTGCCGAAGCTGTGTAGGGGGTCTTAAACGCCTGGACATTTAAAGCATTATCCACAAAACGCAGCTCTAAGGGCTTTAAAGAATCTGCACCCAGCAGGGGCAGTTTTTCTAAAGGGGGTTTGGGTTTGGCGAGTCCTAATAATTCTTTGACATGCTCAACAAAGCCCTCTTGGCGGTGGGCGGTGAATTTCTTATCTTTTAAGTATACCTGAGCGATGCGCCCCAGCGAGTCGATTTCAATCTCCACGCCTTTAGAGCGCACGAGGGCAATTAGGGGGGTGCTTTGTATAGGCTGGGCGGTTTGCTCTAAAGTGCTTGGGGCTAAGTGAGAAGTGCCATAGGCTTGTCTCTGCCCTTGTAGACCTTGGGCGGCCTGGTGTGCCTTGTCCTCTGGCTTTGTTTTTGGCTGAAAAAAGTAGCTGTAGGCGATCAAAAAGATAAAGGAGAGCGCAATGGCTAAAATGAATTTGGAATTGTTTTCGTTCACGAGTGTACCTTGAGAATATAGTAAGTGTGGACGCCTGGGCTTGTAGGCACTAGGTAATAAACTAGCTTAAACGCATTTGGGGCGCAGAATTTAGGGCTTAAGGACTTGCTTGTGGTCGGGTAGTCTAGCCCACCGGGGTGAAAGGGGTGGCAGGACAAAATCCGCCTAGCGGTTTTAAAAAGGGCTTTTAGAAAAGACTCGTTTTTTAAGAGCCACAGCGCATAAGTGGAGCAACTCGGGTAAAAGCGGCAAGTGGCAGGCTTTAGGGGCGATACATGGTTGCGGTAAAAGGTAAGCAAGGCTAGGACAACTCTCATACACGCCTCAGTGCGCCCTTGTGGGGGTGTTTGCGTTTAAGGCATGCCAAAATCTGCTGTTTCAACTCTGTATAACTTAGACTAGCAATCCCCACCTTTGCCACAAAGACCAGCACCTGCTTTTCTAGGTGGGCATGGCTTAAAATGGTGCGTACCCGCCTTTTGAGCAAGTTTCTTTGCACCGCCTTACCCACTTTCTTAGACACGCTAAGCCCGAGCAAGGAAGTCTTAGGGTTTCCAAAAAAAGGGGGCAAACCCTCTAGGGGCAAGCTGTAAATGGCAAAAAACACCCGATGTGTCCGCATGCCCTTTTTATAGGTGTAAGAAAATTGCTTGGTGGTTTTTAGGGATTGCACGCCGCAAAAATCAAACGGCTAGTTGTTTCCTTCCTTTGGCACGGCGGGCTTTGATGACCTTTCTCCCGTTCTTGGTCTTCATCCTCACAAGAAAACCATGCGTGCGCTTTCTAGGCGTGTTGTGGGGTTGGTAAGTCCGTTTCATTGTTTTCCTTTAAAATTTTCAAAAGGACCATTCTAGCCAAAGTTGGCTAAAAGCTATCTAAATTCAGTGGGTGCTGTTTTTGTCTTCTACGAGAATATAGAGTTGGTTGAGGTTATGGGTTTGGAGCAAATCCACGACTTTGACAAAGCTGTCTAAATTGCTGTTTTTATCGCCTTGTAAAATGATGGGTGTGTCTTTGGGATAACCTGAAACCGCCCGCCTCAACGCCTCAAAGCTCACCTTTTTTTTGTCTAAATAAAATTCGCCCTTGTGGGAGATGGCAATGCTCACTTGTTTTTTATTGAGGACATCTTCGGCTTTATCCGAGCTTTGATCCACCTTGGGGATATTGATGGGGAGTTTAGAAGTAGAAACAAAAGAAGCAGTGGTCAAAACAATCACTAAGAGCACCAGCATAATGTCAATGAATGGGACAACATTCATTGAGTCGATTTTTTTCATTTTGTAATCCTAATCCATGTCTAGGCGGTTGAAACTTTGGCCCTGGGCGGGGTTATGGTAGATGTCCCACTTGGTGGCGATGATTTCGCTCTTACGCACCAACATGTTATAAATCACCACAGAGGGGATCGCCACAATCAACCCCATGCCCGTAGACTTTAAAGCCAATGCCAACCCGACCATGATCGCCTTCGTGTCTACGCCTGTGGTGTTGCCAAGCTCAATAAAGGTGATCATAATCCCGGTCACCGTGCCTAAAAGCCCCACATAGGGCGCATTAGAGCCGATGGTGGCGACTAGGGTTAGTCGGCGGTGCAAATCCAGCTCTAGTTTGCGCTTGTCGCTGTAATCATCTACCCGCACCGTGGCGTAAAACCACACCCGTTCGATCCCGATAGCGATGACAATGATGGATAAAAAACCCAAAAAGCCCAAAATCCCATAATCTACCATTTCTTTTAAGTTAAAGCCACCCATTAAACTATCCTCTATGCTTTAATTGGCTCTTGGCTTCCATGTCTAAAACCCTTTGTTTCATGCTCTCTCTCTTGTCATAAAGTTTTTTGCCCCGCACGAGGGCGACTTGCAATTTTACCCGATTTCTCGCATTAAAATACAACTTCAAAGCCACAATGCTTAGGCGTTGCTGCCCCACTTGGGCATGCCACTTAGCAAGCTGTTTTTTGTGGAGCAACAGCTTACGCACCCGCCTTTCATCGGGCGTGTAGTGGGCGTTTGCGGTTTGCAAATGCGCCACATGCACGCCAAACAAAAAGGCTTCACCCTTGACTATCTTAACAAAATTATCCTTTAAATTGACACGCCCCGCCCGAATGGCTTTGACCTCAGCCCCCACCAACACAACCCCCGCTTCCAAACTCTCTAGAATCTCGTAGTCAAAAAAGGCTTTCTTGTTATGGGCAATCTCTTTCATACCTGCCCCCTCATGCCAAAAAAGCTCGCCCCACTCCCGCTAAAAAACCATGTATAATTTTTATCCAGCCCCTGCGCCCACTCTTTTAAGGCAGGGTAGCACTCTAAAGCGGGGGTGAGTAGATCGTTTAGATCGCTTGCGCTGTGGGTTTGTAAAAGTTGCTTACTTGGGGTTTTTAGCCAAGTTGGGTTAAAGTCTGTGAAAGTGCTAAAGGCTTGATACACCCTAGCCGTAGAGCACTCAAAGGGCGGGGTGCCAAGTTGCACTTCTAAGGGGGGTTCGCTAAAGCCTCTCACCACCTCCCCAAAGTGGCTGACATTTGCACTAGCAAAGCCTGAGATAAAAAAATTCACATCCGCCCCCACTTTTGTCCCGATCGTGTAAAGCTGCTCTAAACTTAAGCCCAATTCCAAATGTTGATTCACTTCTCTTAAAAATACCCCGGCATTTGCACTTGAACCCCCAAGCCCCCCACCTAAGGGGATATGCTTCTCCACTTCTATATGGATTTGCTCCAATCTGGGGCGCAAGGTGGGGTTTACCCTCTCTTTTAAGAGTTGCCACGCCTTGTAAAGAGTGTTTTGCTCTAGCGCACAGCCAAAGTCACCCTTTAGGCTAAACTTAGACGCGCTTTTTACGCAGAGCACATCGTGTAAATTTTGCACCACACACAAACGAGAGTGTAGTAAATGATACTGCCCCTCTTTGCCAACCACCTTTAAAAAGACATTAACTTTTGGATAAACGGGGCAACTAAAAATCAATCTATCTTGCCTAATTGTTTGCCTATACCGACTAAAAGCGCGTCGTTCACATCTTTAGACGCTTTTTTATTCTCCAAAGCCACCGCCTCTTTAAGCTCTGAACGCAAAATCAAGGTGTGGGGGGGGGCTTCAAAGCCCAACTTCACACTCCCCTTATCAATAGAGATCACGCGCACATAAACGGAGTCGCCCACGACAACCCCCTCCCCCAATTTGCGCGATAAAATCAGCATACAAACTTAAGATTGCGCCGAAATTTGGACGCTCTCGATCTTGTCGCCCTGCTTTAGGCTGTCTAAAACTTGTAAGCTCGCCTCGTCTTCAATCTGCCCGAACACTGTGTGCTCGCCATCTAAGTGGGGCTGGGGTGCAAAGCACAAAAAGAATTGGCTTCCCCCCGTGTCGCGCCCTGCGTGCGCCATACTCATTGCCCCTCTTTTGTGTTTGTGGGGATTGTTTTCTACCTCACATCTAATGCGGTAATCGGGCCCGCCCGTGCCCGTGCCAAGCGGACAACCCCCTTGGGCGACAAAGCCGGCGATGACCCTATGAAAATTCAAGCCATTGTAAAAGCCCTCGTTGGCTAAGGTCGCAAAGTTTGTTACGGCTTGGGGTGCATCGTTGCCAAAGAGACGGACCTTGATCGCCCCCTTGCTCGTGTTGATTGTGGCGGTGTGGTAGCTTTCTAAATCTCTAGGATTGGTTTCAAAAACTTTTAGGGGTTTCATACTCAAAATTTGTCCTTGAAAAAATTAAACGATCGGGGCATTTTACCGATTTCCCCCTTAATTTATGTTATGGGATGCTTATGCAACATATTGGTGTTTTGGTGGTTTATCTTGTCTTAGGCGGAGGGCTCTTAGGGGCGCAAGCGCAAGAAGCCCTAGACACCTCTTTAATCCACCACCACCCCCACAAAGAGCATAAAGACCAAACTAGCACCACCCCAAACCACACCCCCAAAGACCACGCAACACCACAAGAGTCTAGCACCCACCACACCCCAACGCCACAGCATAATAACACCCGCACCCCGCAAATACAAAAACAAACCTCTAGTTACACCCCCACCACAGAGCCTAACCACACCAAAGCAGCGCACACACCACATAATAGCCACAACACCCCCAGCCCCAACCTTGAATACATACAGCAGAGCAAACACACCGCTTTGCACCCATGGATTTACAGCGCGGTGTTTTTGACCGCCTACTTTGGGGATGGGCATTACAAACAAGGCTATGGGCTGTTGCTGCAAAAGGGGCATGTTTTGACCTCTGCTGAACTTGCCTACGACAAAGGCATGTACGCCACGACCTTTATGGCGCAAATGCAAGACGACAGCGCACCTGTGCTGATTTGCGTAGCAAGGCTACACATTAAGGCGATTGACCGCAATCGGGGGCTAGCCCTCTTAAACACGCACGCCTTCACCAACGACTTTTGCCAAACCCGCCCCGAGAGTTTCTACCATGCCCGCATTTACAGAAAATATGCCCAAAATCTCTCAAAATGTAAGAATGCCCAGCCCGGTTTACATATGTATTACCCTAAAGTGAGTAAAACAAACGCTTTTATAGTCCAAGACATGCACCAAGTCTTGAAGCAAACCCAGTACTCCAAAGCAAATGAGACCATGTATGGTAGACCTTTTTTTAACAGCGTTGGGGATTTTGTTGGCATGGCAATCAACAACACCCATGACCCCCACTCTTTTGTCCCCAATCCCGTTATTTGCGATTTTTTGCTCAATCTCAAGCATAGACAGATATTTTAATGAAGAGCGTTTATGGCTAAGATTGGCCCTAAGACATTTTTTATAGATCTAAAAAAGATCGCCAGCGGTTTTTAGTTATCCTTCTGACTCGACTTAATTACGAGCAAATATAATTTTTTCAGCACCAGCAAGGGTGGGGAGTGCTTTGTGCCGATGAAGTGGCTTATGGCTTTAAAGGGGGTTAAGACATTTAAACTTAACCCCTTACTTTCTCCTTGCCCTTAGAGCCAGTGGTAGTGGTGAACTTTATCCAATGATTTATATTTAATATTTAAACACTTTTTCAATGCGAAGGTGCTAAGTGCCATTTCTTTAGAAAGGCAAAAATGGGGGCTAGGTTTTTAGACTCTTCAAAGGTAGGACCGCCATGTCCTGCCCCTGGTAATTGGATATAAACCACCTTGTCTTTACCCAGCACCTTTTGCAAAGCTTTTGCAAAAAGCATACTTTGCTGTGTAGGCACAATAGGGTCCTTAGAGCCGTTCATGATAAAGAAGGGGGGTGTGTTTTTAGAGATGTAACTTGCGGGGTTGGCAAACTTCACTAGGTTAGGGATTTTAGAAATGGCAACGCCCATGTATAAAGACTCGGCGGAGTTGGGGGCGTTGTGTTCTTGAAAGGATGTTTGTCCGCTTTGCTTAAACTGCACGTCCATGGTGCTAAAATCAATGGGTCCATAAAAATCCACCACTGCCTGTACTTGGCTTGTTTGCGTGGGATTACCCATTGTCAAATCCTCTAGCTCGGGGTGAAATGCCGTTGTGCCAAGCATTGAAGCCAAATTGCCCCCTGCTGAGTCACCCCAAGCGATGATTTTATGTGGGTCTAGGTGGTATTGCTTGGCGTGGGCTTTGATGAAGCGCACGGCGGCCTTAAGGTCGTAAATGGCGGCAGGGAAGGGGGCTTCTTTGGATAGGCGGTAATTTGCGCTCACAACTGCGTAGCCAAGCTTTAGGGCGTGCATTTGGGGGTTGATCTCACCTGTTGCCTTGTCCCCAAAGGCAAACCCACCCCCATGGATGGCCAAAATCACCGGATAGGGGGCTTTGCCGACTTTAGGTAGGTAAATGTCTAATTTTTGGGCTTGAGATTGTTTTGCGTAGGCGATGTCTAGGTATTTGCGCCCCACATGTTGCGTGTGGATGGGGTGCATTTTGCCCCTTAAGGGGGGTGGCATGTTATCAAGGGGATTTGGCACTTTGTCTAGGTCTGTGGCAAAGGCAAGTGTGGCTAATGCCACTAATCCAAAAACTTTTAATTGATACATCTATAGCTCCAAATTTTAATTTTGATTTATCAAGGATTAGAAGCACTATACCATATAAACATAAGTGGCATTTATCTTATGGTAAGAATCATTTTTAGGTAGGCAGACAATTATAAGTGAGGTTTTACAGATTTAAAAAGTCTTTTTGTTTTTCTGTCGTTTGCGTGTAACGATCACATAAGGATTTAAGGGTTTAATAGCTCAACTGCATAGTTCTTATGAGTTGCTAATCATTAATCTTACTATCTTAAATTCCTCCTTTGAGTTTTTGAAACTCTAAAAAATTGAGGAGACTTTTATGAGACATGGTGATATTAGTAGCAGTCCAGATACAGTGGGTGTGGCAGTTGTTAACTACAAAATGCCTAGGCTACACACTAGGCAAGAGGTGTTAGAAAATTGCCACAATATCGCTAAGATGATTGCAGGGATTAAAACAGGCTTGCCAGGGCTAGATCTCATTATCTTCCCCGAATACAGCACACAAGGAATCATGTATGATAGACAAGAAATGTTTGACACAGCTGTTAGTGTTCCGGGTGAAGAAACCGCTGTTTTTTCTGAAGCGTGCAAGAAGAATAAAGTGTGGGGAGTGTTTTCTTTAACCGGTGAAAAACATGAGCATGCACATAAAAACCCTTACAACACCTTGATTTTAATCAACGATAAGGGTGAAATTGTGCAAAAATACCGCAAAATTTTGCCTTGGTGCCCAGTGGAATGTTGGTATCCTGGGGATAAAACTTATGTGGTGGACGGACCAAAGGGCATGAAAGTTTCTTTAATTATCTGTGATGATGGAAACTACCCTGAAATTTGGCGCGATTGTGCAATGAAAGGGGCAGAGCTCATTGTGCGCTGCCAAGGCTACATGTATCCTGCTAAAGAGCAGCAAATTAATATGGTTAAGACCATGGCATGGGCAAATCAATGCTATGTGGCTGTGGCTAATGCAGCTGGGTTTGATGGGGTTTATTCTTATTTTGGACACTCTAGCATTGTGGGCTTTGATGGGCACACTTTGGGCGAGTGTGGAGAGGAAGAAAACGGCATCCAATACGCACAGCTTTCAGTCCACCAAATCCGCGATGCTAGAAAATACGACCAAAGCCAAAACCAGCTCTTTAAACTCATGCACAGAGGCTATAGCGGAGTGTTTGTCAGCGGTGATGGGGATAAGGGCGTCGCCGAATGTCCTTTTGAGTTCTATAAAACTTGGGTTAACAATCCCAAAAAAGCTCAAGAAAATGTGGAAAAGTTTACACGAAAACACATCGGCGTGAAAGATTGCCCGGTCTATGACCTACCGCATTCATGAGGATTAATTAGGTCTTTGCTTTTAACTAGAGCTACCCCTTGTGGGGCTAGCAACAGAAGCATAAATTCTATAAAATCCTATAATTTTCTATAAATTTTTTATATGATTTTAAGTTTTTAGGTACTGCTATGTCGGCATGAATGATTTGTTATCCATAGGATAGGCAAGCAAGATTTTAGGTGTCAGTATCCAAACTTTGAGAAATTGGGAGAAAAAAGGCTTACTTAAACCCGATAACTACACAAAAGGCGGCGAGCGGAGATACAAGCTAGAGAGCCTTAAAAATATCAACAAAAACATTGTTTTTCATAACGATAGCCGCAAAACCATCGCCTATACCCGTGTTTCTAGTGCCGACCAAAAAGAGGACTTAATCCGCCAAGTGCAGGTTTTGGAGTTATATTGTTCTAAGTTAGGTTTTAAAACTCTCCGGCAGAAATCCCACTCGTCTTTAGCGGGTGGGATGAATGCCCTCTACCCTTGATTTTCTATGTATCTTTTGATAGTTTCTGGGTTAGCTTCTCCTATGGAACAGGCAAAAAATCCATCTGTCCAAAACTTTTGTTCTTTCCAAAATGCTTGCGCAAGAACGGGATAAATCTTGGTTCTCTCCAAACCCTATAAGTGGTAATCTGCTTGATGCGCAAGATGATGGAACTGATAGACACTCTAGGGATATACTGAATCATCAAGTGTAAATGGTCTTTGTCTGTCTCCATTGCTATGATGATAAAATCTGAACTTTCCTCTATCTCCTCAACCACAGACTTTATAAAAATAGCCACATCTCCTACGAGCAACTTTTTTCTGTATTTACACACTAAAATCAAATGGGCTTTTAGATTATGTTTGCTCCTGTTTGTGGATAAATAGCCTTTGAGTTTGTAATGGTTTTCTTTCATAGCTCTACACCTCAAAAATATTTTATAAAATTATGTTATAATAATGTAAAATAGTTAAGGCGTAAGAAATTGCTTAAAGCAATAAAGTTTAGAATTTACCCTAGTGTTGAACAAAAAACCTTGATACACAAGCATTTTGGTTGTGCTAGAGTGATCTATAATTACTTTTTAGCATACCGCCAAAAGCAATACGCACTAGGCATTAAAGAAAATTACTTCAGCATGCAAAAGGTGCTTACTACTCTCAAAAAACAAGAGTCTTATGCTTATCTAAGTGAATGCAATTCGCAAAGCTTGCAGATGGCACTAAGACAGCTGACAACAGCCTTTGATAGGTTTTTCTCTAAGTGGCAGATTATCCTAGATTCAAATCTAAGAAGTATGCCAAGCAATCTTTCTGTGTCCCGCAACACTTAGAGATGGATTTAGGAAACAACCAAGTCAAGCTACCCAAATTCAAAGAAGCTATTAAAGCCAAGTTTCATAGGCATTTGCCTACAAACTCTATCGTCAAACAGGGGTTTATCTCTTGTGTAGCAGATAAATACTATCTCTCTGTCAGTTATGAGGACAATAAGCCTGAACCTAAACCCACAACTATCAGAAAAGCTGTGGGTTTAGATATGGGTTTAGAGTCTTTAGTCATCGCCAGTAATGGCGTGTTCTACCCATATAAAAAGTTTTTCCAGAATCTACAAACCAAACTCACTAAAGCGCAAAGGAGATTGTCTAAAAAACTCAAAGGTTCTAGTAATAGAAAAAAACAAGCAAAGAAAGTGGCACAAATCCACGCCTCTATCAGCAATAGCAGAGAGGACTACCTACATAAAATCAGTAATGAGATAATAACCAATCAATACGATTTGCTAGCAGTAGAAACCTTGAAAGTTAGGAATTTGGTCAAAAACCACAAACTAGCTAAGAGCATTGCCAATGCCAGCTGGTCTAGGCTTATTAGTCTATTAGAATATAAGGCTGGTTGGAAGGGTAAAACCCTTATCAAAATTGACCAATACTTCCCTAGCTCTCAAATCTGCTCGACCTGTGGGAGCAATACCGGTAAAAAGCCACTCCATATTAGAAATTTTGTCTGCCCTTGTTGTCAAACACACCATCACAGAGACCTCAATGCTAGCATCAACATTAGAAACTATGCTTTGGGAATGCTAGATGAGCGACACGCTATCAAGGTAGATAAAACTAGGGTAGGGATGACCCGAAGTTACGCTTGTGGAGATTCCGCTGATGGGGTTGTAACCAAGTATGGCTACATACTGGATATAGCTAGTTATGGATCGTTGAAGCAAGAAGCCCACCCGTCTTTAGCGGGTGGGTGATTCACTTATGAAGTGATACAAGACTTAGGCTCAGGTATGAATTATTACAAAAAAGGCTTAACCAAGCTTCTTAATCTTATCCTAGAAAGCCAAGTAAAAAGGCTTGTTCTTACCCATAAAGACCGCTTATTGCGTTTTGGTGCGGAGCTGGTGTTTGCCATTTGTGAGGCTAAAGAGGTGGAGGTGATCATCATTAATCAAGGTGATGAAAATGTCTACTTCGAGGAAGAGTTAGCCAAAGATGTGTTAGAAATCATCACCGTATTCTCAGCTAGACTTTATGGAGCACGCTCTAAGAAAAATAAGCAGCTTTTTAGAGAAATGTAGGCAGTGGTAGAAAACAATGTACCAGCTGACCCACAAGATTGAGCTAACCCCCAACAACAAGGCAAAGACCCACTTTAAAAAGGCGTTTGGGTGCGCTAGACTTGCCTATAATTGGGGATTAGCTAAGTGGAGAGAAAACTACGAAAAGGGCATAAAATCTAACCACTTTGCCCTAAAGAAAGAGTTTAACGCCCTTAAAAAAACACAATACCCCTTTGTGTATGAAGTTACTAAATACGCCACAGCACAGCCATTTAACCACTTAAACCTAGCTTTTCAAAAGTTCTTTAAAGATTTGAAGTTGGGTAAGGTGAGTTACCCACGATTTAAGCACAAAAGAGAATATCAAGGGAACTTTTACATAGGAGGCGACCAAATTAAGGTTATTCAAGGTGGCACAAAAGACTATCTAAAAATCCCCAACTTGTCCAAAATCAAAATGACTGAAAGGCTAAGATTGCAAGGCAAAATCAATGGGGCGACCATCACGCAAAAAGGAGATAAGTTTTATGTTTCTATTCAAACCAACACCACACAAGAGGAGTTTAACCGCACGCATAAACCCGTTAAAGGCAATGGCATTTTAGGCATAGACACGGGCTTAAAGCCTTTGTTAGTCTATCTAATGGTTTGCAAGTGAGCGTACCCAAGCCCTTAAATAGGCTGATAAGACGGCTTAAAAGACTTAGTCGGCAAGTTTCTAAGAAAAGCAAGCATTCTGCTTGCCTCCCGAAAACCAAGGGTGATAAAACTAGAAAATCCGCTAATTACCTTAAAGCCAGCTTGCGCCTAAATCGCTTACATACCAAAATCGCCAACACACGCAATAACTTCCTACACAAACTCAGTACTGCCCTAATTAGACACTCCAAAGTCCTTTGTTTAGAGAGTTTAATAGTGTCTAACATGCTGAAAAACTCTGGCTAGCCAAAGCTTTGAGCGATGTCGGTATATCCGCCTTTAATACGCTCTTAGAGTATAAAGCCAAATACTATGGCAGAGAGATTAAAAGAGTCGATGCCTTCTACCCTAGCCCTAAAACTTGCTCGATCTGTGGCAATATCAAAAGGATTTAACACTGAGTGATAGAGTGTATCAGTGTGGGGCGTGCGGTGTGGAGATTGATAGGGATTTTAACGCTAGTGTCAATCTAGCAAAGCATTTAGTAGGTGGGAGCTACGCCGAATTTACGCCTGCGGACATGACGGCAATGCTAGGCTGTTTTGCAAAGAATGACTTGGTAACCAGCATGGTTGAAACAGGAATACAACAGAAACCGCTAAAAATTTTTTTCTATTGATAGGATTTTATGCGGTTTTATAGGTTTGTAAGGGCGGCAATGGGTCATATTCTTTTACAAACTGCCTAGGTTGTACTGCCTTAGCCCTTTGCTTATGTGTCAAGAGCGGCAAATTACTCTTGGTCTAGTTTGGCTACTTTAGCGGATTTGGCAATGCATTTCACACATACATAAGACAGAGTAGAGAGCTGGGAATTAGATTAAGATTAAATACAACAAAAAAATTTAAACTTCTCGCAATACAAGCAATACAAGGAGAAAAACACATATGAAAAAGTGTATTTTGGTTACGGTGCAACTTCTGGACTTGGGTTAGCGATTGCTAAAGCCTTTTTAGAAGAGGGTTTTCTTGTTTTTGGAACAGGTCGGCGTGTAGAAATTTTAAAAAGAATTGCAAAGCAATTATCATGAGAGTTTTATTCCATCATGTTTTGACATTCAAGATAAAAATGCCACACAGCAAGCAATTAATAAGATTTTTTCTATAACCAAGCACATTGATTGTTTAATCAATAACGCCGATTGGCCTTAGGCTTAGAGAAAGCATTTGAATGCAATTTGAATGATTGGGAAACTATGGTAGAAACCAATATCAGTGGGTTATTACGCATAACTCGCCTTGTACTGCCCTCAATGATTGAAAACAACACCGAACGATCGTCAATATCGGTTCTATCGCAGGAACTTATCCTTACCCCGGAGGCAATGTTTATGGTGCTAGTAAAGCCTTTGTAAAACAATTTTCTTTAAATTTAAGAGCGGATTTAATTGGCACTAAAATTCGAGTAAGTAATGTGGAACCAGGTCTTTGTGGTGAGACAGGTTTTAGCTTGGTGCGTTTTAAAGGTGATAGAGAAAAAGCTAGAGCTGTCTATGAGAACAAAACTTATATCAAACCACAAGATATTGCAAATATTGTGCTATGGATTTACAAACAACCATTGCATGTCAATATCAATAGCATTGAAATTATGCCAACCAATCAAACTTTTTCACAATTAGTAGTTAAATAGCCAAAAGGATATTCTTAGTTCTAAGATAGATGGTTTTTGAGTTATGCGTGCGGATTTTTACGGTGAGGGATTAGTTTTTAGCATATGTTTGCACAATACAGAGCTTAACTTAAGATTTAAGCGTTACTGCCCACTGATAAAGTGCATTGAGAGCAGGGATTTTCGGTAAGCCAAGCTGACGCTTGGCATCTATTTTGCTCTTGGGGGCAAGCCCCCAAACCCCCAGAGAGGGCTTTGAAGTGAGAAATGAGTTTGTGTTGTGGCTGTATCACGCCATTGCAGTAAAAAGGCTTTGGGGGTTTTGAAATGAGAATGAGCGTTTAAAAGGCTCTGTAATCGTTTTGGAAGGGTAAACAAGCTATGGTTTAAGAGTGTTGTGTTGATTGTAGAGCCTTTAAAACGCAAAGAAACAGCATAAATCACAAACGGCAAAACTCTAAAGGGCTTTGTCTTGCCAAAAGTGCCCAAAAAAACCCAAATTCTCAGTTTCAAAAACCAAAATTTAGCGTTTTGCGTTTAAAAGCCCATAGGGCGTTAAGATGGGGTTAAAGGTTTCAAAACTGTTAGGGGCATTGTGTTGATTGTAGGGCATTCTAGGGGGTAGAAAGGGCATTTAAACGAGTGGGCAAGATTGCAAAAGACAATCTACACCAAAATACAGCCCAAAATGGCTTTTTAGAGGCTAGACATTGGGGGTTTGCTTAGGGTGTTGGAGCTTTGGAGTCTTTAGAGCTTTAGGGTGGCAATGGGGTTAGGGGTTACTTGTGTTGGTTTGGGGTGTTGCAGTTTTGGGGAGGGTGGGGTTGTTTGGAGGTGTTTACGGTTGTTTGAGGAGAATAGAGCAAAGCACTTAAAGCACATATAGCGTTAAAGCGCTTTTAAAGGCTCGTAGGGCGAAAGGTTAGGGGTAGGGAGCATCAAACTATGGTTTGTGGGTTGGAAGCGGTTGTGGGGGATTTTAAGATTAAAGAATAGAGAACAACAAGAAAAAAACAAATCCCGACTTAATGACGTTACACAGGTCTTTTAGTAGAGCAAATAAGGAGAAATTTTATCATTCGATTTTAAAGTTACTTTATAAGGGTGCAAGCTTTAAAATAGCGAACGAATTTAAAAGTAAACAACTCTCTTAATCCCCCGTTGCCACATATTCTAATCCGTTGTGGGTGGGGATTAAGAGAGTTGTTTAGTAGAAAGTTTTTATGAGGATTGCGGTTTTTGTCGATTGGGAGAATCTTGGGCGTGATGTGATCCATGTCCAAGACTCTTGCCAAGAGTTCAAGAGTGCTTTTGACTATAACAAGTGCTCCCATGTAATGACTCTCATCCATGCTTTCTTGAATCCAGATGAGAAGTTATACCGAGTTTTCTTCTACACTGCTACGCCACTAAGCATAGACGGGAAAAAAGAGAGCAAGCGTTTAGCAGGCTTTTCTGGCTATCTTAAGAACCACCAAGAGGCATTTTTTAAGATGAAACAACGCTCCGATCAAATCAAAAAATTTATTACAGAAATATCTTTTGAAAAGTTTGTGGCACTTAGATTAGGGAGCTTGCAACTAAGAGGGGTCAATCACAATGGACTAGACGTTATCCAAAAGCAGGTGGATATACTTCTAGGGCTAGACATTGCATGTGGCTTATAACAAGCTTGTAGATTGCATTTTAGTCTTTTGCAAGGACACAGACATTGTTCCTGCCCTCAAGTGTGCAAGGATCAATGGACTCAATGTATCTGTAGCGCACCTAGAACACGGCTTTCAAGTGGCTAAAAAGCTAAAAGTGCATAGCGATGGCATCCGCACAATAGGGATACAAGAGGTAATGCATAGACTGCCTTCTTGAGTGAAAAACTTCAGGGACTATTGTTCGGTTTAGACAGCCAAAGTAGGGTCTTTGATACAAAGCGCAGACAAATATACAGCAAGCCCAAGAAAAGGGAGAAGCTTGCTTGTATTGGATGGCCCCAAGACTTTTGGAATTTCTGACCTTATCAGTCCTCTGCATTTTCTAACCCCTCTTCAAGGATTTTTGAGAGTTTTAGAAGAATAGATTTTTAAAATCTTGGTTTTCTTCGATTGTTTTGATTGTTTTATAAAGTTGTGGGTTATTGTCGGTCAAGTTAAGAAGTTCATTTTCAAAACTCTTTCTAAAACAGACTTGTCTGTTTTGTGGGTCAGGAGTTATTAAAATTTTCCATGAAGTTTTGATTTGAACGCATGCTGTTTAGGACATCATTTAGGACCTTGGCTTGAGCTTGCTTAGCATGTTCATCTAAAGTAATTCCATACTCTCTATGAAAGGTTTCTAAAATTTCCGAGAGTTTTTCCAACTGGCTTTGGGGTATATGGCTAGAGCCATCGGCTTGGGATGGATGTAACTCTTTGGAGCCTTCAAGCTGAATGCTAACCTCTTTATTAGGATTTAAGTGGTAAGCCCCCAGTGCTACGACTTTGGTGATGTCCGTATCTAGATCGCCTCTTAGGGAGGCTAGTTTTTTAATGAGGTGTGTGAGCAATCTAGAGAGTTTTTCTAAAGATAAATCTTGAAAGAGTAAGATTTGTACCAAAAAAGCATAGTTTTTGAGGTAAGACTTTGCCTTGCTGTAAAACTCTTGTTGTGAGTCTTGTTCCACATCATTGTAGCGTTGCACCATTCTATCTAGCATGGCATGGATTTGAGGTAGGGGGGCTTGTTCAAAGAGGGCGGCATTAAAAGCTTCCACTTCTTCTAGTGTATACACCCCATAGCTATCCAAATGCGTTTTGAGATCAAAGAGTTTATCAGGGTCGCTAGGTTCTGCTAGAGAAGTTTTTTTGTAATAGGGCTCAAAGGCTTTAGCGATAGTTGTCACATCGTTGACAAAATCTAAAATACAGGTGTCTATTTTGTCTGGGTAATTCGTGTCGGTGCGGTTCAAGCGCGAGAGTGTTTGCACACAAGCTACGCCGCTTAAAGCTTTATCGACATACATCGTGTGTAACAAGGATTGGTCAAATCCGTTTGGTATTTATCTGCCACAATCAAAAAACGGTAATCGTCTTTTTTAAAGGCTTCGGATGTCTGGTTGTCGGGCATACCATTTAAACTCGCTTCGCTGTAAGTCTTGCCCTCTAAATTGAGCTCTCCTGAGAAAGCCACCAAGACTTTATGGGGGTGTTGTTCTTGCTCTAGTTGCGCTTTAAAAGCTTTAAAATATTCAAAGGCACTCTTGCGCGAATCTGTAACTACCATTGCTTTAGCTTTGCCCCCTATCTGCCTATGTGTGCAAGTATAAAAATGGGTAAGCATTATTTGTATTTTAGCCCAAATGCTTTTAGGATGATTTTTAACATAGGCTTTGAGTTTTTTAAAGGCGGGATTTTTATCATAGCGTGGGTCATTTGGAGTCGTGGCAACCAAGTGGGCATAACTTTGATAAGTGATGTAGTGTTGCAAAACATCTAAAATAAATCCCTCCTCAATAGCTTGTTTCATTGAATAGAGATGGAAGGGAATAAATTCATCTCTGCTTGTTCGTGTCCCAAAAAGCTCTAAGGTTTGTGGCTTAGGAGTTGCGCTAAAGGCAAAGTAAGAGGCGTTTTTTTGGAATTGCTTGGCTTTAATCTCTTGTAATAAATGTTCATTAGGGTCTAGATTCTCTAACTCTAAACCCTCATCAGTCCCCCTACTTGTGGCTGTGCTTAGAGCTTGGCTGTGTGTCCCCCCTTGGCTAGAGTGCGCCTCATCTATGATAATGGCAAACTTTTTATCCCCCATTTTAGGAATGTCCTCTAAGATGTGGGGGAACTTTTGGATTGTGGTGATGATGATTTTTTTGCCCTCTGCTAAGGCTTCTTTGAGTTGGCGACTACCTTTTTTAATTGCCTCAACAACGCCCTTAATGGGGCAAAAGGCTTCGATTTTGTCTTGTAACTGATGGTCTAAGATGATCCGATCTGTAACTACAAGCACACTATCAAAAAGCACCTTTTCATCCACACTAAGCCCCACCAAGGCGCATGCCAACCACGCAATAGAATTGCTCTTGCCACTGCCTGCGCTGTGCTGAATCAAATAACGCCCACCCACGCCATCTTTTACAGCATCACAGAGTTTTTTCACCACATCTAACTGGTGGTAACGGGGGAAAATAATAGATTTGCCCACAGGTTTTAAAAAGTTAAAGAGAAGGTTTAGTAAGTTATCCTTTTGTAACATACTCTCCCACAGATACGCGCTTTTTAGCCCTTGTGGGTTAGGTGGGTTAGACGCACCACATTCTCTATCAAGTTCCCCACTTCCATCATTCAAGCCCTTATTGAAGGGAGTAAAGCGGGTCTTTTTCCCCTCTAGCTTAGTGGTCATATAGACAAGGTCGCTATCTAGGGCAAAATGCGCAAGGGTGTGCTTAAATAGGGATTCGTGCGGGTTGCGATCCTCTCTGTATTGGCACATCGCATCCTCCACACTTTGATTCGTGAGGGGGTTTTTAAGTTCAAAGGTAAAAAGAGGTAAGCCATTTAAAAAGATCACCAAGTCTAAAGAATTGTTGTTCTTGGAGCTATAGCGCAGTTGGCGCACCACAGAAAAGACATTGCTTTGGTAGTTTTTCCAAGTATCTGGATTCTTTTGGCTTTGGGGTTTGTTGTAGGCAAGGCTAAATTTTACCCCCAAAAGCCCAAAGCCCTCTTGCAGGATTTTAAGCAAGCCTTGTTGTTCTATTTGGCGTTTTAAATCCTTTAGAAAGTCCGTTTTATCTTTTCGGCGTTGTTTAAGCTCATTTAGTTGCCTCGCTTGCGTGCGTTCTAAAAAGTCCCATAACAAGCCTACATCTAAACAAAGTTCTTTATCATAATCTTGTGAGGTGCGCTTGGTGTAGCCACTTGCAAGCAAATGTGCTTCAATCAAGTCTTCAAGGGCTTTTTCATTGTATTTTTGCATGGTTTGCCTTTAAGGGGAGTTGTCCTAGCACGCCCGCACTGATGAGCGCGCTTTTATGTTCTTTTAGGGCTTGGATTTGTGCTTGTAGTTTGGCTAGTAGGCTATCTATCTTGGCGGTTTTTTCATCTAAAGCAGAGGCGATGGCGTGTTGCTCGGGCAGGGGAGGGAGGGGAGTTAAGATATTTTGAAAATCCTCATATCTAAGACAATTCATGTCGGCACACAATCCATAAGAAAACTTATTGAACATGGCAAGCATGTAAGGAGACTTAAACAAATAGTGAAAATAGGGGGCATGCGCTGTTTGGTGTGGTAGGATGACAATGTAGGCGGGGCTTACAATTCCCTTTGAAATGTTGTTATAGCCCATTGCGCCTTGCCACATGCGCATTTTGTTATAAGCGATAGCACCTAATGGCACAATTTTATACTTAGCTTTATTCCTGTTAGAAATATCTTTTTTGTTAGGTATCGCTGACTGCGGTATGATGCCTTCCTTTTGCGTTACAGAAAGCAAGGTATAATCGCCCTCTCCGCATTCTTTATCAAATTCATAAAAGCAGGCACGCAAACGCACCACCCCCACCCCTCCCGGAATATCCCCCAGCCACGCCACCCCGCTTGGCTTGAGCTTGGCTTGTGGGTCTAGCCCTTTGGTGGTTATTTGGGTGGTCAAGGCTTGTTTATATTCTTTTAAAAGTTCTGTCATGCGTGTCTTTTTGGCAATGCACTCTTGGATTTTAGCGATCTTGTCATCTAAAAAAGAGGCGATGGCGTGTTGTTCCTCTAGGGGAGGGAGGGGGATTTTAAGGGTTTTAAGATTGATAGGTCTAACCTCTGTTACCTTGACACCATAGGCAATCTTTGCTTTTTGCATAAAAAAATTTCTGTTTGGAATGCATAGGCGATATATTTAGGGTCTTGCTTGTGTTTAAAAATAGCGGTATGTCCACCCGTTACAATTTGCGCTTCACCCAGCCATGCCACACAGCGACAAATACCCTCAATATCCTCGCTGGTGGTGGCAATGATAAGATCGCCTTGATTAACCCTTTTAAGCCTTCGCGCTAAAGTGGGGCTTACAAAGCTCTTTGTTTGGGTGGTGTGGGTGTTGTAATAGGTGTGGATTTGCCCATAATGGATAGCTCCTACGCCCTCTGCTTGTAAATCTGCCTTAGTCAGCCCTGAGCCTCTTATAAAAGTGCCTATTCTGCCAAGTTCCATAACCCCCAATGCGCAGGGATTTGCCCTAACCCCTCCACCTTTTTAAACTTTTTCATGCCCAAATCTCACTTAAGAGGATTTGTATTTCCCCCTCTGTATCTGTAATTTCTTCTTGCAACTGGGCTAAGGATTTTTGTGCGCTGGGGGTATAGAAATATTGATTAAACAAGATTTCATAACCCACTTTCACGCTTTTAGCCTCTATAAAACTTAAAGGCGTGAAAGGTTGGATTTCCTTTAAAAAATAGCCCTCTTTGTCCTCTTTGAGCGGGATTTTTTCTTCTTGTTTGTCAAATAAATTTAAGGGGGCAGGGATTTCTATGCCCTCTTTAGTTTTGAGTTTGGGTGTGGGTAGGTCTAGAGCCTCTAAAAACTCTTTGGGGGTTTTGTAGGTGGGTTTTAGCTTGGGGGGCTTGCTCTCTAGTTCTTTTAATCTCTTTAAAATGGCTTGGTGATTAGAGAGGGCGTTAAAACCCTCCTCCTCTAAGAGTTCTTGGCTAGACTTTAAAGCAAACACGCTAAATTTTTGATAGCCTAAGTCATCATTTTCTACGATCACGCTATGGGGGCTCTTGGGTTGTTCCAAGAAAAGTTGCACAATCGCGCTGATGTGGGTGGGGGTTAGGTAATTGCGTTTTTGCCCTAAGGATTTTTGCATGGGCTCAAAATAACTGGTCGCATCTATGAGCTGGACTTTTCCTTGTTTATGTGCTGGCTTGCGGTTGCTCAAAATCCAAATAAAGGTGGGAATTCCTGTATTGTAGAACAAATCTAGGGGTAGAGCGATCACGGCTTCTAAAAAGTCGTTTTGGATAATGTGGCTTCTAATGGCGACTTGTCCGCTATCGCTATTAAAAAGCGCGCTCCCATTATGCACAGAGGCGATGCGCGAACCTAGCGGGGTGTCTTTCATTTTGGCTAGCATGTTGAGTAAAAACATCATCTGCCCATCACTTGCCCCCGTAACCCCCATACTAAAACGGGGATCGGCTTTGCATTTTTCTTGCTCGCTCCCCCATGCTTTGCCAAAGGGCGGGTTAGTGAGCATAAAGTCAAACTTCTCTTCACTCTCTTTAAACCCGTCTTGGCTCAAGGTTGAACCAAATTTTATGTTGTCTGCATCCTCTCCTTTAATGAGCATGTCTGCCTTGCAAAGAGCGTAGGTTTCGGGATTGATTTCTTGTCCGTATAATTCAAACTCCGCTTTTGATTGTAAAACATCTTTGACAAAGGCTTTAGACTCGGTGAGCATGCCCCCACTCCCACAAGCGTTATCATAAATGAAAAAAGTGCTGTTCTCTTGGATTTGTGTGGCTACGGGCCTAAAAACAAGCTCTGCCATTAAAGCAATGACCTCTCTTGGGGTGAAGTGCTCACCCGCCTCCTCGTTATTCTCCTCATTGAATTTACGGATCAACTCTTCAAAGACATAGCCCATCCCTAAATTGCTCAAACCCTGATGAACTACCTTGCCTTGATTATTTAAAACGGGAGAAATGGAGAAATTCACTTTAGTGCTACAAAATTCTTGCACAAGCTCAAACAAAATACCGGCTTTGTCTAAGGTATCTAACTGGACTTCAAATTTAAATTTCTCTAAAATGTCCTTAACATTGGGGCTAAAGCCTTCTAGGTAATTTTTGAAATTCGCTTTAAGCTCTGCGGGGTGGGCTGTGAGCTCTTTAAGGGTAAAATGAGATGTGTTGTAAAAGTCAAAACCACTTGCCTTGCATAAATATTTATGTCTTTTTGGAAAGCCTTGCTCCTCGTCTTCCCTCTGTTTTTGCAACACCTTTACTTTTGTGGGTTCTAGCACGGCATCTAGACGCCTGATCACGGTCATGGGCAAGATCACATCGCGGTACTTGCCCTTTGTGTAATGATCCCTTAGCAAATCTGCGATATTCCAAATAAAATTGACAATGGGTTGAAATTGTGTGCCATCCATAACTCTCTCTCCTTTGATGAAAAGGCAGAAAAGACTAATCCTTGATTCTTGTTCTTGAACATTTAACATTCTAGCACAAGTGCTGCCAATGGATTAGTTCTTGGTATCGTGTTTTAAATATTTTTTGTCATTTAGGCATTTTGCGTGTGGCTAAGTATTATTCATAGTTTGTAATTTAAATTGAAAAATAAATAAGAGTACACTAAACACAATGATCAGAAAAAAAGAAAGCAACACAGACCCTAAAACCCCGTATAACACCCCCACCGCCCTTTGGACTAAAAGATTTTGAGAATAAATCATTAGAGCAAAGAAAGCTTGCACCTTGGCAACACCTAGAACACATCTTGCAGGGCGTGCCACCTGCTAGCGTGCTGTCTTGGGATTTGGATCGGATGTATTTGTATACTCTATGTAAGTCTTAGGGAGTATTGGACAGCCCTCTTATGTCTTTTTACACACAAAGCCCTCCTATCTTTTGGAGAATGTCCCCCATTTTAGGTCTCTAGCAGATCGCCCTACTTTAAAATACGAGGATTTATGGATGCGCTTAGGGCACTTGTTAAATGAACACACTCTTGTTTTTGACACACAATGGTGTAAGAATGTATGTTTTAAATTTGCTTGGGACAACATCACCACTTCTTTACAAGAACGCAGAGAAAAACGAGAGGAGTTGAAGGTGTGTAGAGCACAATTAAAAAAATACAATGCGCAATTAAAGCCATATAAACACGAAAGACTTAAACGGCGCATTGCTTCTAGCTTTGCCATGGCAAAAAGAGGAATAAAGAGAAAGGACAGATAAACACCCTAGCAGGCTTGTCATCTAACCCATTTTGTGCGGCATTCTTAGCTAGTCGTTGGTGTTTTAGCCAAACCAAACCCCCTCTTCTCTCTCTTAATCCGCTCCAGCTCTTGCATGCTCGAATTAGAGTAGCTCAAAGCCCTTTGTCCCCCAAACTCCTTAAGACCGATCAAAGTTCCAAAATACTTTTTCATAAAGGGATTTGCCTTTTCACAAAAACGCCAAAGGTATTCTAATTCAGTGTTGGCATTTGTGAGCTTTGTAAGGAATAACCACTCTTCAAGGGCATCAATAAGTTTAGTCGTGTCTGTTTCAACTTCTTTGAGTTTAGCCTGTAAGTCTTGGTGTTCTTGCTCAATCCGTGTGAGTCTTAAATACTCTTTACTGGAGATAAACATCCCTTGCTCGGGCACTTCTGTCTTTGGGTCTAAGATTTCATAAATCAAACTCTGAAAACGCATTAGGTTTTCTTTACTCAAAGCCGCAGAATACCTTGCCAATTGCTTGCCGCTCTTTAAATCCAAAGTGAAAAACCACACTTCGTAAGCAACAGGTGTGATTTTGGTGTATTCCAGGAGGGCAAATCTCGTAGAGCGGGCAATTTTACCTATAAGACGGGTGATTTGGCTATGGGTCGTGTGTTCATAGACATTAAAGACAAGCTTTAATAGTGTGTTGTCCTTTAAAGGGGCAAATCCACTTCTTCTTCTGCCCTGTCTGCGGTCTTTGCATTCTTTGGCTTTTTGATAAAGCCTTTCAAAACGCTTTAAACTTTTTTATGAAACAAACCCAGTGGGTATCTTCTAGGAGGCGGAGGCGTGAAAAGATCGAAGCGGTGATCTACTGGAACCTCAGGCACTTCTAAATAGTTTTTATTGCGCCCTCTACACACGATGACAGACAAAGCAGGTTTTTGTTGTGGGCTATTGTTATGGTTTGGAGATTCTGACAAAATCAACCTTTTTAAGAAATTCAAAAAATGTTTATACATAAAAGCTTAATAAAAATCAAATCTCGTGCTAAGTCTGTGAAATTAAATATTTGTTTATACTCTTTTAAGCTAAAGTGTTTTAGCATGGTTGTGTTTTTCGATAACCTTAATAAAAACTGAAAGGGAAGCGATGCAAGAAGTGGCAAAAGTAGGTTACTTTGAGTTGAGAGAGTTTCTCATTAGAAAGGATGTGCGTTACGATTTAGCAAAACGCATCAGCAAGCGCATTTTTAAAAATGGGGGCAAGTTGCCTAAAAATTATGCCCTTGATTTTGTCAAAGAGCATGAAGCCTATGCCAAGACTTTGTTAAAAAAACAGGGCAGAAAGTTGGGAGATGAGGCTTGGGACTTTCCTAAATTAGGGGAAGAAAGAGAAGTCCAAAAGCTTGATTTTTCCCAAATTGCCCAAGATTGTGGGGAGTATTGGTTTTTCCCCCAAATCTGCCAAGAACGCCAAAGCATAGAACCCAAACAACTTTTTGCAAACTCTGCTCAAATTGAAAAATTTATATGCGGGTGCTTTTCCTTTTCTAAGCAAATTTGCGATCATGTCGCCCAGCATTATCTAAAGAGCAATTATGGAGGCTTGTTTGGCGATTTTAAAATCTCCTTTGAAACTTTTAAGCAAGATTTATTAGAGACTTTTAAGGGCAATGATTTTGAGTTGCACAAGGCTTTTTGTAAATTACAACCCTATTGTGTGGATGGGGATTTGGTGTTTGCGATTACACCCAATGCGAGCACTCCAAAATTTTCATTGCCACGAGAATCCATGAATCACTTCTTAAAGTTTTTAGAGAAACAAGAGAAGAAGGATGGAGCTGTTCTTAAACGCTTGATCGACATTTTATGCAAAAAACCCCTAGATTCTACACCATCACATTCATCTAAAAGACTCATGCGCTTGTGGCTAGAAAGAGATTGTGGGTTTTTAAAGTTCGCGCATATGCCAAGACTAGACAGAGCGTTAAAAGATGCCCATATCTGCTTTGCAAGCGTATCTCATCCTACACAAAGTACACACCACTATTACTTCCCTGTTGCTTTTAGATTGTGGGCTTTTGCACGCTTAAAAGAAATTTTGAACAAATATAACTTTAGAGGCACGTTAGAAGCCTTGTTAAAACAGCTCACATCAATGCAGCGAACGATATTGTATCGCTTACAAGACAAATCCACTCCCTTGATGATTTGGCGTTGTGTGTGCTTTTTACTCAGTCATTTACAACTCCCCTTGCGGATTTTAGGAAAAGATGATGGATGGTGTGTTGATAAGGCTTCTAACTTTTTCCCCCTTGCTATCTCTTTAAACCAAAAGTCCACACCCATACACGAGATACGCACTTTGCTTACGTTGGACAACCTTGGAATCAATAAGGGCAGCCCCTCTACACAAAGAAAGCAGCCATCCTCAATGTCTGAAACGACCCAAGAAGAACCAATAACTCAAGAAGAATTTGATGAGTGGGAATACCAACAATATGAGGCTCTTGTAGAGGAAGAAGAAAAATTGTTATCTAGGATGCTAGAAGATGGCATATATCCTTTAGATGAGCCACAAATTTCTTACACTCCAGAGATACTCTACAAATACTTGAACTGTGTGAGCGGTCAAGAAGAGGCTAAGAAGGCACTTTGTGTCACGATTAGCGACCATTATGCCCGCTTTATGGGGCAACCTTGCATGCCTAAAACCAACATGCTTTTAATCGGGCCCTCAGGCAGTGGTAAGACCTTCATGACGACCACACTGCTAAAAAAGTTAGACATCCCCTACTACATCGCTGATGCTTCTAACTTAACACCTACGGGGTGGAAGGGTGAGGAATTGATGAGTATCTTTGTTGGGCTGTATGTGAGTGCAGGCAAAAACATAGAAAGAGCCCAAAAAGGGGTGATCTTCTTAGATGAAGTGGATAAACTGGGCATGGAAGTGACTAACGAGCAGTTTAAATCTTTGGTGCAAACTGAACTACTAAAGCCCATGGAAGGGCACACAGTCACCTTCACCCACGATAAACAAGACATCACGCTTAAAACCGATGAAATTTTATTCATCTTTGCGGGGCATTTTAAGGACCTTTATACGAGCTTAAATACAACAACACAGCCTAAAAACTCCATTGGCTTTACAAACACTAAGCCTACACCGCCTAGTACAACTTCAAGAGAGGTGAGCAGTCAGGATTTACAACGCTGTGGGTTGTTTAGAGAGTTTATCGGGCGCATTGGCAATGTTGTGGTGTTAGAGCCTGTCGATCATAAGATGTTATCTAATGCCATTGACAACGAGTCCAAACCCTTCAAAGACAACTTTAGAGAGCATGGCAGTGTATTAGAAATTGATGAGGGAGCTAAAGAGGTGCTTATTGAGAAAGCCATGCAGAGGGGACGGGCATGCGTGCCATTAAAACCCTTCTAGCCAAAATCATCCATCCTTTGAGATTTGACATGGAAAGGTGGCGTGGCTACAAGTGCATCATCACGGCAGAAACCATCACAAACAAAAAAGAGCCCATGAAGATTCCATTAAACACATCTAAGAAAAATGGTTAATGCTTGTGGGGTTCAAAGGCAACACTATATTTTCCACAAAGGGAGAAAAGGAGGTTATATCATGCACTACACCCTTAAAAACAAAGACCGCCCCGTTTTAGAATTTAAAGTGCTAAACGAGGGCAAGAACCTACACTTTAAAGTATTGAATGAAGCTCTATTGCCCCATTATATCCGCATCAATGGGGCAAGTGAAAAGCACCTTTTAAGATGGCTACGCAAACGCAAAGTCCCCGATAATCGCTGTTTCGCTTATTCAATCTTAAACGCCCTAGAGGGAGGCATAGAGGCTGATGAAAAAAACCCTTTGTCCTATCTTAACACAACTTTCGCACTCTCACTAAAAGACAGCTTTTGGGTTGTGCCCACTAACGAGGCACATCTGTATAAGTGGGCTCATGTTAATCTTTTTGAAAATGCGTTTAACCCCATTTTGCAAGAAGTGGCTTTTAATGGGGGTAGGGGGCAAACACAAGGGCAAATCCTAAGCCCTGAACCCACTACCGATGGTATGCTTAGAAAGTGTTGGTATAGAACCTCTCAGGGCATTGAACTCATTAAGGGGACAGGGGAGGGAGATGAAGTGCGCTATGTTGTGGCTAGAGAGCCTTTATGTGAATACTATATGCCCCAAGTCGCACAAGCTATGGGCTTAGATTGTGTGGTTTATGGTTTAGAAAAAGGGATTGGGGAATGGGGGAGGCGTGAAAGGTTTAGCACTTGCCCCCTTTTTACAAGCCAAGAGGTGGGCTTTTTAGCCATTTGGGAGTGTTTGCCTTATGAAGTGTTGACAAAGAGAGGATTGGATTTTGATTATGAAAAATTAAGGCAAGCCATAGAGGCGGTGATGGGCAAGCAAGCCTTTAGCGATTTAATGCTCTTTGATGCCATTATTGGCAACATAGACCGCCACTTAGGCAATTATGGCATGCTGATTAACAACGACACAAATGAGATCATAAAACCCGCCCCCATCTTTGACAATGGGCGGGCGCTTTTTAACTTTCTCAATCGATGGAGGATTGAAAATTATTTTCATTTACATCACTCGCAACCCTATTATTTCAAAAGTAGCTTGGGCTACTACTTTGATAGACTTGTTAAAATGCATGCCACACCTAAAAGCTTAGAGTTATGCGACAAGCTCCAAGACTTTACATTTACCCCACACCCCAAGTACCGCCCAAGCCATGGTTTGATCAAGGCGTGCAGTGAAGTGATTTGCCAAAGAGCGAAGGATGCTAAAAGGGTGGTTTATGAGACATTGAAAAACCACAGTTAGCAAGTCTTGGCTTACTGCAAATCTTAGGGGGCTAAAGTAGCTCTGCGCCCATTGCCTAAAGCTCTTGCCTTACCAAAGCTCTAGGGCAAAGCTATATACCACACAACCCCCTTATTTTGCGGGGCTTAAGAGTTATATTTATTAACCTTTGTTAGCTACAGCGAATTTTACACCACTTGGTCTTAGCTTCAAAGAATTCAAAACAATAAGAAATATTTAGAATTGCATAAATGAAAATAAATAATATTTAAAATAGTATTAAATACAATGCTAAATGTGATAGCCCCAGCCCCATTACTGCTACAAGATTTGATTGGTTATAAAGAGTGAGAAAAGCAAGAAAAGATATACCCACTAGCCTTTTTACAAGTAAGATGCCCCTCACAAAACTTGCAACATATTGTTACATAACAAAGATCGTGTATATAACAAAGATATGTTAAAAGACACTTAATGGGGCATTAACAATCTCTGCCCGCTAGATTAAATATGCTTGCCCCCGCCCCCATTTGCTCTTGGAGTATTTGCTGAAGTGTTTCGGGCTTGGGTATATATATTTTTTAAGTCTAGTAGTGTAATGACATTGAAAGCCATTGCGCCCTCACTTCTAGCTCTTTGCTACTCTAATTAATTATTTATTGGCCCAACCTCTTGGCATTTTCACAGCCTTTTTTGACTCCCATATCGCAAGCTTTTTGATAGTATTGTTGTGCCATCGTCCGTCTTTTTTGACTCCAAAACCATGTTCGTACGCCGCACCTAGGGCAATGTAGCTATCAGCATTTCCCATATCTGCGCTTTTTTGTAGTAGTTCTAAGCCTTTAGAATAGTCTTTAGAAACTCCTTTGCCTTCATGATACAGATCACCTAATTCACTATACCCCCTAGCATCCCCCATATCTGCAAGCTTTTAAAGTATTCAAATTCTTTTGGATAATCTTTGTTTTTCTTAGCTTCTTTGGCTTTAGCATAGGTTTGACTGCTTCTTTAGTGCTGACAATCCCTTGTGAAGTGAATTTATACTTAGAGTGTAGAAAGTGCCAAGCAAAGAATATCCCCAAGCACAAAAAAACAACACCAACCCGAAACGCCAATCGTTCTTGCTCAAAGAAGTTCACTTAGATTTTATACTTGGACTTATTTTAACAATTTTACCTTTACTAAATGAGACACCTAGCTTGGAGATGTAGTGCTGTCATGTAAAAGCACGAAACACTCAATATAGTGTGCGCACACCATGCACTTTGTCTCTCTCTTTCTTGGTAAAAAAGAGCGCACAGAAAAGAGATTTTTACACCATCTTATGCCAAGAGTCAGGCAAAGTATATATGCAAGCGGTCTATCCCCTCTCTCTTATCCTCATCCCCTGCACTCCCCTTTACAACTCTCTATTAAAAACCATTGAAACCATCCAAGAGTTGCAGGCTTTAAAAGTGCCCTTAATGGTGCTCATCACTGATTACCAAAGCCTAGAAGAGCAAGATCAAGCAAGATCTACCTTACAATCCAACTTCACAGACTTAAACTTTTTCTTTTTCAAACACTCTAGGATTATAGAGAACTCTATGCGCAAGGGATTGAGCTTTAAAGAGTTGTCTATGCAAACCCCACTCTCTAGAATCCACTACAAGACCTTCATTACAGAATACCAACGCCTTTAGACACTTTAACACAAGGAGCAAGCGATGCGTGAAAACAAAAACATCCCTAAATCTATCCAAGATGCTTTGAAAAACACCAACAACCCACAAGCAAACACTTTCAGTGCTAAAGACAAAGCTAAACCGGGCAGAAAACCCTTACCTGCACACTTAAAACAAAACCACACCATCACTTTTTATCTATCCCAAGATGAATACAACACCCTCAAAGCTCTAGCTGACAAGGAAGCTGATAGTGTGAACTTCTTTGTCAAACGCTATGTGTTGAAGAATTTGGTAAGGGGGTAGGGAGTGGTGGGGTAATACTGTGAATTGTGCTACCACAGACAATCAAAGAGCCATAGAATATTATCAAAGAGCAGGCGAAATGGGGGATGCTAATTCTTTCTACACATTAGCAGTGATGTATAAAAATGGCAATGGTGTTTCGCATAATCCGCAAAAAGTCGCAGAGTATTATACTAAGACCAATGATATGGGATTTTCTGCAGACAATTGGGATGTATGTAATCATTGATGCATAGAATTTACTAAGGATTAGGAGTAAGTTTGAGAGATATTGATGCAAGAACATAAAATTTTTTACGATGAAAGTAACCACTCAGACTATAACCTCTCTTTGGGCTCTAAGGTGACGGTGCTAGGAGCAACTAGCCTACCTTCAAGCGAACTAGCCCCCATTAACCAAGTAGTCAAAGATTTAAAACACCAATTTAACCACAAAAAGGAAATCAAGTGGACAAAACTCATCCAAAACCAAATGGGGCTAGAAACAGCAAGATAAACCCTATAAAATCCTATAATTCTCTGTAAATTTTTTATATGTTTTTAAGTTTCTAGGTGCTACCATGTTGGCATGAATAATTTGCTATCCATAGGTCAAGCAAGTAAGGTTTTAGGTGTCAGTATCCAAACTTTGAGAAACTGGGAGAAAAGAGGCTTACTAAAACCCGACAATTACACAAAAGGTGGGGAGCGGAGATACAAGCTAGAGAGCCTTAAAAATATCAACAAAAACATTGTTTTTCATAACGATAACCGCAAGACCATCGCCTATGCCCGTGTTTCTAGTGCCGACCAAAAAGAGGATTTAATCCGCCAAGTGCAGGTTTTGGAGCTGTATTGTTCGAAACTGGGCTTTAATTACGAAGTGATACAGGACTTAGGCTCTGGGATGAATTACTACAAAAAGGGATTAACTAAACTTCTTAACCTTATCCTAGAGAGCCAAGTAAAAAGGCTTGTTTTGACCCATAAAGACCGCTTATTGCGTTTTGGAGCGGAGCTAGTGTTTGCCATTTGCGAGGCTAAAGGCGTGGAGGTAATTATCATTAATCAAGGCGATGAAAATGTCCGTTTCGAAGAAGAGTTAGCCAAAGATGTGTTAGAAATCATTACGGTGTTCTCAGCTAGACTTTATGGTGCTCGTTCAAAGAAAAACAAGCAGCTTTTAGAGCAAATGCAAGAAGTGGTAGAAAACAATGTTACAGCTGACCCACAAGATTGAATTACAACCCAACAACAAAGCCCAAACACACTTTAAAAAAGCCTTTGGCTGTGCAAGACTTGCCTATAACTGGGGCTTGGCGAAGTGGAAAGAAAATTACCAAAAGGGCATAAAATCTAACCATTTTGCCCTAAAGAAAGAGTTCAACACCCTTAAAAAGACGCATTACCCCTTTGTCTATGAAGTGTCCAAATACGCTACAGCACAGCCCTTTAACCATTTAAACCTAGCGTTTCAAAAGTTCTTTAAAGATTTAAAATTGGGCAAAGTCAGTTACCCCCGTTTTAAACGCAAAAGAGAATATCAGGGGAGCTTTTACATTGGGGGCGACCAAATAAAAATCATTCAAGGCAGCACAAAAGACTATCTTAAAATCCCCAACTTGCCTAAAATCAAAATGACCGAAAAACTACGCTTTAAAGGTAAAGTTAATGGGGCGACCATCACGCAAAGAGGCAATAAATTCTATGTTTCAATCCAAACAGACACCACAAGAGGAGTTTCACCGCACCCATAAGCCCATAGCAAACAACCACACTCTAGGTATTGACACAGGAATAAAGGCTTTTGCTAGTCTATCTAATGGCTTACAGATTTTCGCCCCCAAGCCCTTAAATAGGCTCGCAAGACGGCTCAAAAGACTTAGCAGACAACTTAGCAAAAACGGCATTCGAAAACCAAGAATGACGGGATTAAGAAGTCCGCTAATTTTCTTAAAGCCAGCTTGCGGCTGAATCGATTGCATACCCGTATAGCCAACACCCGTAATAACTTTTTACACAAACTGAGCACCGCCCTAGTGCGGCACGCTAAAACCCTTTGTTTAGAGAGTTTAAAAGTCAAAAATATGCTTAAAAACTCTAAACTAGCTAAAGCTTTGAGCGATGTCAGCATCTCCGCCTTTAACACGCTCTTAGAGTATAAGGCAAAGTATTATGGGCGGAAAATTTTAAGAGCCGATGCCTTTTACCCGAGCTCTAAAACCTGCTCTAGCTGTGGCAATAAAAGGCGGACTTAACACTAAACGATAGAGTTTATAAGTGCGGTGTTTGCGGTGTTGTGGTCGATAGAGATTTTAACGCAAGTGTCAATCTAGTGAGGCATTTAGTAAGTGGAGTTCCCACTGAATTAACGCCTGCGGACATGACGGCTCTACTGAGCGATTTTGCAAAAAATGGCTTAGTAACCAGCATGGTAGAAACAGGAATACAACAAAAACCGCAATCTTTAAAATTTTTTTCTATTGATAGGATTTTATAGGATTTTATGCGGTTTTATAGGTTTGTAAGAACGGTTTTATAATGCCTTGCTAGAGTTTTTCTTTTCTAGTGTCCATCTACGCTTTCAAGCCATTTTAATCCCAGATAAACAAAGGCTCGCCCACGACTACTATAACCAAAGCAACCCAGATATTTTCTATTATAAAATGTTTTATTATGTATTGAGAAACCTTATAGAACCCCGAACCGCCATCAAAATTTACCTAGACTACAAGGATTCAAAATATGCGGTGCGGATGCGGGAGTTAGAGAGGGTGCTATGTAACCACTACAATAACACCACCCGAGCCCAATGTTTCACCGCCCAATCCCACCAATCCCAACTTATCTAGCTTACTGACCTACTCACAGGGGGCGATCGCCTACAAAGCCCGCGATGACATCCCTCCTTTTAGATTTTAGCATATGTACTTGTGAAGAGAAGATGGTAGAGCCTGCCTACCAACAATTTAAGTAAGACTTTATAGACACACCCCTTTACCTTGCTAATCGCCTTTACATTGACCCCCTACAACCCCCAGGCCGCCCCAACCAAAAGAATAGGTCTTTTGGCATTTTAATCACAAGGCGAAATAAAGAGAATAAAAGGGCATTTGATCTACAAAGAGCCTGCAGAATCGGATGGATTAGGCAAACCATCTTAGACCACGAAACCCCCATGTCAAATTATTTTACTACTTAGCCAAGAAAATAAGGCTGTGCCTATGCTCTATGATTTGATTTTATGGTGATTTTGCAAAGGGCGCACAAAGGGGAGGCAGTATTTCTTGTGACTGGCTTTTACATTGATAAAAACGACAATAAAAAGACCCATGAGGACCGCTACGAAGCTTATAACAACGACCCAAAGCTTAAAAGTTGTGCGTGGTTTTAGTGGGTGCAGACAAAAGCTGCCAGCCATCTCTTTCTACCATCGGTAGTTGAGCAGAACCTACGCCACAATTCGTATTAAAAGACAATGAAACATGTTAGGTAGATGAAATTATTACATAAAATAGCTAAATAAAGTGTTTTGAAAACCACCACTTATATCCGTAGAAACATTCCTAGAGGCTTTTTCTTGCAAAAGACACACGAATACAAAGCATGTCTACATCAAGAAATCAAGAAAGGTTAAAAAATGGGTTAAAGCCCCTTGTATTTGGGCGCGTCTAAGCCCTCTTTAGCGGTGTAATAGATTGTAACTTCGCCTGCGTGTGGACTAATAACCTTGATTTTATCCACGCCCTTTAAGATATAGTCCAAGTCTTGACGGGCAAGCTCACAAAGCCCCACGCCGCTCCCTTCCTTTAATGACTTCTTTGCCCCCACATAAACATATATCATCTTGGTAGTCTATGCAGAGGTAGGATTCTCGTCTTATGTGGCTAACCCCTGCGTGGGGGCATGCAATAACTCCGCCTACTTCAAGCTCGCCTTTTTTCATTCCAGCCCTCTGCCTTTGTGCCGACCTTTAGCTCCACCCTCCTATTCTGCACATCTACCAAGTACACCAAATAAGCCAAATCGCCACCGCATTTATCCAAGAAATGCTACTGCTAAAGATAATCTGCTAAATTTGCTAAATGGGGTTTAAGCGCAATTTTTCCTTGCATGCAAGCCACAATCTTGCCATGCAACCTTGCGTAAATGCCCGCTAGATCTAGTTTGTTCTCATAAAGCGCTAAAACTTGGGGCAGATCCTGTTCTAGCCCTTTGGTGAAAAACTTTTGCAGGGCGTGGTAGTCCTCAATCTCCATGCCTAGAGTGGCTAAGAGTTTGTAGGTGTAAGTGTCCACGACAAATACGGGGCGCAAGCAGGCGTAATTTAAAATGCTATCCGCACTCTCAAAACCCACCCCCTTTTGGGCTAACAGCCACTCACGGTTCACCTCAGCTTTGAAGGTTTCAAAGCTGTTGAAATCCTTGAGGATATTTTGGCTAAGGGCGTTTAAATGTCGTGCCTTTTGGTTGTAAAACCCACTAGGGGCAATGAGGGGGGCAAGCGTGGCGAGGGGGGTGTGGGCTAGATTTTTTAGGCTCTTGTTGGGATCTTGATCTAAAAGTCCTATGCTTTTGAGTTGCTCTAAACTCTTTTTAGCGTTGCTAAATTTGGTGCGCTGTGTGAGGATTGCACCTAGCACAACCTCAACGCTCCCGGCATTTGGCCACCATAGGGGCGGGGCGTTGTCTATGAGTTTTAAGGCTTTTAATGCTTTAAGGATACAAAAGGCAAGACTCATAAAAAGCGCGCCAACACCATGCCGCTAAAAGCTTGGTTTTTGTAAAACTCAATGCGGTAAATCCGTCCCTTAGCGTCTATGGAAAAGCGTTTGTCTAGGTCTTTGTAGCGGATAGTAAAGCCTGCTTCATCGCTCGCCCCATTGTGGGTGTAACCGATGACATTTACCCGATAGCCCTCTTTTACCAAGACTTTAAAGGATTTATGCACCTCTATGATACGAGCGGGTGCGCTCTGCTCTAATTTGCCATCAATTTCTAGCTTGACGCTCTTTAGGCTGTGATCGAAGGGTAGGTATAGGGGGTGTAAGCGGGTCATTAATTTATTGCCGTATTTGAGCCACACTTGCTTTTGACGGGGGAGTAAGCCCAAAATATAGCTTTTAGAGTTTAAGGGGATTTGCTCTATGGGGGTGTTCTTGGGAAGAGGGAAAAAGTTTAAATGGTTGCGCAAGCCATAAAGGGGCAAGATGGTGTTGTTATTGAGCACCACGCTTAGACTTGGGTCATTGATGAGTTTGTAAAGGTTCTCAGGGCTTAAATTAAAATCCTTGCTGTATTTAATGCCTAACTCTTTTAAAAGCCCCTCAATGGCGAGCAAGTGGTAATACACCCGTGAGGGCAAGGGCAATTCTTTGCTCGCCTCGTTGGCAAACGCAGGCTTTTTATGCTTAATGGCAAAATAGGTTAGGGCTTTCTCCATTTCTACATTGCCCCGTGCGGTGTGGGTGTTGCGGATGTAGTAACGGTGCAAGGGCTTTAATAAAGACTTATTGATGTTGGCGATAATGCCCTGCGACACCTGTTTTAAATGCCCAAAGCGCACCGCAGGCAGTTCGTCTTGGTCTATAATAGATGAGTTGCCCCAACGCCTAGGATTTAAAAGAGGGCTTTCATAGCGAGGGCGGTAAAACCCACTGCCATCGTGCAAGTGTAAAATTGCACTCACCTCTTTGGCGGTGATGATTTTCTTAATGGATTGGATTAAGGGGTATTCGGGGTCTTTGCGGCTTAAATAAGCGAATTTGCGGTTTAAATCCCCATACACGCCTCTATGGTTTCTAAGCATGGAGTAGCGGTTTAGCACGGGCACCACCCACACACTCCCGGATAAAATCTTGTAGTGCATTAAGAAAATGTCTGTGGCATTAAACCCCCCGGGCTCATCGCCTTGAATGCCCCCCATTAAAAGCAAGGTGGGAGCGGACTTGGCACTTTCTTTCTTAACGACCTGGATAGAGGCGGCGTTTAAAGATACACATACAAGCAACAATAAAATTAAAATAGATCTCATCAACAATCCTACCTAAAGTGCGCCATTATACCCAAAACTCTCCAAGTGTTAAGGAATAAAAAATGCTTGTGTATTGTATCTTGCAACAAAGGATGGATATGTTAAAACAGGACATTTTACAGGCTCTCCAAAAACACTTGGGGGCGATCGACACGCAGTCTTTGGAGATTTTAGACACCCAACACAAGACACATAAGATTGAGAAGTTTAGCCACGAAATCAAGGGGATTAACGAGGGTATCGGGGCGTTGCAAAGCCTGCAAATCGCCTGCCAAAAAATCCTAAAGTTAGAAACCTTAAATGCTGAGAGCGTGCAAGAGTTGGTGCAAAAGGCGCAATTCATGGGTAAAGCCTTGTTCAACAGCACCCTTAGCATTAATTTGGGCGAAAGTATGCTTAAGCTAAACGCCCCAAGCCCTTTAGACTTGCTATCACAAGGGGCGGATTTAAAAGCGGCGTTGCAAGAGAGTCTAGAGCAAATCAAGCAAGCCCTAAACACAATCCAAGAGAGCGTGAGCCAAAAGCAGGTTTTCAAAAAACCCCCCACACTCAACACCCCAAGCTTCAACAAAGATGTGTTGTTGGATTTAATGAAAAGTTCTTAAAAAAAATGGATGGGTGGGAACGCTTTTTAATGATGTAGTGCGCTCAACCGCACTTTAACCTACACAGCGTGGGCGCGAAGGCGACTCATCAAAGATGGTGTGTTTTTTCTAACAAGACCATTTTAAAATCCTTGGACTTAAGGTCCTTGATTGTTTAAAACAAATTTGATAAAATTTTTCCGTTTACTTTAGTTTCATTTTATTTCGCTTTCATAAAGGATTTTTTGATATAATACGCAGTCAGCAGTCAGCAGTCAGCAGTCAGCAGTCAGCAGTCAGCAGTCAGCAGTCAGCAGTCAGCAGTCAGCAGTCAGCAGTCAGCAGTCAGCAGTCAGCAGTCAGCAGTCAGCAGTCAGCAGTCAGCAGTCAGCAGTCAGCAGTCAGCAGTCAGCAGTCAAAGCTCCGCTTTCTAAAGGTTGCCTTATTAGGCTTTTTTGCGGCTTTTTCTTTAAACCCTTTGAGTGCAGAAAAAAACGGCGCATTTGTGGGGTTGGGCTTTCAGTATTCGCATTTTTTAGGTCAATCTTTAGTGGGTTCAACACTCACAACCTCCTCGCAAACATTCGTCAATGCGCTGTTTTCCTCGAACCCTAATGCACAGACCTTTTTAAGTGGGAATCTTTTTGGTGGAGATTTGCAGATCGGTTATAAATATTTTTTTGGCAAGAAAAAACGCTTTGGAATGCGCTTCTATGGATTTTTTAGTGGGCAGGGCATCGGCAGCTCCCCTTCTCTTCCAAGCTCTCAAGCCAGTGCAAATCTCTTCTATGGTGTGGGGCTTGACATGCTTTTAAACTTTTATGACAACCCTAAGGCAAACCACTTTAAATCTTTTGGCATGCTCTTTGGTGTGATGGCAGGGGGAAGTTCGTGGTTTATGGGCAAGGGTTATGATAACAGCGGAAATTGCTTATGGCAAAACCAAAATAATCTAGGCATAGGCACGCCCACATGCACCACAATGGATCAGTATTTTTCCCAACGATCCCAAAGCACTAACCAAATCTATCAAGGGACTGCTGCCGCAACCATGCCCACTTTCGTGCAATTGATTGTCAATGTTGGTCTTAGGGCTAATTTTAAGAAGCATAGGGGCTTAGAGTTTGGTGTGCGCATCCCCATCATTGCCGATCCTTACTATGTAGGGGCATATGATGCTTATGGTGTGGGCATGGCGCAAATGATCACCTTAAAGCGCAACATCGCTGCCTATATTAACTATGTCCATAATTTTTAGCCTCTACAACACTTTCTACAACCCAAAGTCTAGGGTGTGGAAATTAGGGATGGGGTCAAATTCGGGTTCGTAGCGTTCGGGTTTGTCGATCTCATAACTTGCAAGCAAAACCCACCCTCGCCATGTCGGGGTAGATCCACCTGATGTCCTATTTGCTTTTTGTGCTTTTTTCGTGGTGGATGGTCTTGGGGTAAATCTCCCACTGGTAGTAGGCAATACGGGTCAAAGTGTTTAGGGTATGGGTTCTTGGATCGCCTCAAGCACTTCTAGTACAATGTCTATATCCGCTCGTTTCATTTCACAGCCATAAATTATCTAAAAGTCTTGTGGTGCCGACTCTCACAGCCACGAGAATTAGGCTGTTGTTAGGTTCGATGTGTTCCAGGGGTATAAGTTGCCGATTAACGAGGCTTAAATACTGCACCTCAAGGGGACTTAGGATTTCTTGTCCCAAAGCTAAAAGATTGGTGCCTTGCGTGATGCCCGCCTTGTAGGCTTCGTGGATCGTGTTTAGGGCTTTGGGGATTTTTAGGGCAAGTTGCCTTTGTTCTGGGCTTAAATAGACATTGCGTGAGCTTAAAGCCAAGCCGTCAAAGTCGCGCAAAATGGGGCAAGGCACGATCTCAACGGGCAAGAATAAATCTTGCACCATACGCTGGATAATTAAAAGCTGTTGGGCGTCCTTTTGCCCGAAGTAGGCTTTAGTGGGGCGCACGAGGTTAAAGAGTTTTAAAACCACTTGCAAGACCCCATTAAAATGCCCGGGGCGTAGGTCCGCTTCAAAGCCCAATAAATCCTTTGGGGGGTTTAAGCTAATGGCTTCTTTAAAGGGGTAAAGGCTGTCGGCTTGTGGGGTGAAAACTGCGCCAACCCCAGCCTTAGCGCACAGCTCTAGGTCCTTTTCTAGGGGGTGTGGGTAGGTGCTGAAGTCCTCGTTTGCGCCAAATTGCGTGGGATTGACAAAGATAGACACGATGACAAAATCATTTTCTGCCCTTGCGCGCTCAATGAGGCTTAAATGCCCTGCGTGCAACGCCCCCATTGTGGGGACAAAGCCGATGTTTTGCGCCTTTAGGGCTTGTAAATCTACGGGTGTTTTACAAATTTGCATGTTCTAGGCTTTCTAAGATTTGGGCGGTCGTTTCTTTGGGGTCTTTGGCTTGGTAAATGGGGCGTCCAATCACGATAAAATCCGCCTTGGCTGTTTTAGCGTCTTGCAACGAGCCCACGCGCTTTTGATCCTGCACTTCTTGCAAGTTGGGGCGTATCCCCGGGGTTAGAGTTAAAAATTTTGGGTTTGTCGCCTCTTTAATGACTAAACTCTCAAACACCGAGCACACCACGCCATCAAGCCCGCTCTCATAGCACAACTTGGCTAAGTGCAGGGCGTGTTGCTCTAAGGGGGCGTTATACAAGCTTTGGCATTGCGCTTCATCTAGGCTGGTGAGCAGAGTAACGCCTAAGATTTTGGGGCGCTGTTTCAAGCCCTGCACTTGCTCCATGACCGCCAAAAGGGCTGGCGCGCCACTGCTAGCATGCAAGGTTAAGAGCTCCACGCCCAAATGAGCGCATTCTAAGACAGCACTTGCCATGGTGTTTGGGATGTCGTGTAGTTTTAGATCCAAGAAAATTTTAAAGCCCATGTTTTGGATTTCTTTAATGAAGCTAGGACCCTCGCGCACAAACGCCCTCAAACCCACTTTTACGAGCAACTTAAAACCCTTTAAGCTCTCTAGCAAGTCTAAACATGCCCGCTTGGAATCCAAGTCCAAAGCTAAACAAAGTTGCATACCGCCCTTTCAGCCAAATATTAAGACAAAACGCTATTATAGCACACTCCAAACAAAGGTTAAATTTGCCAAAAAGTGTTTTAATCGTCGGTCCGTGCGTGATTGAGAGCATGGAGGTTTTAGAGGAAATCGCCCACAAACTCCACCCCCTAGCCCTAGACCCTAAAGTGGATTTTTACTTTAAAGCCAGCTTTGATAAAGCCAACCGCACAAGTCTAGAGAGTTACCGCGGTCCCGGGCTACAAAAGGGCTTGGCTATGCTCGATCGCATTAAATCCAAATTTGGCTATAAAATCCTCACCGACATCCACGAAAGCACGCAAGCCGCCCCGGTGGCTGAGGTGGCCGATGTCTTGCAAATCCCCGCTTTTTTGTGCCGGCAAACGGATTTAATCGTGGCGGCGGCTAAGACCAAGAGCGCGCTGAATATCAAAAAGGGGCAATTCATGCACCCAAAAGACATGCAATACAGCGCCTTAAAAGCCCTAAACATGCGGGCTAAAAACAAACATGAAAAAGCCACTTACCAAGCGTGCTTAGAACATGGGATTTATTTATGTGAAAGGGGGGCGAGCTTTGGGTATGGGAATTTAGTTGTGGATATGCGCTCTTTGGTGGTCATGCGCACCTTTGCGCCCGTGATTTTTGACGCGACCCACAGCGTGCAAATGCCCGGGGGGGCAAATGGCAAGAGTGGGGGAGAGAGCGCATTTGTGCCTTATTTGGCTAAGGCGAGTGCGGTTGTAGGCGTGGATGGGTTTTTTATGGAAACCCACACAAACCCCAAAGAGGCTTTGAGCGATGGTCCAAACATGATCGCCGTGTCCGCTCTTTTGCCTTTAGTGCAAGATTTATTGATTTTACAAGAAACCAACGCTTCATTAAAAACAACGCATAAAGGATAGAAATGCACCACACATTAGAGGGGCAACTTGTTTTAAAGGGAAGTGAGAGGGTCGCTATTTTGGTTGCCCGCTTTAACCACCTCATCACAGACCGCCTCGTGGAAGGGGCGCTAGATTGCTTTAAACGGCATGGAGGCGATTTAAAAAAACTCACTTTGGTGAAAGTGCCCGGGGCGTATGAATTGCCCTTTGTGCTGGATAAACTCTTAGGCTCACAAAGATACGATGGGGTCTGTGTCTTAGGGGCGGTGATTCGGGGGGCAACGCCACATTTTGATTATGTGAGTGCGGAGGCGACTAAGGGCATTGCCAACACGACCCTAAAATATGGCTTGCCCGTGAGCTTTGGACTACTCACCACGGATAGTATCGAACAAGCCCTAGAGCGCGCCGGCACAAAGGCGGGCAATAAAGGGGCAGCGGCGATGGACACCCTCATCGAACTTCTTAGTCTTTACAGCGTGTTTTAATGGCAACCCGTAGCCAAGCTAGGGAGGCGGTGGCGGGCTTACTCTATGCCTATGATAGCGGCAATACAGAGATATTTAAAGTCGCCCCCACGCTCTTAGAAGAAAAGAAAATTAGAAACGCCCAACAGCGCTTTGCCCTAGAGCTTTTAGGTGGGGTTTTAGAGCAGATGCACGCCCTAGATGCCGCCTTGCAGCCACTTTTAAAGGATTGGGATTTAAAGCGCATCGGGCGTATGGAGCGTGCGATCTTGCGTTTGGGGGCTTACGAGATTTTACACACCCAAACCAAGCCGGCGGTGGTGATCAATGAGGCGGTTGAGCTTGCCAAAGCCTATGGGGAGGACAACGCCCCCAGATTGGTGAATGCCGTGTTGGATCATTTGGCTAAAAGACAAAGCTAACTTGTTTCATCGCTCACAGCACAAGCATACATGCCAAAGAGCAAAAGTAACCACGACACATAAATGTAGGACATTAAAAACCACAGAATCGACACCGAGCCATACAACTCGTGGTAGGTGCGGTTAAATAAAACATAGTAGACAAAGCCCCATTTCATTAAATTCCAACAAAGGCTGGTAACTAGACTCCAAAATAGGGGAGTTAAAGGGTGTTTAAAAGTCTTGTTTGTGGGGATGATGAAGAGCAGGTAAAAAAAAAGATAAGTGCCTAGCCAGTGCAACAAAGAGAGCAACCAGCCCCTAGTGAGATTTTGCACTTGTAAATCGTAGAATAAAATTAAGGGTAGGACAAGGATAAAGACAATGCCTGTCCCAAAGCCCCAAAAGACAAAAATACGCCTGCCTTTAAAGTTGAAGTAATCCCTAGGTTCGGCGTTGAAAATCTTAGAGGCGATGTAGCGGTAGTTCTCGCAGAATAAAAAGAAAGCAATCGCAATGGAGGCAATTTCTATAAAGCCCAAAGTGCGGTTATTTTGTGTGAAGGATTTTAAAAACGAGCGGGTCATTTTCATAAAGTCGGGGCTGTCGGGTAAAAAGAGCCTTTCGACTGAAAAAGTTTCGGCAAAGGGGCTCACAAAGACTAGAGCGATAAATAATAAAATGGGCGAGAGGGATAAAATCGTGTAAAAGCTAAGAGAGGAGGCGTAGTAAAAGACGATGGGCATTTCTTCAAAATGGCGTTTCAGGCGTGCGCTTAAAAGGTGGTTGCACGCATAGACACAACCTAAAATCCCCCCCCACATGTGTATCAAAAACTCTAAAAACCTCTTACCCATCGCAACTTGTGGCGATGGCAAACCCGTAGTTGGCAAGCATTTCTAAGTCTTTTTTAGGCGCGTCCCCCTTAGCGGTTAGATAGTCGCCAAGCACAATCGCATCCACCCCGCAATCAAAGATTTCTCTTTGATTTGCGCCAAAGACCACTTCCCTACCCCCAGCGACCATAAGCTTGGTTTTGGGTAAAAACTCTTTGGCTAGAGCCAAGCACTCTAGGGCTTCTTCTGCCCCCATGATTTTTTCTTTAATGGGTAAAGAGGGGCTTGGGATAAAAAAGTTAATGGGCGTGGTGGCAGGCGTGAGTGATTGCAAAGTGCGTAGCAGCTCAATGCGATCGTTAAAACTCTCGCCCAGCCCAAAAATCCCGCCTGAGCACAAGAGCAAGCCCGCTCTTAGGGCATTCTCGCAGGTTTCAAAGCGCTCTTCCCATGTGTGGGTGGTGCAAATGTTAGGAAAGAAGTTTTGCGCGGTTTCTAAATTGTGGTTGTAGCTATCCACGCCATGCTTTTTGAGGTGCTTTAGGCTCTGTATGTCTGCGCGCCCACAGCAGGCGATGAGGTGCAAATGGGGCACTTCCTTTTTAATGCTTTGGGCAAGATTAGCGATGTATGCGCATTTTTGATCATCAAGCCCACGCCCAGAGGTTACCAAACAAAAGCCCAGAGCCCCCAAAGAGTGCAAATACTTCGCCTCTTCTAGGACCTCTTCGGGCTTTTTGTATTTGTAGCGGCGGATTTTGCCTTGGTGGTGTGCGCTTTGCGTGCAGTAGGCGCAATCTTCAGGGCAGTCCCCACTGCTGACATTTGATATAGAACATAAAAAAATTTCTCGCATAGATGACCTTTATAGTGGCGAGAGAGCCAAAGAATCGAACTTTGCAGCGCCTAGAACACCTAAACGCTCTGTGGGTTTGAAGCCCAAGGCACACACCAGTGTCGCATGCTCCCCACCGACCCCCAAGGGGGACCCCACTAGGGGCTTTGCTGAAAAAAAGGGAGTAAGCTTAGAAGCTGACGATATAACGCCAGTAGAAGACAAAGTTACGCTGCAAATTAGCCCTGTAAGGCGTGCCAGGCTTAACGGAAGAGCGGTAATTTAGAGCGTAGTAGTTTGTGGGGATTGTGGGGATTTTAATCCCGACCTCAAAGCCATTGTGTTTCGTGCCAAAGCGGATCCCACCATTGACAAAAAAGTTAAAGCTCGACTCCCTGATATGCCCACCGTATTCTCCCGCCAAGTGGTAATAATCCAAGTTTTTGGGTCCCCAAGAAGTTCCACCGATCGCCACGCCCGCAAAAAAGCCAAAGTGGAAGTTCTCTTTATTGAACCTTTTGGGGTTGAAAAGCATATCCGTGCCGACCCCATAGGCAAAAATATTGGTTTGGTGGTAATTATTTTGTTCCCAACCACTAGGACCGATCTTGTTAAAGTAGTGGTATTCCGAATCCGCATAGTCAAAAAAGCCGTAGTAGCGCAAGCCAAATTCGGGCAACTTTTTAAAGAAGTGCTTGTAACCAAGCACAATGCCAAACCCATTGGTTACATGGGAGAGGCTATTTAAAGTCCCCCTAAAATTTGTGCTACCCATGTTGCCCCATTTGCCGGTGGTAAGCCCATCCCCCGAAGAACATTGCGCACTAGTTGCACAAGCCTGTTCAGTGGAGGTCATCATGCCTAGCTGGTAGTCCGCCCCCACAAAAAAGGCGTTTCTTTCGCCGCGTTGGGTTGTGCCTACACGCACCTTAGCAGGGACTGACTTTTGCGCCTCTTGCTTAGGGGCAGGTGTTAGGGGCTTTTGCACTTGCACCGCCTGGCTAGGTGCAGGCGTTGGGTTTTGCGTTGTAGGGGTGGGTGCTGGAGGTTTTTGCGTCTGCACCGCTTGATCGGGCGTAGGCGTTGGGGCACTCTGCACCGGTTTGGGCTCATCTGCTGCGCTCAGTAAAGCCGCCGCTAAGGGGATAGCTATAATCGTCCTTCTCATTTAAAGTTCCTTATAATTTAATAGACCTATGGACCACTATTCTAGCATAATGGCGTTAATAAAAAATATAAAAACACAAAAAAACCATTAGAAAAACATAATGTTACAAAAACAATTTTTATAGCAATGGCGTAAAACCATTGCCATATTTTCTAAAGATGGGCTTTAATTTGCTCAACTAAAGCGTCAAAGGCGGCGGCATCGTTCATCGCCATGTCGGCTAAGATTTTGCGATCCAGCTCAATGTGCGCCCTTTTTAAAGCGTGCATGAAACGCGCATAACTCGTGTTGCGCATGCGGCAAGCGGCGTTGATACGCACGATCCAAAGGCTTCTAAATGCGCGTTTTTTCTGTTTGCGATCCCTAAAGGCGTAGCATAAACTGCGCTCTAATTGCTCTTTGGCTTTTCTAAAATGCTTTCTACGCCCGCTGTAAAATCCACGGGCGAGCTTTAAAACTTTCTTGTGGCGGCGGCGGCGCACCACACCGGTTTTGACTCTCATATTTTTCCTTTACCTTTGAGGTGTTGATTCAACTTGCCCTTTTTGGCTTTTGCCTGAAGGGGGAAACTTAAGGCTTACTGACATAAAAGCCCAGCCACAGAGCGCAAGTTTGTAGAGTGCACATAGTGGGGGGCGTTTAAATTCGCTTTTCTCTGGGGGCTTTTTTTGGTTAAAATATGGCTTTTAAACGCACTGCCCCGCTTGATGAGATTTTTTTTCACCTTGAAGCGTTTAGCCGCTCCACGGTTGGTTTTCATCTTTGGCATGTTTCTCCTTTCTTAAAATTTACTTCTTTTGGGGGACAAAAAGCCACATAACAAAACGCCCTTCCATCTTGGGCTCTTTATCAGCGTTGGCGATGTCGCTCATCATTTCGCCCACTTTTTGCAACACGGCTAGCCCGGCTTTGGGGTCGTTGTTCTCGCGCCCCCTTAACACCACCTTAAACTTAACATGCTTGCCCGCCTCAATGAACTCTCTGGCGTGCTTGACTTTGTAGTTGATGTCGTTTTGGGCGATCTGGGTGGAGAGTTTGATCTCTTTGATCTCGATTTGCTTCTGTTTTTTCTTGGCTTCTTTTTGCTTTTTCTCGCTTTGGTAGCAAAACTTGCCATAATCCATGACTTTACACACGGGGGGTTTGGCACTGGCTGAAATCAGCACCAAGTCCAAACCTTGGCTGTGGGCGATTTTTAACGCCTCGACTGAAGAAATGATTCCAAATTGTTCGCCTCCATCGCCCACACAGCGCACCTCCTTAAAGTGGATCGCATCGTTTAACAGCACATCCTTACTCAAAAACTGACCTCTTGCATTTTAGCCTCCATTTGTTGTTTAAATTCTACCTTGCTTAAGCTGTATTGTTGCCCTAGGGCGCGATCGCGCACCGCTACGCTCTCTTGCGCCACCTCTTGTTGCCCTAGCACCGCAATAAAGGGGATTTTCTGCTTTTCAAGGGTGCGGATACGCTTATTCAGGGTTTCGTTTTTATCTGCTAATTGCACAAAAAGCCCCAGCTCCACCAACTCGGCTTTTAGGGCTTTGGCGTACTCTAGCTGATCGGGCGATACAGGCACTAAAGCGATTTGCACAGGGGCGATAAAAAAGGGGTAATTGCCCCCGTAGTGTTCGGTTAAAATCGCAATGAAGCGTTCAAACGAGCCTAAGATCGCTCTGTGGATCATCACGGGTCTTTCCTCTTGGTCTTGCTCATTGGCGTAGCTCAGGTTAAACCTCTCGGGCAAATTCATATCCACTTGCACCGTGCCACATTGCCATTTGCGCTTGATCGCATCGGTGATTTTAATGTCGATCTTTGGTCCATAAAACGCCCCTCCGCCCTCATCGATGCCAAAGGGGATGTGTTGTTCCTCTAGGGCTTCTTTTAGGGCTTTGGTGGCTTGCTCCCAAATGTGCGCCTCGCCGATGTGTTTTGTAGGCTTGGTGGAAAGCTCCATTTCATAGCTAAAGCCAAAGACTCCCATGACTTTTTTAGTGAACTCCAAAATCGCCAACACTTCGGCTTTAATTTGGTTAAAACGGCAAAAGATATGCGCATCATCTTGGGTAAATTCCCTTACCCTTAAAAGCCCGTGCAAGACTCCGCTTTTTTCATGCCGGTGCACCACGCCATACTCGTAAAAGCGCAGGGGCAAATCTTTATAAGAATGCAGGGCGTGCTCGTAGACTTTAATGTGTCCTACGCAGTTCATGGGCTTAATGCCGTATTCGACCTCATCAATGGTCGTAAAATACATGTTCTCTTTGTAGTTTTGGTAATGTCCGCTTGTTTGCCACAAAGAGCTCTTTAAAATCTCGGGTCCACGTACGGGTTCGTAGCCATACTTTAAAAGGGCTTTGCTTAGTAAATTTTCAATCCGCTGGCGCAAACGCATGCCACTAGGTAGCCAAATAGGCAGCCCCGCCCCTAAATCCTCGTTAAAGCAAAACAGCCCTAATTCTTGCCCTAATTTGCGGTGATCCCTCTTTTTGGCTTCCTCTAGCTGAAACAAATACTCTTTTAATGCCTCTTTTGTGGCAAAGGCAATCCCATAAATCCTCTGCAACATTTCCGCGTTTTCATCGCCCCCTAGATACGCCCCGGCTAATTTGGTGAGTTTAAAATGCTGAAGTAATCCCGTGTGGGGTAAGTGTGGACCTCGACACAAGTCCTCAAACTCCCCTTGAGAATACACGCTAAAAGAATCCCCCTCAATCCTTGACATCACAGCGTGCTTTAAGGGGTCATTTTTAAACTTCTCCAACGCCTTTTTACGGGTCATGGTGCTCTTGGTGATGGGGTGTTTATTTTTGGCAATGGTGCGCATGCGCTCTTCAATGCGCCCTAAATCCTCTTCGCTGATTTTAGTAGAAGTCTTAAAATCGTAGTAAAAGCCCTCAGCCACCACAGGACCCACAAAAAACTGCGCATCGGGGTAAAGTTGCTTAATGGCTTGCGCCAGCAAGTGGGCGCATGAGTGGCGGATGATCTCTAGGGCTGGATCGTTGTCGCCAAAATAAACCGCCTCACCCTCGTGGACTGCCAAAGTCTGTAAATCATAAATCTCCCCCTCTTTCTTAACGCCTATCTGTTCTGCCAAACCAATCCTTAACTAGCACCCACTCGAGCCAAACCCGCATTGCACTTGGCGATCCACTTTCTCGGCTTGTGGACCATCCATAGGCTGCAAGCACCCACATAAACACAACGCAAAAACAAGGCTAAAGTAAGCGCGCATATCTGCCTAAAATTTTACAAAAAAACTGCCCCAATTCTGCCACATGAAAGTTAAACCTTTGTTTAAAGCCAGTGTCCATTCTAAGTTGATTTTAGCCATTGTAAGTTGATTTTAGTCATTGTTTTGTTAGAATCTAGGCTAAATTTTTGTTGAAGGGGTGTTATGGACGAGCAAAAACAAAAGGCGATTGAATCTGCCATTAGGCAGATCGATAAAGCCTTTGGCAAGGGGGCTTTAATGCGTTTGGGCGATCGCGAGGTCGAGCACATTGAGGGCATTTCTACGGGGTCTTTGGGGCTGGATGTGGCTTTAGGCATTGGGGGCGTGCCTAGGGGGCGGATTGTCGAAATCTATGGACCTGAGTCGAGCGGGAAAACGACCTTGACCTTGCATGTCGTGGCGCAAGCGCAAAAAAACGGGGGGGCATGTGCTTTTATTGATGCTGAGCATGCGCTAGATGTCAAATACGCTAAAAGTCTTGGAGTGGATACAGATAACCTACTCATCTCTCAGCCCGACACGGGCGAGGAAGCCCTAGAAATTTTAGAAACCTTAGCGCGCACGGGGGCAGTGGATGTGATTGTGGTCGACTCAGTGGCGGCACTCACGCCCAGAGCCGAGATCGAGGGGGATATGGGCGATCAGCATGTGGGCTTGCAAGCCCGCTTGATGAGCCAAGCTCTGCGTAAAATCACGGGCATTTTGCACAAGATGAACACCACTTTGATTTTCATCAACCAAATCCGCATGAAAATCGGGACAATGGGCTATGGCAGCCCGGAAACCACCACGGGGGGTAATGCCTTAAAATTCTATGCGAGTGTGCGCATCGACATCCGCCGTATCGCCACGCTCAAACAAAACGAGCAACCCATCGGTAATCGGGTGCGCGTCAAGGTGGTGAAAAACAAGGTCGCCCCACCCTTCAAAGAAGCCGAGTTTGATGTGATGTATGGCAGTGGGATCAGCTTTGAGGGGGAGCTCATCGACTACGGCGTGAAGTTGGACTTTGTGGAAAAATCCGGGGCGTGGTTTAGCTACCAAGATCGAAAACTAGGGCAGGGCAGAGAGGCGGCCAAACTCACGCTCAAAAACGAGCCCGAGCTCGCCCACGAGATCGCCGAAAAGATCCGAGGTAAGTTCTTTGAACGCCCCGCTTTGGCAGAACCTAGTGCACCAGAAAGTCCCGAGCCTAGCCATACAGAACTAGACTAAGGACTTTAGTGTGGCAAGTGTGGCAGTGGCTCTACGCTTATCGGGGGCTTTTTATTGTTTTTGGGCTTGTTGTAGCTCTAGGAGTGTATGTGGGCTGTTTGTTCTTCGGGGATAATTCGCTGGAAGTGCTTATGGGTCTCAAGCGCAAGCAAGTTACCTTGTATGAAAAGGTGCAGAATTTGCAATACGAAAACGCCAAATTGCAAAAAAAACTCTTTGAGCTTAAGGAATTAGAACCCCCGAAAAATAGGCGGTTTTAATGTCTAAGTGGTGGGTGTCTTTATTACTCATGGCTTTGGTTGCTAGAGAAAACCCTTTTGAGCCATCTAAAAATGTGGGGCAGACGGCACTGGGCGATGAAGTCCCCGACTACTTCCGCTATGTCAATGTCAATTTGCCTAGCACCGCTCGGATTTTAACCAAAGTTACTTTGACCTACAAGACTTTGGACGCTTCCACACACACTGAAAGCGTGGATGTGAATCAGCGCATCGATTGGCACTACCCCATTAAGGTGACCCAACAAGCCGCGATCTTAGGCAAGCAAGGCAAGATATTTCGGGTGGGCGCGTTTGATTTTTGGATACACGAGAACAAGCTCTATCTACACACGGCGCATAAAATCCAACGCTCTTTTGTGCTGATTAACCCTTACCGCATTGTGTTAGACACCGACCGCGATGAACAGGATTTTAGACAAAAAGTGCAGGTGGATGAAGAATATGTTAACAACATTGCCATAGAAACCCACGACAATTTTTACCGCTTTTCTATCGTGCTAGATGGGCAATACCAATACAAGATCGAGCAGAAAAACGACTACTTAGTGATCGATCTGCACTAATTTTACAAGGATTACACCAATGTCTGTTGCGACTAAATTTATTTTTATTACGGGTGGGGTGCTAAGTTCTCTTGGCAAGGGTGTGGCTTCCAGCTCTTTAGCGCATTTATTGAAACTTTGCCATTTTAAAGTGGATATGTTGAAGATCGACCCCTACATCAACATCGACCCGGGCACGCTTAGCCCCTTTGAGCATGGCGAGGTTTTTGTTACTGCCGATGGGAGCGAAACAGACCTTGACATCGGGCACTACGAACGCTTTTTAAACAAAGACTTCTCCAAAGAAAACAACTTCACCACGGGGCAGATTTATTTAAGTGTGATTGAAAAAGAGCGCGAGGGCAAATATTTAGGCAAAACGATTCAGGTGATCCCGCACATTGTGGAGGAAATTAAAGAGCGGATTTTAAAACTTGGGCAAGGCAAGGACTTTTTGATCGTAGAAGTGGGCGGCACGGTGGGCGACATTGAGGGCATGGTCTACTTAGAAGCCATTAGGGAGCTTAAAAGCGCGCTAGGCTCTAAACAAGTCGCCAATATCCACGTAACTTTAGTCCCCTTCATTGCCACCAGTCAAGAGCTCAAAACCAAGCCCACGCAACACTCTATCATTGAGTTGCGCCGTTTGGGCGTGAGCGCAAACATCATTTTAGCCCGTTGTAGCCAAGATTTGGGGACAGATTTAAAAGCCAAAATCGCTAGTAGTTGCGATGTGCCTGTGTCTAATGTGATCCAAGCCAAAGATGCGCCCACCATCTACGCCTGCCCCACCAACTACCTACAAGAGGGGCTTTTAGAGGCGTTGTTTAAATATTTTGGCATCCAAGCCACGCTAGACAAACGGCAACTAGAGCTGTGGGCGGAGCTCGTGCATAATATTTTAAACCCCCAACGAACTTTAAAAATTGCCTTTGTGGGTAAGTATGTGCATTTGAGCGAATCTTACAAAAGCTTTTTAGAGAGCATGGTTTGTGTGGGGGCGCATTTAAAAGTCAAGGTAGAACCTGTCTTTGTCAATAGCGAGGGATTGGAGCTTAAAACGGGAGAGAGCCGCGCACAGCTCAAAGAGCGCGTGGCAAACGCTTTGCAAGGTGTGGATGGCATTTTAGTCCCCGGAGGCTTTGGTTCTAGGGGGGTTGAGGGGATGATCAATGCCATTACCTATGCCAGAGAACATAAAAAACCTTTCTTTGGGGTGTGCTTGGGGGCGCAGTTGATGGTTGTGGAGTTTGCCCGCCATGTGTTGGGCTTAAAGGGGGCACATTCCAGCGAATTTGATCAAGATGCCCCCCATAAAGTCATTGACCTACTAGAAAGCCAAGCGCACACCACGCACAAGGGCTCAAGCATGCGCCTAGGCACACATAAAATCACACTCAAAGAGGGCTCGCCCATTGCCAAAGCCTACAACGCCCTAGAGGTGTTCGAGCGCCACCGCCACCGCTACACCATTAACCCCGCCTATTTAGAGGACTACGCCAAACACGGCTTAGAGGTCGTGGGGCAAAGCTTTGATCACAGCCAAAATTTAACGGAGGCGATGGCATTAAAAGGTGCTCGCTTCTTTTTGGGCGTGCAATACCACCCCGAGTTTACTTCAAGGCTCATCGCCCCCAACCCACTCTTTAAAGCGTTCGTGCAAGCCTGCATGTAATGCCCTTTGTCGCTGAAGTTTTCACGCCCAAAGCCCCCATTAAGGCGGCAAAGTTTGTCGCCGAAGTTTTAGCCTGCAATCCCAAACAAGCCCAAAGCTACATAGACCGGGGGCGTTTAACCACCCTAAGCGGTCAAAGGCTTAAAAAAGCGCAAATCTTAAACGAACCCGTGCGCTTGCTCTTTTTTAAGCCCACTGCTTGCCCCGAATTTGCCCCCATTTTCACCACCCCCTATTTTGCCCTTTACCACAAGCCCAAAAACCTTTACAGCCACCCTAAAAACTACACCACGCATAGCCTGTATGAAAGCATTTACGCCAACAACCCCCACGCCCGCCTGATCCACCGCCTAGATTATGAAACTAGCGGATTGATTTTAGCCAGCCAAGCCAAGGCGCACGAAAAGCCTTTGAGGGAGCTGTTTAGCTCTAGGCGCGTCCAAAAGACCTACTACGCTAGCGTTGTGGGGGATTTGCATAAGTATGCCAAAGGGGCATTTAGTGTGCTCTTGCCTATTTTAGAGCCCTCGAGCATACGGGGGGATTTAGGCGTGCGCTCTAAAATCGATCCACAAGGCAAATTCAGCGCCACCACCATAGAAATCCAAAGCTACGACTCCAAGACCGACCAAACCCACTTAAAAGTTACCCCCCTAACCGGGCGCACCCACCAAATCCGCTTGCATCTAAGCGCACTTGGTTACCCCCTTGTGGGCGAACCACTTTACATTGATGATAGCCACGCAAGGGCGTATTTAGACGCGAAAAAGGCGGACTTTTTGGGCGCATTTGGGCGTTATAAAACTGAGTTAGCCCTAGAAGCGGTGGGTTTAAATTTTAGCCTGTATGGCTTGCACTACCACTTGCGCCTAAACTAGGCGTTTTGGGCTGCCTTTTCTAACCCGCTTAAATGCCAAATTGCAAACGAAATCCCCCACACCGGCACAAACAAACCCACCAAGTAAAAGCCTAAATCCCCAAAGTCCAAATGCTGGAGGTAGCCTAAAAACCAGCTAAGCTCCCAATGCAACTTTTTGCTTAGCACTTGAAACAGCTCAATCAAGCCAATGAGTAGAGCCACTAGCACGCCCAAACTTGTGATGGTGCGGTTTAAGAGTCTGCGCTCTTGCAAAAGCTTTTCTAGGGCTTCTTGATCGTGATGGGTGTTGTGGCGGGTGTGTTTAAAGACTTTAAACAGGTCGATTAAAATCACGCCATTTAGCACCCCCACCACGAGTAAGAAAAAGCCCGAAACCAAAGTCCCCACCACCCCGCCAATCTGTGCGAGCATGGGGGTGTGCTCTTTTGCCCAGTGCAGGGCTAAAGCTGTAATAATTGTCATCACAATCACCACGCTAGAGTGCCCCATTGAGAAGTAAAAGCCCACACCCATAGGGTTTTGCTTTTGTTGCGAGAGTTTGCGGATGGTGTTGTCGATACAGGTGATGTGGTCGGCATCAAAGGCGTGCTTTGTGCCTAAGTAAGCCGTGATGGCCACGCCGTAACACGGGGTTGTGTGCCAAAACCAGCAACACCAGCCCCAAAATGTGTAAAAATAAAACCGCTAATACATAGGGTAGCCATAAACGCATTTTAAACCTTATTCTTCTAAAATTTTAGTGGTATTGCCATTGTAGCTTAGCCATGTATATTTCAGCTAAATTTTAGAAAAGCTAGGATAAGGTATACCCTTTTAGGTTGAAAGACTTAAGGGCTTATAGCTCAGGTGGTTAGAGCGCACCCCTGATAAGGGTGAGGTCAGAGGTTCAAGTCCTCTTAAGCCCACCATCTTTAAAACTCTGTTTGGGGGATTAGCTCAGCTGGGAGAGCGCCTGCTTTGCACGCAGGAGGCCAGCGGTTCGAGCCCGCTATCCTCCACCATTTCCGCTTAATTAAAACTCAATCGAATAGAAAATGCCTAATAGGTTTTAACTTCAAGGCTTCATAGGTCTTAGGCGTGGCGATACGCCCTTTAGCGGTGCGCTCCAAGTAGCCATTAGCCAGCAAAAAGGGCTCAATGACCTCTTCAAGCGTGCTTTCATCCTCGTGCATGCTCGCCGCTAGGGTGTTTAGCCCCAAAGCTCGCCCTTTTGCCCCCACAAGCAAATTTAAATAGCGCAAATCTAGGTTATCTAGCCCATGCATATCCACGCCCAAAGCCTCTAGGGCATGCTGTGTGGTCTTTAAATTGATTTGCGCTTCGTTGAAGCTATCCGCAAAGTCGCGCACCCGTTTTAAAAGGCGTAGGGCAATTCGAGGCGTACCCCGACAGCGTTTAGCGATCTCTAAACTTGCGGGCGGTTCAATGGGTTTTTTGAGTTTTAAACTCGCCTGCGTGATGATGGCTTGCAACTCTTCTATGCTGTAAAACTCCATACGAAAATGCATGCCAAAGCGATCCCTTAGGGGGTTGCTTAACATGCCCGCCCTTGTGGTCGCCCCGATGAGCGTAAAGGGGGCTAAATCGATCTTGATCGTCTGTGCCGCTGCCTTAGAGCCGATGATGATGTCTAGCCTAAAATCTTCCATCGCCGGATAAAGCACCTCTTCAATCGCCGGACTTAGGCGGTGGATTTCATCGATGAATAAAATTTCTTGGGGCTTAAGGTTGGTGAGCAGGGCGGCTAAATCCCCCGTTTTTTCAATCATGGGGGCGGTGGTGACCTTAATCGGGATGTTGAGTTCCTTAGCGATGATGTGGCTTAAAGTGGTTTTACCCAGACCGGGGGGTCCAAAAAATAAGATGTGATCCAGTGTGTCGCCCCGTTTTTTTGTGGCGTTGATGGACACTTGCAAGAGCTTTTTTAAGGGTTCTTGCCCGATGTATTCTTGCCATAAATGCGGTCTTAAGCTCGTGTTCTCTTGCTCTTCAAACTCCAGCTTTTCTAAATTGACAACCCGATCCATTTTAGTAGCTCTCTTCAGGGCTGGGGAAGTTGCCCGTTTGGATGTCGCCCACATAGCGTTTTAGGGCTTCTTGGATTAAGTTTGCCCCCTCTAGGTAGGTGCGCACAAACTTAGGTTTAAAGGCGCTAAAGAGTCCTAGCATGTCGCTAAAGACTAAAATCTGCCCATCGCAGCCCGCCCCGCTGCCGATGCCAATGGTGGGGATGTCTAATTTCGCGCTAATTTCTTGGGCTACGCTAGAAACCACGCCCTCTAAGACAACTAAGCTAGCCCCTGCCTCTTGCACTGCCAAAGCGTCCTCTAAAACTTGCTGTGCGCTCTCTTGGTTTTTACCCACAATCTTATACCCCCCCACACCCCGTACACTTTGGGGCAAGAGCCCCACATGCCCCACCACCGCCACGCCCTCACGCACTAAAGCCTTGATGATGGGGGCTTTTTGCACCCCGCCCTCTAGTTTGATCGCATCGGCCAGGCTTTCTTGGTAAAAACGCAAGGCGTTTTTAACGGCTTGTTGTTCGGTGGTGTAGCTACCATAGGGCATGTCTGCCACCACAAACGCCCGTTTCGCCCCTTGACACACCGCCTTAGTGTGATAAAGCATTAAATCCATGTTTGCGCTCAGGGTGTCTGGCTTGCCATTAAAGCTCATATTCAAGCTATCACCCACTAAGATTAAATCAACAATGGGGTCAAAAATGGAAGCAAAGAGGGTATCGTAAGCGGTGATCGCGCTGATTTTGGTAGCTTGGTTGCCCTCTTTGGGGTGCTTTTTGGCATAGAGGGTGTTTAGGGTGATTTTTTTCATAGACAGCCTAGTTTTTAGGACATTTTACCTTTAAAATGCTATGATAGGGCTAAAAATGCATGCACGCACTTTAAGCTGTTTGGAGTGATGATTGAGAATAAATAGTGGGGCTTTTGCCCCCTTTTTGCTTTTGCCGCTTTTTTTATGGGGGGCGGATCAAATTGATTACGAACACTTAGACCCCAAGTATTATAAATACATTAAGTTCTACGAAGCTTACAGCGATAAACAAGTGAAACAACTCATCACCGATATCCAAGATGCCGAGAAAAAAACAGGTTTGATGATCGGGCTTAGCACGGGTTTTTTTTACAACAACCAAATTAGGGAGCGCACAGGCAGTGCCACTATCACGGGCAATAACCTCAACTACCTATGGGCGATTGGGGTGCGCTTTGGTTACCAAACCTTCCGCCCTTCCTTATTTGCTAAGACTTTTCGCCCTAATGTCGTTGGCAGGCGTATTTATATCGAATACATTGGGGGCGTGCCCAAGCAATCACATTTTGGACGCATCGCCTACCAAAGCACCATGTTGAATGCGGATTTGATGATCGACCCTGTATTGCCCTATGTGGGGCGGTATCTGTCTGTGGGTTTCATCATCGGTGTGGGCGTGGGTGTGGTCGCGCAGGGGATCAGCACCAACTCGTTTTTTGGGATGATGGCAAACACGGGGGTGGCTTTTACGGTGTTTGGGCATAACCGCGTGGAGTTAGAGTTTAAATTGCTCGCCAATAGGGACATTTCGTGGTGGGGGGGGATTGTGCATGTCGGTTACCAATATGTTTTTTAAGCCCCTCATTTTATGCGCTTGTGTGTTGTGTGTGCTTAGTGCAAGGTCAGCCGTGCAAGAAAAACAATTCACGATCTACATGCTCAAAGGGCAGCTTTACGAAGCCAAACAAGCCAAGTTAGATCAAGAAATGGCTAGGAAAAAGAGCGGTGTGTTCTTGGGTTTTGTGCTCGCAGAGACGAGTCTAAAGGTCAATGGGATCACCAATAAGGGCTTTCCCTTGCTCTATGGCGTGCGCGTGGGTTATCAAAAGTATTTGGGGCGTAGTGAAGTGGCGGGGCTACGCTTTTATGGAGAGTATTTAGGCGGGGTGGCGGGGAGTGTGTTGCAAGCGGGCCAAACCAGCACTTACCAAGTCGCAACCATGGATTTGGACTTAGTGATGGACAAACCCATAGACAAGCATAAAAGATACGCCGTGGGGGTTTTTGGCGGGTTGGGGGTGGGTTGGAATGGCTATAAGGACTACCCCAACGCTAAGAACAACCCTAATGGCTTTGGCTTACTTATCAATTTAGGGGTGGCACTCACTCTAAACACCCGCCACAGAATCGAACTTGCGCTGAAAATCCCACCACTCAAATACAGCCACGCCTTCGCGTATTCCTTTGCGGGCGGAAACATCTACTACATCAGCTATAACTTTCTACTCTAAGGGATTTGATGAGAACTTTTTTGGCAATGGGTCTTGTGTGGACTTGGGCGCAAGCACATTTCTTGCCCACCCCAGTGCTTGCCTTTGACATGCTCGAAGAATCCCCGAATATAGACATGCCTAAGTACAACTTACAGCCCTATTTATTCCCCGAGGGCGAGTTGCAAGAAACTAAGCAAGCCACGCAACCAGAACAACCTTCAAAAGCCAAGCAAATCCCCAAACCCCCAGTGAGCGCAGAAAAGACCATGTCTTCCAAACAGCCCCAAGAAACCCAAGAAAATGTTTTGCATGTTGTGCCTCTCCCTACGCTAGGCAATGCCAAAACAGAAGACCCTACCCACTTGCATGAGCTCGATGAAAAAATCAAAGTTCTAAAAAACAAGATAAAAGGCATGGGTGGCACGCCTCAAACTAAGTTTGGATACGCTAAAAAGGGTACACGCGCTAAGAAGGTGGCTAACCATAAAATTGCCAAAGAAAAAAGCGGGTTTTTCTTAGGCGGAGGCTATGGTTTTGGCACAATCAATGAATCTTACAACAGCCAACAAGCCAAAAGCGTGGCGCTAGGAATCCCCGAACAACAAGAGATTTTTAGCGTTTTGCCCAAATTGAGCGGGGCGGCGAATATGGCTAATGTGGAGTTGGGCTATCAGCAATATTTTAACCCCTATTTTGGCGCCCGCATTTATGGGGATTTGCTTTTTATTCCCGGGTTTGCTAACTACACCACCCTTAATGACAACACGACTTCTAGGGGTTTTGGAGGGTTTTTTTATGGCTTAGGCTCTTTAAACATGGACTTACTCTTTGATGCACCCCTAGAAAAGCAAAAAAAACACTTCATTGGAGCGTACGCAGGCTTTGGGGTGGGGCTTATGGTGTTAAAAGATAGGTGCTACAATGCCTTTAGACAAGTGTTGCAAGAGGGTTACAATAGCCCAAACACGCTGTGGAAAACCCTTATACAAGTGGATTACACCATCAATTTAGGCGTGGCTTTTACCTACAACCGCCACTTGCGTTTTGAAGTGGGAACAAAAATCCCGCTCACCTACTTGCGCTTAGGCTTTGAAACCCCAGCCACTTACATCAATAAGAACAACAGCCAACAGCTCATCAGCGAGGATACAGGTTTTAAGCGTAGCAGCTTGCTTGTGATGAATGTATTATATGCTTTCTAAGGAGATTTAATGTTATGGCGCGCAAGTGTAATGGCTTTGTTGGTGGCGGGGGGGTATTTGAGCTACAACTATGCGATCACCAAGAAGAACACAGCTAATATTTCTCTCACCATGCGCGTGGCTGCCCCACAGCCCAGCGTCGTAGAAAACCCCACACATTGGAATTTAAAATCCAATATCCAAGTGAATTTAGCCACACCGGCAAAAATCCGCTCCTATCACATCAAAACCACGACCAGCGACCACTTAGTCGTGTATGAAAAAAATCAAATTGTCTTGGATGAGCCCACAAATTTAAGCTTTGAATTGCCAAAGCCCACAATCCAACTAAACGACCAAACCCGTTTACACTATGAGATTAAGGTCATGGATTGGAGCTATGCGAACTTTTTTAACGGCAATGTCAGCACAAAGGCTTTTGATTTGGTGTTAGACACCACGCCCCCTAAAATCCAAACCATCGCCCAGTCGCGCCACATCACTTATGGTGGGAGTGCTTTAGCGATCTTTAGGGTGCAAGAGGGCGCACTCGATCGGGTGTGGTTTAACAACGGGTTTGAGGACTTTAAAGTATTTTCTTTCATGAAAGATGGCTACTACATTGTGATCTTCCCTTGGTCTTTGCGCCACCGCACCTTTGATGGGAGAATTTTTGCTAGGGATAAAGCCTATAACCTAACCAGTTTGCCCCTAAGATTAATTAAAAACACGAAAATCCCCATCCGTGAACGCACTATAGACCTAAGCAAGGACTATAAAAATAAACAATCTGCCTTCGAAAGTCTAAAACACTTGCCCGGGTTAAACCGCTTAGATGCGCGTCTAGGCATCCAGCAAACCATCCAAAAGGATTTAAAGAAAGTCACAGCTTACGAGCACACCGCCTTTAAACCCTTTAGACCATTGGGCAATAAACCTAGGGTTTTAGCCACTTTTGGCACACATAAAATCTACACTTTTGGCCGAGAAACAATAGGCGAATTTACACACTATGGCGTGGATTTCTTTGGTAGACACTCTAAAGTCTTGGCGAGCAATGTCGGGCGTGTAGTTTTAGAAGAAGAGATTGAAAGCTATGGCAAAAGTGCGCTCGTCTCGCACGGTCTAGGGGTGTATGCGATGTATGGGAGCTTGTCGAAGTTTTTAGCCAAAAAAGAGGACACTTTAGAGCCTAACAGCGTGTTAGGCTTTAGTGGTAGAAATAAAACGAGTAAATACGACCATGTGCATTTTAATATCTTGATCCAAGGGGTGCCCGTCTACCCCAACGAGTGGATGAATACTCGCTTCATCAACAACTTGAACGACATCATCCAAGAGGCGCAATACAAGATCCGGGAGAAGTGAGGCGATGCTAAGAGCAAGACAAAAACAAATCCGCTGTTTTGAGCTAGAGGGGGCTGAAAGTCAAGAGTATTTAAACTTCATTGACAAGAACGCCCCCCTACTCAAAAATTATTTGCTCTTGTTTAAAAGTCCCATCCCCACCGAAGTGCAACAAAGTCTGCAAAGATACGAGCTTGCCTATAGCTTTAGCTCTAATGAGTTGCGGGGCAAGGTGGACGATCAAGTCGTGTTGTATGGGGCACTAGAAAAAGAGCCCGAACCCCCTAAAGCCCCAGAAAGCCCCCAAGTGCAAATCTACGAGCGGCACATCCGCAGCGGAGAAGAGATCAACAGCCCTTGTAGTTTAGTGATCCTTGGCAATGTCAACCACGGGGCAAAGATCCACACCGAGCAGAACATCAATGTTTATGGTAGATGTGAGGGGATCATCATTTGCATGGGGGTGTACATGGTGCTTCAAAATGTCTACTCTCCCCACCTTGTTTTTCAAGGTGAAATCCTAAGCCAAGCGCACTTAGGGCGCATCAACGAAAATACAAAATTAAAACTGATTACCAAAAATGGCGATATAATTAGCATAAAGGACATTGCATGAAACAACGAACAATTGCTCAACAAGTAGAGTTAGTCGGCATCGGTTTACATAAAGGCGTGCCGGTCAAAATGGTTTTAGAACCCATGCCAGCGGGCAGTGGGATTGTTTTTAGACGATCGGATTTGGGCGTGGACATCCCTTTAGAGCCCACGAATGTGATCGACACCACGATGGCGACCACTCTAGGCAACCGGACCAGCCCGCAAGCCAAGATCTCCACGGTCGAACACTTACTTTCTGCCATCAGTGCCTATGGGATCGACAATTTAAAAATCTCTATAGATAATGAGGAAATCCCCATCATGGACGGCTCTGCCATCGCCCATTGCATGCTCTTAGATGAAGCCGGCATTGCTGAACTAGAAGCTCCCAAGCCCTTTATGCGCATCACAAAAGAGGTCAAGGTGCAAGAGGGTCCCAAGTTTGTTAAAATCAGTCCCGCCCCCCTGCTCTCTTTTGATTTTAGCATTGACTTTGCCCACCCAGCGATTGGCAAACAGCATTACAACTTTGCCTTCTCCAAACACGCCTACAAGGAACAAATCGCGAAGGCTAGGACCTTTGGCTTTTTGCAAGAGGTGAACTACCTACGCTCCATTGGTCTAGCCAAGGGGGGCAATTTGAATAATTGCATTGTCTTGGATGAGCATGGCATTGTGAATAAAGAGGGTTTGCGCTATGAAGAGGAGTTTGTGCGCCATAAAATTTTAGATGCGATGGGCGATCTCACCTTTTTAGGCATGAGCATGGTCGGGGCTTACCAAGCTTGCATGGGTAGCCACAAGCTCAACGCCCAAGTCGTGCAAAAGGTGCTCGAAACCAAGTCTTACGAGGTTGTCCACTTAAACTTAACCCCAAGCCCACAACAAGCCAAATCTTTGGAAATGGTGCACGCCTACCATTAAACCGCCCAGCAACGCGCCTCAAGGTTGCCAAATTCTTATCCTTTCTTTGCAAGAGCCCACCCAAGTCGGGGTTTATGCTTTAGATGGGCAGTTCTTGCACGCCTTCAGCTCAAACGAGCGCACAAACACCGCCCTGATCCAAATCTTTAAAATCTTGCTCAAGTGGCTTGAGGCACGACACTTAAACATCCAAGCCCTTTACTATGTAAGGGGGCCGGGCAGTTTTATGGCGATGAAACTCACGCACATTTTCGTGCATGCGTGGGTGCTTCTAAACCCCGTCCCCCTGCATTCTGCCCTAGGCTTTGCTTTCAATGAAAACAGCCCCATTAAAGCCTTTGGCAAGTCTTTTTATGTGTGTGAGGACGATCAAGTGGCACTAAAAACCTTTGAAAGCCCGCCTGCATGCCAAGAAATGCGCTTGCCTCCCACTTTAGACCCACTTTTATTCGCCGCAGACAACGAACCGCTGTATTTTTTACCCCCCGTTTAAGGAATTGTAGATATAATGGAAGGCGTATATTGAAAATCAGGAAGTGGATTGGTCGTCAGTGTACCTGCTACGAGCGCAAATTTAGGTCCGGGTTTTGATTGTTTGGGCTTGAGTCTGTCGCTTAGAAACCGCTTTAGCGTGATCCCCGCCACCTTTACTAGCATTAGAATCCAAGGTGAGGGCGAGGGGTTTTCTAAATTTTTGGTGGATAATATTTTCGTCAAAATTTTTAAGGAATCCCTAGCCAAGCAGGGGATCAACGAGAATTTTGAGTTTTCTTTTTACAATTCTATCCCCATTTCTCGGGGGCTTGGGAGTAGTTCGGCGATCATTGTGGGGGCTTTGGGGGCTCTTAGCCATTATTTGCACGACCAGCTGGACAAAGAGGCGATTTTAGAGGAAAGTTTGGTGTATGAGAACCACCCCGACAATGTTACACCAGCCGTCTTTGGGGGGTTTAATGTGGCGATGGTGGAGAAAGTCAATGGGCAGCTCAAAGCCCACCACCTACGCACAGAAATCCCCGACTATTTAAAGGCGGTTGTGGTGATCCCCACGCACTCGATCTCTACGAAATTTGCTCGCCAAGCTCTGCCTAAACGCTACAGCAACACCGATGCGATCTACAATCTCTCCCGCTCTAGTCTCATGGCGATGGTTTTTGCCCAAGAAAAATGGGAGCTGTTGCGCGTGGCTTCAAAAGATCGCTTGCACCAAGATCGGCGCATGCGCCTTTATCCCGTGCTCTATGGGGTGCAAAAGCTCGCTTTAGAGAGCGGAGCCTTGATGAGCACGCTCTCGGGCAGCGGGTCGTCTTTTTTTAACCTTTGTTATACGGAGGACGCGCCTAATTTGCAAGCAAGGTTACAAAAAAAGTATTATAATTTTAGGGTCGTGGTTTTAGATTTTGACAATGAAGGAGTGCAAGTTGAGGGTTAATGCCTTTTGTTCTAAAAATGCCATGCGCACATGCGTGTGTTGCCGCCAAAGTTTTTCGCAGGCGGTGTTGTTGCGTTTTAGCGTGCAGGGGGGGCGCATTGTGCCCTTTAGCGGTGTGGGGCGTAGTTTTTATCTATGCCATGCGTGCTTAGATGACAAAAACCTTTTAAAGCAAGTGCTGAAAACCAAGAACACCCCCAAAGACAAACAATATTTGCAAAGCTGGCTAGAGGAGATTAGGACAAAATGAGCGACATCACTTTAAAAGACTTTGCCCTGGAGTTGGGGCGCACAGATGTGAAAATGGTGATTGAAGAGGCGAAAGAAATGGGCCTTAGCCTGAAAGCCAATTCCAAATTAGACGCAGAAACCGCTGGCAAGCTTTATGACTTCATCACTAACAAGAACGCCCCCCGCGCACCCAAAGCTCCGCCTAAAGCCACCGCCCCCAAAGCTCCGCCTAAAAAGGAGCCTGCTGAGGTCCAAGAGAACAAACAAGTCAAAGAGCCAGCCCCGAAAGCCGCCCCCAAAAGCCCCAAGTGCAAAAAAGCGTAGCATTGAGATCATCAGCACCGGCGAAAAGCCCAAAGCCGCCCCCAAAGCCACCACTCCCAAACCCACCCCTAAAAGGCGGAAAACAAAGAAAGACAAGCGAGCAAGGTAGGGAAGGTAGAGAAAGTAGAAAGAGAGAAGGCAGAGCCCAAAGCCGCCCCCACGCCCCCACCCCCCACCCACCACAGAACCGCTCTTAAGGCGCACGAGGGGCATTAGGATTGTCAAGCGCACCGATCAAGAGGAGGCGGCTTTAGCAAGGGCAGCAGCGCGTACGAGTGTTCTAGGTGAGCCCAAAGAACAGCCCAAGCCCAAAAAATCCACCAAGCCCGTTAAAAGCACCGCCAAGCCGGGGGCAAAGAGCCGCGCCCAAAAGCTAGACTTCTCCCAAGAGAGAGGCTTTAACGACTTGTATGAGGACGAGCAAGATGAGGTCATGCTCTTTGATTTTCATGTCAAGGACCTTGAGGAAGAAGCCCCCGAAGAGAGTGCGCCCAAGCCTTTAGCCGATCGTGTCAAAATCCAGCGTAAAAACCCGTGGATGAGCGAGGGGGGGATTCGCCGCTCCACGAAAAAAAGGCGTGTTTATCGCCCCGATAGCACCCAAAAGAGCGTGCAAGGGAGCATCACCATTGCCGAGGAAGTGCGGGTTTATGAATTTGCCGAGAGCGCAAACCTTAACTTAGTCGATGTGATTAAAACCCTTTTTAATTTGGGCATGATGGTGACGAAAAACGACTTTTTGGACAAGGATGCCATTGAGATTTTGGCGGCAGAATTTGGCTTAGAAGTGGCGGTAGAAAGCGCGCAGGTCTTTGTAGAGGAGAGCGCCACTGAAGAAGGCGGAGAGGATTTGAGCGAACGCGCCCCGGTTGTAACCATTATGGGGCATGTGGATCACGGCAAGACTTCTTTGCTCGATAAAATCCGCAACCAACGCGTGGCGGGCAGTGAGGCAGGGGGGATCACCCAACACATTGGGGCTTATATGGTGCAAAAAGGGGGCAAAGAGATCGCCTTTATCGACACCCCCGGGCACGAAGCCTTTAGTCAAATGCGTAAGAGGGGGGCGCAGGTTACGGACATTGCGATCATTGTGATCGCCGCTGACGATGGGGTTAAACCCCAAACCATCGAGGCGTTTAAACAAGCCAAAGAGGCGGGCGTACAAATCATCGTGGCGATGAATAAAATTGATAAAGAAAACGCCAATGTGGATAAGCTCAAGGCGGAGTGTGCCGAGCTGGGCTTTAACCCTAGAGATTGGGGTGGAGATCATGAGTTCATCCCCATTTCAGCCAAAACGGGCGAGGGCATCGACAATCTCTTGGAAACGATCTTGATCCAAGCCGAGATCATGGAGCTTAAAGCTTCGCCTAGTGCCACGGCTAAGGCGGTGGTCTTAGAGGGCAGCGTGGAGAAGGGGCGTGGGGCGGTGGCGACCGTGATCGTGCAAAATGGGACGTTCAAAGTGGGCGATCCTGTGGTGGCGGACATTGCCTTTGGCAAGGTGCGGACCATGACAGACGATCAGGGCAAGAGCATTAAAGCCCTAGGGCCTTCTCAAGTGGCGGTGATCACAGGGCTTAGCGAAGTGCCGATGGCAGGCTCTGTCTTGGTGGAGGTGGATAGCGAGAACACCGCTAGAAGTTTGGCACACAAGAAGGCGACTTATTTACGCCAAAAAGCCCTAAGCAAAAGCACAAAGGTGCATTTAGACGAGCTGGCTTCTATGGTGGCAAATAAAGAATTGCAAAATATCCCCATTGTGCTTAAAGCCGACACACAGGGCAGCCTAGAGGCGATCAAGCATAGCCTGCTTGCCCTAAACAATGAGGAAGTGAGCTTGCAAGTCATTAGTGCGGGGGTGGGCTCGATCAGCGAGAACGATTTAAGCCTAGTGGCAAACAACCCCCACGCTTTGGTGCTGGGCTTTAATATCCGCCCTACGGGCAATGTCCGCATTAAAGCCAAAGAGCTAAGGGTGGAGATCAAAACCTACAGCGTGATTTACGCCCTACTTGATGATATGAAAGCCCTTATAGGCGGACTGATGAGCCCCGTTGTGGAGGAAGAGGACACAGGGCAGGCTGAGGTGCGCGAAACCTTTGTGATCCCCAAAGTCGGCACGATCGCCGGCTGTATGGTGGTCGATGGGGTGATCAACAAGGGCATAAAAGTCCGCTTGATCCGCGATGGCGTGGTGGTGCATGTGGGTAAAATCGTGTCCTTAAAACGTTTCAAAGACGATGTGAGCGAAGTGTCTAAGGGCTATGAATGCGGGATCATGCTCGATCATTACAACGATGTCAAAGTGGGCGATGTCTTTGAGAGCTTTAAAGAAATCCACAAAACAAGGGTGCTTTAATGGAGAACATACATGCCAAACGCCTAGACGCGGGGCTTTTAGAGTATTTACAAGAGGCATTAAGTGCCTTAGACGATCCCCGCTTAAGTGGGCTCACCTTAAGCAAAGTGCATTGCTCGAAGGGCAAATACCACGCCCAAGCCTACATAGATGGGGCGTTTTTGAGTGCTGAAGAGAGGGCGGAGTGCTTAAAAGCCTTGAAAAAAGCAACCCCCCTACTCAAAAGCCATGTCTTGCAAGTGAGTGGGTGGTTTAAATGCCCGAACTTTGTCTTTATGATCGATGAGAGTTTAGAAGAACAGCAAAGACTAGACGCACTTTTTGCACGCATTGCCAAGGCGGATTAATGGATACCCTAGAGCTAGAAAAACTCTTAGAAAAGACCCTAGAGGGCATGAATTGCACCCTTTACGATATGGCGTTTTTAAAAGAAAACCAAACCGATATTTTGCGTATCAGCATTAAAGCCCTAGATCGCCCCACAAGCCTAGATGTGTGCCAAGAGGCAAGCTTGCTTATCTCCCCCCTTTTAGATGTGCACATGCCCAGTTTAAAAGACTACATCCTAGAGATAAGCTCAATGGGGCTAGAGCGTACCCTTAGCAAACCTAGACATTTTACCCTGTCTATCGGCGACTTGCTTGAGTGCAAACTTACGGACAACACCCGCATAAGGGGCGTGCTAGAAAAGGCAGAAGGGCAAGAAATCATCCTAAACATGGAGGGCACTTCAACCCCCTTCAAGCTAGAGCAAATCAAAAAAGCCAAAACAATCTTTGAATTTAGCAAGGCGAAAAACCCCAAGAAAGCATGATTTTATTGAGCCCCACTTTGGGGCTTCGGCTTCACTTCTTGGCGTTTTGGCGGATTTCACACACACTTTGCCCGCCTATGCCCCAGCTATCGGGCGTAACTTCTTCAATGATGACCACGGTTGAAGCCCTATTTTTGTTTAAGACTTTCACCAATAAATCTGTCGCCCCTTCAATGAGGGCCTTCTTTTGCTCAGCCGTTACGGGAGTGTCTTCTTTGGCAAGTTTGATATTTATAAGAGGCATGAGAGTCCTTTATTTTGATTTACCCGCCTATTTTAGCAAAAATCACGCCTAAAAACTAAGCAAAGATTGGCTATAATCGGCGAAAACTTTGAGGAGATTTAGTGAAAAAAGGCATTCACCCTGAATATGTACCCTGCAAGGTTACTTGCGTAACCAGCGGTAAAGAAATTGAAGTGATGAGCACCAAGAGCGAGCTACGCATCGACATTTCTAGCTTTTGCCACCCTTTTTACACCGGTAGCGACAAAATCGCCGACACCACCGGGCGTGTTGAGCGCTTTAAACAAAAATATAAAATGCAATAAATTTTGCTTACACTCAGTGCAACCCCTATTGGCAACCTCAAGGACACCACTTGGCGGGCGTTAGAAACCCTTGCCGGCTGTGATGTGTGCTTGTGCGAGGATGTGCGTGTGGGTAAAAGACTCTTTTTTTTGCTTAAAGAACAAGAGTGGGCGACTCCTTTAAAAAACACCGCCCCCAAGCAGTTTTTGCCCTTCCACTCCCACAACCAAGACGCTTTTTTACGCCAAACCCCCCCGAGCTTTTTTACCGAGCAAGAAGTCGTGTTTATCAGCGATGCGGGCATGCCCTGTGTGAGCGACCCAGGGGCTAAATTAGTCGCCTTCGCCCAAGAAAATGGCATTGCTTACGAAGTCTTGCCCGGGGCGAGTGCGTGCGTGGGGGCTTATAGTGCGAGCGGGTTTGAGAGTGCGGGCTTTAACTTCGTGGGCTTTTTGCCCCCAAAGACACAAGAGCGGCGGGCGTGTTTGGCGAAATTGAAGGGGCAGGGGGGGGTGTTTGTCCTTTATGAAAGCCCTAGACGACTCTTAGACACCCTAGGGGATTTAAGCGTGCTTTTTAGCCACTCTAGCTTGTTTGCCATAAAAGAGGTGAGTAAATTACACGAACAACGCTTTAAAGGCTCTGTGCTTAAGGTCGCCACAGAGTTAAAAGCCCTGCAGGGCTCTAAGACGCTCTTAGGCGAGTGGGTGCTGGTGCTAGACTGCCAAGAGGAGGTGGAGTTAAGCTTGTCTTACACGCAAATTAGCCAAATGTCCCTGCCCCCTAAAATCAAGGCAAAGCTCTTAGCCCAGCTCACAAACACCGCCCCCAAAGCCCTTTACGCCCAAATTTTAGAGGGTTAAATGGTTGTTTTTGGCAAACAAGTGGTTTTACACATGCTTAAAAACCATCCCGACAAACTCCAAGAACTCTATTTAGCCAAGGACATAGACCCCAAAACCTTTAGCTTACTAAGGAGTGCAAAAGCCCCCATTCTGCGCCTAGACTTTAAAAAAGCCCAAGCTCTCGCTAAGGGGGGCAACCACCAAGGCTTTTTGGCTAAAGTTGCCCCCCCCACTTTGAGCGATTTAGCCACGCTAAAAACCTACGATCGCTTGCTCGTGCTGTGCGGGCTTAGTGACATGGGCAATGTGGGGGCGTTGTTTCGCAGTGTGGCGGCTTTGGGTTTTGAGGGCGTGGTGATCGATCGCCCTCTACCTTTTGAGGGTTTGGTGCGGGCGAGTTTGGGGGCGATTTATGGCGTGCCTTTTTGCGTGTGCTCCAACCTTTTAGACGCCATTTGTGAGCTTAAAGGGGCTGGGGTGGTGTGCTGTGGGGCGCATTTAGAGGGCGAGGATGTGCGCTTTGTGGACTTTGCACCCCGTTTGGCGCTGTTTCTAGGGGCTGAGGGGGAGGGCTTGAGCGCAAAAATCATTAAAAAAATGGATGGCTTGTTGCACATTACGATGCAAGGGGCTAAAAATTCTTTAAATGTAAGTGTAGCGGGGGCGATCATCATGGATAGGGCAAGGAAATGAACGAAGAAGAAAAAAGCAAACAATTAGACGAAACTTTAGCGTTTTTAGCCCAAAAGGGCATTAAAACGATTGTGCAAGAAACAAAGCTTGCAAATCCCAAAATTAAGGCTATTCTGGCAAAAGACTTTGATTCTATGCAGAGGGTGCACGCTGTGGGCTTTTTGCAGATTTTAGAAAAAGAGTATGGTGTAGACTTGAGTCAGTGGCTTGTGGAGTATGACCAAAATCTCTTTGCTGCTAAGGAAGGAAGTAAGCTTGCTAAAGACCCCAAAAAAGAAAAGCCAGAGAATCCCAAACAACAAGAACCACAAGAAGTTAAAGGGACAGAGGAGCAAGAGAACCTAGCGCAAATTAGAAATATAGAGCAAGTAGAAAGTGGGCTAGGAACACAGGAAAAACCAAAAGAACAACTAAAAGAGTCTAAGAAAATAAAAGAGCTTGGATTTGAGCACTCCTCCCCCTTTTTATACACCAAAAGAGTGGGCGAGCCAATAGTCCCAACTCCCAAGCCAAAAACGCCTAAATTATATTTTGTGTTGCCGTCTGTGCTTGTTGTGGGGCTTGTGGCCTTCTTTTATCTAAGCCATAACAGATCATCAGGTGATACGCAAAGCCAAGAAGACACAGCAACTAAAGTCGAAAGTCTAAAGCCAAACAAAAATATAGAAAATCAAGCCAAAGAACCCGACAAAGACCCAATGGCAAGTGCGCATAAAAATGATGACAAAGTGCAAGAAACCTCCACAACCTCAACAACACCAAGTGTTGCTAGCACAGATATGATTAAAGACACTGCATTAAAAACCCCAAAAACGGCACAAACGGCAGATAACTCTAACAAAGAAGAAGCAAAGTACCCCACAATTCTCATCACGCCAAAAGGGGATTTATGGATGGAAAAAATTGATTTACAAACAAAACAAAAGAGTCAAGCTATCCTAAAAGAGCCTTTGACCATTGACACACAAGGGCACAGCTGGCTTCTAGCTTTTGGCAACGGGCATTTATCCGTTGAAGCAGAGGGTAAACGCCTAGACTTTAACCGCAATCGTCCCGTGCGTCTACTCTATACCCCAAAAAAGGGCTTTAAACGCTTGAGCCTGATCCACTATCAAGAACGCAGCCAGTGAGAAAACTTTTATTCAGTACACTTTTGTGTGCCCTCTTAAATGCTGATGCACTCGAAGCTAAGATTAAAAATTTAATGGACCAAGAATTCTACCAAGTCAACCGAAATTTTATCCATAGGGTTTTTCAAGATCGAGCAAGCTTTTACAATCAAGGAGTGTTGCAAATTGGAAAAGTCTTAGCGACTCTTAAAGACAATGGTCTTTTACCCTTAAAGTTTAATCGCCCTGCTTTGTTACAGGTGCGTTTTGTTGCTAAAACTTCCCCCCTACTCTTGCTTAAAACAATCCAAAGTGTGCTCTCTTCTATGGGGTACACCTATTTCAGCGTGTTACAAGTGCAATACAAAGAGGACATAAGTAGTGCCACTTTTGGCTTAAATACCGAATATGCCCTAGACCCCACACTCGCGGTAAGGCTCTTTGCCAAATACGGCTTTAATCTCGTGGATTTAGAACGCAAGAGCCTAAAGGATTGGGATTACTCTTTTATGGTGCAAACCCCACGCCTAGCCTACACGACGCCCCTAATCCCCACAGGACATGCCCTAGATCTTAAAGAGATCAGCGGAGAGTATTGGCTAGACATCACCAGCCCGGGGCATTTGGTGGTCTTTGCCCACAGTGCTGAGTGGCAGCCGCAAGTGAGCTTGTTCGACTCGTCTTTACACATCTTAAAATACATGGCGGCTGAGAACCCCACCGAGAAAATCAGCCTACACCTTGGTGATAAAGTCCGCTTTGTGCGTGTGAGCGATGTGAATAACCCCCTCGTGCTTAAAGGGGGGATTAAAGTTTTGCTGCAACCCACACAGCATTGAACCCCTCTTATTTCCTCTTAGGCACTTGTGGGCATGTCGACCATGGCAAAAGCGCGCTCATCAAGGCACTGACGGGTTTTGAGGGCGATACCAGTGTGCACGAAAAGGCTAGAGGGATCACCATTGATCTAAGCTTTAGCCATTTGAAGATAGCAGGGCGCACTCTAGGCTTTATTGATGTCCCCGGGCATAAAAGCCTAGTTTCTACCATGGTGGGGGGCAGTTTTGGCTTTGATGCGGGGTTGTTTGTGGTGGACGCCAACGAGGGCGTAAAAGAGCAGAGTTTAGAGCACGCTTTGGTGCTCTCGTTATTAAAAATTCCTTGTATTTTAGTGCTTTCTAAGGCGGATAAATGCCAGGACATTGAAGCGAGCAAAGAGGCCATTTGCGCCGCCCTAAAGCCCTACCCCTAGACATTTTGGGGGTGCTCTCTTGTAGTGTTTACGATTTAGAGAGTATCCAAGCCCTAAAAGACTTCTTAAGCACCTACCCCTTTGACAAACGCCAAATGGGCTCAGATTTGGAACAGCTCTTTAGGCTGTATGTGGATCGGGTGTTTGTGTTGCCCGGGCGGGGAGTGGCTGTGAGCGGGAGCGTGTGGGGTGGGGTAGTGCAAAAGGGCGATCAAGTCTTCATCGCCCCCTTAAACCAAGTGGCGGGGGTAAAGACTTTGCACCAACACGGCCAAGAGGTGCAAAAAGTCGGCCTACACGAGCGTGTGGCGTTGCAGCTGCAAGGAGTCAAGGCACAGGATTTAAAAGTGGGCATGCTTTTAACCGCTAAGGGCTATTTGCGTGGCTTTGATCGGCTGGATGTCCAGCTTAGCACCTATGATAAAGACCCTTTAAGGCACAACCAAAGCCTAGGCGTGCAAATTGGCACGCATAAACTCAATGCCAGACTGCTCATTTTAGAATATCCTTTTGCCACTTTGGTGCTAGACGCGCCCGTTTTTGCCTGCTATTTGGACACCGCTATCATCAGCGTGAACCAGCGGGTGTGGGGGGCGGCAAAAATATTAAACCCCATTGTGGACATGTTAAAAAAGCCTGTAAAACTGCCCTTACTCAAAGCCCTAGCTCAAGGGGATTTAAAGAGTGCCTTTAGCCTGCTTGTGAGGGCGCATAAAAAGGGCTTTGGCCTGCTCTCCTCCATGCAACGCTTTGGCTGCACCCACCAAAGAGCCCTAGAGATTGCCAACACCCTAGAGGGCGTGCTGGTCGATTCAAAAGACTTTGTGCTTTACCCCAGCGAAACCCTAAAAAATGTGATCTACACGCTTAAAAACATCTATGCCCAAAACCCCCAAGCCCTCTTAAGCCCCAAAAGCCTTAGTTTCAAACACAGCTACATCAGCCCCCACCTAGCCAACTTAGCCTTTGACACTTTGGCCAAAGAGGGGTTTTTAAAGCAAGAGCGGGGGCTATGGCTCTTAGCCCACCAACAATTAGACAAGCTCCAAGACAAACTCCAAGACAAACTCTATCAACTGCTCTTAGAGGGGCAACTCACCCCCAAAGCCCCCTACAACCTTTACGACTCATTAGACATTGACCGCCAAGTGGGCGATAATGCCCTTAAAGCCCTATGCCAGCAAAAGAAAGTGATTAGGCTTTGCCATAATGTTTTTGTGGCTAAAAGCGCGCTGGACAAAATCCTAAGTGTGATGTTAGAGATTTTGCACCTAAGCGGTTACTTAGATGTCCAGCTCATCAAAGACAAATTAAGCCTTTCGCGCAAATACGCCATCGCCTACTTAGAACACCTAGACAAGCTCGGCTACACGTACAACCAAGAAGGCAGGCGCACCCTTAAAAATCCTCCCCAAGCTTAAAAAGATACAAATTAGAGGCGGAGGTTACAAACAACAAGGCGGGGCTATCCTCAGCAGCAAAGACCTTATGTTGTTGCAGGATTTGCAGGGCTTTTGGGCTCAGGCTAAAGGCTAAATTGCTCACCACTTGGGGTAAAATGATTTCGCCCAGCATTTTGCCCTTAGGGCTAAACACAGAAATCCCATGCCCATTGCTCACCCACAAATTGCCGTGCGGATCGACCTTAATGCCATCAGGAAAGCCTGGCTCGATTGTGGCAAAGATGCGTGGGTTAGACAAATCCCCATTACCATCGATGTTGTAGGCAAGGATTTGGTGTTTGAGGTCTTTATTTTTAGGGTCGTGGGCTAGCTCGCTATCAGCGACATATAAAGTTTGGTTGTCTGGGCTTAAAGCGATCCCATTAGGGATTTTTAAAAGTGGGGTGTTGAGGCGTTTGATCTCGTGTGTGGCGGGGTCGTAGCGGTAGACATACTCACCCCCCTTTTCTTGTGTGTTGTGCCAAAATTTGGGATCGGTGAAGTAAATATGCCCCTTGCGATCGACACATAAATCGTTGGGACTGTTGAACTTCTGCCCATTGTAGCTGTCCACGAGCACCTTCCAGTGCCCCTTTTCTAAGCGTTCAATCCCCCTTTTGCCATAATTTGTGGCAAGCAGTCGCCCCTGCCAATCTAGGGCATGCCCGTTTTGCGGACCTGATGGGGTGAACCACGGATGGACTTGAAAATGCGTGCCGTTTCTTTGCACAAGCAGGGCTTCATTGGCGTTTACATCGCTCACCGCCACATCGCCATTTGCCAAGACCTGCGGACCTTCTAGCCATTTGCCATTGTTGTAGAGCAGTTGGGGCTGTTCCTTGGTGTTGATAAGCCCACTAAAGACCTTGTTGTAAACTTTATAGGTCGCCTCTTGCGCTTGTAACAACCCACACAATAACCCCGCAAGGGCTAAAAATCGCCATTTTTTGAACGCCATGTCCATCCTTTCATTTAAAGCTCCCATGATAACACAGATTGCATAAAGACACCTCCTGCTTTCAGGCGATTTGTGGGCTTAACCCCCTTTTTGGGCGAAATACATTAAAATACCCCCTTTTATACAAGAGGAAACCATGCCAAGTGTTGAAGAAACCATAGAATACGAAATCAAAAAAGAGCTAGAAAATCTCAATATCCGCTCCTTTGCTAAGACAGACTCTATCAATGACGAAATCAAAAGGGCGTTAGAAAAAGCCCCTTCAAAAAGTGGGGGAGTGGCAAGAATTACCCCGATCTCAAATTGTTTTTAAACACGCCCAGCGCGCGCAAACTGCCTGTGATGATCGAGGTCAAGGGACTTAAGGGGCGTTTGTATAAATACGATGAAAAAACCAATAGCCTAGACTTACGCACCAATGCCATTAAAAATTACGCCCTCAATGGGGCGTTGCACTACGCCAATGTGGTTTTAGACTACAGCTACAGCTACAACGAGGCGATCGCGATCGGGATCAATGGCTATGAAGAGGCGGGCAAGATTCATAAAAAATATGCCCTTTACTACCTCAACACCAAGCATTTAGCCGTGCCCCAAAAAATCGGGGACTTTAAAAATTTGGGGATTTTGGCGGATTTAGAGAGGCTAGATAAAGCCCTAGACAACCTCACCCTAAGCGAAGCAGAACGCAATAAAGTCCTTGAAAAATTAGAAGAAGAAACAGAGGATCAGCTCAAAAAGATAAACCAGTTTTTAGAAGATGGCATTTTAGACTTTGATGAAGATAAGCGGGTACCCCTGCTTGTGGGGATAATTATGGCGGCTACGGGCGTGCCTTATAAAATCTCTGCCTTGACTTTAGAGGATTTAAAAAGCGAGCAGGACAAGGACACCCACGATGGAAAAGAGTTTATCCAAAAAATCAAAGCCTTTTTAAACGCCAAGAAGTTACCCCAAGAAAAAAACGAACTGATCCTCAATAAACTCGAGACCGTTTTTATCCATTCTAAGCTGTGGTCGTTTGACGGTTACACCACTGCCAGCACCGCCGAAAGCCCCTTAAAAAATATTTATGGGCGGTTTTTAGAGGGGGTGCATCCGCTTGTTAAAAAGCTCACCAGCACGGCAGACATTGCGGGCAAGCTGTTTAATGTGCTCACTGGGTGGCTCAAGGTCCCCGATAACAAAAAAAATGATGTGGTGCTGACCCCCTCTGAGGCGGTGGATTTAATGGTGGAACTCGCCCAAGCCAATCAAGATTCTTTCGTATGGGATTATGCCGCTGGCTCGGGGGCGTTTTTGATCTCTAGCATGAATAAAATGATCAAAGATTGCAGAGAAAAGATCACAAACCCCAAAGATAGAGAAGACAAAATCATCAAGATCAAAAACGAACAACTGCTAGGCATTGAGAAGAACACTGACATTTACTTAATGGGGATTTTAAACATGCTCTTGCTAGGCGATGGGAGTGCGAATTTTTTACACCAAAACAGCCTAAAGGACTTTAAGGGCAACTACGGGCAGGGGGCAAAAGAGGGCAAACCTTTTAACGCCACCGTGTTTTTACTCAACCCCCCCTATAGTGTTGATGGTAAGGGCTTTATTTTTGTAGAGCGGGCATTAGAGCGGATGACTAGCGGACGGGCGGTGGTGATCATCCAAGAGAATGCGGGCAGTGGCAATGGTTACCCTTACACCAAGAGGATTTTAGAACACAGCACTTTAGTGGCGAGCATTAAAATGCCCTTAGATTTGTTTGTGGGTAAGTCCAGCGTGCAGACGGCGATTTATGTTTTTGATGTGGGAGAAGCACACCGCAAAAGTAAAAAGGTGAAATTCATAGACTTTAGCCATGATGGCTACACAAGGGCGGCACGCAAAAAGGCATGGGCGAGCACAAATTTAAGGGATACCGACCATGCCAAAGAACGCTATGCCGAGTTGGTCGCTTTAGTTTTGGGCGATGCATGCAAAACCGACTTTTATAAAGATTGCTACATTGAGGACACGATCAACACTGAGGGCAAAGACTGGACTTACGCCCAACACCAACAAATCGACACCACGCCTAAAATGGGCGACTTTAGCGGGAGTGTGGCGGAGTTTTTAGCCTATGAAGTGTCCTTAGTGCTGAAAGGCACGGAGGAAAAGCCCTTCACCCACGCCTAGCGAGTTGGGAGGCTCTAAATGCCTTGAGCTGGCGTGGGGTGCAATTAGATGCAATTTTTGAGGTGTTTAAGCCCACCAAACACGGATACCAAAAACGCTTTTTACCCATAGAACCCACAGAGGGATATATCCCCGCCATCACCTGCACCACGCAAAATAATGGTATAGCGTGCTATATGCCAAGAGAGGGGGCTGAGGTCTTAGAAAACATGGTTTCTGTAGGGGCAAATGGGGATGCACCTGCTTTTTATCAGCTTAGAGAGTTTGCGCTATTGCAAGATTGCTACGCCCTAAAATTTAAGGGCAGAGAATTAAACCGCTTACAATATTTGTTTTTGGTTGTGTGCTTGAATAAGGTCTTGGCTAAGTTTGATTGAAACAACAAATCCGGCTGGGCTAAAGTTAGTCAAGAGCAAATCTTGTTGCCCCACACCCCCACCGGAGAAATCGCCTTTGAGGCTATGGAAGCTTTTATGAGGGAACTTCAAGCAGAGCGTTTGAGGGAACTTCAAGCGTATCTAAAAGTAACCAATTTAGATAACACCGCCCTAACCCCTTTAGAGCAAGAGGCGTTGGATTTGTTTAGCCATTATTTCACAACTTTACCCGGCACAACTGGGGGAACTTGGAAGGAATTTAGCTTTAGCAAGGTTTTTTGTTATGAGAGGGGAGGCGCTATAAAAAGGGGGATCACATACAAGGAGAAACCGCCTATATCTCATCAAGTGCCTTGAATAATGGCGTGGATGGCTATGTCGCTCCGCCCGACTACATGAAAATCTATCAAAACAAAATCACCATAGCCAACAGCGGGAGCGTGGGCAGTTGCTTTTACCATCCCTACCCCTTTGTCACCTCGGATCATTGCATGGTGGTGTGGCTGAAAGATAGAGAACTTAACCGCCATTTGGCCCTCTTTTGCACCACGATTTTACGCCATGGCGTGCAACACAAGTACGGCTTTAACCGCGAAATCAACAAAGAGAGGCTTTTAGAGGAGCGCTTTAAACTGCCGGTGATGGGTGGGGGTATTGCTTATGATGTGATGGAGAATTTTATACGCGCTCTAGAAAAGCAACAAATCGAAAGAGTTAAAGCGTTGTGGGAGGATAAATCAAGTGCCTACGAGTAAGTTTTAAGCACGCCTTTAAAGCCCGTTTAGGCTCTTTAAGCTAGCCCCCCAAATCGCCTAATACTTAAACACATACATGAGCTCTTCAAAGAGCTTATTTTGGGCGAAAAAGATGGTCTCTAGCAGGTTGTCTAGCTCGCTGTCAACTTTTAAGAGCCGTCCACCCTCTTTAGCTTTGAAGTAGTGGGGTTTGTTGTGAAGGTAGTTGGACATTTGGGTGTAGCGGTTTAAGAGTAGTTGGGTGTTGTTGTCGAGCAAGAGCTGCTTTTCTTCGGGCAGAGACACATTGAGGCAGTAATCGTAGAGGCGGTAGCTACAGGTGTCGAGCATGTCTATGGACTGCAAGCCCCTTAAGAGCGCGTTTAGGGTATTGGCATCTGAGGTTTCCGCCCTTGCGCTCTTTAGGCACAGCCTAAACGCGTCTAATTGCTTTAAAAAGGTGTTTTGGGTGCTTAGGGCGTGGGTTTTATGCTGACTCGCATCCTCTAGCAAACAGCGCAAGGTGGCGACCAAGTGGCGCATGTGCTGGATAAACTCATCCCGATCATATTTGGGCCACACAAACAAAAACACCACATACACGATCCCAATCCCCAACGCCAAATCCGCCACCCGAAAAGCAACCATATCCACGAAATCCTGCCTAAGCAGAGAAAAACACAGCACGAAGGCAAACATGAGCGAAGCCGCCCATATGGCGTAAGAATACACCCTAAGGTAAATGAATAAAAACACGCTCACCACCAAAAAGCCGTCAAACACTACGCTTTTAGCAAAGAGCCACACCACCGCCAGCCCCACCGCCAGCCCCACCGCCGAGCCTAGCACCAACTCCACTTGCACTTCTTTGGTGCTGCCTAAGCTAAAACGCGACACTAAAAGGGTTGCCATGGCAATCCACATGCCATGGTTAAAGCCAAAGTAGCGGGCGATGAAAACCGCAATCCCCATGGCCAAAGCGTATTTAGAGGCGTATTGGAAAATGGGGTTTTTGGTGTTTAGCGCGTCTAGGATGTGCCTTAGTGAGGGCTTATGCACGGGGTCGGTTTGCTTGGCTTGCTCCTCACCTCCCATGATAAAAACCTCCATTTTATTGTAAATAATGGCAATGGAGTGCTGCAAAACTTTGTCAAAATTCGGGTCTAGGGCATTTAAAGCCTGCTTGTCAAGCTGCAAGTCTTGCTTGGTGAAAATATTAGAGAGGGTTTGGAGGTTTTTGCGGATTTCTTGGCGCACTGCGTCTAAAGAGCCCAGCTCTCCATAAATGGAGTGGATGGAATGGTAAATCTCTTCTAAGGCATGTAGCTGGAAGAGGGCGCGTTGTAGGTTACGCACGGCTAGGGGGTCTTTAATGCGCCCCGAGCGGGAGGTTAGAATTAATTTAGTGTTGTGGATTTGGGCGAGCACTTGGGTTTTGATGTGGGTGTAGTCGGCGGGGCTGTTGATGTATTGCAGCATTAAATCCATGCTAGAGAGCAGGGTAGAAAAGCGTTTTTTGATGAAGTAGCTGTATTTAGACACCACCACAAAGGATTGCAACAAAATGCTTAGAGTGCCCAGCATTAGAATCATAAACAAGGTTTGTTGCAAGTCTAAGGAGGCGTGGGCATCAATATACAAACAGGTTACCAAGCCATTAGACAGGGCGGCGTTGCAAACCTTGTGCAAATCTAGGCTGTAAGCAGTGGACATGCCCACCAAAAAAGTCATGACAAAAATAGGCACGCACAACCACACCCCAAAATGCGCCATGGGGTAGAACAAGAGCACATTGACACAACTGATGGCAATGAACACCACGAAGTAATAGATTTCGTGCTCTTTATCGCTGATCACAAGACTTAAGGCGTAGATGAAGACGGTTTGAAAGCCCGCCCAAATCACAATCGCATGCCCAAAGAAAAACGCCCCTAGCCCGGCACAAAGGAAAGTGGTTAAAGTGGTCTTTAGGGCAAAAATGAGACTAAAGTAGCCCGGGTCGTAGAGGTGAATCGTCCGTTTGAGCTGAGCTAAGAGGGGCATTTAGTGGATAGTGGGCTGGATGCTCTTGTTATCCGCAAGGTTTTGCGCCTTCACTTGGGCTAAAAAGTCTAGTAGCTTGCTGGCGGCTTGGCTGTAAGCTTGGCTGATGACGGATTTGGGGTTAGACACGCTAATGGGCATGCCGCTATCACCCCCCTCTCTCACCTGCACCTCTAGGGGGATTTGCGCGAGCACTTGGGTTTTATACTGCTTGGCAAGTGCGTTTAAAGTGTCCTTGCCAAAAATATGGCTCTCATGCGCACATTTAGGGCAAATGAACCCGCTCATATTTTCCACAATCCCGGCAATGGGGATTTGCAGCCTTGAGAACATATCCAAACTGCGGCTGGCATCATCTAGGCTCACGGTTTGGGGTGTGGTGACGGTGATACCGGCACCGATAGGCACGGCTTGGGCGAGGGTGAGCTGGGCATCGCCTGTGCCCGGGGGCATGTCCACGACCAACACATCTAGCTCGCCCCAAATGATGTCGGTCAGCATTTGCTCAATAGCACGCATGAGCATGGGTCCGCGCCAAATGAGGCTTTGGCCCTCTTCATACAACAGCCCCATGCTCATCACCCGCACCCCAAAGGCTTCTAGGGGGATGAGCTTTTTACCGCTGGGATCAGTGGTGGGGTTGGTTTGCATGAGCCCTAGCATTCTGGGCACATTGGGGCCATAGACATCCGCATCTAAAAGCCCGACTTTTTGCTTTAAGCCCGCCAAAGCGATGGCTAAGTTCACACTCGTGGTGCTCTTGCCCACGCCTCCCTTGCCCGAGCTTATCATCACCACATGCTTGATGTTAGGGGCTAAATTTTTCGTGGCCTGCTCGGCTTGCTGCGTCCTATCCCTTTTAGCGGGGGTTTTGATATCGATGCGGCAGGTTAGCCCCAGCTCTTGCATTTTGCTTGTGATCTCTGCCCTTAGCGTGTCTGCCACCTGTGGGGAGCTTGAGGGAATGTCGAGCAAAAGGGCGAGCTTGTTTTCGTGCAAAGTGATGTTTTTCACAAAGCCAAAGCTCACAATGTCCTTTTCAAAATTGGGGTAAATGACCTTTTTTAAGACATCTAAAACGCCTTCCTGTGTAACCATTGCTATCCTTAAAACAAAATTCGTACAAACACCACTTATACCTAGTTTTTCTTAATTTTGCCACAATATGGCAACGGCTAGGGCTTGGCTAAGGCTTTGGTGGGGGTGAGGTATTGGTTTTTCACCAACATTTGCACCACCTGCTTAAAAATGGGCGCGGCGGTCTGCGCAGCGTAGTACTCGGTGCTGCCCAAAGACCCAAAGATCACCACCCCGATCACAAAGGTGTTTTCTTTGTCCTTAGCAAAGCCAAAAAACGAGCTGTTGTAGGCATCGGTGTACCTGCCCTTTTTGGCGGTGTGCGCCGTGCCCGTTTTGCCCCCAATGGTGAGTCCTGCCACCTGCGCGCTCTTGCCCGTGCCTTTGGTAACGACTTTTACTAGCAAATTTTGCATTTCTTGCGCGCTCTTGGGGGCGATGACCTGCCTTATAGGGGGGTATTTTGTGGTGTACATTTCTCCATTTGGATAGGTGATTTCTCTTTGGACTAAATGGGGTGTGGCGAGCTTGCCTCCATTGACAAAGACCCCATAAGCCCTTAAGAGCTGTAAAAAAGTGGCGCGCATGCCATAGCCATAAGACACCGTGCCCTTATAGACATCGCCATTAAGTTTTCTGACATCGGGCAACAAGCCCGTTTTTTCATAGGGCAAGTCAATGCCTGTTTCTTCAGCAAACCCAAAACTCTTAAGCCCCGTGTAGAGTTCTTGTCCGCTTAGGCGTTTGGAGAGTTTAATCATCCCTATGTTGCTTGAGCGGATCAACACATCTTCTATGGTGGTGTGCTTGGTGGGGATGAAGTCATCTCTCACAATGTATTTGCCAAGCTTATAAGAGCCATGCCCTAGGTTAATGGGTCGGCTTGGGTCAATGCGCTTTTTATCCACAAGTAGGCTATAGACAATAGGCTTAATCGTGCTGCCCGGCTCGAAAGAAAGTTCAATGGCATCCACATTGAGGGAGGGGTAGTCGCTCTTTTGGATGTTGTTGGGGTTGAAGCGGTTGGTGGTGGCAAGGCTTAGAATCTCACCATTTTGGGGGAGATAAATCCCTGCGATGATTTGGTGCGCGCCGTAGCGGGCTTTGGCAGTGTCTAGGATTTGCTCTAGCTCTCTTTGGATTTTTAAAGGGATGCTAAGAACAATGTCCGAGCCATCGATTCTGGGGACATTTTTAAAACTGCGGTTTTCAATGAGATTAAAACCCAAATCCCGCCTGCCCGTCATCCTGCCATCGTTCTTGGGGGCTAGGGTGGTGTTTTTGGAGTCTTCAATGCCCTTCACGCCCCTAATAGAGGTGATTCTGCCCGTATCCACCTTTTGGATGTAGCCCACAAGCGGCTCAAAGTTGTCCTTGTAAAGGTAGTTGCGGGCAATCCCGCTCACTTCAATGCTTAGGCCAATTTTGGGCATGACTTTTTTATTTGCGTCTTCATACTCTTTAAAGACATTGTAGGCTAAGAATTTGGCGTTTAATTGCCTTAAGCTCGCGGCGGTGTTGGCGTTGATGTTGTAAGAGAGCGTCACAAACCCGCTTTGCTTGAACTTCTCGGCGATGACGCTTTTGGGGATGTTCGTGTAAATGGAGAGCAAGTCTATGAAAAACTCTTGCTTGTGCGGGTCAATGGATAGGGTGTTGAAGCTCACTTTAAAGAGCTTTTGGCTGTTGGCAAGACTAAAGCCGTCTTGGCTGTAAATTTGCCCCCTTGTGGCGATGTCGGTCCTGGTAACGACTAGGGCGGGCATTTTGCGCGGCAACACGGCTTTAAAAAACATCACCACCAAGAACAACAAAAAACACCCCCCCACCACAATAAAAATCATCATTAGGCGCTCGGTGCGCCTAGGGTCGCTATCGGGTCTATCGGTTGGGGGACTTTTGGGGGGGGTGGCTACAGGGTGATCCACAAGCCCCCCTAAACTAAAACTTTTCTATAAGGAGACTAAGAGAGAAACCAAACACAAGCTCAAAAAACCCTAGATTTGCGTCCTTAACAATTCCTTGTAGGCACTAATCGCCTTGTTGCGCACTTCTAGCATGAGCTTCATGCTCGTCTCTGCCTTGCCGATGGCGATGGCGGCTTGGTGTAGGTCTTTGATTTGCCCGGTTGCCATGTCAGCCAAAGCCCGGTCGGACTCCATCTGGGTGTTGTTGAGTTCATCGATAGAGTGCTTGAGCATCTGAGAGAACTCCCCCTTCTCCATTAGATTCTCATGCGACTTTGAATCTAAAGGAGTGCTTGTTTTATTCAACCCTATATCAGTGTATAAAGTCTTCATGTTGACTCCTTGCATCGTGTTCACCTATATCGCCTCTTTTAGATAATCTTTTAGTCTAAAGAAACAACCCTTTCTTTTAAATCTTTTTATGCTTGTAACATGCTGATGGCATTTGCTGCCATATTTTTCGTGCTTTGAAACGCCGCCACATTGGCTTGGTACGCCCTTGTGGCTTCAATCAAATCCGCCATTTCTACAACAGGGTTGACATTGGGGTAGGACACATACCCGTTCGCATCCGCATCGGGGTGGGTGGGGTCGTATTTTAACAGCGGGGCTTTGTCATCTCTTACGATTTTATCCACATATACGCCCATAATAGGGGGATTTGGCTTTTCAATGTCATCGCTCTCGTCTAAGGGGTCTTCATAATCTAATAAATTATTGTCTTGAGCGAGTTTTTCGTTTAAAATCTTGTTGAAGTCAAAGGACTTGAACACCGCCTCTTGACGGCGGTAGGGTCCACCCTCATCGGTGCGGGTGGTGTTGGCGTTGGCAATGTTAGACGAGATTAGATTGGCGCGCACTCTTTGGGCGGACAACCCGTAACCGCTAATGTCAAAACTGGATAAAAACATGCACGCTCCTTAAATGTTTTTCGCTGCGTCTATGGCGTAATTGATGATGCCTCTATGCTTTTTTAGGGCGGTGGTGAGGGCGAGATACATTGTGGAGTTTTTCCCCATTTCAGAGGTTTCAATGTCTAAATCCACGCTGTTGCCATCGTTTTTTGCCAAATGCCCATCCCTAAAAAAGATCGTTGCCTTCTTGCTCTCATCCAAACTAGGCTCTAAATGCCTAGGGTCTGTAACCGCCAACGCCAACACCTTGTCCTCTTTGTGGTCGAAAACCTCAGCCTTCTTTTGGGCCAACACCGATTCAAAGTCCACATCTTTTGGGCGGTAAAAGGGGGTGTCCACATTCGCCACATTGCTTGCGATCAAATCCTGCCGCAAAGAGCGGTAGTCCATCGCCTTGTACACGAGCGGATACGCTTTTGACAAATCCATGTCTGCCCCTTTTCCTTGCACCTTGCAAGACTCTAAGCAATGAGTATTCCAAAACACCCAAGCCCACAAGCCCAAAATCGCAAGTGCTGCGCTTGATAAATGAGTTATAATTATAGCACATTTTTAACACACTTTGGGCGGTTTTTATGGCTTACCGGTATCTCTTCACCCTATCTAGTTTTTTAATGATTTTTAGCGTGCTTTTAAGCTACTCCCTCTCCACCTACACCACGCTCATTTACCACTACAGCGAGTTCCATTTTTTCATCCGTCAGCTAGTCGCCGCCCTTGTGGGGATTTCTCTCATGTGGGGGCTTTCATGGCTTGATCCGGACAAATGGTTTAGCAAAATCGGCTTTGCCATCTTGCTAGGCTCTGCTTTGTTAATTGTGCTCATGAACTTCTTGCCCGAGAGCATGTCTAGCAGCGCAGGGGGGGCAAAGCGCTGGATTCGCCTGCCCTTTTTCTCCCTAGCCCCCACCGAGTTTTTTAAAGTGGGCTTTGTGTTTTTTTTATCGTGGAGCTTGTCAAGGACTTTTTTTAATAAAGAAAAATCCGGCGTGCGCGAAGAGCTTGCCATCCTCATCCCCTATTTGGTCGTGTTCTTGGCGGTGGCGTTTTTAATCGGGGTCTTGCAAAACGACTTGGGGCAGGTGATTTTACTCGCCATTGTGCTAGGCTTCTTGCTCATCTTTTCAGGGGGGAGCTTTAAACTCTTTCGCATTTTCTTAGGCATTGCGATCGTCATCGGGGTCGTGGCGATCAGCACCAGTGCCCATCGCATTTTGCGCATGAAACTTTGGTGGGCAAATTTGCAAAGCTCCATCCTCTCCATCTTGCCCCAAAAGCTTGCCAGCAGTCTAAAAATCGAGCATTTGCCCGAGCCTTACCAAATCTACCATGCTGGCAATGCCATTAAACACGGCGGCATTTTCGGGCAGGGCTTGGGAGACGGCTTGGTCAAGCTCGGCTTTTTAAGCGAGGTGCATACGGACATGGTCTTGGCTGGGCTTGCTGAAGAATTGGGCTTTGTAGCGGTGGCGGTGTGCGTAGGCGTGATTTTAATCATCTTGCACGCCCTGTTTAAAATCACCAACCGCCTAGACAACCCCAAACACATGCTCTTTTGCCTAGGCGTAGCTTTACTCATCGCCTTTTCTTTCATCATCAACGCCTTTGGAGTGAGCGGGATCATCCCCATTAAAGGCATCGCTGTGCCCTTTTTAAGCTATGGGGGCAGCTCGCTTTTGGCTAACTCTGTGGCTTTAGGGCTGGTGTTAAGCCTATCTAAACAGGCACACTGAGGCTTTGTAAAAACTCCGCATACACGCTAGGCTCTTCAAATGCGCCGAGCCGACAACTGGTTTTGAGCACGCTCTCTTGCTTTTGCACCCCCTGCATGGCGACACATAAATGCTTTGCCACACAAAACACCCCCACCCCCCTAGGCTCTAAGCACTCTTGCAAACTTTTGGCGATCTGTGCGCCTAAGCGCTCTTGGATTTGCAACCGCCGAGAAAAGCACTCCACAAGACGCACAATCGCCCCCAGCCCCACGATTTTGACATTTGGCAAATACCCTACACTCACCCGCCCAAAGAAAGGCAGCAAATGGTGCTCGCACACGCTGTAAAACTCTATGTTTTGCAGCACCACCAGTCCACTTGAGGGCGCACACAAGCTAGAACTTAAAATCTCTTTGGGGTCTTGTTTGTAGCCTGCCATCAAATCCGCCCATAGGGTTTTAACCCGCTCGGGCGTGTTCTTTAGCCCTTTTCTACTTGGGTCTTCGCCCACGCTTAAGCACAGCTCTTGAAAACACGCCTCAAACATCGGAGCTAAACAACTCTTGGTGGGCGATCTCTTCTAAAAAAATCGTAGCATACGCCCCCTTGGGGAGAAAAAACTTGAGTTGCCCCTGCGCTTCTTGGGGCAGGTATAAAAAATCCACTGCACTAGGGTAGACAAGCGCAAACCGCCGATCCCCGCAAGAATTGATAGATTTTTTAAAAGGCTCTTCAAACGCCCCGGCTAAATCCCTCGCTTCCAAGACTTTAAAGCCGGGCAGTAACCCTGTTACCACAAGGCTTTTAGCCTGCCACCTTTCTAAATTCGTGTCTAAATCCTTAGCAGTGTGGAAAAAATACTTGCCAAAGGGGTAGTGGCAGAGCACATCGCCCTCTAAGAGTTTGAAGTCTTGGGGCTGGGCTTTGAGGGCTTTAGCTTGCTCTAGGGGGATTTTAGGATACTCTTTAGCGATCTCAAGAGGGCTAAAGTTATTGATAAAGGCGTTTAAGCGCGCCCTTGCGCTTAGCCACTGATTGAAATAATAACTTTGCTGGCTGGAGAGTAAAAATTTATCAAGCTTTTTCTTGCCCGTGGTGGCGTGCTTGAAATTATCCCCCCTTTTGCCAAAGCGTTGTGCCCCAAAGTAGTTTAAAAACCCCTTTTCTTGCAAAATCTCCAACACTTCGGCGATTTTCTGGGCGCTTAGGGGGGTGAGCTTTTTAAGGCGTAAACTAAAATGATTGCCCTTTAAATGCCCTAGGCGGATTTTATGTGTGTGGGCGGTGGTGTCTAGAATTTTTATGCCCTGCGCATAGAGGGTTTGGGCGTGCTGCGATAGGGCTTTTTCATAGGTCTTTGGCATGGAGATATATTGGAAAGTGAGGGCGTTTTTATCTTTAAGCCCCGCGTAGCCAAAAACCGACATCTTGCAGCCCAGCACTTGCGAGAGCAGGCCTAACATTTCCCAAGTGCTCTTGTCTTTCTTACGGACATGGACGATTAAATGCTCCCCGCTTTGGCTAAAGGCATACAAGGGTTCTTCTTGCACTACGAAATCGCGGGCGCACTTCTTAAAGTAAAAGTCAATGGGCGCATGGTTTGCGCTGAAAAAGCGGGGGAGTTGGTTTTCATTTTGCATGCGGGCATTATACACCATAATTTGGAGCATTTTTTGCTTGTAGGGTTGAAATTGATTGAAAGGGTCTTGTCATGGAAGTTAAAGACATCAAAAACAATCCGTCCTTATATGCGTTGTTAGGCTCTGCAAGTCTAGGGCAAGCACAAGCCCCCCAAGCCCCCCAAGCCCCCGCTGAGAGCAAGCCTGAAGCGGTGGTGGAAATCTCTAAAAGTGAAACCGAGCCTAACGGACTTAGAAGAGAAACCTATGGCTTTCTGGTGCTAGAGCTGATGAGCGATAATGAATACGATGCCTTCTTGCGTGCCACAGCAGGCATGAACGAAAATGAAAAACGCCTCGCCGCCCAATCGCTCTACAGCCTCACAAGCTTTTATGGTGGGCAAATCCAAAAGGATAAACAGGCGCAAGAAAAAATAGATGGCCTTAAAGCCCTGCAAGAAATGCAAGCCAAACGCGCCTTTGGCATCAACAATGACTTCGTGCAACGCTACAAAAACGCCTATAACCAAGTCTACCAAACCATGGACTTGCACCTTTAAAACAAAATTTAAGTAAAAGTTTTATAGAATGGGCGTTTTTCGTGTCAAGGTAGCTCAGCCGGTTAGAGCGCTGGTCTCATAAGCCGGAGGTCGGGGGTTCAAGTCCCCCCTTTGACACCAATTCCCTTTCACTTTCTTTATACATTAAAATGAATCTAGAGGTTTTTATGGCACAACTTTTACTACTCAACGGGGCTAAAGCATTCGGGCACTCCAACGGGCGTTTAAACACCACTTTGCACGACCACGCCGTGCAGGTGTTAAAAGATTTGGGGCACAACATAGAGCAAACCCAAATCGATCGAGGCTACAACCTTGATGAGGAAGTGGCTAAGATTTTAAACGCCGATGTCTTGATTTGGCAAATGGCGGGGTGGTGGATGGGTGAGCCATGGATTGTGAAAAAATACATCGATGAGGTCTTCACCACCGGGCATGGCAAGCTCTATAAAAACGATGGTCGCAGCCACAAAGCCCCCACAAAGAACTACGGCAAGGGTGGGCTCATCCATGGCAAAAAATATATGTTCTCGCTCACTTGGAACGCCCCACTTGAGGCTTTTACTGAGAAAGAGGAATTTTTTGAGGGCGTGGGCGTGGATGGGGTGTATTTGCACCTACACAAAGCCCATCAATTTTTAGGCATGCAAGCCTTGCCCACCTTCATCTGCCACGATGTCATCAAAAACCCCCAAATCCCCCAATACCTACAAGACTACACTGCCCACTTACAAAAAGTTTTTGAGGCGTTTTGAGTTTGACTTTAGCGCCCTTACACTTGCCCTTGTTTTTATTAGCTTGAAAATACTGGGGGTGTGTCATTGAATACTAAGAACCCGTCATTTTACTTTCAGTACTTGTTGAAACAGCCAGCAAACAACTTCGTTGTATTGTTTGTCTAAATCATAGGCAATGGCGTTAAGCCCCAAAGTCTTAGCCACTTGGGCGGTGTAGTGTTCGCAATAGCTCTCTGTGCCATTTGCCCCTTAATGGGTGTGATTTCTCCCGTTGCGTCTCTTTGCCAACATTTTTTAAGCATGCCATTTGTGGTAAGTTCAGGAGAAAGCCGTAACCCGCTTGTTGGCAACTTAGTTTTTACGCTTTGCCCCGTGAGTGTGGTCAAACTTACAGCTGTGTTAAGGGGGTTGTCGTAGAGATTGAAGTCTTGCCATAGGTAGTTGCTCCCACTTGGCACAATCCAAAAGCTGTCGTTAAGCGATAAATCTAGCCCCACTTTGGCGTAAGATAGAGTGTTGGGCTAGCACTTCAAGCGTGGCGATGTTTAGACTTTTCTGTGTCTTATCCGCTCCAAAGACCAACACACTTTTATCTTTGAGTTTTTAAGATGTATTTTTGCACAAAAACCCTTTTACATTAATTGCACTTTAAAACTCTTTGGCAGAAATCCCACTTGTCTTTAGCGGGTGGGATGAATGCCACTAATTCGTGGTATAATGTTCATTGTACATTCGTACCTACGGCAGGGAGTGCCGAAAGTTACGCCTTTGGAGATATGATGTGTGAGACCTGTAGGGAATGCGTTGGAGCTCAAACTCTGTAAAATCCCTACTATAGGGACATAGAGTGAGAACCAAACTCTCCCTACGGGCAACATCAGCCTAGGAAGCCCAAATGTCTTTAGCATTTGGGTACTTCACTATAACTCTAAGATATTATCGTAAGAGTGTTTTAGCGGCGGAATATGTCTGTGTGGCGATGCTGTTTTGTTCGATTCTGCTAGGGTTCTCATAGCCAAGCTGGAAAGTTTTGTGGCTTACAAGTTTTTATTGAGCTTTCATCTAGGGGTCGAAGAATTAGTGGTGTTACAATATAGGATAGGGAGATTTTTGAGATTTAAATTACTTTTGGGGCGTTTAATGCTTTTGGGTTTTCGGGCAATGTTGCGTCTTTTCCCCAACATATGTAGGGCTAGTTTTTTAAGGACCATGCGGGCTCTATGGTGGTTTGCTCGGCGCGATCATGATTTAAATGCCAAAATTTTGCAACAGATGGTGGATGATCGTGATTTGAATTTTAAAATTTGGCTGAAAATGGGAGAGCGTGTGGTGGTTTGGCTACAAAAACACGAAATTTCTAGGGAAACATTTTTGGCTCTCGTTCCTCTCCCTCTTGCCCATGCTCCTCAAAACCCCGTGATAGAAATGGAGAACACCTCTCAGTGGTTTGCAGATTCCCGACTCACCCATGCAGAGCGTATGGAATGGATCGTGTTTAACTTAAAATTCCTACAAAATTTACAGATACGGATATGTGATAGGTTTGTAGATTTTTTAGCCTTACAGAGTGTGGAGTTTTACACTTTAAAAGATGCGGGGGGGAATATTCTTTTTGTTTTAAAACCCAGCGAAAACGCCTTTTTTACACAGAGGGCTTTCTAGCACTAGAAATTTCTTACACAAAAGACAATGTTTCCACATATGTATATGTTTCTTCGTTGTGCATCACCCCCAATCACACTTGCTTATTGGTGGTGTGCAGGGAAAACTAGGGTTGGAACAAGAACACATTAGATTTTTGGACAAGTATTGTTGTTGCCAGCCGGGTCTTTTTCTTATAGAATTGCAAATAGTCCTCACTAGAGTCTTAGGGCTAGATAAAACTCTTGGAATCCCCAATGCAGGACAAATTGCCTATGCGAAATATGGGGAGCTCGCACGCAATTATGACGATCTCTTTATGAAGCGCGGAGCGGATTTATTGGAGATTGAGGGGCGCACATATTACAATCTACCCCACACCCAAAAAGACATCTCACATTATCCACAAAAAAGACGCGCTATCCACAGAAAACGCTTGAAACTTTTAAGTGAAATGGAAGACAATCTTAAAAAATTGATAAGGCATGGCTAAAAAAGCAAAGTGTGGAGCATTCAACCACAGAGGTAGTTAGGCTTTCTTCATCCGTGATCATCCTTAAGAAAAGTTCTATGGGTATGGCGATCAACATTTTTGCGTTTATCGCCCTAAAATTCTTATAGATGCATTGGCATGCAAAGACAAAAAGTTCAGCCCTAGTTCCAAAGCAATAAAGGCTTTTATAACATTAAGAGAGAGCATGTAAACCATACAAAGACCGCGGAAGAATTTTTGGTACAATGAATGTCAAATTTTGTATCCGGTTTTGGAGGTTTTTGAAAGAGATTGTTTTTAATGCATCGGTTATCAAGGGGGATTTAACAGGCTTAGGTGTGTATGCTCTAACCTTTATTGAAACTTTGGAAAAGCATTTCGAGGGCAAAAAAGATATCAACATCACGATTTATGGTGATGGCAAATTTTATCCAAACCTACGAGCATGGTTAAGCGAACGAGACTCTTCTAACACACGACTAAAAAAGAAGTTTATTCATTTAATTAAACTATCTTTAATCAAACCATCTAAAGTTATTTTAGGTCAAAGGCTCTATTTATCTTTAAAGCATTGTTTTTTGAACTTTTAAAAAAACAAAGAGCTAAACGCAATAGAAAGAGGTTTTTTGATCTCTACATAGAACCCTCGTATGAAGGGGTTTCTTTCAATGCCAAAAAAACTTTGGGCTGTATCCATGATTTGCCTTTATGCGACGAAAAAGCATGGCTCATTAGCCAAGAGATGAAAATATTTTGGAGGGAAGCTGTCCTCCCCATCATGCGCACCTACACAGAGGCGATTTGTTTTAGCGAGTGTGTGAGAGCAGATATTTTAAAAACATTTGGCTTTCCTAAAGAAAAGGTGCATGTGATCTACCATGGCTTAAGAGAATATAGAGAACAGCATTTAGAACCACTGCCACCGCATTTAGGAGAATTTATCTTGGTGGTGGGAGCCAAAGCCAAACGGCGTAATGTACGTGGTCTCATCGATGCCTTTAGACTCTTGTCGCAGGAATTGCAAAGTCGTTTTAAAATTGTCCTCACAGGCGCACCCAACGACATAGATGGATATGATAAGCAATATTTTAGTCAAGACTTCATCATCAACTTAAACTATGTTTCTGATGGTTTATTGCAAACCCTATACGCCAATGCCCGCTTGCTGTGGTGGGGAAGTTTTGCTGAAGGTTTTGGTTTGCCCATGCTAGAAGCGATGCATGTGGGTTGTGTGGTCTTAGCTAGCAATGTTTCTTGCATGCCCGAAATCCTAGGCGATGCCGGAGTTTATTGCAATCCATATAATATCGCAGACATCGCTAGACAATTAGAGATTGCCCTAACAGATGAATTTCTACGCCAAGAATGCATTAAAAAAGGTCTAGAGAGGGCTAAACTCTTTGACTTTAAAGAGAGCATGCAAAAGCATATACAGATCGTGGAGAGGATGTTAGGGGATTAGTTACAATCAAGATCCTTTGCATCGCACCGTGAACGGAAAAAGGTGCAGTTTGGTAGGGAATTGCACCATTACACGATCGTGGATGCCATCCATAATAAAAATCTATTGCGCTTCTTAACTACCATGATATAAATACAGACATAGAGCTAAAAAGCGAAGCAGATGTTTATCACCCTAAGCGCATCGCCCAAGTGGTGGAACATATTCTCAAAAATTTTAAAAAAGTGACCAAGGGGAGTTTTAACTCTATTCTAGCCTGTGCGAGTATTGAGGCAGCTAAGGGTAAATGTGTGCAAGCTGATGCTTAGAACAAAATTCAAGAATGGTAGAAGAGCATCGAATAATGTGCAACAACGCTTAGAGGAAATCCAAAGCGCCTTTTCTTCTATGAATGGGGCGGTGAAAAACATCGAGGGGGCGTCTAAGGCTGTGTTAGACTCCTTAAATGAAAACAACGCTAGCTTGGGTGAGCTGAGTAAGGTTATGGCGACTCTAGGCACGCAGTCGCAACAAATGAAGAACATCGCCTAGCAGAGTTTGCAGGATTTACAGACCATCCAACAGTAGATCGACAAGGTCAAAGCCCACATCAACGAGAACAAGGAGCTCATCCGCCACTTGCACTTCAAGTAGACTAAGACGCATTAAAGATTTTTTAGGTTATAATAACCCTTTTATCATGCAAAAATTACGATAAAGGACAAGAGTGCCAACCATAAACCAGCTCATCAGGAAGGAAAGGAAAAAAATCCTTAAAAAAACCAAGTCCCCCGCCTTGGTTGAGTGCCCCCAAAGAAGGGGGGTTTGCACACGGGTTTACACCACCACCCCTAAAAAACCTAACTCCGCTTTGAGGAAAGTTGCCAAAGTGCGCCTCACAAGCAAATTTGAAGTGATCAGCTACATCCCCGGGGAGGGGCATAACTTGCAAGAACACTCCATCGTGTTAGTGAGGGGCGGTAGGGTGAAAGACTTGCCCGGGGTGAAATACCACATCGTACGCGGGGCACTAGACACAGCTGGCGTGAATAAACGCACGGTTTCACGCAGTAAATACGGGGCGAAAAAAGCCAAAGCCGGGGCCGCAGCCGGGACTGACAAGAAGAAAAAGTAAAGGGAAGAGATGAGAAGAAAAAGAGCACCCATTAGGGAAGTGTTGGGCGATCCCGTCTACAACAGCAAGGTTGTGACGAAATTCATCAACAAAATGATGTATGACGGCAAACGCAGCGTGGCAGAAAAAATCATTTACGCCGCCTTGAATAAAATCGAGGAAAAGAGCGGAGAAAAGGGCATTGAGGTTTTTGAAAAGGCGTTAGAAAATGTCAAACCTTTAGTAGAGGTGCGCTCCCGCCGTGTGGGGGGGGCGACTTACCAAGTCCCTGTAGAAGTGCGCCCAGCCCGCCAGCAATCCCTATCCATCCGCTGGATTTTAGAGGCGACTAGAAAACGCAACGAGCGCATGATGGTGGATAAACTCGCTAATGAGCTGATGGACGCGTCCAGCGACAAAGGGGCGGCATTTAAGAAAAAAGAGGACATCCACAAAATGGCAGAGGCGAACAAAGCCTTCGCCCATTACCGCTGGTAAGGGGGGCAAATGGCACGCAAAACCCCTTTAGAAAAAATTAGAAACATCGGCATCGCCGCCCACATCGATGCGGGCAAAACCACGACCTCCGAGCGGATTTTGTTTTATACAGGCGTGAGCCACAAAATCGGCGAGGTGCACGACGGCGCGGCCACGATGGACTGGATGGAGCAAGAGAAAGAAAGAGGGATCACCATCACCTCCGCCGCGACCACTTGCTTTTGGAAAGACCACCAAATCAACTTGATCGACACCCCCGGACATGTGGATTTCACGATCGAAGTCGAGCGCTCCATGCGGGTGCTGGACGGGGCTGTGGGCGTGTTCTGCTCTGTGGGTGGGGTGCAACCCCAAAGCGAAACCGTGTGGCGACAGGCGAATAAATACGGCGTGCCCCGCATTGTGTTTGTGAATAAAATGGACCGCATTGGGGCGAATTTCTACAATGTAGAAAACCAAATTAGAGAACGCCTAAAAGCCAACCCCGTGCCCATCAACATCCCCATCGGCGCGGAGGACACCTTCATCGGCGTGATCGACCTTGTTGCCATGAAGGCGATCATTTGGAACAACGAGGCGATGGGGGCAAAATACGAAGTGCAGGACATCCCTAGCGACTTGCAAGCCAAAGCCCAAGAATACCGCGACAAACTCTTAGAAGCGGTTGCCGAGCAAGACGAAGCCTTGATGGAAAAATATCTAGCCGGCGAGGCACTCAGTGAAGAAGAGATCAAAAAGGGCATTAAAACCGGGTGCTTGAACATGTCCTTAATCCCCATGCTCTGTGGCTCATCTTTTAAAAATAAGGGCGTGCAAACCTTGCTAGATGCGGTGATCGACTACCTACCCGCCCCTACAGAAGTGGCCGACATTAAAGGCGTGGACCCTAAAAGCGAGGAAGAAGTCCATGTGCAAAGTGGGGATGCGGGCGAATTTGCCGGGCTTGCCTTTAAAATCATGACCGACCCCTTCGTGGGGCAACTCACCTTTGTGCGGGTATATCGGGGCAATTTGGAGTCGGGCAGTTACATTTACAACTCCACGAAGGACAAAAAAGAACGCGTGGGGCGGCTCTTAAAAATGCACTCCAACAAGCGAGAGGACATTAAAGAAGTCTATGCCGGCGAAATTTGCGCCTTTGTGGGCTTGAAAGACACTTTAACCGGCGACACCCTTTGCAGTGAAAAAGACCCCGTGATCTTAGAACGCATGGAGTTCCCTGAGCCCGTGATCCACATTGCCGTAGAGCCTAAAACCAAGGCTGATCAAGAAAAAATGGGCGTGGCTTTAGGAAAACTTGCTGAGGAAGACCCCAGCTTTAGGGTGATGACCCAAGAAGAAACCGGGCAAACCTTGATCGGCGGTATGGGTGAATTGCACCTTGAAATCATCGTGGATCGTTTGAAACGCGAGTTTAAAGTGGAGGCGGAAGTGGGCCAACCCCAAGTCGCCTTTAGAGAAACGATCCGCAGTGCGGTGCAAAAAGAGCACAAATACGCCAAACAATCTGGCGGACGGGGGCAATACGGGCATGTCTTCATCAAGCTTGAGCCTAAAGAACCCGGCACCGGCTATGAGTTTGTCAATGAGATCAGCGGGGGCGTGATCCCCAAAGAATACATCCCGGCTGTGGATAAGGGCATCCAAGAGGCGATGCAAAGTGGGGTGCTTGCCGGCTACCCTGTCGTGGATTTTAAAGTAACGCTTTACGATGGCAGTTACCACGAAGTGGATTCGTCGGAAATGGCGTTTAAAATCGCCGGGTCTATGGCGTTTAAAGAGGCTTGCCGTGTGGCAAACCCCGTGCTTTTAGAGCCCATGATGAAGGTAGAGGTGGAAGTGCCTGAAGAGTATATGGGCGATGTGATCGGGGATTTAAACCGCCGCAGAGGGCAAATCAATGCGATGGACGATCGCTTAGGGCTTAAAATCGTGAATGCTTTCGTGCCCTTAGTGGAAATGTTTGGCTACTCCACTGACTTGCGCTCCGCCACCCAAGGGCGGGGGACTTACTCTATGGAGTTCGACCATTACGGCGAAGTCCCCGCCAACATCGCTAAAGAGATTGTGGAGAAAAGGAAGGGGTAAAACTTCATCTCTAAACATAGGGTTATTTGTGGTCGGCAATGGTGTTTATATGGGGCGTTTTGCCCTATGTTCTAGTATAAGCTATTGGATCAGCAATTCTCGTATATCCTCTGGTTTATAAACATGGCATCGTGTAGTGCATGGAAGCATTTGTCAGCAGATCTGTAGACTTGCAAAAACCTACTAAAAACTCTAAGACATCTCTTCGCTTGTTAAATCCCTCTTTAATGCGGGGCAAGAAAGTCATGTCCACTAGCATGCCATTGTCCCCGACTAGATTTTTTCACAAAAAGTCCATAAATTTACCCAGCTCTCTATGTTCCACTCGCCCTTAGCCAAAGTTTAGGGAGAGTCTTTTTTAATTTGTATCGTAACAAATGGAAGGCATGAAACCTTTACAAATCCCCCCACTTGAGCTTAAAATAAGGTTATAAAGCTACAATGAAGCTTATTGCCAACTTTAAGGAAGTGCATGCTAGTCCAACAAATGGGCGCACTCATCGGCTTTACCCCCCTTTTTAAATTCACCCACCACGACCACCCCCTGCCTAAAAACTCGTGCATTTACGCCAAATTAGAGCATTTAAACCCGGGCGGGAGCGTGAAAGACCGCCTAGCTAAGTATTTAATCGCCGAGGGGCTAAAGTCGGGGCTTATCACAGAGAAAACCACGATCATAGAGCCCACCGCCGGCAACACGGGCATCGCCCTAGCCCTTGTGGCTCTAGAGCATAAATTAAAGACCATCTTCGTCGTGCCCGAGAAATTCAGCCTAGAAAAGCAACAGCTCATGAAAGCCCTAGGGGCAAAGGTCATCAACACGCCTAGCCAAGAGGGCATTAAAGGGGCGATTGCCAAAGCTAAAGAGCTCGCTCAAGAGGTTAAGCACAGCTACCTACCCCTACAATTTGAAAATCCTGCTAACCCCAAGGCCTACATCCACAGCCTGGCCCCCGAAATTTTTAGCGAGCTGGGCACACAAATCACCAGCTTTGTAGCCGGGATTGGCAGCGGGGGGACCTTTGCGGGCGTGGCGACCTACCTTAAAGAGAAAATGCCGCATATCCGCTTGGTGGGTGTAGAACCCGAGGGCTCGATTTTAAACGGGGGCAAGGAGCACCCGCATGAAATTGAGGGCATCGGGGTGGAGTTTATCCCCCCCTTTTTTAAAGACCTAAGCATTGACGGCTTTGAAACCATTAGCGATGAAGAGGGCTTTCTTTACACAAGGGAGCTTGCTAAAAAACACGGGCTCTTAGTGGGCAGCTCCAGCGGGGCGGCTTTTGCGGCGGCTTTAAGGGAGGCACAAAGGCTACCTGAAGAGAGCCACATTTTAACGATTTTCCCCGACAAGGCGGATCGCTATTTGTCTAAGGGAATCTACAACACTTAAAGGACAACCATGCGCTTACAAACCAAATGCATCCACGGCGGCATTAGCGAGGATACGGCCACGGGGGCGGTGAGTGTGCCCATTTACCAAACCTCCACTTACCACCAAGAAAAAGTCGGGCAACACAAGGGCTATGAATACTCGCGCTCAGGCAACCCCACCCGTTTTGCTCTAGAGGAGTTGATCGCCGCTTTAGAGGGAGGGGTAAAAGGCTTTGCTTTTGCTTCAGGGCTAGCGGGCATCCATGCCACCCTTGCACTCTTTCAAAGCGGGGATCATGTCTTGCTGGGTGATGATGTCTATGGGGGCACTTTTAGGCTTTTTAACCAAGTGATGTCTAAAACGGGGCTCACTTATACCTTAATTGATAGCAGCGACCCGGCGCAAATTAAGGCGGCTATTCAGCGCAACACCAAAGCCCTTTATTTAGAGACCCCCAGCAACCCACTTTTAAAAATCACCGACCTTCAAAAATGCGCCACCCTTGCTAAAGAGCACAAGCTTATCAGCATTGTGGACAACACCTTTGCCACTCCCTATTTACAAAACCCTTTAAGCTTGGGGGCGGACATTGTGGTGCACAGCGCGACTAAGTATCTAGGTGGACACAGCGATGTGGTGGCTGGGCTTGTAACCACAAATAGCCAAAAACTAGCCCAAGAAATCGGTTTTTTGCAAAACGCCATTGGGGGGGTATTAGGGCCACAAGATAGCTGGCTGATACAAAGGGGCATTAAGACCCTAGCCGTGCGCATGCAAGCGCATGAGAAAAATGCCCTAAGTGTGGCAAAGTTTCTACAAGCTCACCCTAGAGTGCAAAAAGTCTATTACCCCGGGTTAGAAAACCACCCCCACCACGCCCTCGCTAAAACCCAAATGCGCGGCTTTGGTGGCATGCTTTCTTTTACGCTCAAGGATGAAAGTAGGGCGGCGGCGTTTATCGAGGGCTTGAAAATATTTACCCTTGCGGAGAGTTTGGGCGGGGTGGAAAGTTTGGTGAGCGTGCCTGCCTTAATGACGCATGCTTGTATCCCCAAAGAGCAACGCTTGAAAGCGGGGGTTACCGATGGTTTGGTGCGCCTCTCAGTAGGCATTGAGGATATAGGGGATTTGATCGAAGATTTAGAGCAAGCATTGAAAGGATAGCCAATGAAAAAAGCCAATGTAGAAAGTTTTAATTTAGACCATAGAAAAGTCAAAGCCCCCTATGTGCGGGTGGCGGGGCGCAAGGTGGGTACTGGGGGCGATGTGATCGTTAAATACGATGTGCGCCTAAAACAGCCCAACAAGGCACATATGGACATGCCAAGCCTACACTCTTTAGAGCATTTGGTGGCGGAGTTAATCCGTAACCATGCCGACTATGTCTTGGATTTCTCGCCCATGGGCTGCCAAACGGGTTTTTATTTGATGGTCTTAAACCACGACAACCGCGCCGAGATTTTAGACTTGTTGGAGAAAACCATGCACGATGTGCTGCAGGCTAAGGAAGTGCCCGCGTGTAATGAAATCCAATGCGGCTGGGCGGCTAGCCACTCTTTAGAGGGCGCACAAGGTTTAGCTAGGGAGTTTTTAGCCAAACGCGCAGAGTGGGAGGATGTGGGGGTTTAGAGCAATGCCTGTAAAATTGAGCCACTTTTAAATGGAGTGGTTGTCTTCAATTCAATAAAGATGGTTTTTAGCCTCTTTCAAGTTTTTTGACTTAGCCTTTCTAGGGGGTTGAGGGGGCGTTACACCCTTTTAATTAGGGGGTTTGGAGTGATGTGCTTTAGGTGGGTGGTTAAATCATTTATCAAATTAACTAAACTTAGTGCGTTGTTAAGATTAGTTTATTTAGAATCTTTTATGGGTGGTTTTATGGGCTGTGGGGGAGCTACCCCCTTTATGTATGTGCTGTAAACTCCAAAAAGCACTTGCTAGTGCTAAAAGAGCCCACACCGCACCCTAGTGTGGCTTGCTAAACTTAGGACAAAGTGCCCGTAAGCAAACGCCAAGCACTCACGCCATGCCCTAAAAACCCTTTGGGGTTAAAGACACCTCCAGAACTGCAGTAAAAGTGCCAATGTTTAGGACCTAATTCTCTAGTGAATTTGCGGTAAGTGTCATAGTCCCGTTTGTATTGATTCAAGCGTTTTTGCTCCTCCTCCTCAAAGCCGTATTCTTTGGCTAGGTAGGGCTGGGTGGCTAGGTATTCCAAAAGATCGAGTAAGGCTTTGTAATGCCGATAAGACACCGCCATTTTAAGCCACTTAATGGCTTGGTCGAACGCTTCAAAATAATAAAATTGTATGATTTCTGGCTTGGATTTGCCCTCCGTGAAAGCGAGCGTAAGGGGGTTAAACCCTCGTGTGGCGTGGTCGAACACAAGTTGTCTCGCGCAAAGTCCGCTCCCTAGTTGGATGCCCTTTTTATAGGCTTGGATAGAGTTTTGCTCCTCTTGCTCGCTCTCATGCCCATTAAAACATCTAATGTAGGTATAAAATTGCCCCAAATAATAACACCCGACATGGCAATCAAGGTCTATTGCCTTTTGAAACGCCTCTATGGCTTTTTCCACCAAACTCTCATCTTCGTACTCCTGATCCTCTTTGCTTGCCAGCCGAAGTCGATTGACAAAGGCTTGCCCCATCTCAGCCCACGCTTCTGTGTCGCCCTGCTTGGCTTGGCGTTTGAATAACTCTACTGCCTTTTTGTAATACTCGTAAGATTTGGCTTTAGAACCCTCATCTGTTTCGCCAAAATTATTGTATCGGCGGTACAACTCGCCCAAATGGCGGTAAGCCCGCCCTTCACCTAGCTCCCCTGCCTTTTCAAAAAGCTCTTTGGCTTTTTGGTGACAATTTTGCACCTTTTTGTCGGCAAACACATGGCAATGTTCTAAAAACTCTTTGTAGCTTTCAACATCAGGGTCGATCTCATCCTCGCAACTAGAAAGCCCCCTTTCTACAACGACCCCCTCTAACACCTCCCCACTCCCATATTCCACTATTTGCGTGTCTCCATTTTCCATATAAATTTTTCCAAGCTCCACCATTGCCTGCACGGAGCCTAACTCTATGGCTTTTTCAAAACAACGCATGGCCACATTATTATCCGGATATAGCACAATGCCCTCCACTGCCATCTTGCCTAATTCTAGCCAAGCCCCAGCACTCCCCAAGTCTTTGGCTTGCATATAATCTTTAAAGGCTTGCAGGGTGTTTGCGCCGTATTTCCATAAAGGTTTAACTTCAGGGGTATTTGAAGATTGGGTTGTTTGTGTTGTTTGTGGGGCTTGTTCTGTTTGGGTTGCTTGTGTGGGGTTTTGGTTAGTGCCCTGCAATAAATTTGCGTGGCTTTCTTGCAAAGTTTGCAATAAATTTTCTAAATCCTCTAAGGATTTAGATAAAATGTTAGCTTGCTCTAGGGCTTGGGTGCTTTCTGTACTCGATCTTAGTGCATTTAAAGCCGTGTTTGTTTTGACTTTGAGTTTTTTAAATCACGCTAGAGAGTTTTCTAACTCTGTATCGTCCTCTACGCCTTGGTTGTAGATGTTTTCTAAAGATTTGCCAAAAGTGGCAAGTGTGTCTAAGAGTTGGTTAAACTTGGTGCTTAAGTCTTCTAACTCTTCTTTAAAGGGGGTTAAATCACCCCCCATATCCTCCAACACAGATAAAAACAATCTGTGGGCGCGTTTAGTGGCTTTAAGCTCTTGACTTAGGTTGTTGTGTGCTTGTTGCATGGACCGATCCTTAATTAGCGTTTAAAAAAGCGTGTCTAGTTTATCTTTGGGGGCGCTTTCGTGATAGATAATGGCGACTCCGCTTTTGTAGTTCACTTGAGAGAAGTCAGGCACAACAGCGGTTTGTTTAAAAAAGGTGCTGGAGAGATAGAAGTTTGCCTTTTTCTCAAAAAATCCACCCAATTTTAGATTCAGGCAGGAGATTGTAAAAACACCCCTCCCCCACACTAGGCTCTAGCCAAGTGTATTTGTCTAGGTTTTCGTATTTGGCAATGATTTTTTGAGTCGTGTTGAAAAGTTGTTTGGCAATTTTAGGTTTGGTGTAGTAAGCATCCAGGTGGTTTTTATGATTCACTCTCATAACCCCACCATTGACATATTTTAAGGACATGGATAACCTTTTTACATTTGCTAAAATTTTAATAAAAGTTGTAGGGTAATAAAGCGTGGCTTTTAAAATCCAAAAGCTCCACTTGTTCAGCACCAGAGCCCACTCAAAACCCCTCTAAAAGCTTTGGGCGAAACAAAGGCTTTCTTAAGACTCAAACTTGAGATTCATAAGGCAGATGAAAAGTCCACGGCTTTGATAAAAAACCTTTGGTCTTTCACCACCAAGGACCATACATCATGGGCATGGCACTCATCATAGGATACATCCCCATAGGATACATGCCCATTGGAGACATTCCCATTGGATATAGACCATAAGGATACATGCCCATTGGATACATCCCCATAGGATACATCATGGGATTGTAGGGGATATAACCCGCCCCTGTGGGGGGCAAGGCAGAGAGGGCGAACTTTCCGCCGTGCGCAAGCTTGACCCCCGCTAAAAAGATGTTTTTGAAAGCACCATAATGCACGGGTTTAGACTCTTTGGCAATGTCGCCATTCTTATTGCCCACGCACTCGTTTTTCATCTCGCCGCATTCGTTTAAGGTGTCGATGTCGGGCAGTTTAGCGTCCACATCCTTAGGCACGCCCACCCAACACCCCCCAAGAAAGGCAACCATACTTAGACACCGAAAAGTCTTAACGACGGTCATTATTTAGAGTTTGACTTTGTTTTGTTTGTCTTGCTTAAATCTTTCACCCCCACATTCACGACATCCATAAAATCCGAGCGGAACTCGAGCTTTTTATTGCTAAACACGGGTTTGAAGTTGTTTTTCACCAAAGGGGCGGCATTGGCCTGGGGAGCGTGGCACTGCGTGCAGTTAAAGCGGGCATCGCTCACACTGTGGTTAGGCGTGGGGCGGTTGTGCCTAAAGTCGAACAAATGCGAAGCGGGCACGGGGGTTGCGCCCACCGTGGGAGCGACATCGGGCATGTGGCAACCTAGACATTGGTTATTGTCCTTGGTGATGGGCAGCAACCCGGTAGTGTCATGCGGGATCATGGGTGGGGCGTTCTCATAGGCGCGCTCAAAGCGTTGGCTCTCGCCCGGGGGGTTTTTGTGGAAGCTGTAATCTTGCAACTCTAGATCGTGTTCGTTCTCTAGGGGGGCTTTTCTTAGCCCAATTTGCGTGTCGCTTAGCAGTGCTTTCTCGGTTCTCTCTTGGTGTTTTTTGTGGCTGGTGTGTTCTAAAGCGTAAAGCCCACCGACAAGAACAACAGCCACTAACAAGGCGCGTATTTTCATGGAATGTCCTTAAGTTTTTTGGGATTATACCATATCAAAGTAACCTTATGGGTGATAATAAAAATGTATTTGCCCTACCTGCTTGGTTTGCAGTGCCCCCATTTCTTGCAACTCTTGTAGTTGCCTTGCACTCAAATAACACCGCGCCTCTTCTACGCTCAAAGGGCGGCACCTCAATAACTCCAAAAACGCCTCCTTGCTGCTGGGCACTTGGGTTTGCTCTAAAACCCGCTTAGGCAAACTCAAGGGCAAGCCTTGGAAATGCGCCATCAATTCCTGCAACTTAGCGGGCTCTAGGGGCTTGGCTTGGTGTGCGGGGGGGCGATCGATCGTGCTTAAGTCTATGCGCCTTAAGTTGGGCACTTGCCTTAAAAAATCTGCTAGGTCCTTGATATGCGCAGGGTTGTCATTGACCCCCGCCACCAAGAGCACCTCTGCCACCAAAAAGCCGCCATACTTGGGAGCAAAGTCTAAAACCCCTTCTAAGATTTTTGCTAAGGATAAATCTTTATGTGGGCGATCGATACGGCTAAAAACCTTTGGCCAAATGGCATCTAAAGAGAACTTGACAATGTCGTAATGCACCAACGCCTCTTGCACTTCAGACACGCCAAATCTAGAGCCATTGCTTAAAATCAAGGTCTGCACCCCTTTGGGGATCAAGCCCTGCATGCCCACAATCAAATCTTTTAAATACGGATACAAAGTCGGCTCGCCATTGGCGGTGGTGGTGCAGACATCTAAAGGGCTTTCGAGCTTGTCTAAGGCGGACTTTAGGGCGTTTAAGATGAGAGTAGGGGCTAAAATGTCTTGCATGTGCTCTTGGGGCTTTTTAGCCACAAGCTCACAATATAAACAATCAAAATTGCACTGCTTGGCTTGCCCCGACACATCGATGCCTAAAGACCACCCGAAACGGCGGGATTTGAGCGGACCAAAGATGGGGTTAAACAAGTTGCGCCACTTCTTCGCTGAACTTGCACTTTAGACAAGTGTTGACGCTGGGCTTTTTCTTGTAGGCTTTATAGACCATGAGATACCCGCACTCAGGGCAGGGCTTGTCAATGGGCGGGTAGCTGGTTAAAAAGTGGCAAGTGGGGTAATTGTTGCAGCCAAAAAAACCCCCCTTCTTGCTTCTTTTTTGCACGATCTGCCCCCCACACTCGGGGCATTTAAAGAGTGTGTCCTCTTGTTTGGGGGTTTCTTGGCGGATGTTCTTGCACTTAGGATACGCGCTGCAGGCCAAGAACTGCCCAAAACGCCCCCTCTTAAACACCATGGGCGATCCGCATTTCTCACAAGGGGGGTGTTCTTCTGTGCTTTCTTGGGGGACTTGGATGAACTTGCACTTAGGGTAGGCGCTGCACGCCACAAACGCCCCAAAGCGGCTCTTGCGCTCCACAAGCGGAGCCCCGCACTGCGGACAAAAGAGCCCCGTGGGCACGCTCACCTTTTGGGAGACAATTTGTTCCTTGCCCTCTTGGATTTGGTGCATGAAGGGGGTGTAAAACTCCATGAGCATTTGCTGCCACGAAGTTTTAGAGCTGGCGATCGCATCTAGTTTGTCCTCCAAACTGGCGCTAAAAGCCGCGTCCACGATGTTGGTGAAGTGCTTTTCTAAAACACCCACCACCACGAAGGCGTTCTCTGTGGGGGTAAGTTGCTTTTTCTCGAGCACGACATAGTCGCGGTTGATGAGCAGGGCGATGGTGGGGGCGTAGGTGCTGGGCCTGCCGATGCCTAGACTCTCTAGGGTTTTGACAAGCGAGGCCTCCGAGTAGCGGGGGGGAGCCTCGGTGCTGCACTCTTTGGCGTTAATGTGGCTTAGTTGCAAGGCTTGCCCTTCTTGCAGGGGGGGTAGGAGTTTGTCCTCGCTCTTTTCTTGCAGCACCTTTAAATAGCCCTCAAAGACCAATTTACGCCCACTGGCTTTAAAAGTGGCGTTTTCACAGCCAATAGACACGCTTTGTTGTTCAAAGAGCGCGTCCGCCATTTGCGAAGCCAAAAAACGTTGGTAAATCAAGGTGTAGAGTTTATGCTCTTCGGGTTTTAAATACTCCTTAGCTAAGGCGGGGGTGAAGCTTAAATTCGTGGGGCGGATCGCCTCGTGCGCCTCTTGGGCAGCTTTGTTTTTAGACGCGTAGATTTTAGGGGTTTTGGGGAGGTAGCTGTCCCCGTAGATTGTTTTAATGAAGTCCTTTGCCACGTCTTTGGCCTCTTTGGCGATGTTGAGGCTATCTGTGCGCATATAGGTGATGACCCCACTCACCCCCTCAGGAGTTGCCACGCCCTCATAGAGTTTTTGCGCGATGCCCATGGTCTTGGAGGGGCTATAGCCTAGATTTGTGGATGCGCTCTGTTGCAGGGTGGAGGTCATAAAAGGGGGGGGACTGGGGGAGACTTTGTTTTTCTGCACCACTTCTTGCACGCTATAACTCTGCTCTTTAAGAAAGGCGCACATTTGAAGGGCTTCTTCTTTGTCTCTCAAGCTTTGGCTTTTAACCTTTGCGCCCTTGTAGGTGTCTAGGCTGGCGTGGATGCCTTTAAAATCCCCCTCAATGTTGTAGTAAATGATGGGCTTGAAAGCTTGAATCTCTCTTTCTCGATCCACGACAATTTTTAGCGCCGCGCTTTGCACCCGCCCCGCGCTCATGCCCCTTGAGATTTTATGCGCCAAGAGCGCGCTTAAGCTAAAGCCAACGATGCGATCGAGCAAGCGCCTAGCTAACTGGGCGTTGATTTTATAGATGTCTAGGGTCTTGGGGTTTTCTAGGGCGTGCAAAATAGCGGATTTTGTGATTTCATGAAACACAATGCGCGGCAGGGTGAAAACGGGGTTATTAGTGGGTTGCTGGGTTTGGCTCTCCAAGTCAGCGATCTCTTGGGTGGCGCTGGATTTCTTTTTTTTATTTTTCTGTTCTTTAATCAAATAGGCGATGTGGTAGCCGATCGCCTCGCCCTCTCTGTCCTCATCGGTGGCAATGTAAATCTGCGCCGCGCTCTTGGCAAGGCTTAAGATTTGGGCGACTATGTCCTCGTGGTCCTTACACACGGCGTACTTAGGGTAAAATTTGTCCTCTTGAATGCTGATCCCCATGGCGTACTTGCTTAAATCCCGCACATGCCCCTTAGATGCGATGACTTGGTAGCTAGAGTCTAGGAAGTTAGCGATGGTCTTGGCTTTGGTGGGGGATTCTACAATGATGAGCTTTTTTTGCATGCAAAACTCTTTAATGTGGAATTTCTAACTATTAATTGCATTATAGAACATTTTTAAGGGGTTTATTGCTTAAAACCCAAGTCTCAAAAATGGAACAGCCATTGCTTGGTTGTGGACATAACAATTAGCAAAGGATGCAAAGATGAGTTTTCGGATCAACACTAATGTCGCAGCTTTAAACGCGCACACCATCGGGGTGCGCAACAATAGAGATTTAGCGAGTTCTTTAGAAAAATTGAGCTCAGGGCTACGCATCAACAAAGCAGCGGACGACGCTTCAGGGATGGCGATCGCCGATAGTTTGCGCAGCCAAAGCGCGAGCTTAGGTCAAGCTATCCGGAATGCAAACGATGCGATCGGGATCGTCCAAACCGCCGACAAGGCGATGGACGAGCAAATTAAAATCCTAGACACGGTCAAAACCAAGGCGGTGCAAGCTGCCCAAGATGGGCAAACCACCGAAACCAGAAAGGCATTGCAAAGCGATATTTTGCGCCTCTTAGAAGAATTGGATAACATCGCTGATTCGACCAGCTTTAACGGTCAAGAGCTCTTAGCCGGCAGCTTTTCCAACAAAGAGTTTCAAATCGGGGCCTACTCCAACACCACGATCAAAGCCTCCATTGGACCCACAGGCTCAGATAAAATTGGGCATGTGCGCCTTGAAACCTCAGCCATCGATCGGGCGGGCATGCAGGTGAGCGCAGGGGCGCATAACCTACAAGAAGTTACCTTAAACTTTAAACAAGCCAACGCCGTGAACGACTTTAAATTAGAGTCGGTTAAAATCTCCACAAGTGCGGGCACAGGGCTAGGAGCTTTGGTTGAGGTGATCAATAAAAACTCCAATACCTTAGGTGTGCGTGCATCGGCTGTTGTCATAGGGACGGGGGGGCAACCCGTGCAATCGGGCACGATTAAAGGGCTTGTCATCAATGGCGTGTTGATTGGCAGCGTTTTAGATGTGAAGAAGAATGACAGAGATGGGCGGCTCACCAACGCCATTAACTCAGTTAAAGAGCGCACGGGCGTGGAGGCTTATACCGACATCACAGGACGCATTAATTTAAAATCCCTCGATGGGCGCGCCATCGCCGTGCATGCTGTGAGTGCTTCTGGGCATGTGCTCGGGGGTGGGGATTTTGTGGGCGTTTCTGGCAATGCGCATGCAATTGTGGGGCGCTTGACCTTGATTAGACATGATGCCAGAGATATTGTAGTGAGTGGGGTGAATTTTAGCCATATTGGACTACACTCAGCGCAGGGTGTAGCGGAGTATACGGTGAATTTGCGCGCCATTCGGGGAGTCTTTGACGCCAATGTGGCGAGTGCCAGTGGGGGCAACGCCAATGCTGCCCAAGCCAAGTTAAATTTTAAGGGCATTGGAGCGGGGGTTACAAGCTTAAGGGGAGCGATGGTGGTGATGGACATGGCAGAGAGCGCACGCACACAATTGGATAAAATCCGCTCGGATTTAGGTTCGGTGCAAATGGAGTTGGTAACGACCATCAACAACATTTCTGTAACCCAAGTCAATGTGAAAGCCGCCGAATCGCAAATCCGCGATGTGGACTTTGCCGAAGAAAGCGCGACCTTCTCCAAATACAACATCTTGGCGCAATCGGGCAGTTTTGCGATGGCACAAGCCAATGCGGTGCAACAAAATGTCCTACGGCTCTTGCAATAGTGGGCACGCCATCGCTGTATGAGCGCAACTTAGAGGTTCTTAAGCTAAAAGACCCCCTTTTAGCCCAGCGCCTTTTAAGAGTGCAGGGCAATAGCAAGTATGAAGTCTTCATGCAACAAGACGACTTCAACATCATCGACACCGACACCAACACCCCCATTTTTGAACACAAACCAATAGAGCAAAACCTACAAAAATTTAAAGATTTTGCCCCCTACGCTTACACCCCTTATTTATATTTTTACGGCGCGGGCAATGGTGTGTTTTTCCGCTTGCTTTTAGCCTACGAACAGGTTAAACGCATTGTCATCATCGAGCCCGAGATTGAAATTTTATTCATCATCTTTAATCTTTTAGACTTTAGTCAAGAGATCAAAAGCGATCGCTTGATTTTTCTCTTGCAAAGCGCGTGTTCTTACCAAATGCTCGCCTCTTTATTCAACATGGACAAAAAGGCATGCTTATATGCGAAAGTCTTTGAGTTGCACATCACCTACCCCTACTACGAGCGTTATTTAAAGGATATCAAACGCATTAATTTAGATTTCATTAAAGCCCTAGAGAACGCCGCCATCGGGGTGGGTAATGACGCAAGGGACGCAATCATTGGCATTAAACACCATGTGGCTAATTTGCCCTTCGTGCTAGAAAGCCCTACTTTGCTAAACCTGCTAAGTGCCCTAAAAGCAAGAAACGCCACACACAACACAGCGATCATTGTCTCCACCGGACCTAGCCTCAATAAACAACTCCCCCTCTTAAAAGAAATTGCGCCCTATGCCACGCTCTTTTGCATAGACGCGTCTTTTCCCATTTTAGCCAAAGAGGGCATCAAACCCGATTTGGTGTTTTCTTTAGAGCGCGTGGAGGCGACCGCCAAGTTTTACACGGATACCCCCAAAGAAGCCCAAGAGGGCGTGATTTTTGCCATCACCTCCATCGTGCACCCCAAATTACACCAAGCCATCACTAAAGGCACCAAGCAATTTAGTCTACGCCCCTTTGGCTACACCAGTTTATTTGGTTTGCACGCGTACGGCTATTTAGGCATTGGCATGAGTGCGGCGAACATGGCTTACGAGTTGGTGGTGCATGCCCGTTTTGCCCGTTGCATTTTCATCGGACAGGATTTGAGCTTTGGCAAGGACGGGCACAGCCACGCCGATGGAGCTTTATATGGGGCTGATGAGATCGCCCCTAAGGAGGCGGGCTCTAAGGTGTTTATCCCGGCTTATGGGGGGCGTGGGGTCGTGGAAACCACAAGAATATGGAAACTCTTTTTAGACTTCTTTGAAAAGGACATTTACCACACCCCCTACAAGTTGGAGGTCATCAACGCCACAGAGGGGGGGGCACGCATCCAAGGGACGCTAGAATTGCCCTTTAAAGAGGCGGCAGATAGAGTGCGGGCTGATTGCAATCTTGTGCCTAAATCTCCTTTAAAGCTCATCCCCCCAAGCCCTGAGGTCAGCGCAAAGAACTTAAAAGAGGCGCATGAAATGTGTCTAGATGTCCTGGATTACTCCAAGCGGTGCAAAGAGCGCATTGAAGAGCTGTTTTTAGAAGTCGCCCCCTTCTTAGAGCATGTGGAAGAGTTGAATCAAAAGGGCGATCTAGAGAGTTTGGATTTAGGCAAATTAGAGGAGCTGAGCCAAAAAATCAACGACATTAAAAGCTTGTTTGACGAGCCGGAGTTTAATTATTGCTTCAACGATGCGATCCAATCTTATATCTTCCACCAAGAGCTAGACATTGCTAAAATCGTGGTGAAGCCCACGCCCACTAAAGAGGAGTTGCAAGCCAAACAATTAGATTGGATTTACGCCCATAAGTATTGGCTCTTTAGCTTAGCGGGGGGGATTAGTTGCGTGATGGAGGTGATTAAGCAGGCTTTGCAAACATGGTCGCCAAATCATTAAACAGCCCAAGCCCCAAGAGAGCCAATAAAAAGGCAAGACCTAGGGCGTTTAGGGCTTGTATTTGTTTAGCCGAAAGGGTGTGTTTAACCAGCCTTTCTATCCACAGCAGCACCAATTGCCCGCCATCAAGTAGGGGAATAGGGAGTAAATTTAAAAGCCCCAAATTGATGGAGATAAACCCCACGCTCAAAAACCATATTTCTAGCCCGCTTTGTTTGGCTAAAAAGTCCACAATCCCCACCACCGAGCTGACATTAGACAAAGGCAAAACACCCTCCACGAGCTTTAAGAGCCCCTGATAGGTGAGGGCGATTAATTGGGCGCATTGTGTGAGGGCGTGCTCTAGGGCTTGTAAGGGGGTGTAGTGGAAATAGAAAGTCTTATTTGTGGGTTTAATGCCCAGAACCTTAATAGTGGTGGGTTGATTAAACGCGTCTTTGGCGGGCATTTCTTTAAGCGTTAAGGGCAGGTTTAAGGTTGTAGCTCCCCTTTGTAGCCACAGCAGCACCGCTAAATGTGGGGCGTTTCTCACCGCTTTTTGCAAGTCCTCAAAGCTTTGAATGGGCGTGTTGTTTAAGCTCAAAATGCGATCGCCCGCTTTCAAGTGGTTGGCAGCGGGCATGTTGGGCAGAACCTGCCCAACTATGGGTTCTAAGCGTTCTTGGGGCATGAGAGCTAGGGCGGTGTAGAGCAAAAAGGCGAGCAAGAAATTAAAGAGCGGACCGCCTAGTAAGATGAGGCTTTTTTGCCAAAGGGATTTAGAGAGATAGCCGCCTTTGCCCTCTTGCTGCAAGCTCACATACCCCCCAAGCGGGATTAAAGACAAAGTGTATTCGGTGTTTTGATAAGTTTTTTTAAAGATTTTAGTGCCAAAGCCTAGACTAAAAACTTCTACGCTAATCCCACAAGCTTTAGCCACCACAAAGTGCCCAAATTCGTGGAAAAGCACCACAAAACCCAACGCCACTAGGGCTTCAAATGTCCCCATTTTGCACCATTTTATAATACTTTAGGATGTAATCCAGGCCTGAATAAAGGGTCGCGAACACCGCCAACGCCATTAAATAATCGCCCAGCACCACCCCGCCTAGGTGGATGTTTAAAAACAGCACAACAATGGCACACATTTGTAAAAAGGTTTTGTACTTGCCCCACAGACTCACGGGGATACTCTGCCCCCGACGAGACACCGTCACTCTAAGCCCGGCGATGAAAAACTCCCGTCCCAAGATCACAAACACCACCCACGCATTGATGCGCCCTAGTGCCAAAAGCCCTAAAAAAGCTGCAAGGATGAGGATTTTATCGGCGAGCGGGTCAAAGATTTCGCCAAATAAAGTCTTTAAGTGGTAGTTACGGGCGATGTAGCCGTCTAAAAAGTCCGTGCAGCCCGCGAAAGCAAACAGACACGCACTGCTGTAGTTTAGCCCTGTGGGCGAGATTTTAAACCACTGACTTGCGTGCAAAACCAAAAAGAGCAGGCACACGGAGAGCAGAATGCGTAAAATCGTCAGGGTGTTGGGGATTTGTTTGGTCCATTTCATGGGGTGTTGATTTGTTTTAGCCTAAAGAAACCCACAAAAATCATGCCCCATCCCACAAGCATGCCCACCAAGAACAAAAAACTAAAGAGAATCAAAGCCCCCCGCCCAACCCCCACAATGAAGAGCAAGAGTGTCAAACTGAAACCTAAAAGCAAAATCCCCTGTCTAAAATAGTGGTCCTCTGTAACGCGGCTGAGTTCATAAAAGAGTTTGTAAGAGTAGTAGGCGTAGAGAAAAAAGGTGATGATTTTAAAGTTAAAAATTTGGGTGATGCTTGCCTTGGGCACAGCGAGCAAGAGAAACAAAGAGAGCAAGGCATCGGCGATGTAGGGGAAGGCGACACAGCGGAAAATCAATAAATTGCGCCCCACTTTGGCGAGCTTATAATAGCCAAGGATCTGGCACACAAACATGCCAAGCCACAAGAGAAAATAAAACCCCACCGCACTAGGGCTTAGAGTTTTAAAGTCGGGGGTTGTGCCCTTTTGTAAGAGTGTGAGTGCCCCAAAGGCGGTCAGCCCCAAGAGCAAGACTAAAAGGGCATGGGCGGACAAAATGGCTTTTCGTGCCACCTGCAATTCAGCATTTTCGTGCAAATAAATGGTCATTAGACTTCATTTAAAGGTGGTGCCCCCATCCACCACGATGGTTTGCCCAGTGAGCCATGCGCTCTGCTCAGGGTCGCATAAGAAATACACCGCACCGGCTAAGTCTGTGGGGTTACCCATGCGTTTTAAGGGGGATTGCTCCTCCACTTTGGCTTTAATTTCAGCGTAGTCGGGAAAAGCCTTAAGCGCATCCGTGTCGATGGGTCCGCCGCTCACGGCATTGACACGAATGCCAAATTCGCCCAAATCCACCGCAGCGTATTTCACCATGGTTTCCACGGCGTTTTTGGAGTTGCCATGCCCGGCGTAGTTGGGCATGTAGACTAAATTGCCCGTAGAGCTCAAGGACACGATCGCCCCCCCGCCCACAAGCTTCATGCGTTTAGCCGCCTCTTGGGCTCCCACCACGAAAGCTAAGACGGTGGCAGTGTAGATATTGTTAAGCCCCTTGGGTTTTAAACGCATAAACGGGGCAAAGCCACCCACCACAGAGCGCCCGTAGATGATCGCGTTAGACACGAAACAATCCACCCGCTCAAAGTCGGCATCAATTTGTTTAAACAGCTCAATGTATTGTTCGGGTTCTAAGATGTCTAGGTGGTAGTACTTGGCTTTCACATGGCAATTAGCCTCTAGGTCGGCGGCGATTTTGGCGGCTTCTTCCTCGTTCTTGTTGTAAGTGAAAGCCACATTGACCCCATTTTGGGCGAATCGGTACAAAATGGCTTTGCCAATGCCCCGTGTCGCTCCGCTGATGACTAAAGTCTTGCCCTGCATACTCATTTCAATACCTCATATTTCTCTAAGATCGTTTCTAAAAAGCGCATGTGTTCATGGCTTGGCGGCACCAAAGGCAGGCGATACACTAAATGTTCTAGCAAGCCTGTCAGGTGCATGCACGCCTTGATGGGGATGGGGTTGCTCTCGCAAAAGAGAGCCCCGTTGATTTCATGCAGCGCATTGTGGATTTGTTGCCCCGTAGCAAAATCGCCCTTTAAGTCTGCCTGCACTAGGGCAGAGAGTTTATCGGGCAAGAGATTGCCCGTAACCGAGATCACGCCCACGCCCCCACTGGACATGATGATATGGTTGAGCTTGTCCTCTCCGCTATAAATTTGCATTTGTGGGGCAAGGTGGGCAAAATCCACGAGCCGCCCCGCCTGCCCCGAAGCCTCTTTAATGCCGACAATGTTGGGCACTTCGTTAAAGAGTTTCACCGCCGTTTCTACGGCAATTTGTGTGCCTGTGCGGGCAGGGACATCGTACAAAATTAAGGGTATCTCTACGGAGTGAGCGATCGCCTTGTAGTGCTCGAACAAGCCTTGTTGGGTGGGGCGGTTGTAATAGGGGCTCACGCACAAGAGGGCATCCGCACCCGCTTTTTGGGCGAACTTGGCGAGCATGATCGACTCGCTCGTGGCGTTGCTGCCCACCCCGGCGAGGACTTTCACGCCCTTGGATTTGCACACCTCTAGGGCGATTTCAATGCAGTGCATATGTTCTTCGTGGCTTAAAGTCGCCGACTCGCCGGTCGTGCCCACAGGCACGCAAGCGTCCATACCAAGGCGGATCTGCCTTTCAATTAAAGAAGCGTAGGCATTTTCATCCACGCTCAAATCGGGTTTAAAGGGGGTGATGAGTGCGCTTAGGGCGTGCATGTTAGGGCTTTAGCGTAACGACGCTGTAGGCTTCGTCTCTAAAATACTCGTTTGCCACCCGCACAATGTCTTTGACCTCTAGGGCTTCAAACTCTTCCTCGTAGTGGGCGATGTCCTCGATTTTGCCATGCGTCAAATACTCAGCAAACATCTCCGCCACATCCGAAGAGTCTTCCAACCCAGCGATGAAGTCCACCCGATTGTTGATTTTGACCTTGTCTAGTTGCTGTTGCGTAACCCCGCCATGCTTGATTTCATCTAAAATCGTTAGGATTTCCTTTTTGATCTGGACGGCTTCCACATTTTGGTTTGCCCCCGCAATGAACAAAAACACACTCGCATCTTTGAGCTCCATGTTTTGGGCGAAGACTTGGGACACTAGGCGTTTTTGATCCACCAAAGTTTTACGCAACAAACTGCTATCTCCCTCGGCTAAAAGCTTGGCAAGGGCGTTTAGAGCGACTTGGTCCTTGTGGGTGAAGGGGGGGACTTTCCAGCCGATGGCGAGCCACTCTAGGGACAAATCTTTTTTATGGATCACGGTTTCTCTCAGTCCATTTTGGATAGGCTCTTGCATATACACTTCGGGGATGGGGTTGTTGTTCTTGTTGGGGATGCTGGCAAAATGCTTTTTGGCTTGCTCAAAGACTTTTTTAGGGTCAATGTCGCCCACAACCAATAAAATGGCGTTCTTGGGTTGGTAGTAGGTGTCGTGGAACTTTCTAATGTCCCCAATCGTCCAATGCTGTATGTCTTGCATAAAACCAATGGGGGTCCAATGGTAGGGGTGGTAGACAAAGGCGGTGTTGAAAAAGCGGAAGTATAGATAGCCTAGCGGGGAGTTGTCCGTGCGCCAAAGTCTTTCCTCAGCCACCACTTGGCGCTCGGGCAAAAACTCGTCCTCTTTGAGTTGCAAAGAGCCGAGCATTTCGGCGAACAAGTCTAAAGATTTATCTAAATTTGCACTGCTCGCCTTGATAAAATAACGGGTGCTGTCAAAGCTTGTCGAGGCGTTGCTGACCCCTCCAAAGCTTTTCACAATGGTGTCAAACTCGCCGTCTTTGAGGTGCTTGGTGCTTTTAAAGCTCATGTGTTCGAGCATGTGGGCGATTCCGCTCTTGCCCATGCGCTCGTTTCTTGAGCCGACCTTGTAGAGCAAATCCACCTCAATCACCCCACTTTTATTCGCCAAAGGCACGGCGACCACTTGTAACCCATTTTCTAAAGTGGTGCTTTCGTAGTGGGGTAAGTATGTGCGTATACTCAGCTTTTCTGTTGCTTGTGTTGCTTGCATAAAACCACCTAGTACTAAAATTAAAACAAAAAAACGACCCAAATGCTTCACCTTTTTTGTCCGATCCCAACAGCCTCATGGACTGAGCTCAACCCATCTTGTTGGAGCAATTTTACTATATCTTGGTTTATTTGTCTACAAATTGCAGGGCCTTGGTAGATAAAACTCGTGAATATCTGCACGAAACTCGCCCCCATTTTGATCCGCTCATAGGCTTCTTTAGCGTCGCTAATCCCCCCCACCGCCACCAAAATGACCTTACCAAAAAACGCCTCTGCCACCTCTGCAAACACCGCTTTCGCCTTATCATGCAACACCCGCCCACTAAGCCCCCCGCTTGTGCGTGCCCCGGGCAATAAAGAATAATCTATGGTGGTGTTTGTGGCAATGAGCCCCTTTGCCCCCGCCTTAATCGCCCGCTCACACACCACCAAGAGCGCATCTCTTGGCATGTCGGGGGCGACCTTTAAAAATAGGGGCTTGTGGGTGCGCTCTTTTGCCATAGAAAACAATTCGCTCACAAAGTCCTCATTTTGCAAGTCCCTTAAATTCGGGGTGTTGGGCGAGGAGAGATTAAAGACATAATAATCCCCCACGCCAAGGCTTGCCTCTAACGCCTTTTCATAATCGCTTAGAGCCTCAGCTAGGGGCGTGTCCTTGTTTTTGCCCAAATTCACCCCGATAAGACAGGGCAGGGGGGGTAAATTCTCTAGCCTTTGGACGGCTTTTTTAATCCCTGCATTGTTAAAGCCCATGCTGTTTTGTAGGCTTTGCTTGTCAATGTAGCGGAAAACTCTAGGCTTGGGATTGCCCGGCTGCGCTTTGGATGTGAGCGTGCCCACCTCTATTGCGCCAAAGCCCAAATGGCTAAGCCCTACGACCATCGTGGCGTTTTTATCAAAGCCCGCAGCTAGCCCGATCGGATTAGGCAGGCTTAAGCCCAAAATCTCTTGGGCTAGGGCGGGGTTTGGCAGCCTAAAGCCGTGGGGCAACTTGCCCCAAATTTTTAAACCACATTCCACGAGGGCGTGCGCCCTCTCAGCTTCTAAGGCAAATAACCACTTAGGTGTCATCAGCCGCGCTCACAATCTTTTCATACAGCAGTTGGGCATTTAGAGGGGGCTTTGTGGAGCTTAGGCGCACATACTCGCCGCTAGCCTGCAGGGCGTAGGTTTGGGCGTTGTCTTTGAGTTGCAAATGCAAGATATGCAACATTTTGCGCTGGATCGCCTTAGAAGTGGCAGGGATTAAGAGCTCCACGCGCTTTTGTAAATTGCGTGGCATCATGTCCGCACTGGAAAAATACAGCTTGTGCGTGTCGTGGGCAAAGTAATAAATGCGGGCGTGCTCTAAATATTTACCCACAATGGAGAAAACCCGAATGTTTTCACTCACCCCTTTAACCTGTGGGCGCAAACAACAAATCCCCCTAACTAATAAATCAATCCTTACCCCCGCCTGCGAGGCTTTGTATAAGCAATCGATGATGTCCTTATCCACAAGCGCGTTCGCCTTAAAAATGATCCGCCCCTTGCGCTTCAAGCCCATTTCATGGGTGATTAAAGAGAGGATTTTGTTTTTAATTTGTTTGGGGGCCATGTAAAGCGTGCTTAAATGCGTCTTAGCACTCACGCCCGTGCCTAGCGAGTGGAAGAGCTTTAGGGTGTCGTGCGCGATTTTAGGGTTGGCACTAAGCAGGCTCAAATCCGTATAGACTTTCGCCGAAAGCGTGTTGTAATTGCCCGTGCTGACATGGACATACTCTTTTAAGGCATCACCCACTTGGCGCACCACCAACGCCACCTTGGCATGCACCTTTAAATTAGATACCCCATAGATCACATGCGCACCGGCATTTTCTAGAGCCCTTGCCCAATGCAGGTTATTTTCCTCATCAAAGCGGGCTTTAAGCTCCACGAGCACGCTCACCTGCTTGTAGGGTGCGGCCTCTGTGAGGGCTTTAACGATGGGCGACTCTTTACCCACTCTGTATAAAGTCATGCGGATAGACACGACATCCTTATCTTCAGCGGCGTTTTGGATAAAATGCACGATGGGATCAAAGCTCTCATAGGGGTGGAACAATAAAATGTCTTGTTGATCGAGCAGCTCAAAGAACGCCCGGCTGTCTAAAAAGTCAATGCCGCTTAAGGGGGGCAGAATCTTAGGCACGAACACGGGGGCTTTTAAATGGGTGTAGCCTTTGAACCCCACCAACTCCCACAAGCGCCCCAAGTCCAGCAAAATGCGACTAGGGTATAAAGTAACGCCGGGCATTTGGGTGCTTAAAATTTGGCGCAAATGCACGCTCCCCCCGCCCACCTCCAAGCGCACCGCCTCCCCCCGATCTCTCGTCCTTAGTCCCTCGCTGATGCGATCCACTAAGTCATGCCCCTCATCCTCAATGATCTCCATGTCGGCATCGCAGGTGATTCGAAAAACCATGCTTTCTAAAATCGTGTAGCCTTCAAAGAGCAAGGGGGCGCATTTTTGCACGATCTCCTCCACCGCCACGAACATGCCCGTGTCGATCTGGACAAAGCGTTTAAGCAAAGAGGGGATTTTCACCGCCCCATAGACGATCTCTCCGTCTTTGCGCTCCAACTCAAAGACAAGCCCAAAGCTCAAGTTACGCACAAAGGGGAAGGGGCGGTTGAGGTCGAGTAAGGTCGGCACAACGATGGGGTATAGGTGTTTGTGGAAATAGGCTTGCAATTTAGAGTGGTATTTGACCGGTAGGCTTGCCACACTTTTAAGGCTTAGGCCATGCTTATTTAAAGACTCTTTCAAGCCCAAAAACTGCTTTTGCACGATTTTTTGTTCAGCAGCGGCGTAGGCGTGTATGCGCTCAAGCTGTTCTCTTGGGCTTAAATCATCTAAGCTTGTGGTGGTCATGTTGTTGTCGGCTAGGTGCTTTAGCCCAGCCACGCGGATCATATAAAACTCGTCTAAATTCGTCCCATAAATGGCTAGGAATTTCAAACGCTCCAACAAGGGTAGGCGGGTGTCGCAGGCTTGGTCTAAAACCCGCGTGTTGAAGCGCAGCCACGAAAGTTCTCGGTTAAAATACACTTTTTATCTCCACACCTAAAGGGCGCATTGTAGCCAAAAGAATTAAACCTTCTGCATGGCGGTGTTGCACAACGCATCGTGCAAGAGCCGCATATTGGGGCGCATTAAGGGCAAGAGCAGACCTATGAGCGTGCTCGCCACCGCAAGCCACACAAAAAAGCGCAGCAATGCACGCAAAAAGCCCACCTTATTTTGTGTTTTTGTGCAGACTAATTTAAGCCCAACATAGCGCAGCCCCGGGGTCTGTCCGCTCACACACAAGAACACGCTAGAGAGCAGACCAAAGCCTGCCACGCACGCAAACACCGCCATTTGATTTTGCCTAAACGCCTGAGCCGAGCCCAAAATAACATAGGTTGTGAAGTATAAAAGCGGGGTGTAGAGCATAAACATGTCCGTGATGAAGGCTTTGAGCCTCTCTAGTCCATACAAAGTCTTAAAGTTTTGTTTAAGCATTTTTAAAAATTTACGAAACCGCACCAAATCCTATAAAATCCTACCAACCAATACAGAATTTAGACCTATGTTGTCTTCCTGCTTCAGCTACGCTAATTAGGTGATCTATCGCTAAAATATCTAGCAAGTCTACACATCCATTAGTAAAGCCAGCGTTACAATCTTTATTAGCCATCACACCACATATCCTAACACTTGCACACAACCACTTATCTAACTTTAAACCGACTTGAATACTACCATAAAGTGTAGGTTTTTAACTAGGTTGAGCTTGCTAACTTAGAATCTTACTATCGAGGTGTAGTGTCTACTAGAGAGAAGTCAAGTTTTAATAATCTTCCCTGACATAGTTGATCGTTATCTATCCAAAGGTATTTATCAATAGGAGATGGGCATGCGTTTACAAACAAAATTAATCCACGGGGGATTAGCAAGGATGGGGCGATAGGAGCGGTGGGTGTGCCATCCACCAAATATCCACCTACTGCTAAGATAGGGTGGGTTGCCCCAAAGGTTATGAATATTCCCAAATGGGTAACCCAACCCGCTTTTCCCTAGAAGATCTCATTGCTAAGCTAGAAGGGGGTTAAAGGCTTTATCTTTGCTTCGGGTTTAGCAGGCATTCACGCCGTATTCTCGTTATTCCAATCAGGCAATTATATTTTGCTAGGCGATGATGTTTATAGAGGGGTTTTTCGCCTATTTGATAAAGTGCTGGCAAAAATGGACTTTTTTGCACAATCTTAGACACCAGCGATTCCACACAGATACCAAAGGTGATAAAATCTAACACTAAACCCTGTATTAGAAACGCCTAGCAATCCACTTCTAATCACTGACCTTAAACAATGTACCACGGTCGCTAAAGCGCATAATCCACTCACCATTGGTGCTTTGGGCAGGTGCAAGTGAGGTGTTTTTAGCGTCGTCTGCTTTATCTAGCAGTAGAGACGATGGACTTTCGGGCAGTGTTAAGAACTTACAAGTAAGGCCATCAGGGTTGCGAAATGGGGGTCTGTCATTGGACCTCAAAAAGATCCATGGTTTTGTATAGAGCAATGATACTCACTATTTCGTGGTCCAAACACCCATTTATATGGAATTGCACACAATAGTATAGCTTCAGCTTTATGACTAGGTTTTTGCCCCTATAACCGGCAATAGACGTTTAGCTCTTTGGTGTTGTATGAACAGTGTTGTGGCTAGATTCCATGAAATTTGCAAATTTCTTTGAACCACTCTTTCTTCCTTAAGTAGCAAGGCAACATGGTAAGCCTTTATTTTTCAAACAATCATATAGGGTTTTTAGGCGTTTCTGTTATAATGGGGCTTTAATTTGTAAGGAAGAGCATGCAAGTCTTTATTAATGGGCAAGCAAGAGAGTTTGACAAACCCCTAGACATCGATATGGTCATTAGAGAGTTGGGTATTGAAGCGCAGGTGTGTGCAGTGGCTTTAAACGAGGCTGTGGTGAAAAGAGAGAAGTGGAGTTACACCACGCTTAAAGAAAACGACCGCTTAGAGTGTTTGCAGTTCATGGGAGGCGGTTGAAAACTGCCCACACTCTCCCCACCCTTGCCTACAATCTTAGAGGGGGCGCTCTTTATTGCTGATGCCCACCACCAAGAGGGCATGGTTGATTTGCCTAATTTTTTAGAGCAGCTTTTGGCTAAGCCGCCTAGCCAACTCTTTTTAATGGGTGATATTTTCCAAATCTTAGTGGGGAGTGTGGCGTATACGCATCCATTGGACGTTTTAGAGCAAATAGAGAGTTTGAGTCGACAAATACCGGTCTTTTACTTTGAAGGCAACCACGATTTTGGTCTGCAGTCTTTACCACAGCTTAAAAACACCACAATTTACCCTAGAAATGCTCAACCCGTAGCTTTTAGTTGCCAAGATAAGTTTTATCACCTAATGCACGGGGATTTATTTTTAGGTTTTGGTTATGGTCTGTATATCCGCCTACTCTCAAGTAGGCTAGCGTTAAAAATTTTAGGGTTTTTAGCCCACATAAAGCCACTTTACACTGCTATAAGCACTCCCATTTATGCCAAAAAAATTAAAAACTTCTCCCAAAGTGGTTTGGATTTCACACGCTTTGCCAAAACCCGTTTAGTCTGCTGCACCAAAAACAGCACACAACCCTTATGGGGCGTGATCGAAGGGCATTTTCATATCGGTTGCATTTATCAAAAAAGCCAACTGTATGTGGCCCTACCCTCCTTTTACTGCACAAAAGAGGTGGTAAAATTTACTGATTTGGGTTGGAATATCTGCCCTACGCTGCCTTAATCCACGCTAACTAAGAGAAAATAAGCTAAAATCAAAAAGTTCTTAAAATTGTCAAATGGGGTTGGTACTTGACGGAGCAAAGTTTGAACACCGCCTTGAATTTGGGCGAAATTGAGTTAGTGGACTTTAGAATCTTCGGCTTGCAGGACAACCAGCCCTTTGAGGGCATTTATGGGATCAATGTATCCAAGGTGCAAGAGATCATCATGATGCCTGAAATCTTTGAATGTCCTGCAAACTTGGATTATATTTTGGGGGTTTTTGATCTGCGCTCAACAATCATCCCCTTAATCGATCTTTCCAAGTGGCTAGGGATCACAGAAGATGCAAATCGTGCGATTGAAAAGGTCGTGGTGATCACGGAGTTTAGCAATATTAAAATGGGCTTTATGGTGCACGCAGTTAAGCGTATTCGGCGTATCGATTGGAAAAAAGTTGAGCCGGCCACCTTTAGTAATTACAGCACGGTGCGTAAGGATAAAATCACGGGCACTACAAAGATCGATGAGGATAAAACCCTTTTAATTTTGGATCTAGAGAGTATTTTAGATGATTTGCAACTGCATGTTTCCAAAACCCACATGACAAAACGCCAAGTTAAGAAATTTGATGGGCTTGCCATGTTTGTGGATGATAGTAGAGCCGCCCGTGCGGTTATCAAGCGGACTTTACTAAAATTAGGCTTTCAAGTCGTGGAGGCGGTGGATGGTCGTGATGGTCTAGCCAAGCTAGAAATGCTCTATGCGCAATATCAAGACAAATTGGACCAAAATCTAAAAATCATTGTTTCCGATGTAGAGATGCCCAAGATGGATGGTTTCCATTTTTTTCTAAAATCCGAGAAGACCCGCGCTTTTGCCAAATCCCCCTACTTTTTAACTCTTCTATCTGCGATGACTACAATACCCAAAGGGCGTTGGATTTAGGCGCAAAAGGGTACTTAGTGAAATTTGACCCCGATCGTTTCATGGACGAGATTGCTAAGATTTTAGGCTAATCTTAAGTATAATAAAAGAATTTAAGGAAGAGGTGTTTTATGGATGATATGAAAGAGATCATGGAGGACTTCTTAGTCGAAGCCTTTGAAATGAACGAGCAACTCGACCAGGACTTGGTGGAGTTGGAGCATAGCCCGGAGGATTTGGATTTATTAAACCGCATTTTTAGGGTCGCACACACCATTAAAGGCTCAAGCTCGTTTCTTAACCTTGACACCCTGACGCACTTGACCCACAATATGGAAGATGTGCTGAATCGCGCGCGTAAAAATGAGCTTAAGATCACTCCAGATGTGATGGATGTCGTGTTGCGCTCTGTGGATATGATGAAAACCTTGTTGGTGAATATCCGCGACACGGGCACGGATGCTAATGCTGGGCTAGACATTGAGGGGATCACTAAAGAGTTACAAGCCATTGTGCAAGATGGCCCCGCACAAACCCCAGCCCAAGAGGATACGCCTACAGAACCTGCAAAAACAGAAGAAGCTAAGGCAGAAGCTGTAACTGCAGTAAAAGAAGAGAGCAAAACAGAGGACGAACCAAATTACTCCAATATGAGCCCACAAGAAGTGGAGCAAGAGATCGAACGGCTTTTGAAAATACGCCAAGAAGCGGACAAAGCCCGCCGGGCAGAGAAAAGGAAAGAAGAGGCACAAAGCGCCGCAGCGCAACACACCCCCACACAGGACACACGCCCCCAAAGCACCCCTACGCCTAAACCCACACCAACAAAGCCCACCCAAGCAGCCGCAAAGCCGGGTGCGCCTAAAAAAGAGGGCGAAAAATCTGTCGCCATTGGTGTGGAGCAGACCGTGCGTGTGGATGTAGGGCGGCTCGATCACTTAATGAATCTCATTGGGGAGCTAGTGTTGGGTAAGAACCGCTTGATCCGCATTTATGGGGATGTGGAGGAACGCTACGATGGAGAAAAATTCCTAGAAGAGTTAAACCAGGTGGTTTCATCTATCTCAGCCGTAACCACAGACCTTCAATTAGCTGTGATGAAAACACGCATGCAACCCATTGGTAAAGTCTTTAATAAATTTCCCCGCATGGTGCGTGATTTGAGCCGTGAGCTTGGCAAGAGCATTGAACTTGTGATCGATGGAGAGGAAACGGAGCTAGACAAGTCTATTGTAGAAGAGATCGGCGATCCCTTGATCCACATTATCCGCAACTCTTGCGACCATGGGATTGAAAAGCCCGAAGATCGCAAAATGCTAGGCAAACCTGAAACAGGGCGTGTGGAGCTAAGTGCTTACAACGAGGGCAACCACATTGTGATTAAAATCACTGATGATGGCACGGGACTAGACCCTAAAAAACTTAAAGAAAAAGCCATTGAAAAGGGCGTGATCACCGAGAGAGAAGCCGCCACAATGACGGACAAAGAGGCTTTAAACATCATCTTTAAGCCCGGCTTTTCAACCGCCAAGACTCTAAGCAATGTATCCGGGCGGGGTGTGGGCATGGATGTGGTGAAAACGAATATTGAAAAGCTCAATGGGATCATTGAGTTGGAGTCAGAAGTGGGGGTAAGGACCACGCAAAAGCTCAAAATCCCCTTAACCCTAGCCATTATTCAGGCTTTGCTCGTGGGCGTGCAAGAGGAGTATTATGCGATCCCCCTATCTTCAGTGCTTGAAACGGTGCGTATTAGTCAAGATGAGATTTACAGCGTGGATGGCAAGAGTGTATTGCGCTTGCGTGATGAAGTGCTTTCGCTCGTGCGTTTGGCAGATATTTTTAAAGTCGATGCGATCTTGGAGACCTCTAGAGAGGTGTACGTTGTCATCATTGGTTTAGCCGATCAAAAGATTGGACTGATTGTGGATTATTTGATCGGGCAAGAGGAGGTCGTGATCAAGTCTTTGGGTTACTATTTAAAAAGTACAAAGGGCATTGCGGGGGCTACGGTGCGTGGCGATGGCAAGATCACGCTCATTGTGGATGTTGGCACAATGATGGAGATGGCTAAAAACATCAAGGTCAATGTCAATAGCTTGATGGATCAGGCGCAAAACTCCAACGCCAAAAACAACCCCAGCGATTATATCATCTTAGCCATTGATGACAGCAGCACGGATAGGGCGGTGATGCGTAAATCTTTAAAACCGCTAGGCGTAACCGTGCTTGAAGCCACAAATGGTTTGGAGGGACTAGAAATGGTGAAAAACGCCGACAAAACCCCCGATGCGGTCTTGGTAGACATTGAAATGCCTAAAATGGACGGCTACACTTTTGCGGCTGAGGTGCGTAAATACAATAAGTTTAAAAACCTGCCCCTCATCGCCGTAACCTCAAGGGTAACCAAGACTGATCGCATTAGGGGCGTGGAGAGTGGCATGACCGAATACATCACTAAACCCTACAGCCCCGAGTATTTGGCAAATGTGGTTAAGCGCAGCATTAAATTAGAGGACTAAGGAACACATATGCAACAAAACGCAATGGCATTAAAAGAGCTGTTTGAGAAGCAGAAAAAGGGTAATAAAGATGAAAAACTTGAGGACAATGAGGAGATTTTACAATTCATCGGCTTTATCATCGGCAACGAGGAATACGCCATCCCCATTTTAAATATTTTAGAGATTGTCAAACCCATAGGCTACACGCGCGTGCCTGGAACGCCTAATTATGTGTTGGGGGTGTTCAATCTTAGGGGCAATGTCTTTCCTTTGATTAGTCTGCGCTTGAAGTTTGGCTTACCTGCTGAAAAGCTCAATAAAGACATGCGTTATTTAGTTGTGCGCCACAACGACCAAATTGCCGGCTTTTTTATCGACCGCTTGACAGAGGCAATCCGCATTAAACAATCCGACATCGATCCGGTGCCCGAAACCCTTTTGGAAAATGACCAGCTGATTTATGGTATTGGCAAGCGGGAGGATAAATTGGTTTCAATTCTTAAAGTAGAAGAGATACTCAAAAAGGATTTTTAGGTCGATGTTTAGAGTTGTGCTCGAGAAAGGGATGCCATGTTTTCTAAATTAGGGATTGCCGCTAAGATCATTATGGGTGTGTGCGTGGTGGTGGTGTTGGGTATTACAACCATGGGGGTGGTGATCAGCAAACAGGTGAGGACTGTTACGCGCAACACCACCATTGAAACCATGCAGAGAAATGTCGATGAAAACGCCGCCCGCCTGCAAAGGGTGATGAATCGCATGTTTGAATCCATGAGCACTTTAGCGGAGAATCTCGCCTCCATTGATTTAACCCACAATGAAAGCGAAAGACAGCAGTTGATCCGAAAGTTTTTAAATAGCACCGTACGTGTGAAACTGGTTAGCGTGTCCGCTGTGGGTGATCCTAACGGTTCTTATATTACGAGCAAAGTGGGAGATACCCTAGAAACTTCCATTAAAAAGGATTTTTACAATCCTGGAATCACGCGTCAAGTGCTACAAGATGGCAAGATTCTTAAAACAAAACCCTATTTTAGAGAGATTGGTGGGCAAAGAATCTTCGGCTTTGAATTGGCGGTGCCTCTTGACAAGAATGAACATGGCAAAACTAAATTAGTGGGGGTGATGATCGCTTTTGTCAGCATTGATGGTTTTGCTGATATTGTCATGCGTAGCAAAAACGACACCTTTGTGATGCAACAAAACGGCTATTTATTGCTGACATACAACAAAAGTATTCAAGGCAAACTCTTGAGCGATGTCAATCGTGATCCTACGGCGGCACACTTAGTGGCGATGGTGCATGAAAGCCGCTCTGGGGCTATGGATTACCACGCCATCAGCACCAATAAAGATAGTTTTTTAGTGGTGAAATCCTTTGACATATTTAGCAAAATTGGTCCCGATGATTTTAAATTCAATTGGGCTGTCGCGCGGTTTGCAAGCAAAAAAGAAATCTTTGCAGCGGCCAGTTATTTGCAAAAATTGATTTTGGTCATGGGGTTAGTGGTGGTAGTGGTGCTGGTGGTGATCGTCTATTTTCTTGTGCGTTACCTCGTGGGCGATCGTATCGGAGTGGTTTCTAACACCCTGAGCAGTTTCTTTAGACTGCTTAACGACCCTAAAAACAATAAAGATGTGCACATTGTCGAACCTAAAATGCTCGATGAGATTGGGTATATGCAACAATCCATTAATGAAAACATCTTAAAAATCCACGAGAACACCAAAGCCGACAGCGCGACCATTGAAAATATGCTCACTGTGGTGCGCCACATTAAAGAGGGGGATTTTACGCAAAAGATCACGGCCACGCCCAATAACCCGGATCTTTTGCAACTTAGAGGACTCTTTAACGATGTGGTGGTGTATTTACAACAACACATAGGCTCTTATATGCAAATCATTAACCAAGCTTTTGAGCGTTACCAAGCCTTAGACTTCACGAAGAGTATCCCTAACCCCTCTGGTGATGTTGAAAGGGCCATCGATGCTTTAGGAACTGAGATCACAAAAATGTTGCGCACTTCGCTAGATTTTGCCAGTGCACTCACAAAAGAATCAAAGGGTTTAAAAGCCTGTGTTGATCAGCTCACAAACAGCGCAAACCAGCAAAATAAAAACCTGCTCCAAACTTCTAAATCTATCGAATCTATCACAGAGAGCATCGCTAGCATTGGCCAAAAAAGTGAGGAAATGATTGCACAGGGGCAAGACATTAGAAACATTGTGGAGATCATTAAAGACATTGCTGACCAAACAAACTTACTGGCTCTAAACGCAGCCATTGAGGCGGCGCGTGCTGGGCAACACGGGCGGGGTTTTGCCGTGGTGGCTGATGAGGTGCGTAAACTTGCCGAGCGCACCCAAAAGAGCTTGGGTGAAATTGAGGCAAATATTAATGTTTTAGTGCAAAGCATCGCCGACACTTCTGAGTCCATTAAAGCCCAGAGCCAAAGCGTGGAGGGGATCAACGCCTCTTTACAAGCTTTCAAAAAAGACACGCAAAACAATCTCACTATCGCCAACACTTCTTTAGAAGTGGGTAACAACATCGATCGCATTTCTCAAGACATTTTAGAGGATGCGAATAAAAAGAAATTTTAATGCAAGTTCTTAAAAAAATCCTATGGGTTTTATTTATTTTGCCCGTAGTTTTGGGTGGGGTCTTTGGCGGGGGGTATTTGTTTTACTTATGGCAAGAGGCAGACAAGGATATCCAAAGTGTGGTGGATTATAGGCCCAACTTAACTACAAAGATTGTAGACACTAAGGGGCGGCTCATCGCCAACCTTTACGATAAAGAGTTTCGTATTTACACCCATTTTAATGAAATCCCCCCGCGCATGGTGGAAGCCTTATTAGCTGTAGAAGACACCTTATTTTTCGAGCACAATGGCGTGAATTTGGATGCAATTTTGCGTGCTTTTATTAAGAATTTACGCAACCAAAAATACGCCGAGGGGGGCAGCACCCTAACGCAGCAGCTCGTAAAAAACATGCTTTTAACCCGGGCCAAGACCTTGGATCGCAAGCTTAAGGAAATAGTTTTATCGCTCAAATTAGAGCGAGTGCTAAGTAAAGAGCAGATTTTAGAACGCTACTTTAACCAAACCTTTTTTGGACACGGCTTTTATGGCATCAAAACTGCCGCCCTTGGCTACTTTAAAAAACCCCTAGCCCTTTTGAGCTTGAAGGAAATTGCTATGCTGGTCGCCTTGCCTCGTGCGCCCTCTTTTTATGACCCCACTAGGCGATTGGAGTTTTCCCTAGCACGGGCTAATGGCATTATCAAACGCATGTACGATTTGGGTTGGATCAGCCAAAAAGAGATGGATGTGGCCCTAAACGAGGTGCCTAAGGTCTACCACACCACCACAACCCAAAATGTCGCTCCCTATGTAGTGGATGAAGTGGTGCGGATATTGGGTTTCTTGCCCGACCTTAAGACTGGGGGCTACACCATTAAACTATATGTAGACTTGGATTACCAAAAATTTGCCCGTGATTCCTTGAAATTGGGCTACAAAAACATGCTCAAGCAGTTGCGCGAACAAGAGGACAGCACCCTTAATGGTGCGATGGTCGTAACAGATGTCAAAAGCGGGCACATCTTAGCCCTCGTGGGGGGCGTGGATCACAACAAGAGTGCCTTTAACAGAGCCACCCAGGCCAAGCGCCAACTGGGCAGTGCTGTAAAGCCCTTCATTTACCAAATCGCCTTTGACAATGGACTCTCTAGCGCATCTTTGATCCCCGATGTGGCGCGCAGCTTCAATAACCGCAACGGCACAATTCCTAAAAAGCGCCACTGGCGCCCTAGAAACTACAACCGTAAGGTCAACGGCCTGGTGACTCTAAAAGACGCTCTCACCCACTCGCTTAACCTCGCCACCATCAACCTTGTGGACTATGTGGGCTTTGACACCATTTATCGGGATCTTAGCTCTTTTGGGTTTGAGGACTTGCCTAAAAACATGTCCATTGCGCTAGGTAGTTTTGGTATTTCGCCCCTAGAGGCGAGCATGCAATATTCGCTCTTTTCTAATTATGGCAGCATTGTAGAGCCTACATTGATTGAAAGCGTTACGGATGCAAGGGGGCAGGATAAACCTCTAAGGCTCATGACCCCTAAAAATATCTTAAGCCAAGCCCAAGCCTTTTTAACTTTATCTGTGCTTAAAAATGTTGTGGAAAAGGGCACAGGGCACAGGGCACAGGTGCCTGGTTTAGAGATTGCAGGCAAAACAGGGACCTCGAATAACTATGTAGATGCGTGGTTTTGTGGCTTTAGCCCGAGTTTGCAAGCCATTGTGTGGTTTGGGCGCGACGACAATACGAGTATTGGGCAGGCGATGACGGGAGGGGTGGTGGCTGCACCCGTCTTTGGCGACTTCATGAAAAAGGTTTTAAAGTTTGATCCTAATCTTAAACGGCACTTTGATGTCCCCGAAGATGTGGTGGTGCAACACATCAATGGCGAAACCTATTACACCATTAAGGGCACGGTAATCCCCCAACAAAGCCAAAGCACTTCGCCCCTTTTATTCTAATTGTGAGCTTGACAAAATCTTTAAAATAGTGTAGTATTGCCTTTTTGTGTGCTTGACCCGTTAGCTCAGCAGGTAGAGCAATTCCCTTTTAAGGAATGGGCCGTTGGTTCGAATCCAACACGGGTCACCAAGGCTCCTTCATCTAGTGGTTAGGATACCACCCTTTCACGGTGGTTACAGGGGTTCAAATCCCCTAGGAGTCACCACAAGGTCGCTTAGCTCAGTTGGTAGAGCGCCACCCTTACAAGGTGGATGTCATAAGTTCGAGTCTTATAGCGACCACCACGGAGCGGTAGTTCAGCTGGTTAGAATACCTGCCTGTCACGCAGGGGGTCGCGGGTTCAAGTCCCGTCCGTTCCGCCACTTCCCCATTAAACCTTTTTGATAGACCCCTTCATCTAGTGGCCAAGGATACCACTCTTTCAAGGTGGAAACGGAAGTTCAAATCTTTCAGGGGTCGCCACTACCAAGGGCATTCTAAAAACAAATCAAAGCCCGCTTTGTTGCGCAGTTCCCTTTTAAAATCTAAGTTAATCATGACTTCCTTGCTGTTGGCAAAGGTGTCGATGAGTTGCTTTCTAATCACAATCCTACAACCCTGTGTGTCAAACTCATAGGGGATTTTGTCAATGGCAATTTCAAAACGAGCTGGGGCTTTTTGTTGCAGGGTATAGCGTTGGTAGGGGGCGTTGATGCTGTGATCTTTTTGCTTGGTTTGGGTGTATTCGTAGGTTTTAATGCGCCCCTCAATGTTAGTGATTTGGGTGGAGGCGTTGTTGAGTTTAAAGGTTTGGGTCTGTCTTTTGGTTAAAAGCACTTCGCCCTGCATGAACCTTTGCAATTTAGGAGAGCGGACATCTAAAAACAACTTGCCATGTGCCTCTTCAATGCCGACTTCACCCTCACTTAAGGGGTAGTAATTTTCTTGGGAGAAGACCACTTTTTTAGGTCCATTTGTCTTTAGGCGAATAATGTGTTTGGTTTGGCTTGTAACAATAGGGGCGGTTCTAGAAGCTTGTAAATGGTTTTGGTTGACTGTGTTTGTGATGTCCTCTTTGTAATTGAAGTTGTAGTTGATAGGGGCATGGTTTTGTGGCTGTCCGCACCCAAAAAACACCCCCAAGCAACACGCCAACAAAAAGCCCCCTCTGTGCGCCCAAATCCGCTCCATAAAAACCCTTTTTACATGCGCCAAACCCCTACACTAGGGATACAAGCGTTCTTTAAGTCAAATGCTACTAATATCGCCCCATTCGGTGGGTTTTTTATCCTAAACTCGCCATTTTACCATAATTTGGATTTTCAAATGAGAGGGTTTTAAATCTCTTGGGGTCTATCGCTATAAAAAAGGGGGCTCGGTGCTTAAGATTGCCATTTTAGGCATGCCTAATGTGGGTAAAAGCTCGCTGTTTAATTGTTTTTTAAAAAGCCGCAGCGCGATCACTTCTAACATTGCGGGGACCACAAGAGACATTAAAAGACAGACCTTTTTGCTTGCAGGGCATGGCGTGGAGTTGTGGGACACGGGGGGCTTTGACCCCGCCCATATCTTTGGGGACAAAATCGCCTCTTTTAACATGGGGGCGGTGCAAAGTTGTGATTTGATCTTGTATGTCGTGGATGGCAAAGTCCCCCCCCAAGACACAGACAAGCGGCATATTTTAAGTGTCCAAAAGCAAAACCGCCCTTGTTTTTTGCTCATCAACAAGGTGGATAATGAGAACGAGGTTCTAAGTGCCTATGAGTTTGCAAGTCTAGGCGTGAAAGACATGTTTTTTGTGTCGGCAAGCCACAATCGAGGGCTAGACAAGCTCACCCAAGCCATATTAAAGCACTTTAAGCTCAAACCCCTAGAAGCCCCCCAAGTGCAAGAAACCCCTGAGAGAATCCAAGTGGGTATTATCGGGCGGGTGAATGTCGGCAAGAGCTCCATTTTAAACGCTTTGGTGGCTAAAGAGCGATCGCTAGTCTCTAGCGTAGCAGGCACGACCATGGACCCAGTGGATGAGAGCGTAGAGCATAACGGGCAAGAAATTTGCTTTGTGGATACAGCCGGGTTACGCCAAAGGGGCAAGATTGAGGGGCTAGAGAAGTTTGCCCTCGATCGCACCCGTAAAGTGCTAGAAAAATCCCATGTTGCGCTGCTAATCCTAGATGTGAGCGCACCCTTTGTGGATTTGGATGAAAAAATCGCATCTTTGGCTGAGGAGTTTCGCTTGGGCGTGGTGGTGGTGCTGAATAAGTGGGACATACGGCATGCCAGCTTTGAGAGCATTTTACAAACCTTCAAGCACAAGTTTAAGTTCTTACAACACGCCCCTATCATCACCGCCAGTGCTATTTCTAAACGCCATGTCCCCCAGATTAAGGACAAAATCCTAGAAGTGCACCGCTATTTCTCCATGCGTATCAGCACAAGCACTTTAAATAAAGTCATTGGCGAAGCCACAGAGAGACACCCCCTGCCTAGCGATCATGGCAAGATTGTACGCATTTATTACAGCACGCAATTTGCGTCCTGTCCGCCCCAAATTGCCCTAGTGATGAACCGCCCCAAAGCCCTGCACTTTAGCTATAAACGCTATTTAACCAACACCTTGCGGGCAAAGTTTGGCTTTCTAGGCACGCCCATTATTTTGCTCGCTAAGGGCAAAGAAGACTCCATTAACCCATGAACACCAGCTATTTCACCGACTTTATCCAAGCTAAGGACATTTGCCAAGCCCGCATTTTCTACGCCCTCAAGTGCAGCCCCAAAGAAGGGCGGATTTTGCAACATTTAGCCACGCAGTATTTAAAGGGGCAAAGCGACATAGAAGTCGCCGACTTGCTAGAGACCCTGTTTAAAGCCAAAGAAGCCAAAGCCCTGCCCTACTTGCCCTGTGTGAAAAATCTCTTAGATTTAGAATGGGTGGTGCGAGAAAAACGGGCTAGACGGCAAGAGATTTTGCTTTTAGAATTGTTTGACAGCTCCATTGCCCTAAGCCCTAATTTCTTTAAGCTTGCCGAAAACGGACACAACAAGCACGCCTTTTTAGAAATCACGCCCTACAGCGACCATTTGGACTACTTCAACGATTGGTTTTTAAAAATTGAGATTTTGCAAAAAATCCAAAAGGTGGGCTTAAGGGGGCGTTTTAAACTCCAAGAAGATTTACAACTTTTAGAGCATAAAATCACCGCCCGCACTAAAGCCACGCAAACCCCCCTAGCCGTGCAAAAATTCTTAAACAAGCACCATTTAAGCCCCAAAGCGACCTTGCTTTTCTTTGCCTTGCTAAAAGACGCTTACAACAGCCGAGACTTCATTAAAGAAGACGACTCTTTAAGCCAGCACCAAAATTTATCACAACTTTTAAGCACCTATGGGGGCGACCTTGAAGAAAATGCCCTGCTATTAAGCCCAGCAAGCCCCTTAATTAAAAAAAAGATTATGGACTATGAAGAGCTGTTAGCCCCCTTTGAAAACGGGCTAGTTAGGCAATTCTTTTTACATGACATGGTGCTAGAGAGCATCACCGCCCCCACACCCCCACGCACCAATGCCACCTTAAAGCATATCCTTAAAGACAGCGACATATTTGAAGCCCTTGAGCCTAAAGAAGGCTTAGAAGCGGTGGTTTTAAGCCAAAAGACCAAAGAGACTCTAGAGATTTTACTCAAACAAATGGACCCACAAATGCAACAACGCTTAAGAGATTGGGGGCTTGAGAAAAAGAACCACAAGGACATTGATGCCAAGATTATTTTTTATGGACCACCCGGCACGGGCAAGACCATGAGTGCCCTAGCCCTTGCTAAGAGCCTTAAAAAAGAAGTTTTGGGGTTTGACTGCTCCAAGATTTTATCCATGTATGTGGGCGAGTCGGAGAAGAATGTGCGTAAAATCTTTGACGACTACCAAAAAATCGCCAAGCAGTGCAAGAATCCCCCCATTTTGTTTTTAGACGAAGCCGACCAATTCTTAAGCACCCGCACCACCGCCAGCAGTGGGGCGGATAAAATGCACAACCAAATGCAAAATATCTTTTTGCATCAAATTGAAAAGTTTGAAGGCGTGCTCATTGCCACCACGAATTTATTAGAAACCCTAGACACCGCCTTCTCACGCCGTTTCAATCATAAGATAGAGTTTAGGCTCCCCACCTTTGAGCAGAGAGTACAACTATGGGAGAAGTATCTACCCAAGAGTGCCCCCTACGCCCCGCCTGAAAATGTCAAGAGCCTAGCCAAAGAGCTCGCCAAACACGCCCTAAGCGGAGGGCAAATCGCCCTAGTGGTGAAAAACACCGCCTATAAAGTCGCCACCTATAAAGACCCCCTTTTTAGCTTAGAAGATTTTGCCAGCGAAATCGCCAAAGAGAAACAAGGCAGCTTTGGCACGGCGAAAAATATCGGCTTTGGAGTGGGGCTGTGATTGAGAGTTTAGAGATTGTCGGCGGGCTGGTCTTTGCTAAGGCAAAGCTAGAGTTTAGCCCCCGTTTGAATGTGGTTAGTGGGGCGAGTGGGAGTGGTAAAAGCGTTTTGGTGGGGGCGATTTTAGCCAGCGTAGGGCTTAAAGCCTTGCAAGCCAAGAGTTTAAAAGCCAAGTGGCAATTAGGTAAAGTCTCTGCCAGCAAGGATAAAAAGAGCCTTTACATCCTAGATAACAAGCCCACCACCAAAAAGGCGTTGCAAGAAAAATTTAGCCCTCTAATCTTGCATATCTCCAGCTACAAGCAAGCCCAAGAATTGCAACCGCATTTTCTCTTAGAGTTGTTAGACAGCTACAGCCCCCCCACATTGCTAGAGCAGTTTAAAAAGGTGTATGCCAAATACCAAGAAGCCAAAGCCAAGCTAGAAACTTTGCAAGCTCAAGGTACGCAACTAGACCTGCAAGCCGAAATGGCACGCTTTGAGCTGTCTAAATTGCAAGCCCTAGATTTAAGCGATGGGGCGTATGAAAGGCTGTTGGAGCGTAAAAAAATGCATCAAATGCAAGAAAAGCAAAGCCAAGAAGTGCAATCTGCCCTGCAAGTCCTAGAGCAAACCGATAAAATTCTTAAAGCCCTGCCCGAGCCAAAGGCGTTAGCTTTAAAGCAAGCCCTAGATGAAGCCCAAGATTTTTTGCTAGACACAGAGCACGCCCTAGAAGAGTTAGAAGCCCTAGACATTGAAGCCCTGCTTGATGAGATTAGCCGACTTGGGGGGGTGGTGAAAAAGTATGGGAGTTTGGCTTTAGCTAGAGAGAGATTAGGGCAACTTAAAGCAAGTTGCAAGGATTACAGCCAACAAGCGGAGTTGTTGCAAGAAAGCCAGCAGACTTGCACCAAATTAGAGCAAGAGAGCTTGCGTCTAGCCCTGCAAGTAAAAGAGCAACGCCAAGCCAATTTAGAGAAAATGCAAGCGGATTTACAAGGCTACACCCAAAAACTGCTTTTAAAGCCCCCACTCTTAAAGTTACAAGCCACGCCCTTAAGTGCTAGTGGCTTAGAGATTTTAGAATTAGAGCTAGGCAGTGCCAAGAGTGCAAATATCAGTGCAGGCGAGTACAACCGCTTGCGTTTAAGCCTATTAGCCCTAAAGGCAAGCAAACGCCACAAGGGGGGGCAAACGATTTTTGTCGATGAGCTAGACACGAATTTAAGCGGACAAGAAAGTGCCTGCGTAGCCCAGATTTTAAAAGAGCTAAGTCAGCATTACCAAATCATTGCCATATCCCACGCCCCCCATTTGCCCGCTTTAGCCGACAAGCATTTCTTAGTCTATCCGCACAACAAGCAGACTTGCGTAAAATCCCTCAATAAAGAGGAGCAGACCCTAGAGATCGCCCGCATGGTGGATGCCAACCTGGGTAAGGAGGCCATCGCTTACGCTAAAATGAAGTTAAAGCCAAGGCCATGATCTCTTATGCCTTGTTATCTGCCTTTGCAAAACTGCTAAAAGCGCAGCCCAAAATCACCATCCGCCACGCCCAACAAACTTTAAGCCTAGACACCCCAAACCACCCCTTTAAAGCCTGCATGCAAAAGGGCACTAGCCACATCTACCTAGACCCCACGCCTCTAGAGCTCTCAAAGACCCCCTTTAACCTTGCTTTAGAGCGTTATGCCAGCAATGCCAAAATCCTAGATTGCTTTTTAGAGAATGAAGACCGGATTTTAAAGATTGTCTTAGAGTGTGCCACAAGCTATAAAAAAGTCCAAAGCGTGCTGCATTTAGAATTTACGGGCAAGCACAGCAACGCCATTTTACTAAGCCCCCAGGGCGTGGTGTTGGAGGCCTTGCATTTTGTGTCGCTAGAGCAGAGCATCCGCCCCGTGCTTAAAAACACCCCCTAGCCCCCTTGAAAAACGCCCCTTTAAACGCCCCCTCAAGAAGATCTATCCACCCAAGCCCTACTAGAAGCCTTGCAAGAATTGCATACACAAACCACAAACAAGCAACTAGAGAGCCAAAGGGCGAGCCTAAAAAATGCGTGGCTAAAAAAACAAGAGAGTTTAAAAGCCATTTTAAACACCCTATCGAGCCCTAAAGAGCTAGAAGAGTTAAGCCACACGAAGCAACGCCAAGCCTCTTTAATCCTATGCCACCTGCACGCGCTAGAGCCTAAGAGCTTGTATCAGGGCGTGCTGTGTTTAGAAAACGAACAAATCCCCCTGCCTAAGAACTCTAGGAGTTTAAGCGATGCAGCCAATAAGCTGTTTAAAGAAGCCAAGAAGTGCCAGCAAAGGGCTTTGCATATCGCCACCCAACAAGAGAATTTAGAGTCTAAAATCGCCTTTTTGCAAGCCAAAATCGCCCTGTTGCCCCAAAGCAATTTAGACGAGCTAAGGGTGCTGACCCCCAACAAACAAAGCAAGCATAAAAAGCCTAGCAGTTGGGAGAGTTTTGAGATTGAGGGGGTGAGGGTAGGCATTGGACGCAATGAGAGCGAAAACCGCTCTTTACTCAAGGCGGGGCGTAGTGGCGATACTTGGGCGCACATTAAAGACAAGCCCAGCGCACATATGCTGCTTTTCACCCACCCTAACCGCCCCTCAGCTAGCCTGCTTTCTAAAGCCTGCCATTTGCTTGCCAAGCTTGCCTATGCCAGTGAGAGCCAACAAGCTCTCAAGGTGGCGATCGACTACACACAAAAAAAGCATGTCAAGTTCGCCCAAAAGGGGGGCAACAAGGCCTTTGTTACCTACACGCATTTTTCTAGCGTGGTGGTTGCCCTTTAGGACACAAAGGGCATAATCAAGGTTTTAAAGCCGTCTTTCTCCACCAAGAAGGGGTCGGTGCTTTGGTTTAAAGAGAGGGTGAAGTTTGCGCTAGCAGAGGTGTTTAAAGCGTCTAAGAGGTGGCGGGCTTGCACCTGCAATTCAAAGCCCTCAAGGGGGGTTTTGGTTTCTATCGAGGTGCTTGAAAAGCTTGGGCTTTCATTTTCTAGCGATTCAAACTCGATGCGCTCGGGGTAGAACACGATTTTAGTCGTGGGGCTTAGGGCACTTGTGATTTGGATGGCTTCTTTAAAGCTTTGGGTTTCTAGCTCGAATTGGTGGGCGAACTCTTTAGGGAAAATCGCCTCGTAGTTAGGGTATTTGCCCCCGATGAGCTTAGAGTAAAGCACCATTTCGTCATTTTTAAAGAACAACATGCTCGGGTCTTTAGGCTCATAGAACATGTCAAAGTCGCTTTCAAAGAGCTTGCTGATCTCTAGCATGGCGCGTTTAGGTAAAATGTATTCGGTGTTTAAGCTCTCCTCTGGCATGTTCTCAGCGTCCATTTGCACCAAGGACAAACGCCTGGTGTCTGTGGCAGCTAACTCTAAAGTCTCTTTAAGCACCATCAACACCCCCCCAAATTCGTACTTGGAGGCGTTGGTTTTGATCACGGGGGCAAGCTTTTTAAAGTATTCGCTAAGTGCCCCGTCTCCAAAATGCAAAAAGGGTAGGTTGTCGTGGCTAGGAAAGGCAGGAAAGTCGTTGCGATCAAACAAGGGAAGCTTGAATTTAGAGCGTTTGAAGCGCACATGCACGAAGTCGCTATCGGCTTCTAAAGACAAATCTCCACTTTCTAGTTTGGAGGCAATGTCTAAAAAGTGCTTGGCGTTAAAAGTCGCGCTCCCTTCTTTAACAATGTGCGCCTCTAGGTGTAGGCACAACCCCATTTCTAAGTCATTGGCCTCTAAACGCAGTCCCCCGTCCTTGGCTTCTAAACAGACATGGGAGGCGATGTTGGCGAGGTCTTTGCGGTCGGTGAACGCCACTAAATGTTGCAACGCCCTCTCTAAACGCACCTTGTCAATGGTTAATTGCATAAAAGTCCTTTATGTGAAAAGGACCTATTGTAGCATAGATAGCTTAGGGTTGTGCTAACTTTTGTGCTTTTAGGGCGTGGTCGCAATTCACCCGAAACGAGTTGGTGATGGTGTTGATTCTGGCGGTGGAAGTGAACGCTTCGTGGCAGTGCCTTAGCGTGCGTAGACGGGCTTTAGGGTGCTTTAAGAAATGCTCCACTGAGCGCACAAAGTCAAAGTGAAACTCCATGGGGGCGAGCCTTTCGCTTGGTGTGCCTTCGCAATTGGAGCTACAATACCCGCTTTGGGCGTGTAAAACACTAAATAAGCCTAAAAAAAGCCAAATGTAAAGTTTTTGCATGTGTCGCCTTTCTTTTATTCTAACGCAAGTTTATGCACCAACAGCCAACGGGTGGTGGCGTACAACAACCCTACTTTAAAAAACTCTAGCCCCAAGAAAAGAGCACTCGTGCCCGTGTCTAAAAAAAAGTAATTCGCATAAAAGGCTAAGTAGCTGTCTTGCAAAAGCGCATTTTTGGGGCTTAAAAGGAACTTTTGCAAGATTTGCGAGGGCAAAGAGAGAAGAAAGCTAATCCCCACAAAGAACACTAGCCCGGTGAGTTTAGCAAAGCGTTTAAAACGCCCTATGTTTAACAAGGTCAGCACCAAGAGCAGTTTTAAATACAAGAGCAGCCAAAAGAGCAAGAACAGCCCCAGAGCGTTTAAAACATAGGGCAGTCCCTGTGGACTTAAATCGCCAAGAGAGGGGGCTTTGGTGTGGCATAAATACGCCAAGAACAACGCCACAAAAAAGCCCACCATGCTTAAGAACACCCAAGCGAGATTGATGGCAATTTTTGCCCCTAAAATCGCATCTATACTTAAGGGTAGGCTAAAGGTGAAATACCCTTCTGCCCCAAAGAGTTTTTGTTGGGTGGAGCGCACCGCAGCCGTGAAAATCAGCACCAAGAGAACCCCACTACCAAGGAACAAAAAGAAATTTGCCATTAAAAACACCAAGACATCGCCTTCCTTTTGGCTCAAAAACACCCAACAAAGGACTAAAAATGCCAAAGTCCCCACAATAGGGGCGTAGTTCTCCAAAAAATCGTGCTTAAAGATTTTAAACATGCATTAAATCCTTATACGCTTGTTCCACGCTCCCATGCCTATTTTTAAGCGTGGCGGTGGTTTCAAAGGCAACGAGCCCCCCATTTTGCAAAAACAACGCCTTATCCAAACAATCTTGTATGTCGTGCACCAAATGCGTGGCGATTAAAATCGTGCTCTCTTGCCCCCTTTCCTTTGTGATTAAATCCAAAATCTCTTGTCTGCCCAGGGGGTCGATCCCACCTAGGGGTTCGTCAAATAAAAAGAGCTGCGCCCTTCGGCTTAAAGTAAAGATGAGCTGTAGGCGTTCCTTTTGCCCTTTAGAGAAAGATTTAAAGGGCAAATCTAGGGGCAGTTTAAAACGCTCAATCAAGTCTAAAGCCTTGTCTTTATCAAAATCGCTAAAGAAGTCGGCGCATAAATTTAAGAGATTATGGGCGGTGTGGCTAGGCGGGTAAATGGGGCGATCGGGGCAGTAGGCGGTGATTTTCTTGCTCTCTAGCCCGATAGCCTGCCCTTGCAAACTCACCAAGCCACCATGCTCTCTTAAAAGCCCGGCTAAAATCTTTAACAGCGAGCTTTTGCCCGCCCCATTTGCGCCAAGTAGGCCCACAATCTGCCCGCCCTCAAGGCTAAAACTGATGCCGTGCAACACCACCTTCGAGCCATAGCTTTTGCTTAAATTCTCAACAACGAGCATTAGTAAGAAAACTTTGTGAAAAGCACAAAAGAGGAGTTGCCAATCGTGTTTTTCACCTTGTTGGAGTAAGAGTAGACATAGCCTAGCCCGGCATCTAAAATCATTTGCTTAGACTGCCACACCTTGTAATTCGTCATCAGTGAGTACTCCTGATAATCCCCAAAGGCGACCATCGCGTCCATACGCACCCGATTGGTCTTTAGCCCGCCAAAGATATAGCCCGTGATGGTGGCGTTGGCAAAATAAATGGCGGGCACGCCCATCGCATTAATGCCACGACCATAGAACTTTGTTTTATCATTAAACGACCAAAAGAAACCCTTTTTATTCGGCGCAGGCACGCCATAAATGCCTAGCCCGAAGTTGAGGATTTTATACATGAAGGTCTGATCCACCATCACCAAACCCGCTTCATCATTGCCCTTAATGGCATCCGTGTTGCCATGTTGGTAAATGCCGTGCACAATAGTGTAAGACTTAAAGCCTTTAGGCAGTTGTGCAAAGTATTGAAACTTAAAGCCCACTTGGATTAAGGGCGTGCGCACCATAGGCAAGTGCGAGTCTGCCATGAAGAAAGGCGAGATTTTAAAGCCCTTGTGCTCGTAGCTCGTGCCAAGAGCCACAACCTCCCCACCCACATATTTTTTCTTAGACACGGGATCGTAGGACGCTAGAGCGTTGATCCCGGTGGCAATGCGTGGACCTTGTAAGTCGTTGCCTTGATAGCCATTATAGAGCATGGAATCCATGAAAATGCCCCAATAGGTCCAATCGTAGCGGTGCATATACAAGCTCGCGCCTTGAATATTGCCCTGTATCCAATCAAAGTCTACAAAGTTAGTGTCAAAACGCCCTAAAGCGAATTTGAGCCTTTTGGTGTCGTATTTGACATAAGCGTCTGAAATATCGCCCATGCTAAGGTAGGGGAGCATATTACCCTCTACGCTGCCCAAGACATTGCCTATGCTGAGAATGGGTCGGAACTTCTTGTTTTTACTCCACACATTCCACGCCCCTATTGCGCCGATCCCAAAAGCCCAGCCATTGTTGAAAGCGAAATTTGTCCCCACGCGGGCATCAAAACCCACATACCCATGCCCCTTGTGCTCTAGCCCTTGACTATAGATCATCCCTAAGTAGCCAAAGGGATCAAGTCGAATTTCGGTCGCAAGCAGGGGGGACATTAAAAAAGACAAACCCAAAAGACAACGGCGCATACACCATCCCAACATAAAATGGCTCATTATACCTAAAAAAGTAGGGGTAAATGGGTTTTTTTGTATAATGCAGATTTTCAAAGGATGTTTATGCGCCGTTTTTTCTTTGTGCTTATTTGTTATACCTTGTCTTTACACGCCACTCCCACCCAACTGCTTAAAGGTTGGGTGCAAGAGTTTTTAAGCACCAAAACCCAAGAAAATATACACTTTTCTTTTAGCAAGCTTGAGTTTGCGCCCTACACGCTCTTAGGCGCACTAGGACAAACACATTCTAAAAAGGGGACTTGTGTGGGGGTCTTGTTTCAAGGGCAACTCTTCAAGGGCTTTTGTGTGCGCGGGTTCAATACCTTAAAGCTATCCAAAGAGCATGGAGAGTTGCGCCTAGAGTTGGTGGATAGCACCCCTGCCACGCCCACCACTGCCCCTAAGGAAACAGGTTACACGCTCACCTTTATTCTAAAGCAAGGCACTTTTTACTTAACTAGCCTAGCCCCCCTACATCAACCACAAATCTATGACACCACCGCCCCCACCTACGCCATGAGCGCAGTGAGCGACACGCTTTTAGCCAAATTAGGCACACCCGCACAGTCCGCCACACCACAAGCCCCACAGCCTAGCCAGAGTGTGGCTGTTATGCCCCACACCGCCCACATGGGCGATTACACCCTAAGCACCACCCACAGCCCCAAAGAGCAGTGCGTAGAGATACAAAAATTTCAGCGCACAAGGGGGCGCTTCTGTATTCAAGGGGCGGGGTTCGTGGACTTTAGCGCACACGCCCCCTATGTGGAGTTGCATTTTAAGCCCGCCAATGCCCCCGCCATCGCTTTAAACTTTGAGAGTTTCGGGGGGGATTTGGAACTTAAACGCTACACACAAGGCGAGCAAGTCTTTTACAACCAAAGCACAAACGACCCACACAACACCCATCCCCTGCCTTTAAACACACTTACGCCCAAAGCCTTAGAGAATCTAAGACTTAGATGATTTTCTCCCAAATCGTGCCCTTGGGCGTGTCCATCAAGGCAATGCCCCGCTGGCTTAAAGCTTGTCTTATCTCATCCGCCCTTGCAAAGTCCTTTGCCTTCTTGGCCTCTTGGCGCAAGGCGATTTGGGTGTTGATGTATTCTTTAAGCGCGCTATCCACGCCTAGCTGAAAATACACGCTGGGCTCTTTGCCCCCAAGCCCTAGCAAACTCTCCACAAAGAGCAAATCGGCGAGAATCTGGCTAGCCCCGTGTTTTTTATCCACCTTATTAGCCGTGTTGTCTAGTTTTTCATTGCTTAGGTGCAAATGCTCTTCAAGCACGCTTAACGCCTTAGAGATGTTTAAATCATCTTGCATGCTCTCTAATAAGGCGTGGGTGAAGGTGGCATTAGCCACACTAGGCGCAGGGGCGAGCTCTAGAGCGCGCTTTTTTAGGCGGTAGAGCTTGTCTAGGCGTTTTTTTTGGCTTGCCAAATCCTCGGGGCTGAAATTTAATATTGCGCTGTAATGTACGCCCAGCAAATAATTACGCAAGACTTCGCCATCGTAAGTTCTCAGCGCATCTTTAATGTAAAAACTATTACCCAAACTCTTGCTCATCTTTTCGCCCGAGATATTTACAAAGCCATTATGCACCCAAAACTGCGCCAACTCTTGAGCGAAAGCGCAACGCGTTTGGCTGGCTTCGTTTTCGTGGTGGGGGAAGAATAAATCGCTCCCCCCGCCGTGTATGTCTATTTGATAAGGCGTGTCGGTGTATGCCCCACTTGCCTCAATCATCGCCGAACACTCGATGTGCCAGCCGGGCCTGCCCTTGCCTAGTGCGCTAGGATAGCCCATATCCCCCTTCCCTTTATATGCCTTCCATAGGGCGAAATCTTGGGGGTGCTTTTTCTCGGGATTGTCCTCAATGCGGCTCACACTCTCCAACTCCAACGAATGCCCGCTTAAAGACCCATAAGCCTTGTCTAAACTCGTGTCTAGGTAAACATCGCCATTAGGGGTTTGGTAGGCAAAACCCTTATCCAACAAGCCCTGCACCATCTGCACGATGTTGTCTAAATGTGCGCTCGCCTTGGGCTCTAACTTTGCCCTCTGCACCCCTAAAGCTTGCATGTCTTGCAAATACGCTTGGATAAAAAACTCGGTGAGCGTTTGTATGTCCGTGTTCTTTTGTAGGGCCTTGGCGATGATTTTGTCATCAATGTCGGTGAAGTTTTTCACCAAATGCACCCGATACCCGCTTAAAGTCAGCATGCGGCTAAGAAGGTCAAAGGTGATCGCACTTCTTGCATGCCCTAAGTGCGAATAATCGTAAACAGTGGGCCCGCAAACATAGATCAAAACATCGGGGGCTTTTAGAGGCTTGAAAGGGCATTTTTGCTTGCGGTGGCTGTCAAACAAATAAATCATCGAAAACCTTTGGGGTTAAAATAAGTGGTGTAAAAAAATCCACGCTTTGAAGGTTTGCAAGACCTCTACAAATAGGGCTAAAACCACGGCTTCAAAAGCCAAGAGCAAACCCAAAAAGGCGACCTTAGAAAGCGAAATCATGCCTAAAAAACGCTTAAAACCAAAAGCCCTAAGATACAGCCCACAGAGCAAAAAGCCCGAGAGCGAGCTAGAGAGGGCTAATGCACTTGCGTGTAGGGTGGGCATCAAGGCTAAAGAACAAAGCGTGCCAAAGACTAGAGAAATGAGCGTGATTTTTGCCGCCCTGCCCTGCTCTTTGTGAGCGTATAACCACAGCGCAAAGATTTTTGCCACCCCAAAGGGGGCAAGCCCCACCAAATAGGCGCAAAAGACCTTAGAACACTGCTCAACATCCTGTGCCCCAAACTGCCCCCTTTCAAACAACAAGGTGATAATATCTTTAGCCAAGAACACCCCCCCCAGCGTACAGATCAAGAGCATGGCGGTTAAAAACTCAAACGCCTGTTTGAGGTGGGCTATGGCTTTGTCGTGTTCTTTATTTTTAATCGCCCGTGCAATGGTGGGAAACAACGCCGTAGAAGTGGCGATGGCAAAGAGAGCTAAGGGCAGTTGGAAAATGCGGTTTGCGTAATACAAATAGGAAATGCTGCCCGTGGCTAAAAACGAAGCCAATAAAGTGTCTATGAACGCCGAGATTTGGCTTGCCGAATTGCCCAGCACGCTAGGCAAGAACTGCCTAAAAAAGTGCCCCCTCTCTTGCTTTATAGTGGCTTTTTGGGCACTCTTGGCGTGTAACAAACTATGCGCCCCTATGGCAAAGAGTCTAAAAAAGCCAAGCTTGTAGAGCGGGTAAAAGTGCAAACACACCTGAGCGCACCCCCCCCAAAGCACCCCATAGCTCAACGCCCGCACCACTTCTAAGAGATTGTCGTTTTTATGCCACACAAGGGCGCAAATCATCGCTAAGTTTAATAAAATCGTGTGGTAGGCACTCACCCAAAAGTGGTTTTTATATTGCAAGAGCGTGCTAAAAAAGGTTGCCCAAAAGACCAAGAGCAAATAGTAGAAGTTGATCGCCACAATGTCCTTAGCCAGTGCAATGGCATGTGGGCTAAAGCCAAAGGCAAGTAACTTGGTGAAAAACAAGCGAAAATGCGACACCACGAACACAAGGGCGCATAAGAACAAGCTAAACGCCCCAAAAATGCCAAGCAAAAACGCCCCCTTGTAGCGGCTAGCAATGAAGGCGGGCAGGAAGCTTTGGCTAAATGCCCCTTCGGCAAAAATGCGCCGAAAGAGATTAGGGAACTTGAACGCCACAAAGAAAATGTCGCTATAAAGCCCACTGCCAAGCACGGAAGCACTCAGCAAATCCCGCACAAACCCCGCCACCCGTGAGCATAAAATCCCCGAGCTGTTGGTTAAAAAGAATTTTTTAAGCAAAAGAAACCTTTAGGTGCATTCGCTGTATTCTACACAAAGAGACTAAAGTTGTGGATTTTTTGATTCTTAGGTCATGACCCGCCGCCCATTAAAATTTAAAAAGAATTAGCTATAATTTATGGTAGAATCGGTTCGGATCGGGCTTTTAGCTGTATTTTAGGTCTTTGCTTGTTAACTTAGGTTATTTAGTTCAGTTCCAGAAGGGGCGTTTTGTGGGCGAGTTTTATTCGAAAATCGTGGAAAATTGCGCAGACATTCAAGTCGAGTTAGAGGAGGTCGCTCAAAATTACGGGCTTGATGTACAGGATTTGTGGTTTGATCTTGTTAAAGTTCACACTTTGACCCGCTCTGAGCCGCGTGGGGAATTTAAGGTTTTAGACGCTGAGGGGTTGAAGCAAATAGAGAACGATGCTTTCTATGAAGACCCCTCCCTAGAGGTGATCCAACGCTACGACATCTGCATTAAGAAACGGCTTTTTAGATATTTCATAGGCATAGAAGTGTCGCCCGAGGATCACCAGTTGTATCTAGTGAGTGAAACCCCCTTTATGATTGTCAATGATGAGTGGCTCTTTGGGGAGCTGTGCGACTATGTTGAAACATGCATGGCGCATCAAAAAATCATTTTACGCCAAATGCAAGTGCAGCACACTTTTTTTAAGAAAGAATTGCTGCGCTATGCGGCTGAAGGAAGCCCCCCGGAGCGCATTTGCCTTAAAAAGTCTCGCTATGCGCCCAATCAAGGTGGCTTTTTCACTTTCACTCTTAAAGAATCTTGGGAGCAAAAGAACAAGGAGGAAGCTCCCGTTAGTGCCATTTATGGGGCGGGCAAGGGCGATGTTGTCCTCGAATATACCAAGCCTGTACTAGGTATGGCGGGGCGGGATTTAAAGGGGCGCATACGCAAGGTGGAGAAACTAGAGAATGTGCCCTTTGAGTTAGAGTTTAGCCAAGAGGCTTTTGAGAAAAAAGAAGAGCCGACCAAAATAGTTTATCTTTCTAAACTCCCCCAATATGTCGCCTTTCTTAACAACACCCTAAAGAGTTTCACCAAGAACCAATACATGGAAATGAAGAGCACCAACATGCCCATGTTTTTAGGTGGAGTGGAGAATGGTTTGGTTTTAAATATCAGTTCTAAGAACGACATCGACAATGCCATCGAAACGAATTTACGCATCGAGGCTAAAGAAATTTATATCAAGGGCAATGTGGGTAAAAATGTCAAATTAGTGGCGCAAAAAGTCATCATTGAGGGGCAGTTACACGCAGAGAGTAGTGTAGAAGCCAATGAAATCCTGGTTACCAACAATAAGGGTTTATGCAAGGGCAAAAGAGTCCAATGTAAATATCTCGATAGAGGGGTCGTCTTTGCCGAAAGTTGCGAAGTGGAGGCGAGCAGTGGGAGTCAAATTTACGCCAAAGACATTAAATTAAAACAAGTCAAATCCAACAACACCTTTTATTTTTCATCACAATGCAATCTCGAGAGTATTGATGGGAGCGAGAATAAATTTTGTTTCTCTGCCTTTGCTACCCCTGAGAATAGGGAAATCTTAGAACAGACCAAGCAGGCGATGGGTATTTACAAGGAAAAAGCACAAAGGGTCATGACGCAATACCAAAAACTCAATATTTTTGTGCAAAAGAACCAACCCACCATTGACAAAATCCGCAACGCCGACATCGCTACCCGCAAGACGCTCATCGAACAAGAGGCAATCAAGCGGATTTACTATGACTTCATGGACTGCTTGAAGCGGGTAAAAATCTTGCACATGTACATCTCTCGTATCCAGGATTTAAACCGCCAGTTCCTAGAACGCTTGATCAACATCGAATCGAGCATGAAACAAGTGAGGGTTCACACCAACGGGCCCTGGACAGCTTTTAACACCATTGTGTATACCCGCACTTACACGAAAGGTTCAAAAAGCCTCACCACCGAAAGAGGTGAGACGGCGGACTATATGCTAGATGAGAAGAGTGGCGAAGTGCATAAAGTCAGCCGTTACCAACACATCACAAACTTCTAATGCTCGTGGGTTTAAAGGGCTTAGTAACGCACACTAGCCCCACTTTTATAGAGGTGGAGGTGCAGGGCGTGGTTTACGGTGTGCATGTGGGCGTGCAAACCAGCCAGAACCTAAAAGTGGGCGCACCCGTGCACCTACACACCACGCTCGTTGTCAAAGAGGACAGCCATAGCCTCTTTGGTTTTTTAGAGCGTGCCCAAAAAGAATTGTTTGATAGGCTTTTAAAGGTGAGTGGTGTGGGACCCAAGGCGGCTTTGGCGATTTTATCCGTCTATGATCCGGCGGACTTTAGCGTGTGTATCCAAAGCAAGGACTTAAAAGCCTTGCAAAAAGTGCCGGGTGTGGGGGCAAAAATGGCGGGTAAAATCATGCTCGATCTAGCGGGCTTTGTGGCAAGCGAAACAGAGGCAAGCAAGGCTAGCGAAGTGCAACAAGCCATTTTGGGCTTACAAAGTTTAGGCTTTAAGGCCACAGAGGCGGTAAAAATTTGTAACAGCTTGCCTAAAGATCTAGACGCGGCTAGTTTAATCAAACTCGCCCTACAAAAATTAAAATGAGGCTATCGCATGCAAACTTGGTCTTCGAGCTCTTGGCGCACTTGCCCCATTAGCCAACAACCCACCTACCCCGATTTAACTGCCCTGCAAGAGGCAGAAGCCACGCTTAAAAGCTACCCGCCCTTAGTCTTTGCTAAAGAAATGCGCAGCCTAAAGAGCACACTTAAAGAGGCAGCCTTTGGGCGGGCGTTCTTGTTGCAGGGGGGCGATTGTGCCGAGAGTTTTAGCAGTTTTAGCGCCGATGGTATCCGCGATTTATTTAAGGTGCTCTTGCAAATGAGCGTGGTTTTAGCCTTTGCGGGGGGTTGCCCTGTGATTAAAGTGGGGCGTGTGGCGGGGCAATTTGCTAAACCTAGAAGCGCAGAATATGAAGAAATTGATGGCAAACAAGTGCCCATTTATCGGGGGGACATGATCAATGGGCTAGAGCCAAATGAGCGCACCGCTAATCCGCAAAGATTGTTGCAAGCCTACCACCAAAGTGCAGCGACCTTAAATTTATTGCGCGCCTTTGCTAAGGGTGGGCTGGCGGATTTAACCGAAGTGCACCGCTGGAACTTAGACTTTGTGAAAAACAACCCCCTAGGGCAGCAATACACCGCCCTAGCCATGCAAATCACCCATGCCCTTAAATTCATGCAAGCTTGTGGCGTGGCACACATGCCCGCCTTGCAAGAAACTGATTTTTACACCAGCCACGAAGCCCTGCTTTTAAACTACGAAGAGCCCTTGGTGCGCCAAGACAGCCTTAGCGGGGAGTGGTTTGCCTGCTCAGCGCACATGCTTTGGATTGGCGAGCGCACAAGGGGGTTAGAGCAAGCGCATGTCGAGTTTTTAAGGGGGGTGCACAACCCCATAGGGGTGAAAATTGGACCCAAGACCACTTTAGAGCAAATGTTGGGTTTGTGTGAGATTTTAAACCCACAAAATGAGCCGGGGCGTTTGAGTTTTATTGTGCGCATGGGAGCTGGTGTCCTCAAAGAAAACTTCCCCCCCCTTTTAAAGGGGCTACTCAAGGCACAAAAAAACATCGTTTGGGTGTGCGACCCGATGCACGGCAACACCATTAAAACCGCTAACGGCATAAAAACCCGCTCATTCACGCACATTTTGCAAGAAGTGCTGGACTTTTTTAAAATCCATAAAAGTCTAGGTAGCTGTGTGGGGGGGATTCATTTAGAAATGACAGGGCAAAATGTAACCGAGTGCGTGGGCGGGGCGGTGCGTGAGGACAATTTAAGCCAGCACTACTACACGCAATGCGACCCTAGATTAAACGCCACGCAAGCTTTGGAGCTGGCGTTTTTACTCGCCGAGCAACTGAAAAGTCGGGTGGTGCGCTAGTTGCCACTTTTAAGCGCGCTTTTTTGGGTGTGTTTTAAGGCTTCTTTGCGCCGAATGGCTCTTTCATAGCGTTCTTTTTCTTTGTCGGTTTGGGGCACAAACGGGGGTATGGGCACGGTTTTGCCGTCTTTAACCGCCACCATTGTGAAATAACAGCTGTTGGTGTGCACCGCCGTTTGGTTTTTAAAGTCTTCACAAATGACCTTGATCCCCACTTCACAGCTCTTAGTCCCCACATAGTTCACGCTGGCATAGCATGTAACGAGTGTGCCAATGTGGATGGGGTGTTTAAACAGCACCCGATCCACACTCAAAGTTACGGTGCCGCACCCACAATAGCGCGAGGAGCACACATAGGCGACCTTGTCTAACAAGTTCAACAACTCTCCCCCGTGCATGACATTGTTGAAGTTCACCATTGTGGGGGTTACCAAAAAAGACATGCTAAGTTCTCTCACCCGCCCAATGCCTGTTGTGGTGTCGGCGGCTAATTCTTCTGTATTGCTCATAAGAACTCCTTTAAGTTAAAAATGCCTTAAAATAAAATAAAAAAGCCCATTTTACCACACCTCATCTTAAAACACCAAAAACGCCCGTGTAAAAAGCGTAAAAGAGCTCTAACGATGATGATTTATCGCTTTTCTTGCTCCTCTGTTTAGCGAGTTTTTATACAATGCATTCTTGTTTGTTAATAAAGGAGCAAGCATGCAAAATTTGACACAAAGACGAGAGGCAGCCACCCCTAGGGGGATTGGCATTACATGCGATTGGTTTGTGAGTGAGGCACAAAACGCCACGCTCAAAAGCACCGATGGGCGGGAGTTCATCGACTTTGCCGGGGGCATTGCGGTTTTAAATGTGGGGCATAGACACCCTAAGGTGCTAGAGGCGGTTAAAAAACAACTAGAGCACTTCACCCACACCGCCTATCAGGTTACGCCCTATGAAAGCTATATTGAATTAGCCGAAAAGATCAACGCCCTAGCCCCCATTAGTGGCTTGAAGAAGTCTTGCTTTTTCACCACGGGCGGAGAGGCGACTGAAAACGCCGTTAAAATCGCCAAAGGGCACACCAAACGCTACGGCGTGATCGCCTTTGGGGGGGCGTTTCATGGGCGCACTTCTATGGCAGTGAGCATGACGGGCAAGGTTGCGCCCTATAAGGCAGAGATTGGCGTAGGCATGCCCGGGGTCTATCACGGCTACTACCCTAATGAGTTGCACGGGGTGCGTGTGAAGGACGCTTTAAACAGCCTAGAGTTCATTTGTAAATGCTCGATCGCACCTAAAGATGTGGCGGCTGTGGTCTTTGAGCCCGTGCAGGGCGAGGGGGGGTTTAACCCTGCCCCAGCAGAGTTTGTAGAGGGCTTGAGGGCGTTTTGCGACACGCATCAAATCGTGCTGATCGCCGATGAGGTGCAAACGGGTTTTTGCCGCACGGGCAAAACCTTTGCGATGGAGCATTTTAAACCCCAAGCCGACATCATTTGTATGGCTAAAAGCTTGGGCGGAGGCTTGCCGATCTCGGGTGTTGTCGGCAAGGCGGATATCATGGACGCGTTAAGCGTGGGCGGGCTTGGAGGCACTTATGCAGGCAACCCTCTAGCCACCGCTGCGGCTTTAGAGGTGTTAAAAATCATTGAAGAAGAAAAACTCAATGAAAGGGCAGACAAACTAGGGCAACAGCTTAAAAGTAGCCTAAACGCCCTCAAAGAGAAAGAAAACTTCACCCAAATGGCACAAATTAGGGGGCTTGGCTCTATGGTAGCACTAGAACTTTTTGACAAGGGTAAGCCTAGTGCCCAGTTGGCTAAGGCGGTGCAAAAAGAGGCGATGGCGCAAGGGCTCTTGCTCTTAACTTGTGGCACTTACGCCAATGTGATCCGCTTTTTATACCCCTTAACGATCCCCCAAGCGCAATTTGACAAGGCGTTAGAAATCCTAAACAAATCCATTAAAAAGGCACTGGCATGAACTTCTCTTTACTCGATCACCCCTTTGTAAGCCAAACCCACAAAGAGGGCTTTATTCCCGTTACAAACCCAGCGACTTTACAAGAGATCGCCTATGTTAAAAGTGTGAGCCACCAAGAGTTAGAGCAGATTTTACACACCGCCCATAAGGCGCAAAAAGAATGGGCGGGCAAACTCGCCCTAGAGCGTGCAGACATTCTCTTAAAATTACGCGCCCTGCTTTTAGAAAATATAGAGGACTTAGCCCGTATCCTCACGCAAGAAATGGGTAAGCCCCTCAAAGAAGCCCGCACGGAGATCGCCTATGGGGCGAGTTATTTGCGCTGGTTTGCCGAGCAGGCACGGCGCATTGACGGGGACATTTTGCCAAGTGTGGCAAATCAGCAAAAAATCTTGGTTTTAAAACAGCCCATTGGGCTTTGTGCGGCGATCACCCCGTGGAACTTCCCCTCTGGCATGATTGCGCGCAAACTAGCCCCCGCTCTAGCGTGTGGTTGTGCAATGGTGATTAAACCCGCCACACAAACCCCCCTTAGTGCCTATGCTTTAATGGTGTTGGCTAAGAGGGCAGGCGTGCCCGAGGGGGTTTTAAGCGTGGTTACGGGGGAAACTAAAATGCTGGCAAAACTTCTTTGTGAAAGCGAGTTGGTTAGAAAAATTAGTTTCACAGGTTCTACGCAGGTGGGTAAAATCCTAGCCGCCCAAAGTGCGAGCACGCTTAAAAAACTCTCTTTGGAGCTTGGGGGCAATGCGCCTTTTATTGTCTTTGAGGACGCAAACTTAGAAAAGGCAGCTGAGGGGATCATGCTCTCTAAATTTAGAAACAGCGGGCAAACTTGCGTGTGCGCTAACCGCATTTATGTGCAAAAAAGCATTTATAACGAACTGAGCGTGCTTTTAAAAAGCAAAGTGGAGGGCTTGAAACTGGGCAATGGGCTAGAAGAGGGCATTACACAAGGACCGCTCATTGATTCTAGGGCGGTGGCTAAGGTGCAAGAGCACATCACAGACGCGACTAGCAAAGGGGCGCAAGTGATTAGCGGGGGCAAGCCCAGCAGTTTGGGGGCAAGCTTTTTTGAACCCACAATTTTAACGGGGGTTGATCAAAGCATGGCGGTGGCTAAGGAAGAAACCTTTGGTCCGCTCGCCCCCCTCTTTAGCTTTGACACCGAAGAGGAGGTTTTAGCGTGGGCTAATGACACGCAATACGGGCTGGCGGCTTACTTTTACACGCAAAATTTGGCAAGGGTCTTTAGAGTGAGCGAGGCGTTGGAGTATGGCATGGTGGGGGTGAATGCCGGCAACATCTCTACAGAAACCGCCCCCTTTGGCGGGATCAAGCAAAGCGGTGTGGGGCGCGAGGGCTCAAAATATGGCATGGAGGATTATTTAGAGATCAAATATTTGAATGTGCGCTTAGATTAGGGGACTGGGCGGGCTTTGCGCCCGCTTGTTAAGGCTAGAAGTTGATCACATAGTTGGCGTAGAACACCACGCTTCTTTGGAAAGTGATCCCGTTGATATCAACGCTTTTCATACCGGGAGTGGTATCTTTGACAACTGATTTGAAGTAGTAGTTGCGCACTAGGGGGATTTTCATGCCAAACTCGAAACCTTGGTGCTTGCTGATATTCGCCCTAATCCCCCATTGGATAGGGAGTTGGAAATAGCTAAAGTTTGTGCTGGCTTTTGCACTTATCCCTGTCATGCCAGCCATCCCATACATTGCTTCTATTGCCACAAAATCGTTGATGTCTTTAGCTGTGGTTTTTATATTGGATGCCCCTGAGTTGTTCCAAGAGTTGCCTGCAAGTGCAAAGCCGATGAAAAAGCCCACCTGCGTGTCCTCTTTATTGACAAAGTTAAAGAGATAATCCATGCCCGCCCCATAAGCATTGAGGTTATAGCGCGGACCATCAAAGTTGGGGTTGCTGTAGCCGTAGTCGTAATAGGCAAAAAATCTAAGCCCATTGCGCTTACTTCTGCCAAAGAACGCCTTATACCCAAAATTCAAACCAAGCCCATACATATTGCTTTGCCCGTTCGTATAGCTGACACTGGGGGATGGAACGAGATCCGGATTCTGGTAGATGTATCCATAGCCCGTGCTATTATTGGTTGTCTTAACCATGCTGTATTGAAACCCTATAGAAGTGTAGAACCCGTTTTTCTCTGCACTCAAAGGGGCAAAAGAACAAAGGGCTAAAGAGCCAAAGAGGGCTAGAAACTTACTTTTACTTGCTGTTTGCTGTTTGCTGTTTGCTGTTTTTATCATACCATGAACTCCTTTATCAATGTGAAATGAGAAACGAATTTTAACGAAAAAGAAAATAAATTGTCAAGCCTAGTTCCTTAAAATTTTGGAGTCTTTAAAAACATGTTTTGGTAGCCCAAGTGGAGGGCTTTTGTGGCTTTTACCGCTATTTTGGCTTTAGTGTTGTAACATTGCGGTTTTTTTGGGTAAAATTCTACACGCATTTTATCTTTAAGATAAAGGAGAAAACATGGCTTACAAATCCACAACCAAGGCTTTTAGCGTAGAACCCACCCCTTACTCTAAGCGGCTCTTGCAAGTAACCTTTAGCCAAGACACCATCGCAAGCTTTTTAAAAGAGTTGGAGCATTGCCCCGTGCAAGCCCTAGAGTATAAATCCTTTTTGCGCTTTAAATGCGCCCAAATTTTAGACAAACTTTGTAACCAAAAGCTCAAACCCTTTTTAGAACAAGCCTTGAGCGATCGCAAAACCGGCGCACTCTTGGTAAATCCAGAGGGCATAAACTCCGCCAAGCAAGGCGATGACATGGTGAAAATCGCTACGGCGTTTGTGCACCTAATCGGGCGCTCAAACTTCGATCAAATGACCGGGCAGTTTTACGCCCGCTGGGCGGTGGTGAACACGGATAACTCGGATAGCTATCTACGCCAACCCCAAAAGCCCCTAGAACTGCATAATGACGGGACTTTTGTCAATGAGGTTACCGACTATGTGCTGATGTATAAAATTGACGAACAGCACATGCAAGGGGGCGACTCGCAACTCTTACACTTAGATGATTGGGAGGACTTGGCAAAATTCTACCACCACCCGTTGGCTAAAAAAGTCATGCGCTGGTCTGCCCCGCCAAGCAAAAATGTGACTTGCGATGTCTACCACCCCGTGTTTGAAGCCGACAACCACGCTAACCCCGTGATGCTCTACATCGATCAATTCGCCCAGCCCAAAGACTACGAGGAGGGCATTTATTTGGCAGACCTTAGCGACTCGCTAGAAAGCTCCAAAGCCAAGCTCTCCTTTCCTGTGCCTGTGGGGCAATTCTTGCTCATCAACAATTTATTCTGGCTACACGGGCGGGACAAATTCCAGCCCCACCCCGACCTAAGGCGAGAGCTCATGCGCCAAAGGGGGTATTTTTCTTTCACCACCAACCCCTTTAGCCGCTATAAAGACTTCAAAAACTTTTAATGATCTACGATTGCGCCATCATTGGAGGGGGGATTTTGGGCCACTCGGTGGCGATGCAACTTGTAGCCAAATACCCCGATTTTAAGGTCTTGCTTTTAGAAAAGGAAGCACAGAGCGCACTGCACCAAACGGGGCGCAATAGTGGGGTGATCCACGCAGGGGTCTATTACACCCCGGGCAGTTTAAAAGCACGCTTTTGCTATGAGGGCAACAAGGCGACCAAAGCCTTTTGCCAAGAAAACGGGATTAAATACGAGGAGTGCGGCAAGCTCTTAGTTGCCAGCAACGCCCTAGAAATGCAACGCATGCAAGAACTCTTGGAGCGCACTAAAGAGAACGGATTAAAGCGCACCCGTTTAGACGCCAAAGAACTCAAAGAACTAGAACCAAACATTACAGGTCTTGGGGGGATCTTCTTTCCCACAAGTGCCATTGTGAGCTATAAAGAAGTTACCCTAGCGATGGCGAGGCGTTTTAAAGAGCAAGGCGGAGAAATTGCCTACAATGCTGAGGTGGTGGCACTCACAGAACACGCTAGGGGGGTGCAACTGCGCACTAAAAACGCCGTTTATGAGGCAAATTATTTAATCTCTTGTGCCGGCTTGCAGAGCGATCGCATGGTCCAAATGCTGGGGCTAAAGCCAAGTTTCACCATTTGCCCCTTTAGGGGGGAGTATTTTAAACTAGCCCCCAAACACAACCAAATTGTCAAGCATTTAATCTACCCCATTCCCGACCCTAGCATGCCCTTTTTGGGGGTGCATTTGACAAGAATGATCGATGGGAGCGTTACGGTGGGGCCTAATGCTGTGTTGGCACTCAAACGGGAGGGGTATTTAAAGACAGATATAAGCTTGCACGACTTAAAGGAAATGTTTATGCATAAAGGGGTGAGAAAGGTCGTTGCCAAGTATTTAAAACCCGGTTTGGCGGAGTTTAAAAACTCTCTTTGTAAAAAAAGTTATTTGGGCTTGGTGCAAAAGTATTGCCCGAGCCTAAGGCTAGAGGATTTAAACCCCCACCCTGCGGGTGTGCGCGCCCAAGCGGTGAGCGAGTTAGGGGAACTCATTGAGGACTTTTTATTTTGCAATAGCGCTAGAAGTGTCAATGTCTGCAACGCCCCAAGCCCGGCCGCCACTTCAGCTATCCCCATTGGCAAACATATTTTAGAGCAACTAGAGGGGGTGATGAGGTAGGGGGTAAAAGCAGATCATCCCCTTGCTTCTTTCTTGTATTTTTACATCTCTTGCAAAAGACCAACCCCCCTTGATAAAACAAGGGGTTTTTTGGGAGGACTACTTGTTTCCCCCAAATGCTCCCAAGATAGCCCCCACACCTGCACCTATGGTTGTGCCAACAACGGGAATCATAGAACCTAACATTGCTCCAGTCACTGCACCACTTAAAGCATCTTCAACACCCATTCTGTTATCCTTCTTTCTTCTTGCCTAAAGCCATCAAGCCACCTAAAGCAGCCCCTACCCCTGCGCCTATGGTCGTGCCTACAATGGGGATCATAGAGCCCAACACTGCCCCCGTTGCCGCTCCCGTGAGCATGGGGTTACCACTGCTTGCGACACTAGCCATTTTTTCAATTTGATTGATATTGAGCTTTGCCATCTCTCCTCCTAATCCAACATCTTGACCGCTTCTTGATAAAGCATGAAGTTTTTCACCACCCAGTCTTTGAATTGATCCACTTTGTGGGTGGGAACACCCATCTCTTTAGCATAAGAGTAAATGGTGTCTCTCTCATTGTCATGCCAACGGCTATCGGCTAAAGCCACAGAGACCAACTCTAACAGCGTGGCGTGTTTGGCGTGGTTTGTGGTGAAGATCTGCCCTAAAGTGTTTACGGGCACTTCCTTTTCACTAATGCCATATTCACATTGTTTTTTAATCACATCTAAAGCCCCTAGTTGCAATTCGTGCAACACCCCATCGGCTTCAATGACCTTTCTTGCCAAAAACAAGAACACTTGTTGTTGCTCTACGCTTAAATCTTGGATAAACATGTTTGCTCCTTTGTTTTAAAATTTTATGCCCACTGACCTGAACCCCTAGCCTCTACGGCTATGGTGTTCGCCTTAACATCCCAAGAGCTGTTATCTGGGGGATTACACTCAGAACACACGGGCACAATCCACCAACTGCGCTCTTCATCCAAATACACATGCGCACCTCGATCGGCTTTATTGGGACAACCATAGATGCAACATTTTGGGCTTGATTGACCGGCTTCTTCCTTCCAAAAGTCTATCCATGACCTATTAAACTTAGGTCTGTGATCACTCGTGTTGCGGATATGCGTGATGTAATTAAAGGTCCTCTTTCCCAAACTAACTCCTTTCCAAAAAAATTAAAAGACAAAGGCATTTTAACGAGAGAGAGAGAGAGAGAGTCAAGAGGGTTTTAAAAACATGGGCTTAAACACATAAAAAAGAGGTATATTTGTAACACTAAAGAGCAAACACCATTTGCTGTAAACAAAATTTAGATAGGTTAGACTTGGTTAAGCAAGCCATACTAAAAGCGATCACATAGTTAACAACACTGAAAAGTTGCACTTAGGGTGCTGTTTATGTGTTGTTGGCAATTTTATAATCTTAATCAGCAGTTTGTTGAACTTTTTATAATCATTAGTTTCACTATAAATTGTTTAGACCATTCACCAAGTATTGCCACCGCTCATAACATTTTCAAATGGGTTAAAGCAGTGCTACTAGAACTAGCTTAGCGTGGGCTTTTAGTTTTGTTAGCTATATTGAGGCATTGAAGCTCCACTATTCACCATTTCTACAAGAGAGCCGTAGATATTTAAAATGAAATAAATCGCATACCATGCTCTGCTATGCTATAATAGCCACCCTTTATCAGTATGGCTAGCAATAGGCGGTGCACTTGCATAGAATCTTTGGCATGATTGTAGGTAGCTATGTGCTTTTAGCCCTTGTGGGGGCGTTTTTGCTAAATTTAGCCCCCATGCATACAAAGCCCGTTGCTTTTTTAGATTTATTTTTTACCTCCACTTCCGCTGTATGTCTAACGGGACTCATCACGGCTAACCCGGCGACAGATTTTAGTGTTTATGGACAAGCGGTGCTTTTGGGGCTCATTCAAGCGGGGGGTTTTGGTTACATGGGGTTGGCAGGGTTTTTGTTCTTGCTTTTAGGTAAGAAAATGGGCTTTAAGAGCCGTTTAATGCTTAAGGAGTCGCTAGATTACCCTAATATGCAAGGCGTGATTTTATATTTAAAAAAAATCTTTCTCTTCACTTTAGCGATTGAGTTTGTGGGGGCTGTGCTTTTGAGTGCGTGTTTTGCCACGAGTTTGCCCCTAAAACGTGCACTTTGGGCTGGGGTGTTCCATTCAATCTCTGCTTTTAACAACGCCGGTTTTAGTATTTTTGCCTCTAATTTGGTGGAGTATCAAACAAACACCCCGATCAACCTCATCATTTGCACCCTCATCATCTTAGGCGGTTTGGGCTTTTTAGTCTTAAGCGAGTGCTACAATTATCCTAAGCAAGCCCGACTGAGCATACATACCCGCATTGTGCTGTGGGCGACTTTGGGCTGTATTGTGCTAGGAATGGTTGTGGTGTTGCTCTTTGAGTGGGACAACCCTAAGAGCATGGGGAATTTGAGCAGTTTTTCTAAGGTGATGGCGGCGTTTTTTCTCTCTGTAAATTTACGCACAGCGGGCTTCAATACCATTGATTTAGCCGGTTTGCATGACCAAAGCCTGTTTTTTTGCTCCTTGCTCATGGTAATTGGGGCAGCACCAGGGAGCACAGCGGGGGGGATTAAAATCACCACTTTAACTTTGCTCTTGGCCTACGCCTACCACGCCCTAAAAGGACAGGAAGTCGTGCTTTTTAAGCGCACAATCCCTCAAAGTATCCTCAAAAAATCTTTTTTAATTTTCATCATCGCTATGTTTTACATCACCGCCTCCACCATGCTTTTGAGCGCCACAGATGATCGTAAAAACCAGTTCTTCTTGCATTTATTCTTTGAAGTGTGTTCGGCGTTTGGCACGGTGGGGGCGAGCACAGGCAATGGGGGCGATCTCTCTTTAGTGGCTAGGTTTAGTGATTTTGGCAAGTTGTATTTAATGGTTTTAATGTTTATGGGGCGGGTAGGCGTGCTGGTCTTTAGCATAGCATTAGTGGGTAAAAGCAAAACCTACCATGTTCGTTATCCCGAGGAAGAGGTGGTTTTATGAAAACTTATGCGGTTTTAGGTTTGGGTAAATTTGGGGCACATGTCGCACGGGGTTTGATTGACAATGGGGAGCAGATCATTGCCGCCGATGTGAGCGAAGAGCGGGTAAAAGTCTTTAAAAGCATGTGTGATAATTTATTCATTTTAGACACCACAGATACCATAGCCCTCAAAGAAACGGGGATTAATGAAGCCGACATTGCAATAGTGAGCATCGGACAAAATGTTGAAGCGTCCATTTTAACCGTGATGGCACTGAAAGAAAGCGGGGTTAAAGAGGTCATTGCCAAGGCTTCTACCCTCATCCATGGCAAAATCCTCTCCAAAATCGGCACAGATCGCGTGATTTACCCCGAGAGAGATGCGGCTAAAAGGCTGGTTAGAGGGCTTAGTCTAAACCCCCATTTAGATATCGTAGAGATCACCACGCACATGCGCCTTGTGCGTCTACTCATCACCCCCGAGCACGCCCAAAGAACCTTGCAAGACTTCTTAGACACTTCTAAGGCGGATTTAAAGGTCGTGGCACTCAAGCACGGAGTGCAGTGGGATTATCAAATCCCTATGAGCACGCTCTTAGTCGAGGGGGACATTTTGCTCTTAATTGGCATGGCTAAGGAAGTGGATGTCCTTTTAGCTAGCAAGCCTAAAGACTAATTCGTGTCAGGATGTCGAGTGCCCCTTTTTCAATAAAGCGTTCTAAGAGAAGTTGTAAGAGTTCATCGACTTCGTGTATGCTACCCACAATCCTCTCCTCAACAACTTGACTTGCGTCCAAAAGACCCACAATGGCACGCATTTCTAAGACCTCCCCCTTTAAGGATGCATGCACACCTAAAGGCACCTGACAACCCCCATTAAGTCTAGCAATAAATGCTCTCTCTAGTCCGCATAAAAGTGCACTTTTAGGGTCGTTAAGCTGTGTGATTGTGGCAAAGAGTGGATGGTCGCTACACATCTCTACGCCTAGTGCCCCCTGACCCATGCACGGGAGCATTTGCTTAAAACTCAAGGGCACGCAGTAGGGCATGCGTATCTGTAAGCGTTCCACTCCTGCATAGGCTAAGATGATCGCATCAAATGCCCCCTCTTGCAGGCGTTGCAAGCGGGTTTGGATATTGCCCCTAAGACTTAGGGTGTCTAAATCGGGGCGCAGTCTCTTTAGCTGCATGCAACGGCGCAAGGAAGTTGTGCCGACCTTTGCCCCCAAAGGCAAATCCTCTAAAGAGGGGTAGTGCATACTTAAAAAGCAATCCCTAGAGTCCACACGCTTACTCACACAAGCCAGACTCAAAGGTGGGATTAAATCTACGGGGACATCCTTAAGCGAGTGCACGGCTAAGTCTAAAGCCCCCACCAACAAAAGCTCTTCCAACTCCTTAGTAAATAGCCCCTTGCCCCCGATTTTAGCCAAAGGGACATCTAGGATTTTATCCCCCTTGGTTTTGACGACCTCAATACGGCTTTTTAAGCCCAAATTATCTAATTGCGTTTGTATATGGCGGGCTTGCCACAAGGCTAGCTGACTGCCCCGACTCCCGATCACAAGTTCCTTCATTTTTTCTTATCGCTCACTTCCACATCAATGATTTCGGGCCCATCGGGGTCAAGTGGGGGCTCTTTCTTGCGCACGCTCGCCACCAAGAGTAAGAGCAAGCCGAAAATGTCGCACAACACCCCGGGTAAGAGCAGCAACACCCCACCCACCGAGCGCAAAAACACCCCCTCAGCCCACGATAGGGGGTTTAGCCGCTCACTAACAAGCTCGCTTAGGTTATGAAACGGACTTTTTAAAAGCACCACGCCCCCTAACAATGCGCTCGCTGCCACCTCAAGCAAAAAGGCAAAGACCCCGAAGCGATCCACCACCTGCACCACTAAGTAAACTTCAAAGACCAAGTAACCAAGCCCAAGCAAGAACACAAAGGGCATTACGCACCCTTAAAGAAGTCCAAGACCTCTTGTTTTGTCATCTCAAGCTTACTCAAACCTTGTCTTTTCACAAGCTCAAACACCCCCTCTTTAGCCTTGTTGCCCACAATGAGCGCATAAGAGCAGCCGATCAGCTCAAAATCCGCCATTTTCGCTCCAAAACGCTCGGCTCTATCATCTAGTAACACCTCTACATTAGCGTCTAAAAGGGCAGTGTATAACTCTTCGCCTAGGGCGTTTAATGCGTTGTCTTTAGTGTTTGCCACCACAAGCACGACTTTAAAGGGGGCGGTGGTTTCACTCCACACACAGCCCCTTTCATCAGCATTTTGTTCTAAAATGGCGGCGAGCAAGCGGCTCACCCCGATCCCATAGCAACCCATTTCAAAGCAACACGCACGCCCCTCTTGGTCCAAAAACTGCGCCCCCAAACTCTTGGAGTATTTATCTCCGAGTTTAAAAATATGCCCCACTTCTATGCTCTTGTGGTGTTCTAAAACACCCCCGCACTCAGCGCACGCCTGCCCCGCTTTGGCTGTGGCAATGTCCTTGTAATCTAACCCACTAAAGCTAGACAAATCCACACCCACAAAGTGCGCCCCCTCTTCATTTGCCCCACACACTAGGCTATCTGCCTCGCTTAAGTCGGTGTCAAAGAACACAAGGGCGTTAGGCACAAGGTGCTTTAGCCCATAGGGACCGATGTAGCCGGCAAAAAGCCCGTATTTTTTTAGCTCTGCGCCCTCAATGTCCTCTAAACTTAAAGCGGGCACTTGGCTTTTACACGCATTTAAAGCCTTGGTTTCCTCTAGGCTGTCATCGCCCCTCACAAAAAACACCGCAAGTTGGCTCTCGTTATTTTCCAAGAGAACTTTTTTCACCACTGCTTTTAAGATGAAAAAGGGTTCTACTTTTAAATATGCGCTCACCGCTTCAATGTTGGGGGTGTTGGGGGTGGGGAATTTGGCAAAGGCAGCCTGTGGGACATTGTCCGGCTCTGCCCTCTTTGCTCTCTTGGCGACCTCTACATTTGCCACATAAGCGCAGCTTGCGCAAGCCACTAAAGTGTCCTCCCCACAGGGAGCTAAGAGCACAAACTCCCTACTCTTGCTGCCCCCAATCGCCCCGCTATCCGCCTCCACCGCGCGCACCTTTAAGCCTAAGCACTCAAAGATTTCATTATAGGCGGCTTGCATGTTTAAAAACTCTCGATCTAGGTCGGCGCTATCTATATGGAAACTGTAGCCATCTTTCATGATGAACTCTCTAGCGCGCATGAGCCCAAAACGGGGGCGGATTTCATCTCTAAATTTGGTGTGGATTTGGTAGAGGTGCAGGGGGAGTTGTTTATAACTTTTGATGTGGGCTTTGGCGATTTCCACTGCCACTTCTTCGTGCGTGGGGCCGAGCACAAAGTCGTTATCCTTGCGGTCTTTAAAGGCTAAAAGTTCCTTGCCATACTTGCCAAAGCGCCCGCTCTCTTGCCATAAAGTCGCCGGGGTTACAAAGTTAAACAAACAACTTTGCGCCCCATGCGCTTGCATGACCTCATCTATGACATTGAGAATCTTTTTAAGCACCCTTTGGGCTAGGGGCAAAAAACTATACACCCCACTGCCGATTTGCTGGATGTAGCCGGCTTGCACCAAGAATTGATGGCTTTTTAGCACCGCATCCTTGGGGGGTTCTTTTAAAGTGGGGGCAAAGAGTTTAGAGTAGCGCATTAAAGTCCTTTAGAGTGTTCACAGCGGTAGGCGTTTAAAAACAGCGGATCGCCCCCTAAGTTGAAAAGGGATTTTAAAGACTCGCCGAGCATGTCGCCCTCTTCCTTGTGGGCGTTTTTCTTTAGGGTGGCGGTGGGCTGGTGTAAAAAGGTGTTGAAAGCGTTGTGTAGGATTTTGGCGACATTGTCTTGCAGCTCGGGGGGGATGTAGCCCTTTTTCACCGCTTTATTCAGTTCTTTTAAGGCGGCTTGTTTGGCTAGCTCTCTTAGCCCCTTAATGAGCGGGTCTAACTCTAAGGTCTGTAGCCACGCAAAGAATTGTGCCGTGTCCTCGGCGATGAGGGCATGCGCTTTGGCGGTGTCCCTTTGGCGTTTTTCTAAATTGTCAGCGATGACCCCTTTTAAGTCGTCCACGCTGTAAAGCCAAATATTAGGGTCTTTGGGGTCTTGTATATCTCTTGGCACAGCTAAATCAAACCAAAAGCGCCTAAAAGGCGTGGGTTGCACCATATCAGGCGTGATTAGGGGGTTTGGAGAGTGGGTTGCGCTGAAACAAAAGGGGTGGGTGTTGATGTGTTCTTTTAAATTCTCTAGGCTGTCAATGCAAATATTGGGCTCGTTTAGGGTGGTTATGAAATTTTGGGCGTTTTCAGTATGGCGGTTGCATAAAAGCACTTCAAAGCCCTTAGCGATGAGGTGCTTACACACAAGTTGCCCCATTTGCCCCACGCCCACCACCACCGCCTTTTTAGGCAAATCCTCGCTCTCCAGCACCTCTAGGGCTTGCTTGACCGCCATAGAAGCAATGGACACGACTTGCGCAGAGATGGCGGTAACGCTTCTAACTCGCCCCGCACATTTAAAGGCAAAATGCACCAAACGGCTTAAATGTTTGCCGCAAAGTTTAGCCTCAAAACACGCCTTATACGCTTCTTTGAGCTGCCCCGTGATTTGCGTTTCGCCCACCACGAGACTATCAAGGCTGCTTGCCACGCTAAAGCTGTGATAAACCGCCTCTGTGTGGGTGTATTGCGTACTCTTTTCTTGCAAAAGGGTGAGGGGTAAGCTCTTGGCGTGCGCGAGTGCCTGCAAAACCACGCTAAAATCCACCGTCCCATAGCAGTAAAATTCCACCCGATTACAGGTGCAAAGCCCGATGATTTCCTTGAGGCTTGGCTGTTGGTGCTTTAAATCCTGCAAAAAGTGCAGCAAGGCGGCGTTGTCTTTAAAAGCCAACTGCTCGCGCAACTCAATGGGTAGGCGTTTATGCGTGAAACTGAGGACACTATAATACGGATCCACTCTAGCCCCCTAAAATTGTCTTTCCAAAACCTGCAAAGCCATTGCCTCTAGGGCTTGGTTGTTCTCGCCCCTAATCGCCTCTAGGGCTTTTTGGGTGTAGGCTTTGGCCTCTTGCAAAGTGGCTTGGATGATGTTATGTTCTTTAAATTTTTCACTGCACCACAGCTTTGCCTCTTCTTTGGGGCTTTTAAAATACCCCCTTAAAATGCCCTGCTCTGCGGGGCTTAGGCGTTGGTGCAAAAGGATATAGGGCAGGGTGCTCTTGCCCTCTTTAAAGTCACTAAAAGCAGGCTTACCCAGCACCTCTTTAGGTTGTGTGATGTCGAGCAAGTCGTCAATGATTTGAAAGGCGATGCCAAAGTTGTGCCCAAAGGCGGCGTATTTTTTAAAGTCCAAGCCCGCTAAAAGGGCTGCCCCCCCACTGCTTGCCACAATCAGGGCTGCGCTCTTGTCGGCGACCATGTCGATGTAAAAATCTTGGCTGGGGTTAAAGCCTTGCGCCATTTGGGTGTCTTTGATTTCGCCCCTAGAGAGGGCCACCACGCTTTGGGCGACCACCTCTATGATGGGTTTGGCAAAGTCGGCTAAGGCACAAAAAGCCTTGGAGTAGAAAATGTCGCCGAGCATGATGGCGTTTGTGTTGCCAAAGGCGTGGTTTAGCGACTCGTGTCCGCGCCTTGTGGCAGCGTGGTCGATGACATCATCGTGGAGCAGGGAGGCGGTTTGGATCATTTCTATGATGGCGCAAAAATCCACGAGCTTAGGGTGTTTGGCGCAAATGGTTAAAATCAAACGGCTTCTTAGCATTTTACCCATGCCTAAGTTCTGTGCCATGCGTAAGACTTGTGGGCTACCCACCTCTTCTAAATATGCTTCGATCTTGGCTTGTATGCGCTCTAACATTAAGGTTCGATCCATTTAAGTTGGGAAGATGCTTTCACCCTCAAGGTCGCCGCCCCCTCTTTGTCGTTGAAGTTTTTAAAGGTTACCAAAAAATAGGGATGTTCGTAATTGCCGCTGATCTTTTGCTCTGCGCTATTCTCTTTAAAAATATCCGCTCTAAAGGTGTTGCGTTGTAAATCCTTGTATAAAATGAATTGATAGGGGAAGTGGTTTAACTTTAAATGCACCACTAACCCGTGATCTTTAAAAAGAGTCCAGCGCAAACTTAGGGGCTTTTTAAATTTATTTAGTTGCAACTTTCCACTAAAAACCTCGTCTTTTTTAAGCGTGAGTGTGCGATCTAGCGGTTTAGCATATAATATAGGGGCTAGGAGCAACACGAACCAAAGCCTATTCATGCCCACTAAGGACGGCTGCCATGGATTGTATGGCTAAATCCACCTTTTTAGCGTGCACTTTTTCTTGCAAGTTGGGATCAAATCTCAGCTGTTTTAACAACGCCTCAAACTTATCCTCCAAGCCTTCTTGTTCTAAAAAGAGTGTGCCTAAAGCCTGCCACTCTAAAAACCGCTCCAATTCCTCAAAAGAACGCTTGGGACTGGCGTGCAGTAGGATTTCCCCCCACTTTTCAAGGGGGTCGCCCTCCAAAACCTCTAAACCTTGGTCTTGATCCTGTAGCATTAAGCTAGACTAGCCTTCAACATCCATACAGATTTTTGCAATTTAGCAAGCTGTTCGTCGGCGTAGGCGGCGGTGACTTTATCGCCCGCTTCATCGGCAAATTCCGAGAGTTGGGTAAAGTGTTTTTCCAAATGCTCGTAGTCGTGCAAAACGGCTTCAAACACTTCTTTAGAGTGGAAACTGTGCTTGCTCTCCTCTTTAATGTGGGCGACTTTCAACGCCTCGGCAAGGGTTACCACGGGGACATGCCCTAGTTGGGCCACCCTTTCGGCCAAATCGTCAAACATGTCGGCAAACTCTTCGTACACGGCTTGCGTGAATTTATGCACGGCGTGGAAGTCATGCCCTTTCACATTCCAATGGAAATTGTGTAACTTCATGAACAAAACAATGCTGTCGGCTTGAAGTTGTCTTAGTAGATCAAGTGTCTTTGTTTTCATAAACTCCCTTTTTTTATAGTTTTTTGCTCACTAGTCTTAAAAAACTAGCTGCCCATTTTAGCCTAAAAATGGTTAACGCAAACTTTTGGCCGCGCAACGCTAAGGATTTTTAAATGAAATTAGTTTACAATGGCGGCTTTACACGCCTTAGCACACCCCACAATAGGTGGAGCACAAACGAAGGTTTAAACCATGCTCTCTAAATTTTTTCTAAAATCCATGTTTAAGAAATGGCAAAATGGGGATTACCGCGTGGTGTTTTGGGACAAAGAAGTCTACCAAAACGGCACCAAAACCCCACAATTCACCATAAAAATCAACCGCCCCCTAAAAATGAGCGACATTAAAAAGGACATGTCCTTAACCATTGCCGAAGCCTACATGGACGGGCTGATCGACATTGAGGGCTCGATGGATGCCGTGATGCGGGTGCTGTATTTACAGACAAACTATGACCATTTGCACAAACACGACAACGCTACACCCATCCAACCCGCAGACAAAGAAAAATCAAATATTGAAAGCCACTATGATTTAGGCAATGAATTTTACGCCCTATGGCTAGACGAAACCTTAAGCTACTCTTGCGCTTACTTTAAAAAAGAGAGCGACACTTTGTACCAAGCCCAATTGCAAAAGTTAGATCACACCTTAAAAAAATTAGACCTCAAGCAGGGCGAAAAACTTTTAGACATTGGCTGTGGTTGGGGTTATCTCTCCATTCGGGCAGCGCAAGAATACAATGTGGAAGTGATGGGAATCACCATCTCTGAAGAGCAATTTAAGCAGGCGAGCCAACGGGTGAAGGATTTAGGATTGTCCGATCGGGTTACGATCAAGCTGTTAAATTACCAAGATTTGGACGGCTTGCATTACCGCTTTGATAAAGTGGTGAGTGTCGGGATGTTCGAGCATGTCGGCAAGGCGAATCTGCCCTTTTACTTTAAAAAAGTCAAGGAAGTGCTGAAAGTGGGGGGCATGTTCTTACTGCACTCCATTTTATGTTGCTTTGAGGGCACCACCAACGCATGGATTGATAAATACATTTTTCCCGGCGGGTATCTGCCCTCTTTGCGTGAAGTGATTTCTGTTGCCAGTGAAAGCGATTTTCACTTAGTCTTAGCCGAGAGTTTACGCTTACACTACGCCAAAACTCTGGACCTTTGGTATAAAAACTTTTGCGATAAACAAGAGCAAATCTCCCAAATGTATGATGCCCGCTTCATCCGTATGTGGTCGCTCTACTTAAACAGCTGCGCCTCCGCCTTTAGGGTAGGTAGTGTTGATCTTTACCAACTGCTTTTAACCAACAGTGTAGACAACACCATTCCCTTGACAAACGCCTATATTTACCAGTAAATCAGTAAAGGACTTTGATGCAATTAGACCCAAGCATTTTTAGAGAATACGACATTAGGGGGATTTTCAACAAGAATTTAAACGAGCCTTGTGTGCGCCAAATCGGGCTAGAGCTGGGTAAAATCATGGCGCAAACCTGCCCCAAAGTGGCTTTAGGCTACGATGCCCGCACCCACTCGCCCACCTTATTTCAGTGGCTTAAAAGCGGGCTTGAAAACTTTGTAGAAGTTTATGATATGGGGCTTGTCCCCACGCCCGTAGCTTACTTTGCCACCTTTAATCCCATTGACAACACCCACACCCCCCACTCCATTATGATCACCGGCTCGCACAACCCCCCCGAATACAATGGCTTTAAGATCACTTTAGATCAAAAGCCCTTTTACGGGCAAGCCATTCAAGAGCTAAAAGAGCAAATGCTAAAAGCCCCCACACCCTACACCCAAAAATCCGCACCCACCCACACACTTAACGCCAAAGAGGCCTACCATGCCTATTTGATCAACGCCTTTGCACACCTACAAAACTTCCCCTATAAAATCGCTTTGGATTTTGGCAATGGAGTGGGGGCGATCGGTTTAGAGCCGGTGCTAAGGGCGTTAAATATCAAGTTTGATAGCCTTTATTCTACCCCCGATGGGACTTTCCCTAACCACCACCCCGACCCTAGTGAAGCCAAGAATTTAAAAGACTTGCAAGCGCACATGCAAGCGCATCAAATCCCTATCGGCATTGCCTTTGACGGGGACGCAGATCGAGTCGCCTTGCTAACAAGGGGGCGCATTTATGCAGGCGATGAGCTGGCGATTTTATTTGCCAAGAGCCTAGCCCAAAAAGGCATTAAGCCCCTAGTCATCGGCGAAGTCAAATGTTCGCAAGTCATGTACAACGCCATCAACGCAATCGGGCAAGCTATTATGTATAAAACGGGGCATAGCAATTTAAAGGTCAAGCTTAAAGAAACAAACGCCCACTTCGCCGCCGAGATGAGCGGGCATTTATTCTTCAACGACCGCTATTTTGGCTATGACGATGCGCTGTATGCGTGTTTGCGCCTCTTAGAGTTGTTTTTAGAGCAAGCCCCAAACACTTTAGAAGAGAGTTTAAAGAACTTACCCTACTCTTATAAAACCCCTGAGGAAAAAATCGCTGTCAAAGAAGAAGAGAAGTTTGAAATCATTGAAAGACTTAAAGAGAGTCTAAGGGGGCAATTACCGCAAAACTTCCCCCCCATTGTGGACTTGATAGACATTGATGGGATTAGAGTGGTCTTTAAAGATGGCTTTGCGCTTGTTAGGGCGAGCAACACCACGCCCATGCTCGTTACGCGTTTTGAAGGCAAGGATGAAGAGAGTGCACAAGCCTATAAGCAAGCAGTGTTAGGATTGCTTAACTATTGATGAAAGTTACAAATTCTAGGTGAACATACCCTCTTGGTTTGACTAAAAGCTTGGATCAAGAGCCACACCTCGACCTGCTCATAATCTAGGATCTGAAAAAAGCTTAAAAGAAGAAAGAACTTGTAGGGGATCTCACCCCCCCACGAGGGGGAGGGGCAAGCACAGCTTAGTCTTGGTTGTTGCTGTTATTGCTATTGTTGCTGTTATTGCTATTGTTGCGGTTGCTGCTGCTGCTGTTATTGCTGTTGTTGCTGTTCCTGCTGTTGTTGCTGTTGTTGCTCATAACATTCTCCTTCCAAAAATTTGAAAACCTTCCAGGTCAGGCTTTCGCCCAACCTTCGGTTCTCATACCGCAGACTATAGCAAAACTCTTGTTTACTTTGGTAAATGAAAGTTTTTAAAGACGCCCACTTAATGGGCTTAAAGTTCCCTAGCAAATGCTTCAAGTTTATTTTACATGGATTTTTAGGTCTAATCGGTGCTGATTTACCTAAAAATTTTTATCTTAAAGCCCCAACTCTAGGGCTAAATATTTGCCCGTGAAACTTCCCGTTTTAGCGTGGTTTTTAGCCAAGGTTGCAGGACTGCCTGTAGCGACAACTTGCCCCCCCCCAGAGCCTCCCTCAGGACCCATGTCAATGACATGGTCTGCGTTCTTAATGATGTCTAAATTGTGCTCGATGACAATCATAGAGTTGCCCAAAGCCACTAAAGAGTGCAAGACATTTAAGAGAAGTTGTATATCCTCAAAGTGCAGCCCCGTGGTGGGCTCGTCTAAGATATACAAAGTCTTGCCCGTGTCTTTGCGGCTCAGTTCTTTGGCTAATTTAATGCGCTGCGCCTCCCCTCCGCTTAAGGTCGTGGCGTTTTGTCCTAGCGTGATGTAACCTAGCCCCACGGCGTTTAAAGTCTGCAATTTGGCGGCGATTTTGGGGATTTTAGAGAAAAACTCTAGGGCTTCCTCCACGCTCATGTGCAAAATATCTGCAATGGACTTATCCTTGATTTTCACCGCTAGGGTTTGTTCGTTGTATTTGCTCCCCTTACAGCTGTCGCATTGCACTAGGACATCTGGTAAAAAGTGCATTTCAATTTTAATCTCCCCCTCCCCGTGGCACTTCTCGCACCGCCCCCCGCACATTGAAGCTAAAGCGACTTGCGCTATAGCCTAGCACTTTTGCATCCTTGCTTTGGGCAAAGAGTTCGCGGATGTCGTCCATCACCCCCGTGTAAGTGGCGGGGTTGCTTCGTGGGGTCTTGCCTATGGGGGCTTGGTCTAAGTAAATCACCTTGTCTAAATGCTCCAAGCCCTGCACAACCCCCACCCCCCGCTTTTTTGGCATGGTTTAACTTCTCTTGGGCGATGGGCAAGAGTGTTTGTAAAATCAAAGAGCTTTTACCGCTCCCACTCACCCCCGTAACACACACAAATTGTTTTAGCGGGATTTTCACCTGCAAGTTTTTAATGTTGTGGATATGTACATCCTTTAATTGCAAACAAGCCGGGTTTTTAGGCGGGGTTAACTTGGGTCTTGTGATGTTTTTCACCCCTTGCAAGTATAACGCCGTTGGGTGGGTGCTTTGCAAAAGTTTAGTCACACTGCCGCTAAAAACCACTTGTCCCCCGTGCTTGCCCGCTTTTGGACCAATATCCACGATGAAATCCGCTTGCTTGATCGTTTCTTTGTCATGCTCTACCACGATTAAAGTGTTGCCCTTTTGCTGTAAATTCTTTAAAGTGCGTATGAGTTTAGCGGTGTCCCTTTCGTGTAAGCCAATGCTTGGTTCGTCTAGCACATACAACACCCCCGTAAGCCCACTGCCAATTTGACTAGCGATCCTTATGCGTTGTGCCTCCCCCCCGCTAAGAGTCCTTGCGTCCCGCCCTAAAGTGAGATAACCCAAACCCACATCCACTAAGAAAAACACCCTCTCGTTGATCTCTTTTAAAATCGGGGCGGCGATGCGCTGTTCTTGCGGGCTTAAATAGGCGAAGTGGGCTTTGTCCTTAAAGAAGGCATGCACGGCGTTTATGGGCATGTCTATCAAGCTAGAGATGTTTAGCCCCGCCACTTGCACCGCCAAAGATTGCCGTTTTAGGCGGTAACCCTTGCAGCTGGTGCAGGGCTTTTCATACATGTATTGGCTCAAGTCCTTGCTGTCCTTAAAGAAGTCGTAAGCGATTTGGATGAGCCCCATCCACTGACGGCTAAGGCTTTGTTGTTTGTAGGTGAAGTGCACTTCTTTGCCATTGCCATAAAGTAGGGCTTCTTGTTGGTGGGGGTCTAGCTTGTCAAATAGGCTATTTGTGTCTAGCCCATTTGTGGCACAAAAGCCTTCAAACAAGGCGCAATAGTAGGCGTTGTGGTAGAAAATTTTTTTCATGTCGCCTATGGGGAGGTTAAAATCTAAGAGTTTTTGGATATCTAAACTCACCTTTGCCCCAAGCCCTGCGCACTCAGGGCAAGCCCCTTTGGGCGAGTTGAACGAAAAGCTCACGGGCTCTAGGGGCTCAAAGCTCACTTTACAAGCAAAGCACGCCAAATGCTCGCTGTAATGGCGACTTTTGTTCGTGTCTAAGTCCAACACCTCTACCCGCCCATAGCCCTCAGCCAAAGCCCGCTCTAGCGCACTTGAGAGCCTCGCTTGGTTTTGTGCGCTCACTTCAAGGCGATCGGCTACGGCTTTAATGCTGTGCTTTTTGTTCTTGGCAAGTTCCAAGGGCTCATCAAGGCGGGTTAAGACCCCGTCAATTTGCGCCCGCACAAAGCCCTTTTGGCGCAAGCCCTGCAAAATGTCGTTGAAGTGTCCTTTTTTATTATCCACTAGGGGGGCTAAAACCAACACCTTACGCCCCGCACACTCTTGCAAGACTTGGGCGATGATGTCGCTAGGCTGCATGGATGCAATGGGTGCGCCACACAAGTGGCAGTGTTGCCGCCCCACGCGGGCATAAAGCAAGCGCAAATAGTCGTAAATCTCTGTGGTCGTGCCCACCGTGGAACGGGGGTTTTTGGAAGTGGTTTTTTGATCGATCGCAATGGCAGGGATCAGCCCCTCGATTTTATCCACCGCCGGTTTGCCCACCTTGTCTAAAAACTGCCTCGCATAGCTAGAGAGCGACTCTAAGTAACGCCGTTGCCCCTCAGCATAGAGCGTGTCAAAGGCGAGCGTGGACTTGCCCGATCCGCTAAGCCCCGTAAAAACAATGAATTGATTTTTAGGGATTTCAAGGTCAATGTTTTTTAAATTATTCTCTTTGGCACCATAGATTTTAATGCTGTTTGGCAAATGCAACTCTTTTTTGGTAAGATAGCGGGCTATTATACTTAAATTTTATAGGGGGGCGTGCCATAAAAAATATAGAATTCTTGTTTTATGAGAGGAAACATGCTATGATTGTGGTCTATTTATATCTTTTTGTGATGAACTTTAAAGGATTGCGATGAGAAAGTTTTTACTAGGTGTCCCTCTAGCCCTCGGGGTTGTGGGGAGTTTGACAGCCGAAGAGAGTGGCACTTTCATTGGGGCGGGCTACCAAGTCGGGCAGGGCAGGATGAATACCAACCTGTATAACACAGTCGCCCCCAATGGCACATCATACCCTCCCGGTACGGGTCCAGATTACAAGAACTGGCAAGGCACAAATGTCAGTTGGCATGCTAAATACGCCAATGGGGCGATGAATGGCTTTGGGTTTTTAATCGGGCAGAAGTTTTTCTTTAAGCTCCCCCATGCCAAGACGAAGTGGCTAGGCGTGCGCTACTATGGCTTTTTAGACTACGGCTTTAGCGACTTGGGGCCACAATTAAGCCTCGTGGGCTATGACCAAAATGTCCGCTTGAGCATGGTCGCTTATGGGATTGGCGCGGACATCATGGGCAACTTCATTGATCGCAAAAACGCCAGCGTGGGCGTGTTTGGGGGCTTTGCCATCGGGGGCAACGCGTGGCAAGTCAATGCCGCCACCTTACACGCTTGGAAAGCTGCCCTTTTAGCCGCAGACCCCAGCGCTAACCTTTCAGGCTTGCCCCACCACGGCAACTTCAATGTGTGGTTGAACTTTGGCTTTAGGACCAACATTTACAAGCACAATGGTTTGGAGCTGGGCGTGAAATTGCCCATGTTGGTTAATCCTTTCTTCCCCTCTAAGAGTGCGAACACAGGGGGGTATTATTACAGCTTGAAACGCGATTACTCTGTGTATGTGCGCTACCTCTACACTTTCTAGGCTAGCTTAGGGGGTCTTTGTAAAATCTTAATTGAGGTGGTGAAAAGCACCCCCTCAAAGACCGCCGCCAACAAAAACGCATAATAAGTTTCCTCATTGATCGCCCCCACCCTTAGCCCCACGCTGGCGGTGGTTACGAGAAAAGTTAGGGGCATGGACGCGCTCATGGCAAACATGGCGGTGTTTTTCACGCTTTTTAACTCCCCTTTAAACACGACAAAACTGCTAAAAAAGTGCAGGCTTGCCATGCACGCCATAACTAGGGCGGCGTGGATGAGAAACTTCGGGTGGGTTAAAATCAAATGCAAGTCCAAAGTCGAGCCAACATGGATAAAAAACAAAGGGACAAAGAAGCCAAAGCCGATGTCGTTGAGCTTGTCAAACAACTCGTGCTTATGGGGGAAGAAGGTAGAAATGAGTGTGCCGGCTAAAAATGCCCCCAAAACCAACTCTAATTTGAGCCACGCCACAATCCCCACCAAAATAAAGAAAAGCATGAGCGCAAAGCGCATGTCTTGGTTCGCCTCGTTGCTTGGCATGATAAAAGCCTTTAGCCTAGGAAACCACCAAAACAACACCCTAAAAATACGCACCAAGCGCGCCATGATGAACAAGAAAACCAATAAAATCCCCAAAGTCTTAATCAAATCCGCCCCCAAGCCGTGTAAGTAAATCCCGTCCACGACCACAAGTAAAATAATGCTCGTGAGCTCACCCAAAACCCCGACTTTCAGCACCAAATTTAGCCACGGCTTGTCCTTGCCATAGTCGCGAACAAGAGTCATGATCATCCCCAAGCTCACAATGGGCAGGGCGATGATGTAAAGGGCGGGCAAGTGTGCACTTAGGGTAATGGTGCTCGCCATTGCATAGAGAATGCCAAAGTAACTTAGGATTTTCTTTAGTGTTTTGCGCTCCATTTGCTTAAAGACATACAAATCCACTTCCATGCCACACAAAAACATTAAGAATAAAAACCCCACCTCAGCCATCGTGCTGAAATTAGCGTTGGGTTTTAAAAGCCCAAAGTAAACTCCCAAAGTGCCTAGCAAAATCTCTAGCACCGCCACAGGCATTTTTAAAACCCGACTCACATAGGGGGCTAGAACGATCAAGGGGGTGATCGCCATTAAAATAAATAAATCATGCATGGCGCAACCCTAGTGCCCTTAGTGAGGCTTGGGGGTAAAGTTTATGCTCTAAAGCGTGCACCCTTTGGGTGTAACTCTCTAGGCTCTCTTGGGGCTTTAGGCTTAAACTCTCTTGTAAAATGAGCTTACCGTTATCTAGCTCATCGCTCACCCAATGCACGCTCACCCCTAGTCCGCTTTGGCTTGAAAAACTTCTTTTTAGGGCATTTGCCCCCTTGTGTTGGGGTAAAAAAGAAGGGTGTATATTGATCGCTTTGTAGTGGGCTAAAAATTTGGGGCTTAAAATTTTAAGATAGCCCGCACACAGCACCAAAACACAGCCCTTAAAGGCACTAATAAAGTTGTCTTCAGCCCCCACGATATAGGGCATGTTAAGGTTTTCACAGCGTTTAATCCCCCCTGCCTTTGGGTTATTTGTAGCGCAAAGGACAATCTCTAGCCTTATTTCTTTGTCTTGTTGCCAATAGACTTTTTGGTGCAACTTCTCTATGAGATTTTGCATGTTTGAGCCCTCACCACTAAATAAAATGCCTAATCTTAAAGAGTGCATGGCGGGCATGTTAGCATGTTTTCTTAAGGGGGCAAAAACCCTTTTTGCGCTATAATGGGGGTTTATCTTACAATTGGAGTTTTAATGGCGTCTACAAAACACACTTTCCAAACCGAAATTAACCAGCTTTTGGATTTAATGATCCACTCTCTTTATTCCAATAAAGAGATTTTTTTAAGGGAGCTCATCTCAAATGCCTCCGATGCCCTCGACAAATTGAGCTACATGGTGATCAGCGATGAGGCGCATAAGTCTTTAGAGTTTCACCCCCAAATCAATTTGAGTTTTGATGAAAAAGCCAAGAGTCTCACGATCGCCGATAATGGCATTGGCATGAGCGAAGAAGAGCTGATCTCAAACTTAGGCACGATCGCCAAATCAGGCACAAAGAGCTTTTTAGCTAATTTGAGCGGGGATCAAAAGAAAGACAGCGCGCTTATCGGGCAGTTTGGCGTGGGCTTTTACTCTAGCTTTATGGTTGCTCATAAAGTCGTGGTGCAAAGCAAAAAAGCCCTAAGCGAACAAGCCTTTGCGTGGGTGAGCGATGGCAAGGGCTCTTATGAAATCAGCCCTTGCGTCAAAGAAGGCTTTGGCACAGAAATCACGCTGTATCTCAAAGACGAGGAGGCACAATTTGCCAACCGCTGGGAGATCGAGCACATTGTAAAAAAATACTCCGAGCACATCCCCTTTCCCATTTTCTTAAGCTACACTGAAACCAAAAGCGAGGGCGAGGGCGGAAACAAGAAAGAAGTTACAGAGGACAAATGCACCCAAATCAACAGCGCAAAAGCCCTTTGGCGCATGCCTAAAAATGAACTCAAAGACGAGGACTACAAAGAGTTTTACAAAAGTTTTGCGCACGACAACAGCGCACCGCTGGCGTGGATACACAACAAAGCCGAAGGGGTGTTAGAATACAACACGCTTTTTTATATCCCAAGCACCGCCCCCTTTGACTTATTTAGAGTGGATTACCAATCAGGCGTGAAACTCTATGTTAAACGGGTATTCATCACCGACAACGACAAAGAGTTGTTGCCCCAATATTTGCGCTTTGTGCGTGGGATCATTGACAGCGAGGATTTGCCCTTGAATGTGAGCCGTGAGATTTTGCAACAAAATAAAATCTTAGCTAACATCAAAAGCGCATCCACTAAAAAAATCCTAGCCGAGATTGAAAAATTAAGCCAAGACACAGAAACTTACAAGAAGTTCTACGCTCAGTTTGGGCGGGTGTTGAAAGAGGGCTTGCACAGCGACTTTGAGAATAAAGACAAGATTTTAGACTTGCTACGCTTTGCCAGCAGTAAGGGCGAAGAGTCGCTATCGCTCAAAGCCTACAAGGCCAGCATGCCAAGCGGACAAAAAAGCATTTATTACATGGTCGGCGAGAGTTTAGACCTACTCAAAGCCTCCCCACTCCTAGAAAAATACACCCAAAAGGGCTTTGATGTGCTCTTAATGGGCGATGAAGTGGATGCCTTTGTCATGCCCGGGGTTACCGAATACGACAAAACTCCTTTCAAAGACGCAGCCAGTGCTGAAACCTTAAAAGAATTAGGACTAGCTGAAATCAGCGAGACAGAGAAAGAGGAGTTTAAGGGAGTGATAGAGGCGTTTAAAGAAGCCTTAAAAGATGAGGTGAAAGAAGTCGCCTTGTCTAAAGATTTGCACTCAGCGGTCGCGCTTGTGGGCGATGCACAAAACGCCATGATGGCAAATTTAATGCGCCAAATGGGCCAAAGTGTGCAAGAACAGCCCAAGACTTTAGAACTCAATATCGGACACGCCATCATCCAAAAGCTTAAGGGCGTGGAAGATCACGCCTTACTCACCGATGTGGCGCACTTGCTGTTTGACAGCGCAAAGCTCTTAGAAAATGGGGCGTTAAAAAACGCTAAAGCCTTTAATGACCGCTTAAGTGCCACGATTTTGCGCGCCTTTTGATGCGCCTTATCCCCTTGCTTTTGTGCTTGCCCTTGCTAGGCGAACCTTTGTATATCGCCAGCGACCTAGGCAACAAAGAGGGGTTTTTAGACTTTTTAAGTTTGGCATTTTACGAGGGGGCGGGGGTTAAGGTCGTTTGGCAACCTTTAAAGAAAGTCAAACACTTGTGCCAAGTGCAAGCCTTATTGATCTCTAAAAATGCACTCGATGCCCGCCGTTTGCAAAACAAAAAACCCGTTGCGCTTTTTAAAGAAAGTTTTATCCTCTTGGGGGCTAAAGAGCTGTCGCCGTTTTTTGCGGATAAGAGCCCTAAAGCGGTGTTGCAAGAATTGGCTAGACCCGCCTTTACCACCCGCCTAAAAATCATGCGCAACCTTATAACCCCCTATAAGCCAAATGATTTAATCTTAATGAGCGAAAGGCTTTATTTGCAAAAGCCCCCGCCTTTAAGCGTGCTGTTTAAGCCTCTAAACATGCACTATTTTTGGCTAAACCCATGCAACGCTAAGAGTGCACAAGGGCTATTAGAGTGGCTAAAAAGCCATAAAGACATTTTTACGGATTTTCGCATCAACTACCAAAGCATTTTCACCCCCATAGAGGACGACACATATGGCGATTGAACTGATTGTTTTAGATTTTGGGAGTCAATACACCCAGCTTATCGCTAGGCGTTTACGCGAAGTGGGCGTTTATACCGAGATTTACCCCTACTTCACCCCCACTAAGGATTTATTAGCAAAAAACCCAAAGGGGATCATTTTAAGCGGAGGACCCGCAAGCGTCTACGACAAAGACGCTTATAGATGTGCTCCCGAGCTTTTTGAAACCAACTTGCCCATGTTGGGTATTTGCTATGGCATGCAACTTTTAGTGGATAGCTTTGGTGGGCAAGTTAGGGCGGCACATCGCCAAGAATTTGGCAAGGCGCATCTAGAGCTTTTAGAAAAACACCCCCTATTAGAGGGCGTGGATAATTTAAGCGTGGTGTGGATGAGCCACGCCGACCGCGTGGAAAGCCTACCGCCTAACTTCAAAGCCCTAGCTAAGAGCGCAAACACCCCCTTTTGCGCCATAGCGCACACCACAAAGCCCCTTTTTGGCTTGCAATTCCACCCGGAGGTGGTGCACAGCGTGCAAGGGACACAGATTTTAAAAAACTTTGCGCTTAAGATCTGTGGGTGCAAAGCCACTTGGGACATGCAAACCTTTGCTAGCCAAGAGATTGCAAAGATAAAAGAAAAGGTGGGCACAGATAGGATTTTATGCGCTGTGAGTGGGGGCGTGGATTCGAGCGTGGTCGCTAGCTTGTGCTATAAAGCGGTGGGGGCGCAAACGGAAGCTGTGTTTGTGGATCACGGGCTCTTGCGCTTGGGTGAAAAAGAGCAGGTCGTTAAAATGTTTACCGACTTAAAAATCCCCTTGCATGTGGTCGATGCGTCTAGCTTGTTTTTAGAGAGGCTAAGGGGCGTGAGTGAGCCCGAAGAAAAGCGTAAAATCATCGGCATGGCTTTCATCGAGGTTTTTGAAAAGAAAGCTAAAGAGCTAGAGAAGAGGGGCAAGATCAAATATTTAGCACAAGGCACGCTTTACCCCGATGTGATTGAATCGGTGAGCGTGAAAGGCCCTTCTAAGGTGATTAAGTCCCACCACAATGTGGGGGGTCTGCCCGAAAAAATGGATTTTGTGCTGTTAGAGCCTCTAAGGGAGTTGTTTAAAGACGAAGTTAGGGCTTTGGGCGCACAGCTAGGGTTGCCCCAAGACATGCTAAAACGCCACCCCTTTCCGGGCCCCGGATTAGCGATCCGCATTTTAGGGGCTATCGGTTATGATAGTTTAGAGCTCGTGCGCCTAGCAGATCAAATTTTTATCCAAGCTCTGCACGATGCCAAACTTTACCATTCAGTGTGGCAAGCCTTTTGCGTGCTTTTAAATGTGTGCTCTGTAGGGGTGATGGGCGATAACCGCACCTACGACAACACTTTAGCCTTGCGGGCGGTGTGTGCCAGCGATGGCATGAGCGCACACTTTGCACCCCTACCTTTTGAGTTTTTAGAGAGCGTAGCAAACAAAATCATTAACGAAGTGAAGGGGATCAACCGGGTTGTCTACGACATCACTTCTAAGCCCCCGGGGACAATTGAGTGGGAGTAGCCCTAAAGGGGGTGTATGGCTTGAGCGATGAGAGCCTAACCCCCTATGATCAATTGCCAAACATGCTAGAGTGTGCTATTCAAGGTGGAATTACCCTCTTTCAGCTTAGGGATAAAACCCATAGCGATACAGAATTACTAAATCTAGCCAAAGATTTAGCCAAGCTGTGCGCAAGGCATGGTGTGGGCTTTATTGTGAATGATCGCCTAGAGTTGGCTTTGCAATGTGGGGCTTTTGGTTTGCACTTGGGGCAAGAGGACACACCCCTAGAAGAAGCCCGCAAACACTTTAAGGGGGTGATCGGGATTTCGTGCTATGGGGATTTAACTAGGGCAAAACAGGCGCAAGACTTAGGGGCTGATTATATCGCCTTTGGGGCGTGCTTTAATTCGCCCACTAAACCTAAAGCCTCCACAATTTCTAAAGAAGTCTTTACACAAGCTAGGGCGTGCTTGAAGTTGCCCCTTTGTGCCATAGGAGGACTGACACCAACTAATTTAGCCACTCTCCCCCCCCTTGATATGGCAGCGGTGATCTCTAGTTTGTGGGTGGGCGATATAGCCCAAAACGCTAGAGTCTTAAAGGAAATTTTCAATGCGCAGTCCTAGACCCCAACGCACCTACAATTGGAGGTTGAGATTTCACCTTGCACCCCTACCAGGATTTAACCTGCTAGAGGATTTAGAACGAGCCTTTGCGTGTTTAAAATAACCATTGAATACAGAAGTCAAGGATGAAAATGGATGTGGAGAGTTTTAACTTAGATCACACCAAAATCAAAGCCCCCTATGTGCGCATGGCTGATCGTAAGAGTGGCGAACATGGTAGCCTTATTGTGAAATGATGTGCGCTTAAACAACCCAATAAGGAACACACATGTCAAGCTTGCATTCTTTAGAGCGCTTAATCGTAGGATGGATCTACTGCCATACTGATCGTGTCTTGGACTAGCCGCCGATGTGTTGCCAAATGGGGTTTTATTTAAAATGTAGTTTTGCTTCCAGCCATACCTTAAGATGGCACGCAATCCCTAGCCAAGCGTTTTTAGATAAATGCGCTGAGTGGTCGAAGTTTGGGTCTAGCCACACCATAATCAATATATTAAAAATAACTTAAGGTTTGAGCGTTTGGTTCAATTGAGTTGACAAGGCGTTAAATTCATGCTAAATGCCCCTAACAACAAAAAATGAAAGGAACAAAATGTCTACTTTAGTTGTTTTAGCCCACCCCGATTTGCAAAAATCCCGTGTCAACAAAGCTTTAAAAGAAAGTATTAGCCATAAAGGTGCGGTGTTTAGCCAGCTTTATCAAAAATACCCGGATTTTAAAATTGATGTCGCTGCCGAACAACAACTGCTCACACAAGCCGAGCGGATCGTGTTTCAATTCCCCATCTTTTGGTATTCCTACCCCCCTTTGTTTAAAAAGTATTTGGACGATGTGCTCGCCTATGGTTTTGCCTATGGCTCTAATGGCAAGGCGTTGCATAGCAAAGAGTTTTCCTTAGCCGTGAGTTTAGGCTCACCCATAGAGAATTACACTAAGGGGGGTTCTCAAACACTGCTCACCATAGAAGACATTTTAGCCCCCCTTAAAGCCACTACCCTATTTGTGGGGGGCACATACACAGGCCATTTTGCCACCTTTGGGGCTTTGAATTTAAGCGATCAGGATTTAGCTATCCATTGCCAAGATTATCAAGAGTTTGTTAAGTAAAGGGAGAATGATGAAACAAGTGGATAGGGTTTATGACGCGCCCTCCAAACATTGGGTGGGCAATGGGTTTTATGTCGCCTCGATGTTTAGTTACCACGATACACACAAAAATTGCGACCCGTTTTTGCTCCTAGACTACAACGCACCCTACCATTTTAAAGGGGGTGGAGGGGAGTTTGGCGTGGGATCGCACCCCCATAAGGGCTTTGAAACGGTAACCATCGCCTATAGCGGTGAAGTGGAGCACACAGATTCGCATGGGGGAGGGGGGATCATCACCCCCGGGGATGTGCAATGGATGACAGCAGGTTCTGGCATTTTGCACCAAGAGTTTTATTCCAAGAAGTTTGCCAAAGAAGGCGGGGTGTTTGAAGTGGTGCAGCTTTGGGTGAATTTGCCCAAAGCCCATAAATTAACTCCTCCTAAATACCAGGCGATCACCGCACAAGAGATCCCAAGCGTAGCCCTAGAGGGCACAAGCAAGGCGCGGATCATCGCAGGGGAGTTAAAAGGTGTCAAGGGTCCAGCAACAACCTTTTCTCCCATCAATCTGTGGGATTTAGAGGTACACGGTGGCGATGTTTTGCGTTTAGAGGTCCCAAAAAGCCACAATGTCTTGATGTTGGTGCTGGGTGGTGTGGTTGAATTAGAAAGACACCGCGCGCACAAAGAACAGCTTATCACCTTTCAAAAGGGAGGATCGCAAATCGATCTTTTGGCCCTTGAAAAAGCTAAGGTGCTTATGCTCACAGGCGAACCGCTCAATGAACCCGTGGTCGGCTATGGACCTTTTGTCATGAACACGCAAAGAGAGATTGAGCAAGCCATGGCAGATGTGCGCTCAGGGTGTTTTGGGAATCTTTGATCAAAGTTTAATGAGGCAGTCTGTCAAAATTCGCAAAGTTCGAGTCTGCTTGTTGCAAAACGATAAAGGAGATTTTCATGGTTAAAGCAAAAGAAGCGAGCTCGATAGAAGCCAATGGGGGCACTGAGGGGGTTGTTTACCTAAATGCAGCAAAAGAGGCTTACGACAATAAGGACTATGCAGAGGCTACAAAATATTATCTCAAGGCTGGAGAGGCTGGAGAAGCCAAAGCATACTTTAAATTAGCTACCTTGTTCTCCCGTGGTGAAAATGTTGTTAAAGATGTTGGTAAGGGTTTTGAGTAGCTCCAAAAGGCGGCACAAATGGGACACGGACAAGCCCATTATGCCATAGCAGTGGTCTATCACTATGGACACGATAGAGAACAAAACACAAAGAAAGCCAGGGAGCATTACCAAAAAGCTGTAAGGGCATTAATCCAACTTGTCTAGCTTGATGATCAGCTGATACGATTCACGGGGCTTTTTCTCCCCCACGCAGAAACTGCAAAAAACCGCTACTCTCTATACTTCTAGCTCTCTTTAGGGCAGTTATAAGCGGTTATTTACAAGGCGTGAAAAATACAAAAAATTAAAAAGAGATTCGACATTAATACGCAAATGCTAACATCAAATGCACTTGATTAAAATTGTGAGGAGAGATTATGCCTTTTATCAACATCAAAATCACTCAAGAAGAGGGGCAACCCACAAAAGAGCAAAAACAGGCTTTGATTGCAGAGGTTACACAAGTGGTCGCTAAGGTTTTAAAGCGCGATCGCATTGCTTCTACCACTGTCATCATCGAGGAGATCAACACCGATAACTATGGCTTGGGAGGTAAGAGCGTTACACAGATACGCGAAGGTGGTCAATTTTAATAAGAAAGTTGTCATTGCTTTTAAACCCACAAGCACGCGAAATTTTAATTTATGCAAAAAAACTAATCAAAAACGAAGCTTGTAGAGCATCTCACTTATAGAGCTAGATGGTTGCCATTGAGGGGATACCCATAGATTCCTTAGTGGTTTGTTACTCAAGTGCTGTGGGGGTATAAAAACCTTTTACACGCCCAAAGGGAGCAAAGACCCCCAATGAGTCACTAGCTAGCTGCGCCGCTTAGGTTAAGCTCTTATTTACCCGTTTTTCGGCTAATTTTTGGGGCTATCTCTCCCCGAGATAAAACCACGATAAAGCAATTTGGGCGGGGGTGGCGTTTTTGGCTTTGGCCATGTCTTGCACCAACTCCACTAGGGTGTAGTTTTGGGCTAGGTTTTCTGGGCTAAACTTGGGCACGATATTTCTAAAGTCCTCTTTAAAAAAGTGGTGTTTTTGGCAAATTTGCCCCCTAAAAAGCCCTTGCCTAGAGGTGAAAAGGCAACATAGGTAATGTTATGTGCCTCACAAAGCCTCGCTCATCCCCCACGCTTTGATTTTGCCCTCGTTTTTAAAGGAAGGCACAATGCAGTTGTGCCCTTACACAAGAAAGTCGTGCTTTTACACAATAGAATTGTGCCCTTACACAAAGATTGTACCCCTATTTGTTTGTCAAGGGTTCTTTTTAGGTTTGCCCGTGTAAGCGGGGTTGCTTGGATTCAAAAAGTCCTTTTGCTCTTTGATCATTTGCGTATAGAGTGCGATTTTATGGGCGATTTTAGCTTCTGCTTGGTGCAAGGTGTCTAGCTGAAGGCGTAAATCTTTAAGCTGTTGCCCTAAAATCGCCTTGCGTTGTGGGGCACTTTTCATGCCTTGTTGAGATAAGTGGATATAGTCTTTATCGTGGCTAGGGGCATGCCACACGCACGCAAGCACTGCACCCACTCTACCCACGCGACATCGCTTTGAGAGAAGTAACGCACGCCATTAGAATCGCTTTGCACAAATGGGAATAGCCCTTTATCGCACTAAAAACGGATTTTACGCGAAGGGATGCCCGTTTGCCTTTCGACTTCGATAATCGTGAATGCCATATTGCCTAGTCTTTGGCAGGGGTGATCGCATCTATTGCACTGAGGGCGTTTAATGCTCTAGGGTAGCCCACAACAGGGATCAACGCCGTAACCACGCTAATAAGTTTGTGGCGGTTATTTCCCATATTTAAATTGCCTTGCACATGGGCTTTTAGCTGGCTATCAACTCCGCCTAAAGAGAGCAAATAAACAAAGGTCAGCAACTCTCTAAAGCGCAAATCTAGCCCCTCTCTAGCATAATAATCCCCAAAGCAATTTGCCGATAAAAATTGCCGTATGTGTTGCTCGTCTTTGGGGGCTTGGGCGTTGTATTGCTCGATGGCTTGCCCAAAAATCTTTTTTTGGATCGTTAGACCCCTTTGTGCCCTTTGTGCTTGGGGGATGCCCTCTTCTTGGGCTAGGTGAATGCCCTTGGCACTAAAAGCTTTATCTGTCGCCTCTAAAAAGCCCTGCACCCGCGCAAAGCCCACATAGGGGATGGCTTGGTATAAAATCTCTCTAATAGCTTGGGGTTTTAGGTGTTCTAGCACGCTTTCTAGGGCATTGGCATATGGGGGCACAGAGCCTAGAGCCACTAAGGACGCTAATAAAATTTGGCTGTATTCGGGTACGCTTAAGCCTGAAGTTTTGAAAGCCTCTTGCATGGCGAAATGGTTGAAGGTGCGAAACATTTGCGGATCGCTCTTTAAGGGGCTGTTTGCAAAGGGGTTAAAGGCACTTTTGGTGGGCTTGGCGGGCTTTAGGGAGCTTATCGCCTTGTTATACTCTACATCGCTCACCTTTTCGAGCCAATGGACATTTTCGCCGTTTTTATCCCCCGTTAGGGCTAAATGTGCTCCACCCATGCTAGGTCCTGCCCCGTGCCAATGTTTCACCCCCGGCGGGCAAGAGATGACATCGCCCTTGTGAGCTACGCTTACCTTGCCATCGGCGGTGCCCGTGTAAATCTCCCCCTCTGTTACTAAAAGCGTTTGCCCTGCGGGGTGGGTGTGCCATGCACTCCTAGCTTTGGGGCTAAAATGCACGATACCCCCGCTAAAGTTACGCCATTTGTTTGGACCAAATAGGATTTGGATATGCACTTTACCGCTGAATTTGTCGCTTGTGCCCTCAAAACTCTTAAAATCTACCTTTGTGTGTATCTCTTGCATGGGTTTTCCTTTATGTGTGGTGTGCGCCCCAAGTAGGGCAAATGAAAACAGTAAAGAAGGGAGAATTTTAGGCATTTTTGACCTCTATAGTCTTGATGATTTTAGCCGGGTTGCCCCCCACGATGACATTAGGGGGGACATCTTTAGTAACCACCGCCCCAGCCGCGACAATGGAGTTTTCTCCGATCGTAACCCCGGGGCAAATGGTGGCGTTGATGCAAATCCACACCCGATCTTTTATGACAATGGGCTTACAAAAGGTCGTGCGCCTATTGTAGGGATTGAAGTCGTGGTTGATTGTGGTTAAACACACTTTGGGAGCGATGAAAACATGATCACCTATCTCAATCCCTCCCCTATCCATAAAACTACAAGCCGAGTTCATAAAAAAATGCTTGCCAAAGTTGATATTGCGCCCAAAATCCACATAGAAAGGGGGTAAAATCGTGTTGGTGGCATCAAAGGGCTTGCCGGTCAGCTCGTTGGTTAATGCCCGCACCTCTTTAGGGCTTAACTCTTGAGTGTTGAGCTTGTGGATGAGTTTTTGGGCGTTTGTGATCACGCTGTAAAGTTTGTGAAACTCGGGGTCGTCCATACTCACCATCTCCCCGCTTAAATCCCGCTCAAAAATGTCTTTCATGCAAGCCCCTTAATCCACTCTTGGTAAGCTTGGGTTTGGGCTTTTAAGGCGGTGTCGCTCAAGTTGCCGGTGTTATAGGTGAGAAAGGGCTTGGCGTACTTAGTGCCGATGAAGTGGCTAATCGCCCTAAAGGGGGTTAGGACACTCTCTAAGCTAAATTTGCCTTGAAAATCCCCCTCGCGTGCGCCCATACTGATGGCTAAACTAAAACCCTTGCCCTCTAGTGCCTTGCCCTTAGAGCCGTAGGCAAAACCATAGGTCAGCACATCATCAAAGTATTTTTTCAAAAGGGACGGACAAGAATACCAAAACATGGGGAATTGCAAAACAATGTGCTTAGCTTTGACTAATTTATCCTGCTCGCACGCCACATTGATTTTAAAATCGGGGTAGAGGGCGTATAGATCATTCACCTCCACGCTTGTAGGGCTTAGGGCTTCTTTTAAGGCTTTATTCACCCTTGATTGGGCTAAGTCGGGGTGGGCTACAACAACTAAAACAGACATGTGTTCTCCTTAAAGTGTTTTTGTGTTTAGATTATAAAACCTAACACCTAGTGTTTGTCAAGGGGTGGAGGGCAAATTTTTAAGACTTACTAGAAGGGTGAAAATCCTTTTTTAAACCAAAGATTAATATAGTAAGGATTTTATCCATAAAAATAGACTAAAATGTGAGCTTTTACAAATTTCAAGGCGGGTTACGATGACAAAAGGGAACAAAGAGGACTTGATGTGGAGCTTAAGCCTCTATGGTACGGCCATTGGGGCTGGGGTGCTGTTTTTGCCCATCAATGCGGGGCTAGGGGGGTTGATCCCCTTGATTGTCATGTTGGTGCTCGCCTTTCCCTTAACTTTTCTAACCCACCGCGCCCTGTGCCGTTTTGTGCTAGAAGGCTCGGACAAGAGCGATGACATCACCGTGGTCGGGCAGAATTATTTTGGTAAATTCGGGGGCGTGTTGCTCACTCTGTTGTATTTCTTTGCGATTTTCCCCATTTTGCTGGTCTATAGCGTGGGGATCACAAACAACATTGAGAGTTTCTTGGTGAATCAATTGGGCTTGGGTGCGCCTAACCGCTTATGGCTCTCTTTTTTGGTGGTGGGGGTTTTAATGTTTGTGGTGAGCTTTGGCGAAGAGGTGGTGATCAAAACCATGTCCGCCATTGTCTTCCCCTTCATCGCCGTGCTGGTTTTTAGCGCCCTGTGGCTCATCCCCAAATGGAACAACGCACTTTTTGAAAACATCCATTTGAGCGGGGTTGGGGGCGAGAGTTTAGGGGTGGTCATGCTTTTGATCTTGCCCACGATGGTGTTTGCCTTCAACCACTCGCCCATCATCTCCTCACTCGCCGTGCATTGTAAGCAAACCTATGGGCAGGAGGCGGACAAAAAGGCTTCGACCATCATCGCTAGGAGCAATGTTTTGATGATTGTAACGGTGATGTTCTTTGTCTTTTCGTGTGCGATGTGTTTAAGCCCTGCGGAGTTTAAAGAGGCCAAAGCGCAAAACCTACCCATTTTGTCCTATTTGGCTAACCATTTTGAAGACATGAAAACCTTTGCCCTAGTCGCGCCCATCGTTGCCTTTGTGGCGATGGGCAAATCCTTTTTCGGGCATTATTTGGGCGTGCGCGAGGGCTTGAACCGCCTTTTATTTTACGCCACTAAGCAAAAAATCTCCCCCACCAGAGCCAATAAAATCACCGCCCTCATCACCTTCTTAGTGGCGTGGCTTGTGGCGTATGAAAACCCCAGCGTGTTAGAAATCATCGAGAGTATTGGTGGCCCTATTTTAGCCATCATCCTCTACTTAATGCCCCTTTATGCCATCTACAAATTCCCCCAACTACACAAATACAAAAACCCATGGCAAAACCTCTTCATCTTATGCTTTGGCCTCGTCACCATCTCCACCGCCATTTACAGGTTGTTTTAGGGAGTTTGGGGCTGTGGGGTTCTTGCGCTCCATTATTTGTATGTGCTAAAAACTGCCCTTGCCGCAAAAGCTCTAAACTCTACCTTGCGTTTGACATTAGTTGTAATCGGGGGGCGTATAAATCGCTGATCGCTACGCTTGTGGGCTCTAGGGCAGCTTTAAGGGCTTGATTTACCCGTGATTGGGTGCTTAAATTAGGGTGGGCTAAGATGACTAGGACAGACATGATTAATCCTTTACATGGAGATTTTTTTGGAAAAATTGCGTGATTTTGTCAAAGGGGATGAGATTAGCGCGGTCGTATAAATCCACAGCCCGGTCCCCTTGACATAGTAAAGCTCTTTGGGCTGGGCGGCTTTGGCGTAGGCTTTTTGGCTAAACTCCCTAGAGTGTGCCTTACGCCTGTGATGAATTAAAATGGGACGGGGCGAAATGCTGTCTAAGTCCTCAAAAGGGTAGAAGTTCATGAACTTGACATCGCTAGAGAACATAGGCATGGTGTCTAGTTTGGGGTCTTGCCCCTGTGGGGTGTATGCACCCCTCTTTGTGCGGTAAAAGTCGTAAAACTCTTTGGCAATGGGGCTTGAATTTTTATCAATCTTGGTGGGCGTGCCCACCACATAGCGAGTGATTTTATGCGTGCTAAACTCTTTGTAGCGCTCGCTGGCCGCCTCTTTTAAAAATGCCTCTCGCTCTGCCTTGCTGACAGAATGACGCACCCCATGCCTTGTGGCATCGCCCATGTCGTACATGCTCACCGTGGTGATGGCTTTAATGCGTGGGTCGATTTTTGCGGTCGCCAAAGCAAAGCCCCCACTCGCACACAACCCCACAACCCCGATTTTCTCTCTATCGATAAATTGTCTTGTGTCTAGATAATCGATGGCAGCGCTAAAATCCTCTACATACATGTCGGGCAACACAGCGTGGCGAGGCGTGCCCGCACTCTGCCCCCAAAAACTCAAATCAAAACTTAGGGTAACAAAGCCCCTCTCGGCTAACTTCGTGGCGTAAAGCTGGCTTGCTTGTTCTTTCAGAGCCCCCATGGGGTGGCCTATAATCAAGGCGGGGTATTTTTTGCCCTGTTGCATTGCCTTGGGGGTGAATAATTTCGCCGCCACTTCTAAGCCGTATTGGTTTTTAAAATGCACCTCTTGGATATGCACCTTGGGGCTCACATAAAAATTGTCCCCTTGTATGTGGCTTGGGGCGTGGCTCGTGCTTACAAAGGGCTGGGCTTGCATGCCCAAAGTGAAAGCTGAGACTAGGATCAAAGATCGCAAAAACACACTAACTCCTTAAAATTTTTAGGTGCTACATTATAAAACCTACTACCTAGTGTTTGTCAAGGGTTTAACCGCGCCATGTAAACAAAAGGTGCTAATGGCTAGCACCATTGCTTGAAACGCAAAATGGGGGCGCGGGTTAGTGGGTGCGGGCTTGCTAGCCCTTGAGACAAAAGAGTTTAAAGCCTTGTAACCCTGCATTTTAAGAGCTAAACGACTTTTTCATGTCAATGACATGGCGGAATTGAGCGTTGGAGTGGGTGAGATCGTAATACACTCTGTCAATATCTTTGCCTGTAACCAGCTCAATTTCGGGGTAAATGTTGTGCAAAACAGAAAAGTCTAGCATTTCTTGGGTTTCTTTAATCCCTCCAATGAGTGAGCCATAGACTTTTTTATTGGCATGCCACACAAAGTTAGAGGCGCTGAGGGTGATGGGTTTGTCTCTTGGAGGCAAGCCCACAATGGCAAATTCACCCCCATAGGCGAGCACATTTAAATAATCTGCCATGTTGTAAGGGGTGGGGATGGTGGAGATGATGAGATCCAAATTAGCCCCCTTTGCGTCTTTGACATCGCTGTAATAGTGTTTTGCGCCCATTTTTAACGCCATTTCTTTTTTAGCCTCGCTACGCCCGATCACGCTCACTTCAGCCCCCATTGCCAAGGCGTATTTCAAGCCCATATGCCCCAGCCCGCCAAAGCCAGCAATGCCCACTTTTGAGCCTTCTTTAACACTGGAGAATTTTAAAGGGGAGTAGGTGGTGATGCCCGCACAGAGCAGGGGGGCGACTTTTTCTAGGGGCGCATCGTGGGGGACACGGATGATGTAGTCTTCATCCACCACAATACAATTAGAATACCCTCCCATGTGGGGCTCGTCATTGTGAAAATAGTCCTTGCAATCGTAGGTGAACACCGCTTTTTTGCAAAATTGTTCGTGGTGATCACTGCAAGGGGCACACTCTTTACAAGAATTGACAAAACAACCCACACCCACTTTATCCCCCACTTTAAACCTGCGTGCCTGTGCGCCCACTTCCTTAACCACACCCGCAATTTCATGACCGGGGATCATAGGGTAGATGCCGTCATGCCACTCGCTGTAGGCAGAGTGGATGTCGCTGTGGCAAATCCCGCATGTTTGTCAAGGGGTGGTCTTTAGGTATACCTTAGTCAACGGGGCTTTGAGGATTCAAGTAGGGTTTTTGTGAATGGTTATGGGCTTTAAACGGCTTTCACTAGGGCTTCATTGTATTTAGCACCCTAACAAATCCTAGGCAACAGCTCGCCCTCAAGGATGTCTAGGGGGCGTTTGGAGCCCCAAGGGGTTTTTAAAAACACCCCTTTTTGGCTAATAACCCTCCCGATAATGCACGCTTCCTTTGCCCCCCCCTCTTGTAAAAGGGCACAAATTTTAGATGCATCACAAGCCTCCACACTTAGCACACAAACCCCCTCATTTGCCAAGACATAGGGCTCTAGCCCCAAAATTTCACACACCCCCCTAACACCCTCTAAAATGGGGATTTTATCCTCATCCACTTCTATCCCCACCTTAGAACTTTGCGCCCACTCGTGCAACACAGAGGCTAGCCCCCCCCTTGTTGCGTCCCTTAAAGCGTGGATCTTGCACCCACTTTTAAACACGGGCTCGAGCAAAGGGAATAATTGCTGGCAATCGCTAGCCAAAGGCGTGTCTAATTGGATCTCCGCTCTTTTAGAAAAGAGCAAAGCCCCATGCGTGCCAATAGCCCCGCTCACAATAATCACCTGCCCCTCTCTTAAATTTTTGGCACTCAAATTCGGGTAGAGCACAGAGCCCACAGCGGTCGTGTTGATAAAAATTTTATCCGCACAGCCCTTAGGCACAACCTTAGTATCTAATGAGAGCAATTTAAGCCCCCCCAAGCGCAGTTGTTCTTGCATGGAGCTTAGGATTTGTTGCAACAACTCCACTTCCAGTCCCTCTTCTAAAATAAAACCCACGCTCAAATACTTAGGGTGCGCCCCACCCATAGCAACATCGTTTGCGCTCCCACACACGCACAGCTTGCCTATATCGCCCCCCTCAAAAATGAGCGGATCGATCACAAAACTATCCGTGCTAAGAGCCAAAGCCCCCCTAGCCTCAAACACCCCCGCATCCTCGCCTCGTGCGGCTAAAAACTCTTGCAAATAGGGCATAAAAACTTTCTCTATGAGAACTTGTGCCTCCTTGCCCCCATTGCCCCCACTCAAACTAACAACTTGCATGCGACCCCTTTAATGAATTTGCCACAAAATGGACTTGCCCTAAGGCTAAAGCTCCGTCTGTGGGCGGTAAAATTTCAGGCAAGAAAAACACCCTATCTTTAAAAATCTCTTGGATAGTGTCGCCCAACAAGCGGTTTAAAAACACCCCCCCACCCAAGAGCAAAGGTAGATTATAGCGCACGGACAAACCTAGGGCTATGTGGGCTAGGGTGTTGTGGAATTTTTTCGCCGCTAGGGCGTAATTTTCGCTTAAAATATCGCGCTCCATTGCCTTTAACATGGGGGCGATTAAAATGTCTTCTTGGATTTCAAAGGGGTAGAACTCATCTGTGGGGTGTGTGGTGGCTAGGCTTTCTAATTGCATAGCACTTTGGGCTTCATAGGTGTTGATGGTGCCTACACTACAAAAGCCCGCCACAGCGTCAAAAAGCCGCCCCACAGAGGTGCTGGGGATTGTGGCGATCCGCTTAGAAATGATGGTGGCAAGGTTCTTAGCCATTGTGGATTCGCACAAAAGGGGGGCGAAGGCTAGGTGGTGTTGGTAAGCCAAAGCGTAGCCTAGGCTGTGCGCATCTTTTAATAAACTTGTGGAGCTGGGATAAAAGGTGGTTTCTAGGCTGTGTAAGTGTTCTGTTTTAAAAAAACCCTTTTGGTAGGTGGCTAAAAAGACCTCTCCGCCCCAAATGCTCTTTGCATAAGAGAGCCCTGCCCCATCGCAAATGAAGGCGAGCACAGATTGCCCGTCCTTAAAGGTGTGTGTTAAACCCCACTCGGCAAGCAAGGCGTGTAAGTGGGCGGTGTGGTGTTGCACTTCTTGTGTGGGTGCATTTTGCTCTTTGCCTACTTGGCTAGAGAGATAGCCCGGGTGCAAGTCCAGCCCGACCACTTTAGGCACGCCATAGAGTTTTGTGTAAAAACTTAAATCCTCTTTGTAACGCTCAAGGCTTGCCATGCTCTTAAAACCCCCAAGTTCGGGCGTAACCAAGCACCCCTCTTTCAACCAACATAAATTTGTCTTGTTATGCCCGCCCATACCCAGAATATTTTCAGGTGCGCTTAAAGGCAGGTGCAAAGGCGCAAAGCCCCGTGCCAAGCGCACAAGGCGCATTTTGCCTGCCACAAGGCGCACAACACTATCATCGATGCCATGCATTATGGGGCGGTCGTGGTTTAAAACGCAAATGTGGGGGAATTTGGCTTGCAAGTCTTTTAAATTAGTGATGATAGGCTCGCTCTTTAAGTTTGCGCTGGTAAAGACAATCGCCCCCACTTCTTGCACGATCAAAAAATGTAATGCTGTGTAGGGCAAGAGCACGCCTAAAGTGTTGAGGTTGGGGGCTAGGTGGTCGTATTCTTGCGTCTTTTTAAGGGCAAGCACAATGGGGGCTTCTTTAGAGCTTAGGGCTGTTAGCTCTGGGGGGCTTAAATGCACGCATTTTAACGCCTCTTGGAGGCTAGGCACCATTAAGGCTAAAGGTTTAAAGGGGCGGGCTTTGAGTGTGCGGATTTGCTCTATGGCTTCCTTGTTGGTGGCTAGAGCCGTGAGCGCAAAGCCCCCCACGCCCTTAATTGCCACAACCACGCCCGCTTTTAGGGCATCTATGGCTTCTTGCAAAGCGTTTTGGCGCTCTATGCCTTGAGGGCTGAGAAAGTGTAAGGCGATGGGGCACTTGGGGCAACTCATCGTTTGGGCAAAAAAACGGCGGCTCGTGGGGTCGTTGTAATCTTTAGCGCAATCCTCGCAGAGTTGGAAGTCTTTCATAGAAGTGTGGGGGCGATCGTAGGGTAGGCTCTCTAGCAAACTAAAGCGCGGACCACAATGCGCACAAGCGGTAAAAGGGTAGTTGTAAAAACGGCTTGTGGGATCTTGGGTGTCTTTGAGGCAACTTTCACAAATGGCTAAATCTGGGGGCAAGCTGTCCTTAAGGCTTAAATCCACGCCACAGCTTGGGGCGATGTAAAAGGGTGTGTCTAGAGTAGCGGTGGGCTCTTGGGTGATGGCGGTGATTTGGGCTTCTTGGGGTTTATTGTCTAGTTCTTTTAAAAACGCCTCTAAATGCGCTTTCTCTAGCACCACTTCCACCTGCCCGCCCACATTGCAGACATAGCCCTTTGTGCCGAGTTTATGGGCTAGGTTGTAGATGAAGGGACGAAAACCCACACCCTGCACCCGCCCACTGATGAGAAGTTTAACCAAAATGCCCTAGTAAAGTTGCATGGTGGCGCAGTGCAAACTCCCCTTTTGGCGGATGAGCACCGAACAATCCACGCCCACAACCTCTGTCTCTATGTAACTTCTCAAGAGCTTTAAGACTTTGTCATCGGCTGGGTCTTGGTAAGTGGGGACGAACAACACTCTTTGCCCGTTGTTATTCACCCACAGAAAATTCGCATAAGTGGCAGGCAGACGCACGCCTTGGTAAAATTTGGGGCTTGGCAGGGGCAGGGGCAAGAGTTTATATCTCTTTCCATCAACATTTCTAAAACGGCGTAATTGCTTATCCATGTTTTTTAAGTTGTTGTAGTGGGGATCGCTTCGGTTTTCACAATACACATAAGCGATGGTATTAGGGTCTAAAAAGCGCGCTAGGGTGTCGATGTGTCCGTCTGTATCGTCCCCGGCTAAGGGTTGCACCTCTAGCCATAAAATTTGTTGCGCCCCAAGTTCTCGTTTTAAGACCCCAGCGATTTGGGCTTGGTCTAAATTAGGGTTGCGCTCAGGGTTTAGTAGGCAGGAAGTGGTGGTTAAAATACTCCCCGCTCCATCGCTCTCCACGCTCCCCCCCTCCAGGACAAAATTTACAGAGCGCAAAGAGTGCTTTAACAGCCCCTTTTGCATGAGCTTGGAGGTGATGGTGTTGTCTAGGTTGGCTTGGTATTTGCCCCCCCACGCATTGAAGATAAAATCCAAATAAAGGGCGATGCCATTGGTTTCCACGCACAGCGGACCAAAATCGCGCGTCCAAGTGTCGTTGCTGTCAACCAAGGCGATATGCACTTGGCTAAGTTTAGCTAGGCTATCTTGGCTCTTGGTATCGTTGGGATGCACGCAGACAATCATTTCTTGGTAATGGCTCAAGGCGCGGATAATGTTGTAAAAGCAGTCTTGCGCCTCGTTTAAATATGCCCCCCAATCGGTGGCAGTGTGTGGGTATGCCATTAAAACGGCGCTTTGTTCCTCCCACTCAGCCTTTAATCTCTTCATAGTGTCCCTTTAGTATAATGGCTTGCTATTATAGCGCACAAGGGGGTGTTATGTTACTTGGCATTGAAAGCAGTTGCGATGACAGCTCGCTAGCACTCATGGATTTACAAACCGCCCAATTGCTTTGGCACTCTAAGATTTCTCAAGAGAGCGCACATAGTCCCTATGGGGGCGTTGTGCCCGAGCTTGCCTCTAGGTTGCACGCTGTCAATCTCCCCCTTTTGGCTAAAAGGGCTAAAGAGTTTCTAGGCGGCTTTAGCGCCCTTAAAGCCATTGCCATCACCACTTGCCCGGGACTAAGTGTTACCCTTTTAGAAGGGTTAATGCTCGCAAAAACCTTAGCTTTGGGCTTAAAAATCCCCTTAATTTCCATAGACCACTTACAAGCCCATATTTACTCGCTTTTCATTGACAAGCCCGTTATCCTTCCTTTGAGCGTATTGCTTGTGTCTGGCGGGCATACTTTGATTATAGAAGTGCATGACGCGCAGAACATGCAAATTGTGGCACAAAGCCTAGATGACAGCCTAGGCGAAAGTTTTGACAAGGTGTCTAAAATGCTAGGGCTTGGCTATCCGGGCGGTCCCATAGTAGAAACTCTAGCTAGAGATTGCCCCCCCCAAGAAAAGCTAAACTTTACCTTACCGCTCAAAGACCACAAGGGGCTAGCCTTTAGCTTTTCAGGACTTAAAAATGCCGTGCGCTTGGCTATTTTAAAAGAGAGAGAAAGGGGGGTTTTAAGCGAGAGTTTTAAAACCCGCTTGTGTGCGGGGTTTCAAGAAACAGCCACCGTCCACTTAGTGCAGAATTTGCGCCGTTACTTTGCAAACAGCCCCATTAAAACTTTGGGTTTAGTGGGGGGAGTGAGCGCAAATGCTTATGTGAGAGAGTGCATCAACGCTCTATGTGGGGAGTTGGGCTTAGATTTGTTATTAGCCCCCCTAGAGTTTTGTAGCGACAATGCGGCGATGGTCGCAAGGGCGGGGGTGGAGTTGTATCGGTGTGAAGACTTTACCCCTTTGCATAGCCTAGACATTAGCCCACACACCCGTTTACCTTTTGTAGGCTAATTTTATTTGCTATGATAGAGATCGCATTACCATTTTATTCGATGCAAGGAGCATAGGTGTTTAAGAGTTTGCAAACCCGGGCTTTAATCTACCTAGTGATTTTGTTGAGTCTTTTTGCACTTTTGGTGTTTATGTTGATCCAAAGAGATTATGCCAACTTAGCAGAAACTCAGGGTAAGTCTGTAGCTAAAAGCATCAACGCTTCGATCATCAACACTATTGTGCAAGCCATCGCGGTGGGAACAACCAAAGCCATTTATAAAGCCATAGATGATAGCAATAAACTACCGGGCGTTAAAATGAAGTTTTATCCCGGACAAGACGACATTAAGCTATTTGGTTTGAATACAAAGTTTACCAACGATCCACGTATCCGCAACTACTTTAACAACCCCAAGACCCCGCAAAAGGTCTTGGTAGAGGGGCATGGCAACAATCGGCATGTCTTGGTTCTACAGCCCTTAGTGGGCGATGCCGCTTGTGTGAAATGCCACACCAACAACAAACCCGGGGACATGATCGGGGTGATGGAGGTCAAACTCTCTTTAAAAGAAACCTACAGCAATGCTAATGCTTTTAGTATCAAAACCCTCTCGTGGATGGTGGGGATTTCTATCGTGATCATTGCTTTGCTCTTATTTGTGGTGCAAAGAAATGTGATCCGTCCTTTAAGTCGCCTAGAAAACACGGCTAAGGATTTAGTGTCCTCACAAGAGGCAGATTTAACCCGCCGTTTGAACATCACCGGTAGCGATGAAATTGCAGCGGTTTCAGGACATGTAGACCGATTCATCGCCAAAATCGCTGGGATCATTACAATCGGTAAGGGCATTGTGGAGAAAAACAACCAAGTGGGACAAGCTCTAAAAGAATCCACGGATAGACTAAAAGAAGCGGGGCGCAAGGAATTAGACTCGGTCGAAAACCTAAAGCACATTAACCAAGAAGCTGGAGAAAGTTTGCAGTCGGCACAAAACAATCTCAGTGAAACGATCGCTAATTTGGATGCCACCGACACCATTTTAAACGAGTTCATCACAAAAATCCAAAACTCCGTCGATTCGATTTTGCTGTCCGTGCAAATCCAACAAGAGATCGCCACAGATTCGATCGAGCTGGTCAAACACGCCGCCGAAATTAAAAATATCTTGTCTATCATTGACAGCATCGCAAATCAAACGAATTTGCTTGCCCTAAACGCCGCCATTGAAGCGGCCAGAGCGGGCGAACACGGACGGGGCTTTGCGGTGGTCGCCGATGAAGTGCGCAACCTTGCCGAGAAAACGCAAAAATCTTTGGGTGAGATCACGGCAATGGTGAATATGGTGACCCAAAGCATTGAGAACATGGGCGAGCGGGTGCAAAATGGAGCGACGCAGTCGCAAGAAGTGTCTGAAAAAACCTCTCTGCTCATCACAGATGCGCAAAATGCCAAGGACAATTTGAGCCAAACCAAAGTGAAGTCCCAAAACACCGTGGAGCAGAATAAGGTCGTGGTGGCAAAAATGGAAGAATTAAACCAAGTCATCAACGAGTTCATCCAAATCTTTGCTGGGGTTAAAGAAGTGCGCAATAATTTAGAGAGCCACAGCACCCAGATTGTGGAGAAAAACCAAGAACTAGACATAGAGTTTAAGAAATTCAAGGTCTAGAGTGCGCTGTTTTAGCTGTGGGGCGTTCAGTTTCAAGCTTCTTTGCAAGCGTTGCTACGCCGAGCTAGCCCCACTCCTAGAAAACCATAGACTAGAAAATACCCCCATTTACAGCTTTTACGCCTACGACGAGATAGAGTTTTTACTAAAAAGCAAGTATAGCCTCATAGGCAGCCGCCTTTTGCCCCTCTTGGCTCTAAGGGTGCGGGGTTTGCTAGAGCCCTTGCTACAAGAGCCCCTTTATGCCCTGCCCATTGATGATCACATCAAAAGGGGTTACTCCCACACCGCCACCATCGCCCACGCGCTTTGCAAAAATAGCCCCTGCAAACCTGTTTATAATAAATTATGCGCCACAAAAAACATCACCTACGCCGGGCAGAGTTTGGAATTTCGGCAAAAAAACCCTAAGGGCTTTGTTTTTAAGGGCGATCCTAATTTGGCTTACTTTTTGGTGGACGATGTGCTCACCACAGGCACAACCCTACGCCAAGCAATCCAAACCCTACGCCAAGTGGGGGCAAAGGTGGCGTTCGCCCTTGTGCTCGCAAAGGCTTAGGCTTCTACTTGGGGCTTTCTAGGCAAGTTGTAGCGGCGGCGTTTCTCCCAAAGGGACTTGCGGCTGATGCCTAGGCGCTTGGCAAGCTCGGTGTCGGTGTAAGACGCACTGAATTGCTGGATGGCACTTTTCTCGTAGTCTTGGATGGAGAGCAAATTGAAGGACAAGGTAGGCTGGCTGCTCTCTAAAGAGAGCAAATTCGCGTAGTCTAAACTCTCTTGCCCCACAAAGCTCACAATGGCGTTGTGGGCTTCAAGAGTGCTTAAAAACCTCTCTCTCTCCTTTAAACTCAACACTTCCAAATGCGTGAAGTAGGCGATGCAAGAGCGCTCGGAGTGTTTAGAACACTTGGGCTGCTTTGGCAGATCCTCTAGGTTTTTTAAGGAGAAAAACTCCAAGTAAAAGTCGTGCAAACGGGCGTAGTTTAACACGAACATGTCCGCCCCAATCTGTGCATGGCTTTGTAAGATCAAGGGGAAACTGTGATCGGCGTGCACATCCACCTCGCAATTTTGGGCACTAAAATCTAAATATTTTTCATACACGCTCGCCCGCTCGATCGCCTTTTGGTAAGAGCGGTGGTAGGTGATTTTCCTTAAGAGTTCCTCCATTTTAAAGGGCTTTAAAATGTAGTCTTTGGCCCCCGCTTTTAGGGGGCGATTGACCCCATCCTCGCTCACAAAAGAGGACATGATGATGATGATCGCTCTAGCGTTCTTGCGCACAAAGAGTTCACACCGATCCACGCACGCCTTAGAAGAGAGCAAGATCACATCGTAATCCTCTTTAAAGTGGTGGAAAATGCTCGTGGCGCTTTGGCATTGATAGCCCGTACTGCTCAAGGTGGAGTAAATGCTTTGGGCTAAATGGACCTCATCCTCAATGATTAAAACACTGCCGACTTTATTCATGGATCACCCATAGGGCACGGGTCTGCACCAACGCCTGCACGCCCACGCCCTCCTTTCTGCCGATAAAGCCCAGCCCCTCAAAGGTGGTGGCTTTTAAATTAATATTTTCTACTCGCATGCCTAGCAATTCTGCCAAATTTCGCTTAATCAATGCCCTATAAGGGGCAATTTTAGGCATGTCGGCAAAAAGGGTCAAATCTACCCTTTCTACAAAATGCCCCACACTTTGCACGAGTTGATGGATTTCTTGTAACATCTGTGCCGAATCCTTATTTTTGAAACTAGGGTCTTTGTCGCTGTAATACATCCCAATGTCTCCCCCATTAATCGCCCCAAGCAGGGCATCTATGAGCGCATGCAAGAGCACATCTCCATCGCTGTGCGCCTTAAACCCACAATCCACACAATCACTAGGCGCAATCACAATCCCGCCCAGCTTCATGATCTTGCCCCCCTCAAAGCCGTGCACATCAAAGCCTAGTCCGGTGTGGGTGGTGGTGCTGGTGTGGTGAGCGGGCAGGTCGTGGGCGTGGGTGAGCTTGTCTAGCGTGGGGCTGCCCTCAATGTAGGTGACATGCGCACCTAGACTTAAAATGGCACTGCTCTCATCGGTAAATTCCCCCGCCTTGTAGGCTTGTTTTAACACAGAAGTGCGGCAAATTTGGGGGGTCTGCACCCTTAAAGCGCGCTTGCGATCCAAGGCTTGGTAGGGGGGGGTGGCGGTGGGGTTGTAATAAACCATCGTATCCGTGCAGCTTAACGCCGGGGCGACACAATCAAGCCCACCTTGCATGCGATCTAGTAGTCGCTCTAGCACCCCAAAGTCCACCTGGTAGCGGGCAATGTCGCTTATCATCACCAAGGGGGTTTGCACGCACTCTAGGGCATTTTGCACCGACTCTTGGCGGCTCGTCCCACCCACGAGCACGCTTAAATTTGTGCCGCATAAAAGCTGTTCTAAATAGACCTGCTCCAAGCGGTTAGACACCAAGATAAAAATCTGCGCAAACAGCCCTAAATGGTTAAAATCTTCATAGACCTTTTGCACTAGAGGCACGCCGTTTAAACGCCAGAATTGTTTTTTAATGTGGGGGAAATCGGGCAAATGGGGAGTAAAGCGACTGCTAGCCCCTGCGGCAGCTAAAACGAGCGAAAGATCCTGGCGTGGCTGCAAATAGCCCCTTTAGGTGAATTTTACCCCCACCCACTGACTCCAAGCAAAACCAAAAAACGAAAGGTGGATCTTAGTATTTTCTAGCTTAAAGGGGTGTTAGGGCAGATTTTAAGCCTACATTTACACGCTTGTGTTAGTGTGGTGCTTTTAGCAAAGGAGAAGTATGCCAAGAGATTACCTAGACAAGCGCACAGAGCCCGTTAAAACCCAACTGCACTACGCCAAAAAGGGGATCATCACCGAAGAAATGCACTATGTCGCCAATGTGGAGGAGCTTAAGCCCGAATTGGTGCTAAAAGAGGTCGCCAAAGGGCGTTTAATCATCCCGGCAAATATCCAGCATAGGAATTTAGAGCCCATGGGAATAGGCATTGCGCTAAAGACTAAGATCAACGCCAACATCGGTAGCTCGGCGATCATCCATTCCGCTCAAGGGGAGGTGGAAAAATTGCAAATTGCCATTAAATACGGGGCGGACACGGTGATGGATTTGTCCACGGGTGGGGATTTGGATATGATTAGAAAGGAAATCATCGCCGCCTCAAGCGTGCCCATTGGCACGGTGCCCATGTACCAAATCTTGCACGATGTGAATAACGATGTGATGAAACTAGATATTGACACCATGCTAGCCGTGCTAGAAAAACAAGCCAAACAAGGGGTGAGTTACTTCACCATCCACTGCGGGTTTTTGCTCGAGCACATGCCCTTTGTGAGCCGGCGTAAAATGGGGATTGTGAGCCGGGGGGGCAGTTTAATGGCTTCGTGGATGATGCATTATCACAAACAAAACCCTTTTTATGAAGCCTTTGACGATATTTTAGCCATTTGCCAAGAGTATGATGTGTCCTTGAGTTTAGGCGATTCGCTGCGCCCGGGCTGCCTTGCTGATGCCAGCGACATGGCGCAATTTGCTGAATTAAAGGTGCTTGGTGAGTTAGCTAAGAGGGCCTATGAAAAGGATGTACAGGTGATGATTGAGGGCCCCGGGCATGTGCCCCTAAATCAAATCGAGCGCAATGTCAAACTGCAAAAAGAATTGTGTAACGAGGCCCCCTTTTATGTGCTAGGACCCTTGGTTACCGACATTGCGGCCGGCTACGATCACATCGCCAGTGCGATCGGAGCGTGCTTGGCGGCTTACAAGGGTGTGGCGATGCTTTGCTATGTAACACCTAAAGAGCATTTAGGCTTACCTAATGCCAAAGATGTTAGAGAAGGGATTTTAGCCTATAAAATCGCCGCCCATGCCGCCGACATCGCCAGGGGGCGCATCCATGCCCGCGTGCGCGATGATTTGATGAGCGATGCGCGCTATGCCTTTGAGTGGAACAAGCAATTTGAGCTCGCCTTAGATCCCGATCGGGCAAGAGAATACCACGATGAGGCTTTGCCCCAAGAAGTTTTCAAAGAAGCCGAGTTTTGCTCCATGTGCGGGCCTAAGTTTTGCAGCTACAAGGTGAGCCAAGACATTTTCAAAAATTACAAGGGGGCTTAGGGCTGTTTGTCCTTAGTGGAGCGGAGGTAGTAGTAAATCGCTTTGATCTCATCGGGGGTGAGGTTATAGCGGGGCATGATGGATTTAGCCCGATCGAGGGCGTTGGCAAAATCTGTAACATTAGCGAAGTTGTCGATGGAGGGGGCTTTAAAAATGCGCTCTTGGTTGGTGGCGGTGGTGTAGCGGGTGATGACCTGCCCCTGCCCACTGATCCCGTGGCACTTCACGCAACTGATGTTTCTAGGGTTGTTGTAAAGCTCTTTGCCATACTCTAAAATGGTGATGAAACTGCCGTCTTTGGGCTTGTCCGCCCCAAAGAGACACCCAAGCAAAACGCCGATTAAAAGCACACTTTGTTTAAGCAAGCCATTTCTTTCAATAATTTTTGATTATAATAGCGTAAAAATTCAAAGTAAGTTGGGCGATGGTTTTACTAGATGGCTATGCGCTGGCACGCTTAAAAGAAGAGGCTTTGCGCCAGGAGGTGCGGACTCTGCAAGAAACCCGGCATATTTGCCCTAAGCTCGTGGTGGTGTTGGTCGGCACAGACGACGCCAGCGTGCTGTATGTCCATATGAAAGCCAAAGCCTGCGCACGGGTGGGGATAGATTGCGTACTAGAAACCCTGCCCGAGCAAACCCCCCAAGCAGAATTATTAAACTTGTTAGAGCGTTACAACCACGATACTAGCGTGCATGGGATTTTGGTGCAACTGCCTCTACCTAAACATGTAGACACGAGGCGGGTGATCGAGGCGATCGCCCCACATAAAGATGTGGATGGTTTCCACCCCTTGAATGTGGGGCGGGTGTATTCTAACAGCCTATACACGGGCTTTTTGCCCGCAACCGCAATGGGGATAATGCAGCTTTTAGAGCATTACAAAATCGAAGTCAAGGGTAAAGATGTGGCGATTGTGGGGGCGAGCAATATCATCGGTAAGCCCTTAGCATCCTTAATGCTAAATGCCGGGGCGACGATTAGTTTATGCCACATTTTGACGAAAGACATTAGCCTTTACACCAAAAACGCCGACATTGTGTGTATTGGCGTGGGACAGCCCAAGCTCTTAAAAGCGCACATGGTCAAAGAGGGAGCGGTGGTCGTAGATATAGGCATTAATAAAGTAAAGGGCAAGGTCATAGGCGATGCGGACTTTGAGGGGCTTAAAAGCAAAGTGAGTTTTATCACCCCTGTGCCTAAAGGTGTAGGACCGATGACAATTGTTTGTTTGTTGCAAAACACTTTGTACGCCGCTAAGGGCTGTGCTTAAACTTTAAATAAGGGGTTTTATGGGTTTCTTTCAAGCGTTGCGCCGTTTTGTGATGAGCTGGACGGGGACAATCATTTTAGTGCTCTTGGCGATTTTCTTTGTGGCGCAAGCCTTCATCATCCCCTCGCGCTCCATGGTCGGCACACTCTACGAGGGGGATATGCTCTTTGTAAAAAAATTCAGTTACGGCATCCCCATTCCAAGATTGCCATGGCTTGACATTCCTTTGGTGCCCGATTTTAAGCACAACGGGCATTTAATCGAGGGCAAACGCCCGCAAAGGGGCGAGGTGGTGGTGTTCATCCCTCCCACAAATAAGGGCTACTATGTTAAACGGCTTTTTGCCACCGGGGGCGATGAGGTCATTTTTAAACAAGATGGCTTTTACTTGCACCCCAAAGAAAGCGACACTGATCCTAATTACATTTCTAAGCACTTTGCCAAGCACAAGGTGCAGCAATTCTTGGGTAAGGACTTTGTCTTTGCGCCCTATGAGGACAAGCATTTAGGCATTTTTTACAGCAAACACAACCAAACCTACCCCATCATGCTCGCCCTTGCCAGCCACCAGCTGCAAAGCCAAATGGGCGTGAGCATGGAGCTCATAGACCTAGATGGCGAAAACGCCTTTTACTCTAAAATCGCTCCCGATCATTACTTTATGATAGGCGATAACCGCGATGACAGCAGCGACTCGCGCTTTTGGGGGAGTGTGCCCTACAGCCACATTGTGGGCACGCCGTGGTTCATTTACTTTAGTTTAAATTTATCTAATAGCATAGAGGCGGGGCAAAAACCTAAAGACAAATTCACCGTGCGCTGGCAACGGATGTTTAAAAGCGTGGAGGGGCTAGAGGCACAAATGACAGAAAGACACCATTTACCCACACGGGAGGACTGAATGCATGTGATCTTGGGTTGCGACCATGCGGGGTTAAACTTGTGCGCCTTTTTAGAGCAGCGGCTCAAAAGCAGCCACAGCCTAGAGATATATCAGCCAAAGGCAGGCGAGCGGGTGGATTACCCCGATTACGCCCATTTAGTGGTGCAAGTTCTGCTAGACAAGAAAGACGCCAGGGGCATTTTGGTGTGTGGGAGCGGGATTGGCATGAGCATTGCGGCCAATCGCTTTAAGGGCATCCGTGCGGCTCTATGTAGCGATGCCTACATGGCTAAAATGGCGCGGTTGCATAACGACGCCAATGTTTTATGTCTAGGGCAAAATGTCGTGGGCTTTGGGGTGGCGTTAGATATAGTGGAGGTTTTTTTAAAGACGGAGTTTGAAGGCGGGCGGCACAGCACCCGCTTAGAAAAAATCGAGGGTTTAAAGTGTTAGCGCAATGGATGGTCATCACCCTTGTGGTGTTGTTTGTGGCCTACATGGCGGTACGGACTTTCTTTTACCGCTCGGTGGCTAAACGCCAAGAAAAATACTCGGCTTCTATGAAACTCACCTTGCAAGAGGCGGAGGTGCTGATCCAAAAGCACCAATTGCAGCTCCAGCGCTCTTTGGGCAACATTGACATTTTAACCCATGAAATGAATGCCCTAAAAGATGAAGTTAAGGTTTTAAAACAGCGCAACGCCCAATACCGCCTAGAAACCGACAAATACAAAGCCCGCATCCGCGAATTAGAACAAAAAATCGAAGCCCTATTGTGAGGAACTATGTTTAGCCAAAAATTAAAAGCCCAATTAAAGGAAGCCATAAGGGAGGTGCCAAACCACCCCAAGCCCGGGGTGCTCTTTAAAGACATCACCCCCTTAATCAACCACCCCATGCTCTTTGGCACGCTCATAGATGCACTTAAGGATCGCTATAAATTGCATGGCGTGGATTTTGTTGTGGGGATTGAGGCAAGGGGGTTTATTTTGGGCGCAGCTTTAGCTTACGCTTTGCAAGCGGGCTTTGTGCCTATCCGCAAACAGGGCAAACTGCCCTACCAAACCCTAAGCGCATCCTACGAGCTGGAGTATGGCACGGACACCATAGAAATCCACGCCGATGCCTTTAGGGAACTCAACGATGCGCATGTTGTGCTGATCGACGATTTGATCGCCACGGGGGGCACGGCTTTAGCGAGCTTAGAGCTTTTGGAGCAAATGCAAGCGCATTGCGTGGAGGCGTGTTTTTTGATCTCGTTAAATGAGTTTGGGGGCTTGGAGAAAGTCGCTGAGAGAGTGAGTACCTTTAGTGTGTTGGAGTACGACAAATAGGCATGGAAGCCTATATTTTAGAGCTGTGGAACAACTACGCCGCCAGTTGGGGCTATGTGATCCTCTTTTTTTGGAGCATTTTAGAGGGGGAGATCGGGCTGATTTTAGCGGGCATGGCATGTTATGAGGGGCACATGAATGTCTTTTTGGCGATCAGCGTGGCGGCTCTTGGGGGCTTTAGTGGGGATCAAATGTATTTTCACATTGGACGCACGAGCAAAACCTATTTAAACAAAAAGCTAGAAAAGCAACGCCGTAAACTCGCTCTAGCACATTTGCTCTTACAAAAATACGGCTGGTTTGTGATTTTTATCCAGCGCTACATGTATGGCATGCGCACGATCATCCCCATTAGCATTGGGCTCACCCGTTACAACGCCCTTAAATTCGCCGCCATTAATCTTTTAAGCGCCTTTGTGTGGGCTTCGATCACGATCGTTTTGGCGTGGTATTTTGGCGCACAGCTCTTTGATTTGCTAGAGTTGATTAAGCGTTATCCTTATGTATTTATACTAATATTATTGGTGTTTTTGGGGTTTGTGGCGTGGTATTTCCAAACCCACACCAAAAAAATGGATCAAAAAATCCAAAAAATCCAATAGCATAGAAAGGATACGGATGTTTTCTGTCAAACTAGAGAAGGCTTCTTTTGAGGCGGCTAAGGCGGATATTGCGATTGTTTTTCTCATAGAAAAGGATTTAAGCAAAGCCCTAGATCCGCATTTGTTGCAAACCCACAACTACGAGGGCGAGGGCGTGTTTTGGGATCAAAAAAACGAGGCTCTGTATGTGGGCGTGGCGCAAAGCGATGTGCATTTATTTAGAGAAGCGGCGTTTAACGCTGTGCGTGCGCTCAAAAAATGCGTGAAAAGCGCAAAAATCGGGCTTTACACCGCCAAACACAGCGTGCATAAACACGCCCTAGAAGAGACAATGGAGGCGATTTTCACCGGTCTGCAATTTGGCATGTATGAATTTGAAACCTACAAAGAAAAGAAAAGCAAAGCCCATTTGCAAGAAGTGGTGGTGGCTTTAGGCGGAGAGCAACATTTAAAATCCTTGCAAAAAGTCCTAGACAAATCAAAAATCATGGTTGAGCATGTGAATCTCGCGCGTGATTTGGTGAACACCCCCAATGTCGCCAATGCCCCCTATGTCGCTAAGAAAGCCAAAGACTTGGCCGAAAAGAACGGGCTAGAGTGCTTCATACATGGGGAGGATTATTTAAAAGAAAAGGGCATGAACGCTTATTTAGCCGTGAATGCCGCTTCAGCTAACCCCCCACAACTCGTGCATTTGGTCTATAAGCCCAAAAACGCCAAGAAAAAGATCGTTTTAGTGGGTAAGGGCTTGACCTATGATTGTGGCGGTCTTAGCATTAAAACCGCTGAGTTTATGCTCACCATGAAAGCCGATAAAGGCGGGGCGTGTGCGGTGCTTGCCACCATCAACGCCCTAGCCCATTTGCACGCCGAGGCAGAGGTGCATGCCGTGCTAGGCTTGGCAGAAAACATGATCTCTGGCAGTTCTTACCGCCCCGATGACATTTTGATCTCCAAAGAGGGCAAGAGCATAGAGGTGCGTAACACAGACGCAGAGGGGCGTTTGGTGCTTGCTGATTGCTTGAGTTTTGCCCAAGATTTAGAGCCCGATTTGATCGTGGATTTTGCTACACTCACGGGGGCGTGCGTGGTGGGGCTTGGCTCTTACACCAGCGGGATCATGGGCAATAATGAGGCACTCAAAACCCAGTTTGAAGAATCCGCCCTTAAAAGTGGGGAGTTGGTCGCCAAATTGCCCTTTAACCGCCACTTACGCAAACTCTTAGACTCCAAAATGGCAGACATCGCCAATATCACCCCCGTGCGTTATGGGGGGCGGTTACCGCTGGGCTTTTCTTAAACGAGTTTATCCGTGAAACCTATAAAGACAAATGGCTACACATTGACATTGCCGGGCCTGCCTATATTGAAAAAGAATGGGATGTCAATGTGGCGGGGGCAAGCGGTGTGGGCGTGCGTATGTGCACTCAATTTGTCTTGGATATTTTGGGCTAAATGGGGCTATCTGTCGGCATTGTGGGCTTGCCCAATGTGGGCAAGTCTAGCTTATTCAACGCCCTAACCAAGAGTACCAACGCCCAAAGTGCCAATTACCCCTTTTGCACCATCGATCCCAATAAGGCGATCGTGGATGTCCCCGATGCCCGCTTAAAGGCGTTGGCGGATATTGTCAAGCCTGAGAGAATCCAACACTCTAGCGTAGAGTTTGTGGATATTGCGGGCTTAATTAAGGGGGCGAGTGCGGGCGAGGGGCTAGGCAACCAGTTCTTAGCCCATGTGAAAGAATGCGCTGTGATTTTGCATGTGGTGCGTTGTTTTGAAGACGATGACATCACGCATGTGAGCGGAGAGGTTAATCCCTTAAGCGACATTGAAACGATCGAGGTGGAGTTGATCTTAGCCGACATACAAACCTTGCAAAAACGCCTAGAAAGGCTTGTTAAGCTTGCCAAAAGCAATAAAGAAGCCCAAGCGAGTTTAGAGATCGCCAACGCCCTTTTAGCCCATTTAAACGAGCTCAAACCCGCTAGCAGTTTTAAAGACAGAGAGCACCCCGTGTTTCTTGCCTTAAATCAAGAATTGCGTTTTTTGAGTGCCAAAGAGGTTATTTTTGTCGCCAATGTGGATGAAGCCCATGTGAGCGGATTAAACGCCCACGCCCTAAAGGTGCAAGCCTTAGCCCAAGAGAGAGGGGCGGGGTTTGTGGTGCTGTGTGCCAAATTAGAAGAAGAGCTTGTGGGGATGGATGAAAACGAGGCTTTGGAGTTTTTGCAAAGTTTGGGCGTGGAATCAAGCGGACTAGATCAAGTCATTAGTTTAGGCTTTAAGGCTTTGGGCTTGATGAGTTACTTCACGGCTGGGGTGAAAGAAGTTAGGGCTTGGACAATTGTCAAAGGCTCTAGTGCGCCCACAGCGGCCGGGGTGATCCATAAGGACTTTGAAAAGGGCTTTATCAAGGCGGAGACGATCGCTTATGAGGATTTCATCGCCTATGGGGGTGAGGCGGGGGCAAAAGCCAAAGGTGCTTTACGTGTCGAGGGCAAGGACTACATTGTGCAAGATGGCGATGTGATGCATTTTAGGTTCAATGTTTAGTCATGTCTTGTTATAATAGACCATTTGTTGCACGCTAAAGGATAAAAATGCCTAACAACTTAGCCCACATCGATCAAGTCACAAGCCTGCATAAAAACAATGAATTGCAATTACTTTGCTTCCGCCTAGGCAAGAACAAGGATTTATACGCCGTCAATGTCTTTAAAATCCGTGAAGTGGTGAAGTACAATGGGAGCTTAACCATCATCAGCCATGAGCCTAACTCTTTGGTGGAAGGGCTCATCATCATAAGAGAGCTCACCATCCCGCTCATCGATATGAAAAAGTGGTTTTACTACGACAGCAATAACAAGCAAAAGGACTTGCGCCCCTACCGCATTGAAAAAGACGAAAACGGGGATGAGATCGTGATGATTTGCGAGTTTTCGCGTTGGACCATTGGGGTGCGCATCTACGAGGCGGATCGCATTCTCAATAAAAAATGGACAGAGATCGAGCAGAGTGCGGGCGTAGGGGGCAACACGGGCAATTCTAAATTAGTGAGCCGTACCCGCTACTTCGATGGGCGGTTGGTGCAGGTGGTGGACATTGAAAAAATGTTGGTGGATGTCTTTCCTTGGATTGAGCAAGAAAGCCACGAGGAATTAGACCAACTCAGCCAACTTTACAGCGATAAAATGGTGCTCTTGGCAGACGACTCGCCCAGTGTGCTCAAAACCATGCAAGTGATTTTAGACAAACTAGGGATCAAGCATTTAGACTTTATCAATGGCAAACAGCTTTTAGATTATCTCTTTGATCCCCAAACCCCCGTTGAGGAAGTGGGGCTCATCATCACTGACCTAGAAATGCCCGAGGCGAGCGGGTTTGAGGTGATTAGACGGGCGAAATTAGACCAACGCACGATCAACATCCCCATTGTAGTCAATTCCTCCATGAGCGGGAGCAGCAATGAAGAAATGGCGCGCTCTTTGCATGCCGATGACTTCATCTCCAAGTCCAACCCCCTAGATGTGGAGCGCATCGTTAAGCAATTCATGCAGGTTGGGCTCGCCTAATGGATTACAACGCCATCCCCTCCCCTTGCTATGTTTTGGATTTAAGCAAACTCAAGGCGAATTTAGCCCTATTGGAGCGGGTGCAACAAGAGGCGCAGGTGAAAATTTTACTTGCCCTGAAGGGCTTTGCCTTTTGGCGTTGCTTTGAGTGGGTGCGGGCGAGCTTGCACGGGTGCTGTGCGAGTGGGGTGTATGAGGCGGTTTTGGCTTATGAGGAATTTGGCTCTAGGGAAAGTGGCAAAGAAATTTGCGTCTTTAGCCCCGGGTATAAAGAGAGCGACATGCAACAAATTTTGCCCATCGCCACGCACATCATTTTTAACTCTTTTGCCCAATACCAACGCTATAAAAGCACCATCTTACTTAAAAACCAAAAACTCGACAAACTCGGGCTATCCCCCATTAAAATGGGTCTTAGAGTCAATCCCCTTTATAGTGAGGTGAGCCCCGCCATTTACAACCCCTGTACGCCTTGTAGCCGTCTAGGCATCACGCCTGCCGCCTTTGCTGAGGGTACGCAAGCATACGGGCTAGAGGGCATTAGCGGCTTGCACTTCCACACGCATTGCGAGCAAGATGCGCCCGCCTTGCAAGAAACCCTAAGGCATGTCGAAAAGCACTTTGGTGCAGCGATTGAGAAAATGGAGTGGATGAACTTTGGGGGTGGGCAACACATCAGCAAAGAGGGCTACAACTTGGGGGTGCTTAAAAGCACGATTTACGACTTTAGGGCCAAATACCCACACATCCAAGATATTTTTTTAGAGCCGGGAGAGGCGGTGGGCTGGCAGACGGGCTTTTTGCTCGCCAGTGTCATAGACATTGTGCACAATGACAAGGACATCGCCATTTTAGACATTAGTGTGGCTAATCACATGCCAGACTGCCTAGAAATGCCCTACACCCCACAAGTCTTACACTTAAATGCAGAGGGGATAGAGAGGGCTGAAATTGATCCACAGGGGGAGGTTATGCTCGGCGGTTCTAGTTGTTTGGCGGGCGATTTTATCGGGCCTTATCACTTTAAAAGCCCCTTGCAAGTGGGGGATAAACTCTTGTTTGAGGACATGTTGCACTACACCATCGTGAAAAACAACACCTTCAACGGCATCGCCTTGCCCTCTTTGGGGCTGCTGGATGGAGAAAACTTTAAGCTTTTAAAGCGTTTTGGATACGAGGATTATAAAGAGCGCAACTAGGCTTGCCTAATGGCGACAAAGCCCCGATCCAGCCCGGCGTAGTCGGTGTAAAAGCTAGGGCGGTATTTTTGTAGCCCCAAATGCTCGCTTAACGAAGCCTTGTGATCGTGGCCCATTTCACAAGCTAGATACTTCACCCGTTTGTTAGCGGCTTCCTCGATCAGCACTTTTAAAATCTCATCGCCATGCTCACCCCCATACAGCGCAATCTCTGGCTCGTAACGCACGGAGTCATCCAGAGGGTAATCTAGGGGGACATAGGGCGGGTTACTCACCACCAAGGTGCGGGCTTTAATGTCCACGCCCTCGAGTAAAGAGGTTTGGAACAACTCGATACGCCCTTGCAAATTAAAGGTGCTGATGTTGATGCCTGCCACTTCTAGGGCATCCATAGAAATGTCTGTGGCTAAAATGGAGATTTTAGGATTTGCCATCGCCAAACTTACAGCAATCACCCCACTGCCGATCCCCACTTCCACCACGCTTTTAATGCCATAATCTCGGATCAGTTTTGAGGCTTGGCTCACCAAAATCTCGGTTTCAGGCCGTGGGATAAGTACTCTTTCATCCACAAAAAAGACCCGCCCATAAAAGCTCACCTCATGCGTGATGTATTCAATGGGCTTACCCTTAGCGCGGATTCTGACCATGTGCATGAAACGTTCGAAGGCAAAGGGGTCTAACTCTTCTTGGGCGTGGATGTGCAAATACACCCGATCTACACCCAACACATGGGCTAAGAGCAACTCGGATTCTAGAGTGTTGCGCACACCTTTGTCTTTGAGTACCTTCTTGGCTTCATGGAGGGCTTTTGAAATATTGATGTTCATGAGCCTTGTTTCGTTGGCGTTGTCTAGAGGAGGCACACACACCCCCAACTCCACCAAAGCGCAAAAGAGGCTTGATTCTGATTGAAAAACACCCTAGCAACCTATCTTAAATTTTAGCCTCCCATTCTACCCTAAACAACCTTATATCTCATGTAAGGGGCTTATTTTTATGAGATTTGGGTATAATGGGGCTTTTCTAGGTCATTATTGCAAGGATGATTTAAGTGGAATATGGGCTGTTATTTGGCGGTCAAAGTTTTGAGCATGAGATCAGCATTGTGAGCGCAATCGCGCTTAAGGAAGTGCTGGGCGCATCCATCAAGGCTTTTATCTTTTTAGATGGGATGCATAAATTCTATTTGATCGAGCCAAAGGACATGCGCGCGCAATTCTTTTCTAGAGGGCAATATAAAAAATGCCCCGAGATCACCTTAAAAATGCATGGCTTTTACACGCAAGGTTTATTAGGTTCTAAGAAAGTTGCCTTCAACACGCTCATTAATTTGATCCACGGGGCAGATGGAGAGGATGGCAAACTCGCTTCTTTGCTGGACTTCTTTAGCGTGAAGTTCATCGGCCCTAGGGTGGAGGCAAGTGTGCTTAGTTTTAACAAACACTTCACTAAAATGCTCGCCAAAGAAAAGGGCATCGCTACCCTGCCCTATGTGTTTTTAGACCACCACAACAAAAACGCCCTAAAATCCATGGATTATCCCTTGATTGTCAAGCCCAACCGCTTAGGCAGCTCCATAGGCATCGGGGTGATCAAAGAGGAGCGCGAAGTTGCTTTTGTGCTAGATGAAGTGTTTGAATTTGATAACCAAGTGTTGGTTGAGCCTTTTAAGAAGGGGGTTAAGGAATACAATCTAGCCGGGTGCAAAATCCAAGAGGAGGGCGAGAGCGTCTTTGTGTTCTCTACCATTGAAGAGCCCCAAAAGAAGGACTTTTTAAGCTTTGAGGAGAAGTATTTGGATTTTGGACGCACGGCTAAGGTGGCAAAAGCAGATCTTAGCCCCGCTTTGGAGGAAAAAATGCACGCCGTGTTTAAAACCCTTTACGATCCGCTATTTGTGGGGGCGATCATCCGTTGCGACTTCTTTGTGATCGACAATGAGGTGTATTTAAACGAGATCAACCCCATCCCGGGCAGCCTTGCGCATTATCTCTTTGAAGACTTTGCCCACATCCTAGGGTGTGTAGAGCTCCCCAAGCCCCCCCACATCCCCATCACCTACAACTACATCAACCAAATCCGAAAAGCCAAATAATGGCCAAACGCACCATCTCTTACAAGGGGGTAGATTTTGAAGTTGCCTACGATTTTTGCGACCATAAAGCCCCCCAAAACCTCCTCATCTTGCATGGTTGGGGCAGCTCTAAGGAACTCATGCAACTAGCCTTTAAGCCCTATTTTCAAGCCTTTAACCATTTCTACCTAGACTTGCCCGGCTTTGGCAAAAGCCCTAACCACACCTTTTTAACCCCCCTAGATTACGCCAAGATTGTGGACGCGTTTTGCCACTCTTTGCAAGTGAAGATCAACACCGCCATGGGGCACAGCTTTGGGGGCAAGGTCGCCCTATTGTGTGAGAGTTTGTATCTCATCCTTCTTAGCAGTGCAGGGATTTTAATGCCAAAATCCTTTCACACCCGCTTGAAAATCAAATGCGCCAAAGTCTTAAAATCCATCGGGCTTAAAAAGGCACTGAGCCTGCTTAAAAGCAAGGACGCGGATAACCTCAACCCTGCCATGTATGAAACCTTTAAACACACAGTGCAAGAGGACTTTGCCCCCAAGTTTCAAGCCTGCACAAAAAAGACCCTGATTGTGTGGGGGCAAGAGGACATGGCTACGCCGCTAGAAGCCGGGCAAAAGATCGCCTCTTTAATGCCGACCAACCGCTTTGTGGTGCTTAAGGGGGATCATTACTTTTTCCTCAGGCAGGGGGCGCAAGTGGAGGGGGAATTTTTACAATGTTTAAAAGAGTGGGGTGAAGCATACTAGACACATTAAAATGGATGGCCCTTTGGGGTTTTATTTTGGGCTTAAATTATTACTTAATCACTTTGTTGCAGTGGTATAACTACAGCTTTGCCAGAGTGCTCACCAAGCACCACAAGCGGCGTTGGCACCTGTTGCACGCCTTGCTGCCCCTAGTGGTTTTTGTGCTTACGCAGCTTAAGGGGTGGGACTTGGTGTTCATGGTCTTTGTGGGGGGGGTGCAGTTGCCCACTCTGCTCATTTGGCGTGGTCGCCTAGACAAGCCTCTAGTTTTTACCCCCCGCGTGGGGCGCTTTTTCGCACTGTTATTGCTCTTTTTATCCACGGATGCGCTTTTGGTCTACGCCTACAACCAAAGCTTTTTTGGGCTGTATCTCTTGCTGATCGTGCTCGTGCACACCGCCTACAAGGCTATGGAGAGTTTGATCTCTAATGGTTATGTCCACCTTGCCGAAGACAAACTAAGGCGCATGGAGGATTTACAAATCATCGCCATCACGGGCAGCTTTGGCAAAACCAGCGTGAAGAACTACCTTTACCAAATACTGCAAAGCCGCTATAAAATCTACAGCTCTCTAGGCAGCGTCAACACGCTTTTAGGTCTGAGTCAAGACATCAACAACAACCTAGAAGAGAGCGCAACCATCTACATCGCTGAAGCTGGGGCGCGCCAAAAGGGCGATATCAAGGCGATTTCTAAACTCCTAGCCCACCACTACGCCATCATCACCGAGATCGGCAACCAACACATTGAGTATTTTAAAAACATGGACAACATCTACCAAACCAAGGCCGAGATTTTGCAATCCTCTCGCCTCATCCGTGCTTTCTGCCACGAAAACAACCCCCTAGAGCCCTTTTATGGTGGGATTGAAAATAAAATCCAGCCCTACCCTGGGCAGGTGCGCTCCGTGGTTGCCAATTTAGAGGGGACCAGCTTTGAGCTCTTTTTAGACAATGCGTGGGTGCCTTTTGAAACCAAAATCCTTGGGGCGTTTAATGTGGACAACATCGCTTTAGCGGTGCTGGTGGGGCGTTACTTTGAACTTACCATAGAGCAGCTACAAAGGCTCGTGTCTAAGCTTAAACCCGTGCCCCACCGCCTGCACCCCTTGCATGTCAATGACAAATTCATCATCGATGATGGTTTCAATGGCAATTTAAGGGGTATGCTAGAAAGTGTGCGGCTTGCTAGCCTTTATCCCGGGCGTAAGGTGATTGTAACGCCCGGACTCGTAGAGAGCGACACTGAGTCTAACATTGCCCTAGCCCAAGCCATTGAAGAGGTGTTTGACATCGTGGTGGTTACCGGGGAGCTCAACGCCGATCTTTTTACCCAGCAAATAAAGCGCCCACAAAAGGTATTTTTGCAGGATAAAAGCCAACTCGAGCAGGTGTTGCAAACCATCACCTTTGCCAAGGACTTGATCTTATTTGCCAACGATGCCCCCAACTACATTTAAGGAAGTGTGATGGACCACCTATACGCCCCGTGGCGCAGCCCCTACCTCGTGGGGGAAAATGCGCCTGAATGTGTCTTTTGCGCCATTAGCCAGAATCCTAAAGATGACCTTAAAAACCATGTGCTCTTTAGAGATTCTTTGTGTTTTGTGGTGATGAACCGCTACCCCTACACCCCCGGGCATTTCATGGTGATCCCGCACACCCACCAAGACAGCCCAGAGGGCTTAGGGCTAGAGCTGTGGTTGCACCTACAAAAACGCCTGTATGAGGGGGTGCAGCTCTTGTATGCCTTTGGGGCTCAAGGCGTGAATTTGGGCTTTAATATCAAAGACGCAGGGGGGGCGGGCATTGCGCCGCATTTGCACGGGCACTTGGTCCCCCGTTTTGCCAAGGACACGAATTTTATGACAAGCATCGCCCAAACCCGTGTTTATGGAGTGGACTTTGAAGAGATTTACACCACGCTGAAAGCCAAAGCAGTGGATCACTTTGTAGGAGTTTAAATGAGAACGCGCAGTTTTAAAATCTTTAGCGGGAGCGCACACCCGAGTTTTAGCAAGGAAGTGGCGCGGCATTTAAATGTGGGCTTGTCTAAGGCGATCTTGGGGCATTTTAGCGATGGGGAGATCAATGTGCAGATCAGCGAGTCGGTGAGGGGGCGCGATGTGTGTATCATCCAGCCCACTTGCGCCCCGGTGAACGACAACCTAATGGAACTTTTGATCATGGTAGACGCGCTCAAGCGCAGCAGCGCGAGTTCGATCACCGCCGTGATTCCCTACTTTGGCTACGCTAGGCAGGATCGTAAAGCCGCGCCCAGGGTGCCCATCAGCGCTAAACTTGTGGCGGATTTAATGCAAAGTGTGCAGATCGATCGCATCATCACCATGGACTTACACGCCGGGCAAATCCAGGGCTTTTTTAACATCCCGGTGGATAATCTTTACGGCTCGATCGTCTTTAGGGATTACATTTTGTCGCGGGCGTTTAAAAACCCCATTGTGGCGAGCCCGGATATTGGCGGGGTGTCAAGGGCTAGGTATTTTGCTAGCCAAATGGGGTTGGATTTAGTCATTGTGGATAAACGCCGCGAGCGCGCCAACGAGGCGGAGGTGATGAACATCATCGGCGATGTCAATAAACGCGATGTGATTTTGATCGACGACATGGTCGATACTGCAGGCACCATTTGCAAGGCGGCAGCGATGTTAAAGGCTAGGGGGGCGCACTCGGTGATGGCGATCGGCACGCATGCGGTGCTGAGTGGCAACGCCATTAAACGGATTCAAGAGAGTGCGCTGGATGAGGTGGTGGTGAGCAACTCGATCCCGCACAAGGGCAAGCACGCCAAAATCACGGTGCTAAGTGTTGCTCCCTTGTTTGCTGAGGTGATCCGCAGGATTTACCACAACGAGAGCGTGCATTCGCTCTTTATGTGAAAGGAAGTGAAATGGCTGATGTAGTTGTGGGGGTGCAGTGGGGCGATGAGGGCAAGGGCAAGTTAGTCGATCGGCTGGCCCCTAATTACGATTTTGTGGTGCGCTTTCAAGGCGGACACAACGCGGGACACACGATCGTGGCTAAGGGCAAGACCCACGCCCTGCACTTGATCCCCTCGGGCGTGCTTTACCCGCAGTGTAAAAATGTGATTGGTAATGGTGTGGTGGTGGCTTTGGACGCTTTGGTGGAGGAAATGCAGCCCTTTGGAGATTTAAAGGGGCGGCTGTTTGTGAGCGATCGGGCGCATTTGATCTTGCCCCACCACCCCATGCAAGATGTCCGCACCGAGGGCACCCAAAGCGCGATCGGCACGACCAAGAAGGGCATTGGGCCGCTTATCAAGACAAGATCGGACGGGTGGGGCTTAGAGTGGGGGATTTAAGAGAGCCCAAACTCTTAAAAGACAAGCTCGCCTACCACCTAAGCGCACACGCCAACACCCCAGACCTGCCCACGCTCGCAGCCCTTGAAGATTATTTAATGGCTTATGCGCCTCAGGTGTTGCCCTACACCACAGACACCACTGCGCTTTTATGGGAGGCGGTGGATCAAAACCAAAAGATTTTACTAGAGGGCGCGCAGGGGAGCATGCTCGATGTGGATTTTGGCACTTACCCCTTTGTAACTAGCTCGACCACGATTGCAGCGGGGGCGTGCAGTGGGAGCGGGCTTAGCGTGAAAGATATTGATAAAATCATTGGGGTGGCTAAGGCGTATTGCACGCGCGTGGGGCTAGGGCCCTTTCCCACAGAGGATTTAGGGCAGGTGGGGGCGTATTTGAGAGAAAAGGGGCATGAGTATGGCACCACCACAAACAGAGCGAGGCGGTGCGGGTATTTTGACGCGGTGGCGGTCAAATACGCTTGCCGCCTCAATGGGTGCAGTGAACTTGCTTTAATGAAGCTCGATGTCTTGGATGGCTTAGAGGAAATTTTAGTGGGCGTGGGCTATGAGAACTCTAACCCCAGTTTGGAGGGGGCAAAGCCCATTTACAAGCGCTTTAGGGGGTGGGAGCGCAGTGCGGGGGTGGGTGAGTTCAACGCCCTGCCTAAAGAGGCTAAGGAGTATATCCTCGCCCTGCAAGAGCTCATCGGGGTGAAAATCAGCTCTATCTCTACCAGCCCACAGCGCGAAAACATGGTGCTGTTGCCATGAACTTGAAGACCTTTAAAGCCCTAGTGCATGTCAAAAAGCAAGCCATGCAACGCTGTGAGGCAGACATTGCCGCCAACCTCTCTAAAATCCACGCCAAGCAAGAGGAACAACAAGGCTTGATTAGCGAACTCAACACTCTAGGCGTGCCCATGCAAGCCAACATGGCCGCCTTCGCCCAGTGTAATAGCCTCAAAAAGAACTACCTATATGCCATAGACCAAGTGGGGCTAGAGATCAGCGAGCTTAAGGGCATAGACACCCACTTAAGGGAACTCTATAAAAATGCGTGTATAGAATATGAGAAATTGCAGTATTTATACACCCTAGAGCTCAAAAAAATGGCGCAAAAGCTGGAGAAAGAGGAGGCGAAACAAATGGACGCAATCGGATCTGAGGTCTTTTACCGCAAACAAAAGGCGCGCCGTGCGTAGCCTTGCTCTTTATGCGGTGTGCGTGGGGCTACTCTTAGCAGATGCGCCCGCTCCGCAGAGCACAAAAAACCCCCCCGCCAGATCCTTTTCTAGCCCAGAAACCCCCAAGGGTGCAAACGCCAAGTCCCAGCAGTTTTTGCAATGCAACGCCATTTTTGAATCCCGCAAAGCCGAGATCAACAACCAACTACAACTCTTGCAAGAGCGCGCGCTTACCCTGCAGAATTTGCAAGAGCAGACTCAAAGCCTCTTAGATCAGCGCAACGCCAAAGTCGCCGCGAGGGAAAAAGCCTTAGACACCCGCTTAAAAGAATTTGAGACAAAAGAGAAGGCGTTTAAGGACCTGCAAGCACAAAAAGAAAAGGATCTAAAAAAACTTATGGCGCAAAACGAGAAACTACTAAAAGAAATCAAAGAGGCGAGCACTTCCAAAGTCGCCACGACCTACGCCAAAATGAAGGACTCCAAAGCTGCGCCCATTTTGCAAGACATGCCCGTCGATCAGGCTGCCACGATTTTATCTAAATTAGAGGCAAAAGACATGGGCAAAATCTTAGCCAAGATGGACCCAGCCAAGGCGGCGAGTTTGACCGAAATGCTGCAAAAAGGACCCCCTTTTAAAGCCCCACCCCCACCCCCCCACCGCCTAAACCCAAAGATGAGGATGAATGATGAAAATCGCTGTTTTGATGAGCGGAGGGGTGGATAGCTCTTATAGCGCGTATTTGTTGAAACAAGCCGGACACGACCTATTAGGGGTGTATTTGAAATTGCATAGCAAGGAGGAAAAACACGCCCACTACATTAAAAATTGCGAGGCGGTGGCCAAGTTTTTGAAGATCCCCTTTGAGGTGGTGGATTTAAAGGAGGCGTTTAAAGAGAAGGTGTATCGAGCCTTCATAGACACCTACAAAATGGGGCAAACCCCAAACCCCTGCGCCCTGTGTAACCCCTTGATGAAATTTGGGCTAGGGTTGGACTTTGCCCTAAGTAAGGGCTGTGAGAAGATCGCCACAGGACATTACGCCCGTTTAGAGCAGGTGCAGGGGATGCTAAGGATTAGAGAAGCCGCTGATTTAAGCAAGGATCAGAGCTATTTTTTATACGCCCTACCTCAAAGGGCGATAGACGCGCTGCTCTTCCCCCTAGGCGATTTGCTTAAAAGCGAAATCAAACCCAAAGCCCTAGCAGCCATGCCCTTTTTGGGGGATTTACAGAGTTATAAAGAGTCACAAGAAATTTGTTTTGTGGAGAAATCCTATATCGACACGCTTAAAGAACATATAGAAGTGGATTGTGAGGGGGTGGTTAGAGATTTAAGCGGACAGGTAGTGGGCACACACAAGGGCTACATGCACTACACCATCGGCAAGCGTAAGGGCTTTAGCGTGAAGGGCGCACACACGCCGCACTTTGTGGTGGGCATTGACGCAACTAAAAACGAGATCATTGTGGGCGAAAAGCAAGATTTGGCGGTTTTCAACCTAGAGGCTGAGAACAAATCCCTACCTGAAAGCTTTAAAGAAGGGGAGTATCTAGTGAAAGTGCGCTATAGAAGCACACCCACCAAAGCCCAAGTGCACCTAGAGGGCGACACCATCAAAGCCCACTTTAACGAACCCGTCTATGGCGTGGCTCTAGGGCAAGCTCTTGTGGTCTACGAAAAAGATTGCGTGCTAGGCGGAGGGATCATTACCAAGAGCGCCTAAAAGCGCCAATGGAAACTGACATGGTAATCACTCTGCAACTCCGTGGAGGCGTTACTGATGGGAAAGTAAACATTGACATGCTTTTGGCATTTGCCCACAAACCCATCGTACTGATCTGAGCGTATATCTAAAGCCCTATAAGTGGCTAGACGCTTAAGGACACGCTCGGTCGCCAAAATCGCCTCTTGCACTATCCGCTTCTCTAAAAGCTGCTGCTTTTGTTTGGCACTTGCTAGAGCCTGCACACTCAGCACGGTTAACTTCATAGGGCGCAAAGGTACTTGCTTACCTTCAGCATACCCCACAGCCACATACGCAGACAGACGGCTCACTAGAGCCGCCAAAATTAATGGCTTAAATACCCCATCGAACAACTCCCTACGTTTTCCTAAAAACCGCACGCATTCTAGCATGCCAAATCTTAGATTCTTATGAAAATGGTTGTTTATCTCAAGGCAAAACCAAAATAATTTTATTGTATAATCCATATTTTACACAATCTCATAGATTTATGGCCTTGTTTGATACAAAAAGTCCTCACCTTCTGCACCTTGTCTTTCTCTACTTTTGCTACTCAACTGCACGCCCTAAATTATAAAATCTCGGGGCAGGTGGGCTCGTTCTCCCGCATTGGCTTTAACAACAGCCCCATCAACACAGCAAAAGGGATTTACCCCACGGGCAGTTATGTAACCTTAGTGGGATCTTTGCAACTTGGCGTGGATCTCTTGCCCAAATCTGTAAAAAACCACAAACTAAAAGCGGCGATAGGGGCAGAGATCGGGGCTTTAACCTATGACTCCACGCGGGTTTTAACAGACACGAGCGGGCTAGAAAAGGGTTTTTTGCCGGCAAACTATTATTACATGGGGCGTTGGGAGGGCTATTTTATGGACGCTCCTTGGAAGCACTCCCGTTATGAAACCGCCATGCATGCGCGCGATTTTGTGCTGCACACCCTATATTTAGACTACAGCTATAAAGATCATTTTGGTTTTAAACTTGGGCGTTACAGAAGCCGCGCGCTTTTCTTAAGCGGGTACAACCAGGGTATCCAAATCTTTTTGCACTTTGGTGAATGGACCTTGCAGTGGTTTAGTTCCTATGGGCGGGCACGCTCTAACCTACAGTATATCCGCGACTTCTACGCCCCCATCAGCTACAAATTTGCCGATGGCCGCCACACCAACTACGGGCTGCACTCTTTAAGTCTTATCTACAAACACAAACATCTAACTCTCATGCCCTTTGTGTGGTTTTACCCCAAGCTTTACACCGCCCCGGGGTTGCAATTTGACTTTGATTTAGTCCATACCCATAGTTGGACAATCCACACCCACTTTTATGCGTGGTTCCCTATTTATGACTCCTATATGGCACACAGATACTTTAGGAGTGCATTGGTGGGGACAGACACGGCTAGCCTACTCATCTACCAACACTTCAACATAATAGATCACTATAACTTTGGTTGGGGGGTGTATAAAAACTTTGGCAATGCTAGCGCGTGTATTGGCTGGACCGGTTTACCCGTCCCCTTTGGCACCAAAGACAACACCCCCTATGCAAAAGCTTATTCTAATCTATACAATGCGAACTCTCTTACGGTCTTTGGCTATGTGGGCTTTAAGTACCAAAACTTTTCCTGGCAACTTCTAGGTAAAGTCATACAATCACCTAGAGACGACTCTAAAAGCCTCATGCTGACCTTAAGATATGACTTAAACAAACGCACCCATTTGATGTTTAAAATCAATGGCTACGAAGTTAGCATACATAGGGGTTATAAAGTGGGGGATTTTTCTGTAGGCTACAACCCAAAATTTCTCGCCAACACCCAAGATCGCAGCTATATAATGACCTCCGTAGGCTACGACTTTTAAGAGTTTTTATTATATAATTCATTTCTTACACAACTCCACAACAAAAGGAGCTGAGTTGAAAGGAAAAAATCTCGCTCTTCTTCTCCCTCTAATGACCACACACCTACAAGCCCTAGATTATAAAATCTCAGGGCGCGTCGGCTCTTTCTCACGTATCGGCTTTAACAATGCTCCTATTAATACAAATAAGGGGCTTTATCCCACAGGCAGTTATGTAACCACAATCGGGGCTTTAGAAGTGAACGCGAATTTATTGCCTAAATCTGTGGAGAATCAAAAACTTGAAGTGGGGCTTGGGGGAGAGATCGGGGGGCTTGCTTACGATTCAACTAAAGCTCTAAAGAATCAAAACGGGATATTTGAGCCAGCAAACTGGTATTACATGGGGCGTTGGGAGGGCTATTTAATGAACGCCCCTTGGAGGCATACACGCGAAGAAGACGAGTCCCACGCCAAAAACTACATTTTATACAACGCCTATCTAAGTTATACCTACAAAGACATTTTTGGGATCAAGGCGGGGCGGTATTTAAGCCCTGAAGCGTTGTTTTTGCGCGGTTACAATCAGGGCTTTACCCTCTTTTTGCATTTAGGCAAATTCAAACTTAGATGGTTTAGCACCTATGGCAGGGGTTTAGCGAACATCCAGTTTATCCGCGACTTCTACGCCCCCGTGAGCTATAAATTTAGCGATGGCAGACGAGTCAATTACGGCATGCACGCTATAAGCCTAGCTTATAACACCAAGCACTTCACTCTCATGCCTTTCTTTTGGTTTTACCCTAAGAACTTCAATGCCCCGGGCGTGCAGTTAAGTGCCGTGTTTAACCCCGGGCAGTTTAAAATCCAAAGTGATATTTATGCATGGTTTCCCATTTACAGCCGCGCTCTAGCCAAGACTTACTATCGGGGTAATTTAATCGGCACAGACACCGCTACTTTGCTCGTGCGCCAAAGACTGTATTACAAAAACTACTACATCGGTTGGGGTGTGTATAAAAACTTTGGCAACTCTAATGCCCAGCTGGGCTGGAATGGCTCGCCTGTGTCCTTTGACACGACCGATGACACCCCCTATGAGGATGCTTACACCAACCTTTACGATGCCAACGCCCTTACTTTGCACGCTAGAGTGGGGGGCAAGTTTAACAATTTCTCTTGGTATTTGCTAGGTAAACTCACCTTTTCTCCAAGAGCCAATGCCCAAAGTCTAGGGCTTACTTGTGAATATAAATGGGGTAAGCACATACACCTCATGCTACGCCTCAATGGCTATGAAGTGATGATGCACAGAGGCTATAAAGTCGCTTACTTTAAAGCCCCTAATCCCGATTTTGCCCCCACTACACAAGATCGTAGTTATGTGATGACTTCGATCAGCTATGATTTGCAGATTTAAGTTGTGCCCTCTTATTTCAAGTCCTAAGCGCGTCGCCTTGCACCGCCAGCCGCCCGTATGGATGGAATGGAGATTTGGCGATTAAAGAACTTTTAGGGTTTTAGCTAATTGCTCTAAAAGCCCCTTGTCGCCGCTAGCAAAGAGTTCTAGTTTTGTGTCTGTGTGTGGGCGTAAGCCATAGACTTGCTCTAGACGCGCCACGATCGCCTCGCCTGAATGTACCAAGCGCACGGGGGTATTGAAGCGGGTTTTAAAATAGGTTTGCAAGGGGGTAGAAATCCAAGGAAAGTGCGTGCAACCTAACACCACCACAGCCGGCGCGCTTGTTAGGGGGGTGAAGTAATGCTGCATGCACGCCTCTAGCAGTGCGCCCTCTAGCACCCCCTCTTCAATCAAGGGCACGAATAAGCCCGTGGCTAGACTCTGCACGAAGTCATAGCCCTGCTCTTTAAGCTCTCTTGCATAACGCCCGGAGTTAATGGTCGCTTTAGTGCCAAGCACTAGAATGGGCGCGTTTTTGGGCGTGCTCTGTGTGATCGCTAACACCCCCGCCTCAATCACGCCCACAATGGGGATTTTTGTTTTAGCCCTCATTGCCGGTAAAGCCCACGCACTCACGCTATTGCACGCCACGATCAACATGTCAATGTCAAAGGGCAAAAAGAAATCCAACGCCTCTAGGGAGAATTTGGCGATCGTGGCGGGGTCTTTAGGGCCATAGGGCACGCGGGCGGTGTCGCCATAATAGATAATATGCTCGAACAAGCGGGCTTTTAATAGGCTTTCTAAAACGCTTAAGCCCCCCACCCCGCTGTCAAACACCCCGACTTTCAAGAACCCTCTTGCATAAGTTTTAAGAACTCTTGGTTGTCCTTCGTGGTTTGCATTTTGGAGTAAATGAAGTTTAACGCCTCCACATCGTCCATTTGTTGCATCACATTTCTAAGCACCCACACTTTGGTTAGGGTGTCTTTACCTAGCAAGATATTGTCCTTACGGGTGCCCGATTTGAGCACATCAAAGGCGGGGTAAATGCGCCGATCGGAAATGCTACGGGCTAACACGATCTCGCTATTGCCCGTGCCTTTAAACTCTTCAAAAATCACCTCATCCATGCGTGAGCCCGTTTCGATCAAGGCGGTGGCAATAATCGTTAAACTCCCCCCCTCTTCAATGTTGCGCGCCGCGCCAAAAAAGCGTTTGGGCTTATGCAAGGCGTTGGCATCCACGCCCCCGCTTAACACCTTCCCGCTTGAGGGCGTGATCGCATTGTAAGCCCGCGCTAAACGGGTGATTGAATCTAATAAAATCACCACATCTTTACCCATTTCCACCCGCCTCTTTGCCCGCTCTAGGACTAATTCAGCGATGCGTATGTGGTTGGTGGAGGGCAGATCAAAGGTGGAGCTAAAGACTTGCCCATTGACACTTCTTTGCATGTCCGTAACCTCTTCGGGGCGCTCATCGACTAATAAGATAATGAGCTCCACTTCGGGGTGGTTGTAGGTGATCCCATGCGCGAGCTCCTTCATCAACTCCGTTTTACCCGTGCGCGGCGGGGCGACAATGAGTGCCCTTTGGCCTTTACCCATGGGGCTAAATAAGTCGAGCATGCGCCCTGTAACCTTGGTCGGCTCATACTCAAGTTTTAGCTGTTCGGTGGGGAATAGGGGGGTTAAGTTGTCAAAGAGCGGGCGGTGGCGGATTTCATCCAGGGGGAGGTAATTCACTGCCTCAATTTTTAGCAAAGCGTAATACTTCTCTTGATCTTTAGGTGCGCGCACTTGCCCGGTGACAATGTCGCCATTACGCAGGGCAAAGCGTTTGATCTGTGAGTGGCTCACATAGGTGTCGTTTTGGTTGTCTGAAAAGCTGCCATCCAGCCCACGCAAAAACCCATACCCATCCCCGGCGGTTTCTAAAATCCCCGTAAAGAGGATATACCCCCCTTGACTGACTTGGTTTTTAAGGATTTCAAACATCAAATCTTGGCGTTTAAACTCTTGGGGGTTCTCCACTTTCAGCTCATTAGCGATTTCTAAAAGTTTTTCTGTGGGCTGGGCGCGCAATTCTTCAATGCGGTATCCGCTCACAGGGATGTGGGTTTTTTGTTTATGGTGGTCGGCCATATCAATCCTTATGTGGGTATAACAACTAGAAGCCTCATTTTAGGGAAGCTAAACATTAAAAAAGTAGTGAGTAAAACCTAGATTCTAGTGTAAAACTCTCTAAAAGTCAAGGCTTTACACCTTTGCCATTGGCAATTTGCGCTTTAAACCCGCCACAAAGACTAAAAGAAAAGTGCTCGCCACTAGGGGGTAGAGAAATGTGGGGATAGGCAGTGGGTCACCGGCGGCGTAGCTGTGCATACCAGAGAGGTAGTAATTCACCCCAAAATAGGTCATTAAAATGGAGTAAAAGCCCACCACACTCGCACTCGCAAACACATAGGGCATGAACTCAAAGCGTAAAAAGCGTAGGTGCAAAATGATCGCATACACAGCGATGGAGATTAAAGCCCAAGTTTCTTTAGGGTCCCAGCCCCAATAACGCCCCCAAGACTCGTTCGCCCACACTCCGCCAAGGAAGTTACCCACCGCAAGCAGCAATAGCCCCATGATCATCCCCATTTCATTGAGCGCGCTGAGGGCTAAAATGCTGGTGTCAATGTGTGGGCGCTTGGGGCTTCTTAGTAAGAACAATAGCAAGGTGAGTAGCCCCAAAATAAAGCACAGCCCTAAAAAGCCATAGCTTGCCGTGATGATAGACACATGGATATTGAGCCAGTAGGACTTTAGCACGGGGACTAAGTTACTGATTTGCGGGTCCATAAAGCCCAAATGCGCCACAAATAGGGCAATGCCGGCTAAAAAGCTCGAAGCACATAGGGCTAAGTTAGAGCGCAAAATGAGCCCAGAGAGCATGGCTGCCCAAGAGATGTAGAGCATGGACTCGTAGGCGTTGCTCCAGGGCGCATGTCCGCTCACATACCAGCGCAACACAAGCCCCGCGCTGTGCGCCAGCCAGCAAAGCAGCAAAATGCCATAAAAGCTAAAGTGCAGCCACTTAGGCACCGCTCTATTTTTAAAGATCGCCACCAGCACCACGCCTAAGAGCACCACGCCTAGGAGCAAATAGGGGAGCATGAGCGTGTGGAAAAAGTTGCTATGGTTTAGAAGTATCTCAGAATCCACACGCCCCGGGCTTAGGGCGAGTTTGCTATGCGTGCGTTGGTAGGCGAGCAGGTCGTTTAGGGTTTTATGCACGCTCTCCCATTGGTTGCTATCCACGCCCATATCAAAGCCCTTAAATAAATCCCTTAAAAAGTGCGTAGCCTCTGTAGAGATTTTAATGTTCTCGTTTTTGAGCGCATCGGCAGGGCTTAGCCATGTGTTGCCGCTTTTATCGGGGAAAATCTTTAAAATATTCCCGCTGAAAATCAAATACACGAGATTGACCCGCTCATCCAGCTTTAAAATATCCTTGTCAAATTCATCCCTATCCTTGGGGGCTTTTTGATTGACTTCCTCCACGAAGTTTTGCAGCTTGTAGCCATGTGGTCCAAAGACATCCAAAAACGCAATGCGCCGCTGGTTCGTGGGGGTGCCAAGCAGCGCGCGCAACTTGGGCGTGGAGGTGTAAATCATTTTAATGCTTTTGTAATCATCCGGGTAAAGCATCATGCCCAGCATCACCTGCAAGTTGTCCATGCCTTTAAAGCCGTCCTCCTTGGTGATTTTGTGGATGAGCTCCATACTCAAGGTGTCTAAAGGTTTAATGCGCCCTTCAAAGCCCTGCACCTGCAGACGGGCAAGGGGGGTGAGCTGCCCTTTGGAGTGCGCCCTTAAATCCTTAAAGCGTTGCAAGATTTTGGCGTGCATTTGGGCGGTGGTGGGCTGCACCTTTGCCATTTTATCGATGGGCGGAGCGATGGGGGTGCTTTTGCCCCCGTGCATGTCGATCTTGCCCTCATCAGCGTGCGCCACTGCGCCAAGAGAGAGGGCACATAAGAGGGCGACTATGTGTTGCGCCTTTAAAAATCTTGAGAGCCTTTGAAAGCGTCCTTGGCGGCTAAAGAGCAAGAACAACGCCCCAGACATGAGCATGGCGTAGCCAAAGTAGGTTAAATTCTTGCCAGGATCACGATTAACCGATAAAATCGTGCCCTGTTCGTCCGTATCATAGGAGGATTGGAAGAAGCGATAGCCCCCATAATCCAATACATGGTTCATAAAAATTCGAAAGGGCATGACAAGCTGCCCCTTGGCATTTAACACCTCTACCTGTGAGGCGTAAGAGGAGGGGCTCATCGAGCCGGGGTAGCGGGTCAGCTCAAATTGTTTTAAATGCAGCTTAAAAGGCAAGGTGCGCTCAGTAACGCCCCAATTGAGCGCGATATGCACGCCCTCAAGGGTGGTCTTTTCATCTTGGCTAACAATGCCATGCCCGCCTAGGATATGCAGGGTGTGGCTCGCCCCACCATAGCTTAGTTTCATGGTGAGTAGCGCGCGGTTGTCCTTTTTATTCGGGGTCATTTTATGCACGCCAAGAGGCTCTAAGAGCAAAGGTTTGCCATAGACCATCACTTCTGCGGTGGGTAAATAGCGCGAATAGGGCGAGAGGGTGGTTTTTAAAGAAAAGTGCAGGGGTTTGGCGCTGTCCTTGCTGAGGGTGAGGTTTAAATAGCTGTCGGTGGTGGTGATTTTGTCGCTGGTTTGGTTGGTGCGTAGGTGCATGGTCGCCTCAAAGCCAAAGAACCTTGTAACCCCCGCCCCCAAAATGATAAACACCAAGGCACTATGGAAAAACAAGCTGGCGTAGCGTTGCCGCTGCCACGCTTTAGAGGCGATTAAAGTCCCCACAATCACCAAGAGCAAATACACATGCAAGGCGCTAAACCACCATGTGTTATAGACGAGCGCGCGGCTGGCGGGTGTGCCATAATCGTTTTCAAGGAAGGTTGCTAAAGCGCAGGCGGTCGCATACACCATCAATAAAGGGATTGCCACCCAAAACGAACCAAAGAAAAATCCAAAAATCTTTTTAACTTGCATGGCGGGCTTCTTGTGTTTTTTTAAGGATATATGCGCGCAATTTCTCAATGAATTGTTTGTCGTTCAAATCTTTATATAGTCCTTTACCCACAAACTCCAACACCGCCAAAAGTTGCACATGGGGCATGTAGCCGGGCAGTTCGTAAATGGTCTTGCCCGTGGGGTCGGCGAGCACGAGCGTGGGCGTGGAATTGACATCGTAAATGGAGGAGAGGTCTTGGGTGTTTAGCATGGTTTCTTTGGGTTTTTGGGCCGGGCCTATGACAAAATGGTGCATTTTGGAGTAGCTGATATTGATGTAGTAGGCACTGAAGTGCTCTTTAATGTAGGTGCGCAAACTAGCGTAGTGCTTTAGGTCTTGCTTTAACATTTCGCAGTAAGAACAGCCATTTTTGCCAAAGACAAGCAACATATACTTACCTTTGGTGCGGATGTCTTGCGTGTCTTGGAAAATGTCCTCTAAGCCGGCGTAGCTTTGTTTGTCAAAGTTGTTGCTCTCTTTAAAAGTGCTTTGGGGGGAGGTGGCTCCTGAACTTAGCATGCTCTCATCCACCTTGTCATCGGCAAGGGCAAAATGACAAAAGAGAGCCAATAGGGGAAGTAAAAGAAATGAGCGCATAAAAAACCTTTTTAAGAAAATAGGGGCATTTTAACTTTTTTTATATAAATCATGGGCTTAGGGGCTTTCTAGGGGCGTTGTGGACCAAATCTAAAATCGCCTGTGCGAAGTGCAAATTGTCGTTTAAACAGGGGCAGACAAGAAACTTAGGCACCGCGAGGCGCTTGGCTTCTAGGCGGTATTGCATTTGTAATTCGTAAGTGGTTTCTGAGTTGTCGATGCTAAAGGCTAGGGGGTAAATGAGGATTTTATCCCTGCGGTGCGCTTCTATGGCCTCTTGGGTGCTAGGCTCTAGCCATTTCATGGGCCCCACCTTAGATTGGTAACTCAAAGTGATTTTTTTAAAGCACAGGGGCAAGAGTTGCTGGGTGAGCAGGCTCACATGGTGTAAACACTCGGCTTGGTAGGGGTCGCCTTGTTGCACCACGCTCTCAGGCAAGCCATGCACGGAGAAAATGAGCACAAACTCTTTAGGGTTATGCCCTTTAATCGTGTCTATAATGCTTTGGACGATGGCTTGGTTGTAAAGCGTGTGGGTGTAGAAACGATCGATACAGCTTAGAGTGGGAGCGAAATTTAGGGCTTTTAGAGCCTTTAAAGCATCTTCAATGGAAGATAAAGTCGTGGTGGTGGAGTATTGCGGATACATAGAAAAAAGCAAACACGAGTCAAAGCCTTGTTGTTGCAGCTCGGCAAAGACCATGGGCGCAAAAGGTGGGGTGTAGCGCATGGCGTAGGTGTAGTGGCGGGTGGGGTCTAGCGTGTTTAAGCGTTGGGTGAGTTTGGCACTCAAATCATTAATGGGGGATTTTTGCCCGATTTTTTCATAAATGGCTTTGGATTTTTCTTTACGCATTTTGACGATGAAAGAGGCTAAGAGTTTGCGCCAAAAGGGGCTTTTGATCGCTAAAATGTAGGGGTCGTTGAACATGTTTGTTAAAAACACTTCTACTTCGTAAAGATTGTTCGGGCCGCCCATATTCAATAAAACAACGGCTTCTCTAGGCTCTAAAATTGACATAAGCTTCTATTATGCCATGATTTGCCATTTTTGCATGGTAGAATGCGCTTTTATGCTAGAAGTAAGGATTGCCATGTTTGAAACGATCATCGGGCTAGAAGTGCATGCCCAACTCAACACCCAAACCAAGATTTTTTGCTCTTGCGCCACGAGTTTTAAAGATGCGCCCAACACCAACACCTGCCCCGTGTGCTTAGGCTTGCCCGGGGCTTTGCCCGTGCTAAACGCCGAAGCGGTGAAAAAGGCAATTGCCTTTGGCACGGCGATCAACGCCACCATTAACCAAGACAGCGTGTTCGCCCGCAAGAATTACTTTTACCCAGACCTGCCCAAGGCTTACCAAATCTCGCAATTTGATCGCCCCATTGTCGCGCACGGGTATTTAGACATTGAAACGCCAGAGGGCGTAAAACGCATTAACATTGAAAGGGCACATTTAGAAGAGGATGCGGGCAAGAACATACACGCCACCAACCACTCGCAAGTGGATTTAAACCGCGCTGGCACACCCCTTTTAGAGATCGTGAGTTGCCCAGACATGCGCAGCAGTGCAGAGGCGATCAGTTATTTAAAGAAATTGCACGCCATTGTGTGCTTTTTAGACATTTGCGATGGCAACATGCAAGAGGGCAATTTTAGATGCGATGCCAATGTGTCTATCCGCCCTAAAGGCGAGAGCAAGCTCCTTACAAGGGTGGAGATTAAAAACTTGAATAGCTTTAAATTTATCCAAAAGGCAATTGAGTATGAGGTGGAGCGCCAAGTGGAGGCATTTGAGAGGGGCACTTATGCGAGCGAAGTTGTGCAAGAAACCCGCTTGTTTGACACGGCTAAAGGGATCACGCAGTCCATGCGCAATAAAGAAGAATCCGCCGATTACCGCTACTTCCCCGACCCCGACTTGCTCCCCGTGCATATCCCCGACTCTCTTTTAAAAGAGGGTAGGGACATTAAAGAATTGCCCGAAACTAAGAAAGAACGCTACATGAGCAGTTTAGGCTTGAAAGCCGAAGAGGCGGGCACTTTAGTGGGGAGTTTGGAGCTAGCAACTTATTTTGAGAAAATGCTAGAGCTTGGCGCAGGTGCGAAGGGGGCTTGTTCGTGGCTGTGTGTGGAGCTTTTGGGGCGTTTAGAGGGCGAGCAGACTTTGCAAGAGTGTACAATCAAGCCGGACACCCTAGCTAAAATCGTGCTAGACATTGAAAGCAAACGCATTTCAGGCAAGGCGGGCAAGGAGATTTTAGACGCATTAATGAAACAAACTAGCGTAAGTCCCAAAGACATAGACACCCTCATAGAGAAGCTCGGGTTGGCGCAGGTGGGCGATGAGGGCATGATTTTAAAAGCCATTGCTGAAGTGCTTCAGGGCAACGCCGATAAAGTCGCCGAGTATAAAGGCGGGAAGGATAAACTCTTTGGCTTCTTTGTAGGGCAGGTGCTAAAAAGGCTTAAAAACGCCAATCCGGGGGTTGTCAATCAGTTGCTCAAACAAGAGCTGTCTAAGTAGCCAAAAGTGGGAGTAGGGTCATTAAAACCCAGTGGGGCTTAGGGCTTTAGAGCCTTGAGATTTTGCATTTCGGTAACGCTGTAGCGGGTAACCTGAAAACCCGTGGGGTTTTTAGGCATCATGGCGGTGTCAAAGGCAGGTAGGGGCTTGAAGGCAAAACTCAATACAATGTTGTAGCGTTTCTCGCTTAAGGGGTTGCCCGCTCTAAAGAGTTTTGCCACGATTTGCACTTGGGCGATGTTTTGCTCTTTGCTCTGCTTGAGCAGCGAAATGTTAATGATGTGGATGTCCCTTGTGAGCTGTTGGGCGGTGTAAATGCTGTTTTTAGAGGCCACCAAGTTTTCAAAAATCTGCCACACCTGCGCCTCGCTTTGTAGGCGCACCACCTCATAGCGTTCTTTATCATCAATGCGATTAATGGATTCTCTATCCAGCACATACTGCCCCACCAAGGAGCGCACCAAAGCCTCATTGCTTGCCAAATTGCCGTCTGCTTTTTGGATGATGGCGTAGTGCTTGTCTTGGTTAGCAAAGTCTATGAAGTGGTGTTCGGTTTTTTTTAGGGGTAGCAAAATGATCAACGCCACAACCAACGCTAAACTGATGAAGCTAAGCAAGACCACCAAGCGGTAGGCGATGGTGGTGTTGCGCCTTTGCACTTGAAAAACGCTGTTTAAGTCCAAGTTCTGCACTGCCAAGCTTTCGATCTTGCTTGTCAAGTCCTTTTCAAACTTAGCCTGCTCGGCCTGCAGTCTCGCCCACAATTCGGCGACAATCTCATCTTTTAAGGGGTCGTTGCTATTCTCCATGCCCGGCTCGAAGTGTGCCAAATTTGCCCGCTTTCAAGTCGGCTTGGGCTTGTTCGATCTCTTCTTTGCTGTTCATCACAAAGGGACCACATCCAACGATAGGATCGCTTAAGGGCAAGCCCGTTAAGACCAATACGCTAGATGGTCTTAAAGCCTGAAGATGCACCCCCTCTCCGCCTTTTTGAAAAGTGATGAGCTGTGCAGGCCCCGCCCTCCACATCTCTAGAGCCACTAGCCCATCACGCACAAAAATCAAAACATTGTGGTCTTCTGGCGTGGGTAAATGTAAAGAATCCTTAAGATTTAAATCCCACACACTAATGGGGCTAAAGGTCTTAACCGGACCCACCACCCTCTCTAAATCGCCGGCGATGATGCGCACTTGGCTTTTTCCTATTGTGACGGTGGGGATTTGCTCGGCACTAATGGCTTGGTATTTGGGCGGAGTCATTTTATAGACTTTGGGTAAATTCAGCCAAAGTTGCACCATTTCAAGCACCCCGCCTTTTTGGCAAAACTTTTTAGAAAGCAATTCTTGGTGTAAAACTCCAGAACCCGCTGTCATCCACTGCACGCCTCCCGGGGCAACCAAATTCCTTGTGCCTTGTGAATCGCTGTGTTCCACCTGTCCTTGATAGACAATGCTCGCTGCCTCAAGACCCCTATGTGGGTGTGGACCGACCCCTAAACAATCTGCACTCGCCTTAAAATGATGCGGACCGATATAGTCGATCAACAAAAAAGGATCGCCATTTTTGTGGACTTCTTTGTAAGTAAACATTGTAGATACATAAAAACCATTGCCCACCCAATGTCTGGGCGGAGCTTTATAGACTTGCGCCACTCTTTTCACAGCTCTCCTTCCTTAAAAAAGATAGCGTATTATATCTATACAAATGATAACAAATCGCAAAGGCAGTTAAAATCCATGTCCTCTAAACGCTCTTGGTCGTTTAAAAGGGTTTCAATTTGGATCACCTTTTTGGGTGGATAGACTTCTTTTAGGGCGTTTTGGCATTTTTGTTGCAGGGCACTTAAGCCTTCTTCGCGTCTAAAGCGGTGTCCTAGGGGGTATTTCACCTCCACTTTTTGCGTGCTGGAGCCGTCTTTAAAAAAGACTTGCAAGGCGTTTGGGATCGCCCTTTTGTGTGGTTCTTTGGCTTCTTTGGTGTAAAGGGGGCTTATTTGCACTTCTACTAGACCCATGAGTTGCTGCAAAAACGGGTTCTTGGCGTTTGTGTCGCTGTAAGAGTCCGCCCTTAAGTGCCCCCTTAATAAGGCGTAGGCGATGGGATAAGCTAGGCTATACTCACGATCCAGGCGTTGGTAAGCCTGCCCCCCACCTGCCATGATTTTCTCCACGCCCTCTTGGGTGGTGAGCACGATTTTAGAAATTTCGTCCAAACGGGGCGCAATTTGTTTATGCAAAATCAGGGCACACTCCACGGCGGTTTGGATAGGAAAGAGCACAGGGTAAGAGATTTTATACAAGATATTTTCAATGACATGTGAACCTAAGTTATTTAGCACTAATCCGCCTTTGGTGTGGGGCATACACACGGCTTCAAACCCCCATTTAGGCGCGCTTAAAACCTTCACACAACCCATTTCACCACTCATCGCCCTAAGTGCTAGCTGTGCCCCCCGACTCGTGGCATCTGCGCCTGCCCACGCCTGCCTAGTCGCACTAAAGGGGGCGTGGCGAAACACCCGAAGCACCCCCCATCCACAAAGGCGTGTGAGAGCGCGCTTAAAATCTCTTCTAATCTACCGCCTAGCATTTTTGCCCCTACGCCCGCGCTGGCGACACGCACCAATAAAGTGTGGTCTAAGCCCTCATCGTAAAAGGAGTTGTCCATCGCCAACACCCCTTGGATCTCATAGGCCTGCACCATGGCGTGTAAAATGTCTTTGACTTTTAGGGGCTGTTCTTGTTTGGACAAGCGCAAGCGGCTCACATAATCGCCTAAAGCCCAAATCGCCCCCAAATTGTCGCTAGGATGGCACCACTCTTTAGCCAGCCAAGTGTCGTTAAAGTCTAGCCAGCGCACCATACAAGACACATTAAACGCCGCCCCCACAGGCTCAAGCTGGTAAGCCGTGCCTAGCACCTTCGCCCCTAAAGGCCTAAAGTCCGCCCCGGGCACACTGGGACCTAATAACTTTGTGCATTCAGGGTCTTTTAACGCCATTAAAACGCAGGCAATGGAGTCTATGAGGCTGAGTGTTGCGCTTTGGGTGGCGTGTTTGGAAATGGTGCCGTCTAAAATGTAGTGGGCTAGGGCTGTGAGAGCCGAATCGTAACTTAACATAAAAACTTCCTTTAAAATCCTTAATAAACCTTAGTGAAAAAGTGCGCTGCCTACACGCACTAAATTTGCCCCGTAGGCGATGGCAAGCTCAAAATCCCCGCTCATGCCCATAGAGAGGGTTTTGGCGTTGGGGAGTTTGTCAAACAAGTCCCTAGCTTGGCTAAAGACTTGTTCGCTCTGTATTTGAGTGCCATTAAGAGGCCCCATCACCATTAAACCTTGCAAATGGATTTTTTTACAGGTTTGGCTAATTTGGGCGTAGGTGTCTAGGGCTTGCTCTAAACTTATCCCGCTTTTTTGCGCTTCGTTTGCGATATTCACCTGCAACAAAGCATTTAAAGGCTCTTTAGCCCTAGTGTCTATGGCTTTAGCGAGCTCTAAAGAGTGCAGGCTATGCAGCAACACAGGCTTTAGCTCTAGTAGTTTGTTGATTTTATTGTGTTGCAAAGGACCTAGCATGTGCCACTCTAGGGGCAAGTCTTTGAGTGCGCTGACTTTGCGCCCAAATTCTTGAATATAGTTCTCCCCAAAGGCACGCTGTCCACAGGCATAAAGCTCTTGCACCTGCTCTAGGCTGGCGTATTTAGACACCGCCACTAATTGCACGACATGGTGTGGGCTGTAGGCGAGGCGGGCTTTTTCAATGCGCTCGATTAGGCTTGCGAGGCGTTGCTGCATGTTAGCCTTTCGAGGAGTGGTAAATGTGGTATTTCTCATAAAGTGGGTCGCTTAAAGGCGGGATTAGCCCCCTACTTGCGAGGCTCTCTAGCACGCTTAAGGAACAATTAGTTTCTTTAGGCCACTCCCTAGTATGCCCCTCTAGTGCGCCCTTGTCGGTCGCATCTATGCAGATTAGGGGCGGCTTTAGCCAAATGTCGCGCTTGGCGTCTATGTTATTCACCACTCGCCAAAGGAGCATGTAGGGGTTATTTAAGTCGTTCTTATGGCTATCCACAAAAATGAGCGCGCTCACATGGGGGGCTAAGGGTTCTAAGTTTTTAAAAAGGGGCACTAGGGGGGTGGTCTTTTCTATACCCACGATTGCAATGGGGTTTTTGCTCTCTAGCCCGTATTGCTTTAAATTTTGCACTTGGGGCATTAAAGCTTGTAGGCGGGCTAAGAGCTCAGGCTCTTCTAGGGGGGTTTTGGGGTGCGGGGTGGGCTCTAAAGCCACTAGCCCTAACTTGCCCCCAAAGGCGTAAGTGGGGCTGGCGTGATCGAGGGCATCGCACACACCACAAGAAAGTAGGCTTTGGTGTAAATCAAGGTGGTCTAAAATGTGGGCAAAGAGGGCGGGGTAGTTTGTGAGTTTGGGCGCGTTTTTACCGACAAAAATAGCGTGTTTAACAAAACTCATTTGCCCCGTGCCCCAAAAGTGGTGCATGATTTGGTGGGCGTGACCCGGGTAGCTGGGCGCAATTTGGGCTAGGATGAGATTATGAAACACCCCATTTTCGGGCATGTGATAATCTATTAGCCCTTGTGCGCTTTTTTTAAGCAGAGGCAAAAACAGCCTTTCGGTGAAGTAGCCCATATACTTGTCCTCTAGGGGGGGCTTGCCCACCACGCTGGCTAAATAAACGAGCTTGTCTTTAAGGTGCATGGCTTGCACTTCGAGCACGGGGTAGGGCTCTTTGGGGGTGTAAAAACCCGTGTGATCGCCAAAGGGTCCCTCCATTTCTAAGCGGCTTGTATCTACCCACCCCTCAAGCACAATATCTGCGTCTAGGGGCACAGCAAGGGGGTTTGTGAGGCAGGGCATAAGCTGGGCGCATTTGCCCCGAATCAAGCCATACAAGGCAAGCTCAAAGACTCCATAGGGCAGGGGGGCTTGCCCGCACCACGCATACAATGCGTCCCCACCGATCGCCACGCTCACGGGCATTTTCATCCCCGCCTCTTTGTAGGCGTGGAAGAAGTGGTTCGAGTCTTTATGGATTTGCCAGTGCAGGCCGAGGCGGTTTTTGCCCTGCACCTGCAGGCGGTAAAGCCCTAAATTGTGGTGTTTCTTGTCTAGGCTTTGGGTGTAAATCTGCCCCATAGTGATGAAGGGGGCGGCATCGTGCTCCCAAGTGGTGAGGATAGGCAGCTTATTTAAATCCACTTGTGCGCCCTCAAAAACTTGCCTTTTTGGGGGGGTTTTAGAGATTTTAGGCAGGCTAAAGCGCAGGCTGTAGAGGTTTTTAGCCAGCCCTAAGAAGTCTTTAAAACTTTTAGGTTTTTGTAAATTTAGTAGGCTTTCTAGTTGCGCTTGGCAGTCCTCAATGGAGCGGTTGAGGATGAACTCTAGACGCTCTTTTGCACCAAAGACATTCATTAAAACGGGGATTTCTAAGGGCGTGTCGCCCCTTTTTGGCTGTGTGAATAACAACGCCTGCCCGCCTTTGGGCTTTTTAACCTCAATGTAGGCGATGTGCGGGATTTCTAAGCAAATGTCTAGGGGTGTGTCAAACACCCGCAAATCCCCCCGCTCTTTAAGTTTAGCGATGAGCTCTTGCAACTAGATAGAAACCACGGACACGCCTAGGCAGTGGGGGACTTCCTGCAGGTCGTGTAGGATATTAGGGCCAATGGGTGCATCCACGAGGATCGCCGCTAGAGCCTCAGCCTTGGCGTTGCGCCCCAGCCTAAAGTCGGCGATGTTGATGTTGTGCTTGGCTAGGGTGTGCCCCACATTGCCGATCACCCCGGGCTTGTCGGTGTTTTTAAATAAAATCATCGTGCCTTGCGGCTTAACATCCATTTCAAAGCCGTCTATGTTGGTGATTTTTAAAATGTCGTCGCTAAAGGCGGTGGCGCTGATTTGGGTGCTATAACCCGGCGCACTTAATTGCAAAGTGATGAGATTTGTATACGGGGTTGCGTCTTCTAGGGTCTTGGTGGTTAAGTGGATGTTGCGCTCACTGGCGACATGGGGGGCGTTGACATAGTTGATTTTATCGCCTAGGCTGGGCTTTAATAGCCCCATTAGGGCGAAGGTGAGTAAGGAATTGCCATATTCACAGATGGAGCCGGCTAGGGTGAGTTCTAGCGCGCTCCACGCCCCCTTATGCACCTGGGCGCAGAAGAAACCGAGCTTTTGGGCGAGCTGTAAATAGGGCTTGGCGTAAGGAGCGATGTTGTCTTGGATGGGGATGTTTAGGGCGTTGGGGTAGCTGCTCCCCCTTAAGGCTTCGATCACCGCTTGGGCAGCTTCTTTGGCGATCTGCTCTTGCGACTCGTAGGTGTTTGCCCCGATGTGCGGCGTTACATAGACATTGTCTAGCTCTAAAAGGGGGTTCTTTGTGCCTGGCTCTTTGCTAAAAACATCCATGCCAAGCCAGCGCACTTTTTTAGACTTTAAGGCTGCATATAGGGCTTCTTCATTGTAAAGCCCACCTCTAGCGCAGTTGATTAAAATCACGCCCTCTTTCATTTGGGCGATCTGCTCTTGGCCGATGATGTTGATCGTTTCCTTGTTCTTGGGGGTGTGGATGGTGATGATGTCGCACGCTAAAATGTCTTTAAAATCCTTCGTGTAAAGCACGCCTAAGTCGGCGGCTTTGGACTTGGGGATGTAGGGGTCGTAGGTGATAACCTCCATGCCAAAAGCCAAAGCCCTAACCCCCACCCTTGAACCGATGTTGCCAAAGCCGATGATGCCTAGTTTCTTGCCATAAAGCTCTGTTCCATACCAATCCTCTCGCTTCCATAGGTGTTCGTGTTTGAGTTGTGTGTTTGCCCCGGGCAAGCGGCGCACGGCGTTTAACATGTGCGCCATGGTGAGCTCTACGGCGGCGATCGTGTTGGCGGTGGGGACATTCATCACCACAATGCCCTTTTGCGAGCACAGGTCAATGTCCACATTGTCCACGCCTACACCCGCGCGCACAATGGCTTTTAACTTCGTGGCGTGGGCGAGTAAATTAGCGTTGATAGCGGTCATGCTTCTTGTGATGAGCGCGTCGATGTCTTTAATCGCTTCGGATAAGGAGGGCTTTTCAAGCGTGGAAAGGTCTTGTATCTCTAAATCCATCTGTTCGTATAAAAGGGCTAACCCTCTTTCATGGATAGGGTCGCAAATGGCAATTTTTGGCATGGCACTTCCTTAGTCAAGTTGATAGGGGATTTGGTAATACTTCAAGTCTTTTAAAAATTGTGTCGTGGCGTTGGGTAAATAAATGATTAATGTCGTTCTGGCTTTCTTTTTATCCAAGGCAAAGTCAATGTGCTCGGTCTTTAAAATCTCGCGCAAACAAAAGAGTTTATAGCTGTCTAAATTTTTCACTAGGATTTTACGAGTTGGGGTGCTTTCTAAAAACTCAATATCAACTTTCTTTTCCAAAGAAGGGTAGAGAAAAAGGCTGTCCTTTTCTGAGGTTGTGTGGTGTTGTGTTTCGTGTAAAGACTGGATGAACATCCCCTTGAGCTCTTGCCCTTGATCTAGATCTAGGGTTTGGGCGTGGGCATCCGCTGTGTGCTCTTTGCTGATTTTATGTTCCTCATGTTCTGTGTGATGTTCTTCGTGGTGTTTAGACAGATACATTTTATAGCCCAAAAAGCCCGCCACACATAGGGCCACCGCCACCACAAACCACAGCACAAACGCACGAAATTTGGCAATTCTCATCGCTTAAATTAGAACTTGCCGCTGAGTTTGTCCCCTAGCGTCATTTTGGTGTCGCCGGCGTTGAAGGTGTGGAGCCGATCTTGCTCTCTCTTACGCTCTAGGCGGCGCACACTCGCACGCACCCGATTATTGCTCTTTTCAATCGCTACAACCGCGCTTGCCACCATGTCCCCCATTTTGAGTTCCTCTTTTTTCAAGGGGTAGAGATCCTCGGCTTTGATGAAAACATCGACGCCCTCTACATTCACAAAAATCCCAAAATCCTTCATCCCCACGATTTTGCCCTCGATCACATCACCCACGCGGTGCTTTTGGCTAAAGGTTTCTGTGGGAGAGGGCTGAGAATATTTCATTTCTAAAGAGATTTTTTCGCTGTCTTTGTCAATTTTTAAGATTTTGGTTTTCACCACATCCCCAACTTTAAAATGGTCTTTGCATTTTTGATCCTGCTCCCAAAACGCATCTTTGTTGTGCAACAAGCCATCCACGCCTCCCAAGTTCACAAACGCCCCAAAATCTGTGAGTGTCGCAACCTTACCCTCGATCACTTCGCCGACTCGGTGTTTAGACACAAATTCGTTAAAGGGTTTGTCGGAGAGCTGTTTTAAAGACACCCTTAAGCGGCGGTTTTTACTGTCAATTTCTATAATTTTGACATCAATTTCTTGGTTGAGTTCTAAATAGTCGCTAGGGTGCTTGACATCTTTGTTCCAAGAGATCTCTGAGATGTGTAAAAAGCCCTCTATGTCGTTGCCAATATCCACGAACACGCCGTAGTTTTCAATGTTGCTCACCACGACTTTAATGGCGTAACCGACTTTTAATTTTGTTTGGATCTCTTCCCAAGGGTCTTCCGTTGCGGCTTTGATGGAGAGAAGCAGGCGTTTTTTCTTTTCATCGTAAGACAAGGCTTTCACCTGCACCACATCGCCCTCTTTAAAGTGTCTGGCGGGGTTTGTAGAACCTCTGTGCGTGATCTCGGTGTAATGCACCAAGCCTTCCACCCCCTCCACTTCCACAAACACGCCAAAACTCGTTACACTTTTGACCACGCCGGTGTAGATCGCACCCGATTCCACGAGTTTTTGGGATTGCTCGTGTTGGTATTTGCTGTAAACATCAAAGAAGCGTTTGCGTGAGATGGAGATCGAAGCGTTTTCGGGGTCAATGGCGGTGATACAAGCTTTAATGTGCTTGCCTATGTGCTTGGCATCTCGCTTTAAAGAAGATTGCGTCTTAGAGAGAAAATACTCCACGCCCTCATTGTCTACGACAATGTAACCGCCCTTATTCTCCCTAGTAACCCTGCCATCCACGACTTTATCTTTAAAATCCGCCCCCAAAGCTTGGATTTTTTCTTGGTTTTTGACAAACGCCAACGCCCGCTTGTAAGACACGCTGGGGCGCTCCCCTTTTTGGGACACATAGACTTGGATCGTGTCGTTCATCCCAAAGAGTAGCCCCCCTTGAGCATCCCCAATCTCACTCAAAGGCAAACGCCCCTCTGTTTTGCCCCCCACGCTCACCATCGCATAGCCCTCTTGCCCGTTGATTGAAACGATCACACCCTCCCTAAGCGCGCCTTTTTGCTCCACCTCTTCGGTTTGCATATACTCTTGCATATAGTCCTGAAACTCTTTGGACTCGCTTTGGCTACCTAGAAACTCTAATTCCTGATTCATAACAAACACCCTTTTTACAACAAAATTAGCTATAATTATAGCTTTAATTCCCTTATAATTGACGAAAAAATAAACATGAGTGGTTGCATTGCACTTTTTTAGAAATATCCACTTTAAGAGTGTATCCTTAATCATCACCACTTATAATCAAGAACAACACCTCAAAATGGTGTTAGATTCGGTGTTGAATCTCGCTTGTTTGCCTAACGAAGTGCTGATTGCTGATGATGGGGGGGACACTCAAGCCCTCATTGAAAGCTACCGCCCTCTTTTTGCCCAAAAGAATCTACTCTTAAAGCATGTGTGGCAAGAGGACTTGGGCTTTAGGGCTACCAAGAACCGCAACAACGCTATTAAAGAAGCGTGCGGAGAGTATATTATTATCATCGATACGGACACCATCTTATCCCCCATGTTCATCGCCGATCACATGCACTTTGCCCGACCTAATGTTTTACTACAAGGGGGGTGCTTGCTTTTAAACCCCAAAGAGAGCTAGAGAGTCTTAGATACACAAGTGTGGCAGGCGTGCGTAGTTGCAACATGAGTTTTAGTAAACAAGATTGTTTAGCGATTGAGGGCTTTAATGAAAAATTTGAAAGCTGGGGGCGCGAGGATAGCGAGTTTGTCGCCCGTTTTCTCTTTAACCACGGCACGCTAAAACCTCTTAAGTTTTGCGCCCTAGCTTACCACCTACACCACGAGAAAAACGCCCACAACCTACTGCTTGAAAACCACGCCCTCTACCTACAATTCTTGAAAAGCGGCTCATTAATTGGAGAGCTACCCCCTAAAACTCTATGTTGTCCGAATTGACATCGGCTGTGCCTGCACCCGTGCCGCTTTGGTAGTTTTTGAGCTGTTTAAAGACTTGGGCTTTAATGCGCTCGATGGCAAACCCACGGCTATGCTGATCGGCATTTAGATGCTTGGAGTAGATGATGTCCCCTTGGCAATTTTTAATGTTGATGTCTAAGCCGATGTGAAACAACCCATTACCCTCGCTGGTGAAAATTTTATTGTCTATGCTGTAAAAGCCCGGGGCAGTGGTTTGGCGCACAAAACGGGCATATTGCCCCATAAGCACATCGGCGATTTCCCCATCCGCTCCATTAGCAAAAACAATCTGCGCCTTGGGTTTAGGGCTATTGGCCTTGATGAGCTCCTTATAAGAAGTGAGGGGGGCTGAAGAACGCCCATAGGCGTTTAAAATCTCTTGCAAGGGAGTCATTTTGTCTAAGAGGGTTTGGATTTGCTGTTTTTCACGGATAAAAATCCCATGGCAGCCTTGCGTGGGTTTAAAGGGGCTTAAAGTGTTGTAAAGGTCGGCGTAGCGTTTTGAGAGCAAGTTTAAAAACATGTTTTTGTCCATGACCACCCTAGTGTAACACACGCCTTTTTGGCACTCTTGTTTATCTGTGTCAACATGGACCAATTTGAGCGAATCGACCACTAACTTAATGTGTTGGCTGGCTTTTTTATCTAGTTTATTGTTGTTTCTAGTGGTGGTGCTGGTGGTTTGCGAAGACACATGCACAGAGATATTGCTAGCTAAATCGTTTAGGGCCTTTTCTTTGGCGGCTTCCCTAGTGTTGCCCGAACCACTGCCATAGAAAAACTGAGGCTTGTTGGGGGTGTTCTCATACCAATGGGGCACAGCTTGTAAGAACAAGGGCAAACCCAATAAGATCCACGGCTTTTTTAACATGTAAACTCCTTATAAAAGCTCTATTCTAGCACATTTTACCACAAAGCCCGCACAAGGCTAAGATTAGAGAAACTCCGGATGTAAAAGACATGGTCTCGGTTAGTGCAGTAAGTATTGGGCTGTAAGAGGATATTAGGACTACACACAACGAGTCTAAAATTATAAATATCTTGTCCATCGGCTAAAATGTGGATTGTGTGTTTGTGGGTGTTCCTTAGGCGCACAATGTAAAACTTGTGGGGAAAAACTGCAGAAGAGCGGATGTCAGCTGAGGTGCTCGCCGCCGCATAAATGGAAGAAAACAGCCCTCCTAACACGCCTAAGTATTGGTTAGAAACCGCTTCAAGCCCCACTTTAAGGGCGGTTGAGGTGATTGCCCTTGTGAGGATGTAGGGCAATTGTTTTTTAAATTCGCTGGCAATGAGTGCATCCAAGAGTAGCAGCGGTTCAAAGTTGCGCTGTTTTTGTCCCACCCGCAGAGCAAAAGTGCTGTGGAAATCTACGCCTTCTTTGAGTTGTGGTAGAGCTAAACTCGCATCGTAAATCCCATTAGGCAAGGGCAAGGGGATATTGATCTTAAATTCTTTTTTTGTCGCTTGCTGTCCGTCTTCTATGAAAACCCATGTGAAGTGGGCAGAGGTGGGGTGATTAAAAAAGATCAAATCCTCGCCTATGGTGGTGGAGTGGCTGATGCCGTAGGCTTCTTTTAGGTAGTCTAGCCCCTTGCTTAAATCGTTGTTCTCCACAAAAAACAGCCCAGAGAGATAGGACACCACGGGGTTAATCAAGTCGTTGTAGGCGTAAAAATCATCCAAATTAGAATATTCATTGTTTAAGATTTCTTGCACTTGGTTATTGGATTGTTCAGCACTTAGGCGGTTTGAGCCTCGCTGTTGCATTTTCTCAACCGCCTTGCGGATCTCTTTATTGTAAAACTCTTTAGCCCGTCGTTGGCGGTCGTTGGCGCGGTTAAACTCCACCCGTGCATCTTTTGGGTCTTGCAATAAAAGATAATCGATAGCCTTGTAGTAATTGAGTAACACGCTCTCATAGACATTGCCCGTATAAGCCCTAACATTGTCGTTCACCAACACTGCCCCCACATTACCCAAAGATCGGCCAAAGAGATTACGGTGGCGGTCGTAGCGCAACTCAGCGACATTAAAGGCTTTTATCGAGTTGGTGTATTGTCCTGCCATTAAAGCACTCATGCCCTGTTGCAAATCCCATAACAAAGCGTTACTATGGTCCTTTTTAGCCATTTTTTTGGAAAACAAGTAAGCATTGGAGAATTGTGCGCCGTTGTAATAAATCTGATCAAAGCGTTGTAATTGCTCCCGATTGCCTGTGCAGCCTGCCAAAGAGCCCAACACCACAACCACAAACACCCACATGTAAAGTCTTTTCATCAACGCCCTTAAAACCTTTTAGCCATTTTATCAAAATGTAAGCAAACATATAAGACAATCCCACTCGCCTTTTCTTAGACCTATGCAATGAGGTTTTTAGACAACGCTTCAGGGTGGGAACACAGCAGAGCAGCTAAATATCTTGTGTGCCTTAGCCATCTGAGAAAGGGCATTAGATCACTTTACACTTTAAGTTTAGAAGATGCGTGTTTTGTTCATGGGAGTGCCAGTGTTCGCCCGCGTGGTGTTGCAACAGCTCATCTTAGAGGGCGTTGAGATTGTCGGGCTTGTTACGCAGCCTAGTAAACCCTTTGGCCGCCACCACACCCCCAAGGACAGCGCAACCAAGACCTTTATTTTAGAAAACCACCCCCATATCCCCATTTTAGAGCCAAACAAACTTGATGAAGAAGCTTTGCAAGCCATTGCTGCTTTAAAACCCGACAAAATCGTGGTTGTGGCGTATGGCAAGATTTTGCCCCAAGCTTTGCTAGACTTAGCCCCATGTTTGAATTTGCACGGCTCGATCTTGCCCCAATTTCGAGGGGCAAGCCCCCTGCAAGAAATGATTTTGCACGACTTAAAAACCTTTGGCGTGAGCGTGATTTTAATGGACGCACACATGGATACGGGAGATATTTTGGGCGTGGCTTCGTTTGAAAAGGATAGGGATCACAACTTGCAAGATTTGGGCGCAAGGCTAGCCCTCTTGGGGGCCAAGCTTATGGCGAGCGTGCTTAAAAACTTTAAAAATATCACCCCCACGCCCCAAGATCACAGCCAAGCCAGCTATTGCAAGAAAATCAGTAAAGCCGATGGCTTGGTGGATTTTAGCAATGCCCGCCAAGTCTATTTAAAATACCTTGCCTACTACCCATGGCCGGGGGTGTTTTTAAACAGCGGGCTCAAACTCTTTGGCATTGAGCTTTTAAGCACGGCAGAACAACACAAGGAAGGCAAAATTTTAACCATAGATGACGAGGGGGTATCGGTGGGGTGCGCTAAAGGCGCGCTAAAGATCGCACAGCTACAAGCCCCCGGCAAGCAAAAAGTCGGGGCTAAGGCATATTTGAGCGGTAAACGCCTCAAAGTCGGGGACATTTTAGCCTAGTGCAAGTTTTAGAGTTTGAGAGTCTACCATCCACGCAAATTTATTTAGTCGAGCAGATCAGAGCCAAGAGTCTAACCCCCCCCATTTGTGTGTGGGCAAAACAACAAAGCGCAGGCATAGGTAGCCGCGGGCAAGTGTGGGAGAGCGTTGAGGAGGCGTTGACCTTCTCTTTTGCTTGCACGATAGACACGAGTACCCCTAAGCAAAGTTTGAGTCTATACTTTGGCTATCTGTTTAAACAAACCTTGCACGGCTTAGGGCATAAAGAAGTGTGGCTCAAATGGCCTAACGACTTGTATGTGGGGGAGGCAAAAGTGGGTGGGGTGATGAGCCAAATCCATAAGGACATCGTCATTTGTGGGATCGGGCTAAATATTTGTACGGACAAATACGCCGCTCTAGCTGTATGCGCCAAAGAAGTGTTGCAAGCGTTTTTAAAGGGTTTAGAACACCCCCCCACTTGGGCAAAGATTTTTAAAGCCTACAAAATCGACTTTGAGCGCACCCACTCTAAGCAATTCTTTAAGCATGAAAGCGGATTAATCCCCCTATCTCAAGCCACAATGCGCCCCGATGGTGGGCTAGAGATAGAGGGGCAAGTTTATTACTCCCAACGCTAAAGCCACCTAAAAGCTTAAGTGTGCTAGAATGGAGGCTTTTTACAACCAAAGGATTTGGCGCATGAGCATTTCGATCAATGTCTACCTAATGGCTGTGGTGTTTATCACTTTCCTTGCCTTATTGGTCTTGCTTAATTCGTGGGTGTACCAACCCTTGTTGGCATATATGGATGAGCGCCAGGAGTCCATGGCAAAAGACAAACGCAATATAGATCAGCTCCACAGCGAGACAGCCATGCACCATCAAGAAGCCCAAAATATTTTAAAAGAGGCACGGGTGCAAGCGGATAAAATCGTGCAGGACGCACTCTACGATGCACGAGCGAATTATGAGTCGGTCGTGGCGCAAAAAGAGAAAGAGCTAGAAAAACAAGCCGAAGAAGCCAACAATGCATTAAAGGAAAGTAAAAGTAACTTGAAATTACAATTAGCCCATGATTTGCCCACTTTAGAGGCTTTGTTGAAACTGAAAATATCTCAAATTTAAGGTTGACTTTGTTACAGCGCGTTTTGCTCGGGGTTTTAGTTTTTGGGAGCGTGGCGGGGGCTACGCCTTTGGGGCATACGGACATTGTGATGCGGATCCTCAATTTCCTTTTGTTCATGGGGATTTTGTGGTATCTCACGGGCAACACCTTTAAAAACATTTTAGCCGCAAGGTGCGCAAGAATCTCTAAAAACCTAGAGCAACTCCAAGAGGAACGCCAAGCTGCCAAAGAACAAAAGGAACAAGCGCTAAAAGCCCTAGAGGAAGCCAAGCAACAAGCCACCCAAATCCTCTCCAACGCCAAACAAGAGGCGTATTTGCTCACCCAAAAGTTCGACCAGCAGTCTAAAGTCACGATTGAAAAGTTGATTAAAAACCACCAAGCCATGCAAGAGAAAGAAAACGAGCGCATGCAAGCCGAAGCGATCGCCGAGGTCTTAAACGAACTCTTTGAGGGGGCTAAAGCTGAGTTTGACGCCCCCACTTACATGCACTTAATCCACAATAAAGTCGCCCCATGTTAGAGCTCATCGCCGCCAAATACACCCAAGCCCTGCGCCAAGCCCTAAGCTCTGAGGAGTTCACCCAAGCCATGGAGGTGCTAGAAGCCCTATGCGCCCTATATAGCCACCCCGATTTTTTAGAGCTCATCAACTCCCCCCACTACCCCGATAGCCTCAAACAAGAGGTGTTAGAACGCTTTTTAGAGGATAAAGAGGGCAAGTTGCACAACTTGATCTGCTTATTGGTTTTGCATAAACGGCTCAACCTCCTCCCCCTTATTTATAATTCTTTGCGCTCCCAGGCCCAAAGGGCACAGAACATCTACCAAGGCTACCTTTACAGCGATAAAGATTTAGCCCCAGAGGAAGTGCAAGAGCTTTCTAAGCATGTATCCGCCCACTTCAACATCTCTTTAAGGCTCAAAACCCTACACCAAGATAGAGAGGGTGTGCGCTTGGTGATCCCCGATTTGGAAACCGAGATCGCCTTCTACAAAGAAAACTACTTCAACCAGCTTAGACAGCACATCTTACAAGCCGTTTAACACAAAGGAGAGAAAATGTTAAAACTAAAAGCCGAAGAAATCAGCGCGATCATCAAAGAGCGGATCGAAAACTTCACCCCCGACATCAACATCACCCAAGTAGGGCGGGTCATCGCCTACGCCGATGGCGTGGCAAAAGTCTATGGGCTTAAAGATGTGATGTCTTACGAGGTCGTGGAGTTTGACACGGGCGATAAGGGGCTTGCCTCTAACCTTGAAGAGGGCTGTATCGGGGTGATTGTGCTAGGTGGGGGCAGAAACATCAAAGAGGGCACTTCCGTTAAGCGCACCAAACAACTCATGAAAGTCCCCGTGGGCGATGCCGTGGTGGGGCGGGTCATCAACACTTTGGGCGAGCCCATTGACGGGCGGGGAGCGATTGAGGCAGACACCTTTAGATTCGTGGAGCAGAAAGCCCCGGGGATCATGGATCGTAAATCTGTGCATGAGCCCCTACAAACAGGCATTAAAGCCATCGATGCCTTAGTGCCCATCGGGCGGGGGCAAAGAGAGCTGATCATCGGGGACAAGCAAACCGGCAAAACCACGGTTGCCATAGACACGATCATCAACCAAAAAGACCAAAATGTGATCTGTATCTATGTGGCGATCGGGCAGAAAGAATCCACGGTCGCGCAGGTGGTGCGTAAATTAGAGGAATATGGGGCGATGGAGTATAGCGTGGTGGTCAATGCCCCCGCCTCCGATTCGCCAGCCATGCAATACCTCGCCCCTTATGCCGGTGTTACCATCGGGGAATATTTTAGAGATCAAGGGCGGCACGCTTTAATTATCTATGATGACTTGAGTAAGCACGCCGTGGCTTACCGCGAAATCTCTTTGATCTTACGCCGCCCCCCCGGGCGTGAGGCCTTCCCCGGGGATGTGTTCTACATCCACTCCCGCCTTTTAGAGCGCGCCGCTAAAATGAGCGATGATCGGGGTGCGGGCTCGCTCACGGCTCTGCCCATCATTGAAACCCAAGCGGGCGATGTGTCGGCGTATATCCCTACAAATGTAATTTCTATCACAGACGGGCAGATTTTCTTAGAAACCGATCTTTTCTACTCTGGTATCCGCCCCGCGATCAATGTGGGCTTGTCTGTGTCGCGTGTGGGCGGGGCAGCCCAAATCAAAGGCACAAAGCAAGTCGCCGGCACCTTGCGCCTAGATTTGGCACAATACAGAGAATTGCAAGCCTTCTCGCAGTTTGCCAGCGACTTGGATGAGGCCAGCCGCAAACAGCTAGAGAGGGGACAGCGCATGGTGGAGGTGTTGAAACAACCCCCCTATTCGCCCCTGCCCATTGAAAAGCAAATTGTGATGATTTATGCGGGGGTCAAGGGCTTTTTAGACGACATTCCGGCTAAAAAGTCGTGGATTTTGAATCTAGCCTCTATCCCTTCTTGGAGTCCAAATACCCCAATATCCTCGAGGACATCCGCACCAAAAAGGCTTTAGACAAAGACTTAGAGGCGATGCTTAAAGTCGCCATTGAAGAATTTAAGCTAGGCTTTTCTCTCTAGGGGTAGGGCATGGGCGGTAATTTAAAGGACATTAGAAAGAAAATCGCTAGCGTCAAGAACACGCAAAAGACTACGAGGGCTATGAAGCTCGTCTCCACTTCTAAGCTCAAAAAAACCGAGGAAGTGGCGCGCCGCTCAAAGGTGTTTGCCAATAAATTGAACGAAGTCTTTGCCGACATTTGCGCCAAGATCAAAACAAGGGGGCTAAAGAGCATTGAGAGCCAATATTTCTTAAAGCTTGAACAGCCCGAAGTGCAAAAGATCGATATTATTTTTGTTACCGCCGACAAGGGGCTTTGTGGAGGTTTTAATGCCGCCACGATCAAAGAAGTGGTGCGCCTCATCAACCGCTATAAAGCCCAAAATGTCAAGGTGCGCTTAAGAGGCATTGGCAAAAAGGGCATCGCCTACTTCACCTACAATGGGATCGACCTACTAGACAAAGCAGCGGATTTGAGCTCCTCGCCCGATGCCGACAAGGCGGCGGCCTTTGTGGATAGTGCCGTGCAAGACTATTTAAATGGGCTCACCGACAGCGTCATCATTGTGCATAATGGCTTTAAAAACATGATCTCTCAAGAAATGAAGGTGCAAACGATTTTGCCCCTAGATTTTAGCACCCAGATCGAGCAGGCTAAGAGCGAGAGCGAGGGGATTGTGGTTGAACCCGATGATGAAGAGGGCGTGATTTTAGACTCTTTGGCTAGAAAGTTCATCCACTTCAACATGTATTACGCCCTGCTAGACTCGCTAGCTGCCGAGCACAGCGCGCGCATGCAGGCGATGGACACCGCCACGAACAACGCAGCGGATTTGGTCCGCACGCTCACCATTTCTTACAACAAAGCCCGCCAAGAGGCGATCACCACCGAGCTTGTGGAGATCAACGCCGGCGTGGAAGCGATCAAATAAAGGAGAACTATGGAAGGTAAAATCATTCAGGTCATGGGGCCTGTGGTGGATGTGGATTTTAAAGACTATCTACCTGCTATTTACGAAGCTTTGGATGTACATTACGACTTTGACGGGGAGGCAAAGCATTTGGTGCTAGAGGTCGCCGCCCATTTGGGGGATAATCGCGTCCGCACCATTGCGATGGACATGACAGAGGGCTTAACTCGGGGGCAAAAGGTCGTGGCACGGGGCAAAATGATCGAAGTGCCCGTGGGCGAGGGGGTTTTGGGGCGGATTTTCAATGTGATCGGTGAGCCCATCGACAACCAACCCCCCCTAGAGGAAAACACCCAAAAATGGGCGATCCACCGCCACGCCCCCGCTTTCGAACAACAAAGCACCAAAACCGAAATGTTTGAAACGGGCATTAAAGTCGTGGACTTGCTCGCCCCCTACTCTAAGGGCGGTAAGGTGGGGCTCTTTGGGGGTGCAGGCGTGGGCAAGACCGTGATCATCATGGAGCTGATCCACAATGTGGCTTACAAACACAGCGGTTACTCTGTGTTTGCAGGCGTGGGCGAGCGCACGAGGGAGGGTAACGACCTTTACCACGAAATGAAAGAGGGGGGGGTGTTGGATAAAGTCGCCCTGTGCTATGGGCAAATGAACGAGCCCCCGGGGGCAAGAAACCGCATCGCCTTTACAGGGCTAACGATGGCGGAGTATTTTAGGGATGAAAAGGGCTTAGACATTTTGATGTTTATTGACAACATCTTTAGATACGCCCAATCAGGGGCAGAAATGTCCGCACTCTTGGGGCGTATCCCCTCAGCGGTGGGTTATCAGCCCACGCTGGCTAGCGAAATGGGCAAGTTGCAAGAGCGCATCACCTCCACCAAAAACGGCTCGATCACCTCCGTGCAAGCCGTGTATGTGCCCGCCGATGACTTGACCGACCCCGCCCCGGCTTCTGTGTTTGCCCACCTAGATGCGACCACGGTGTTAAACCGCAAAATCGCTGAAAAGGGCATTTACCCCGCTGTCGATCCGCTCGACTCCACTTCACGCATTTTAGATCCGCAGGTGATCGGAGACGAGCATTACCGCGTGGCGACCGGGATTCAACAAATCTTGCAAAAGTATAAAGACTTGCAAGACATCATCGCCATTTTGGGGATGGACGAACTCTCTGAGGAAGACAAAAAGATCGTGGAGCGTGCCCGTAAAGTGGAAAAATTCCTCTCCCAACCTTTCTTTGTGGCAGAGGTTTTCACGGGCAGTCCGGGCAAGTATGTCACGCTCAAAGAAACCCTAGAGGGCTTTGCCGGGATTTTAGAGGGCAAATACGATGACATCCCCGAAAACGCCTTTTACATGGTCGGCAACATCCAAGAGGTCGTGGAGAAATACGAAAAAATGAAAACAGAGGGCAAAAAGAACGCTTCTTAAGGATAAGACATGGAATTAGCGGTGAGTATTGTGGTCCCACAGGGCTTGATTTTCTCAGGGCAGGTGGATCGGGTAACCTTGCCCGGAGCCCAGGGCGAATTTGGGGTACTCAAAGGGCATAGCAACATGGTGTCCTTGCTCAAAAGTGGGGTGATTGAGATCATGAGGGAGGGGCAGGAGAGTTTGATCGCCATTAGCTGGGGCTATGTGGAGGTGCGCAGTGGTAGCGTGGATATTTTGGCAGACGGGGCGGTCTTCATTAAGGGCGATGATGCCGTGTATGCCGCCAAAAAACTCTTAGAGGACGCCAGCTCAGATCGGCTGGCGATCTCTAGCGTGATCGCACGCATCGAGGCGCATGGTTTGAGGTAGCCGTGGCAACGATCCAAAACTTCTTAGCCACAAGCGGGTTCATCCCCCTATTTGTACTCGGTTTGCTCTCTTTTTATCTAATTTTGACCCTTTGGGTGTTTTTTTATAAATATATCTCCATTAAGAGCAATGCTTTCAGAGAACAACAAGCCTTAGAGGCGATCATGGCGGGCGCACGCAAGGACTTGCGCCTAAGAGGCATGCTCTTTAGTGGCGCACCCGAAAAGCCCACCAAAGAGTGGCTGGCGGTGTGGAAAAACCAGCTTTTAAAAGAGAACACTACGGGGCTCGTGGTTTTAAGCATCATCGCCAGCACCGCCCCCTTTGTGGGGCTCTTTGGCACGGTGGTGGAGATTTTAGAAGCCTTTGGGCGTTTGAGTGGGCAGGTGAGCTTTGATGTGATCGCCCCTGTGATCTCTAAGGCTTTGGTTGCCACAGCCGCGGGGATTTTAACCGCCATCCCCGCCTACTCGTTCTTTTTGATCTTAAAGCGCAAGGTTTACGATTTGTCCGTATACGCTCAAATGCAGATCGATTTTCTCATGGCAAAAGAACATGATGGATTTTGAAGTTTGGGACAACGATAGGCCCGAACTCAACATCACCCCCTTAGTGGACATCATGCTCGTGCTCTTAGCCATTTTGATGACCGCCACCCCCACGATCACCTATAAAGAAAACATCCAACTCCCGCATGGCTCTAAGAGCGCCAAAGCTCCAAAAACCCAATTTTTAGAGGTGCGTATGGACTTGGCGGGCAAGATTTATGTCAATGAGCACACCTATTCGCTCGCCAATTTTGCCGACTCGTTTCATCTGTGGGCCAAGCACCTAGACAAGAGCATGGCCGTGCATGTGCGGGCAGACAAACGCCTCACTTACGATAAGATCATTTATCTTCTCAAGAGCCTTAGAGAAGCGGGGTTTTACAAGGTTTCTCTAGTTACAAGTGCCTGATGCGTGCGTTTTTGTTTGTGGGCTGTGGCTTGTTGGCCCTATTGTGTTATGGGTTGCTTTTAAGTTTACTGCTTTTAAAACCCACTGAGAGCGTCCCTCCCTTGGTTCTGCCCCCCATTCAGGTGGATTTGATCGATAGCCCACCCCCTAGCCCTAGCCCTACCCAAGCTGATAGCGGCCTGGGTGTGAAAGACATGTTTAGCGCAATCCCGGATAAACAAGCCGCTGAAACCAACTCCCAAGAGGCTAAGGACTTGCAAAGAGCCCAAGACTTGCTAAGAAACATCCAATTTGGCAAGCCGGGCACGAGCGTATTTAAGGATCTGCAAGAGAGCCTAGCCAAGCTTGAGGACATCAAAACCCTACAAGCCAAAAAAATGGAAGTGCAAGTCCCCAAAGAGGAGGAAAGCACCCTCAAAGAGGACAAGGCGTGGTTTACTGCCATTTATAAAATTTTATACTCCCAGTGGAAGTTGAGCTTTGATCAAAAAACTTCCGTGGGGGCGCTCATCACCATTTACCCCAGCGGGCAAATGCATTTTAGCCTTGTGGATTTTTCGCCCTTTAGGGAGTATAACCAGCAAATTGAAAATTTGCTCGCGCATTTACAACAACAACGCTTCCCCCCTTACCCACAGGGGCGCGCGATCACTTTAAAAGTGAACTTCAAAACAAAGGACAAATGATGCGGATTGTGTGGCTAATATGTCTGATCTTAGGATTTTCAAGGGCGGCGGACGCGACCCTAGACATTGTCAAAACCATTGAAAGCTTGCCTAAAGTCCTTGTTACGACCACTGGCAACAACCCCTATTTGCGAAAGATTGCGGATTTGTTGGTGGCAGATCTTAAAGTGAGTGGGCACTTCAACGCTCTAGGGCTCAACGCCCCCGCCAATGAGGCGCAGGGGGTGCAACTCGTGGTGCAGCTGCAAGCAAGCCAGCCCAATGCCATCAACGCCAAGCTTTACAACGCCAACACAAAAGAGGTGCAGAGCAATAAAAACTACCAATTCAACACCAAAGAGCTCTACCCTTTCATTGCCCATAAAATCGCCATAGACGCAAACAACCTAGTCAAAGCCGCCCCCATTGATTGGATGGCGCGCATGGTGGTGTTCTCTAAGTTCTTAAGCCCCGGGGTTACTAGCATTGTGCTCGCCGATTACACGCTGACCTACCAACAAGAGATCATCAAAAATAACCTACTCAATGTCTTCCCCAAATGGGCGAATGCCGAGCAAAGCGCAATCTACTACACCCAGTATCTGCGCCAGCCCACGATCATTAAATATAATATCCACACGGGGACTAGCAAAGTGATTACCCAAAGTCAAGGCATGGCAGCCGTGTCTAGCGTGAGTGCGGATGGGCGTAAGTTACTGCTCTCTCTAGCTCCTAGAGGGCAAACAGACATTTACCTTTACGACACAAAGAACAAAGAATTAAAACGCCTAACTTCTTACAGCGGGATCGATGTTTTAGGAAATTTTGTCGAAAATGAGAAGGCGATGGTTTTTGTGTCGGACCGCTCGGGTTATCCTAACATCTACCTTAAAAAACTGCGTCTTAATGCACCTGTAGAGCAAGTGGTCTTTTCCTCTAAAAACAATGACTCAGTCGCCTCTTTTGGAGATTATATTGTCTATGTGAGCCGAGAAGAAAGGGACGCTAATGGACAAAGCCCCTTTAATTTACACTTAATCAGCCTTAAAGGCGACTATGTCCGCCATTTAACTGCCAGTGGGGTGAACCAAATGCCTCGATTTTCTAAAGACGGCAAGGTGGTGATGTTTATCAAAAAAGCAGCGGCACAAAACGCTTTGGGTGTGATTTTATTAGAAAACAACCAAAGTTACTTATTTCCGCTGGAAAATACCAATGTCCAATCCTTCGATTGGTAGTTGTTTAAGTCCCATTAAAAAAGCAGGGTGTATAATCGAGTTTTGTTTTGTCTATTAAACAAATACGAAGGAGTTTTATGAAGAAGTGGTTTTTAGCCAGTGTAGCTTTAGCGTGCGCATTAATGACGGGGTGTGCTAGCAATCACAAAAGTGAAGTGGCACCTACACCAAAACCCGCCCCACAAGCCCAACAAGCAGCTCCAAAGCCTACTCCCCCATCTGAAGAGCACACCGTGCCTAAAGAAGAAGTCCAATCCAATCCCATAGAAAAACCCGAACCCCCCAAACCCCATGTAGAGAGTGGCACAATTGTTGGGCAAGTGTACTTTGACTTTGACAAATACAATGTGCGCGAAGACATGCAAAGCGCGATCGACGAAGCCGTGAAAAAAATCCAAGAATATGGCATGAAAGTGCTCTTAGAGGGCAACACTGATGAGTTTGGCACGGGCGAATATAATTTTGCTCTGGGCAATAAACGGGGCTTGAGCGTAAAAGAAGTCCTCACAATCAAGGGCATTAGCGCAGACGATATTAAAGTGGTGAGCTTTGGGGAAACCAAGCCTATTTGCCAAGAAAAAACAAAAGCGTGCTACCGCAAAAACCGCCGTGTGGACATTAAGGTCGTGGATTAGTGCGTTTTTCGCTTTTGTTGGTGGGGGGGCTTTTATGCGCCGAGCCTTCCGCCTTTGAGTTGCAAAGCGGGGCGACTAAGCAGGAGCTAAAAACCTTACAAAGTAGCAACAAAAACCTAGGCGACATTTTAGCCACGCTCAAAGGGCAGACTTCTAGTCTACTACAAGGGCAGGAGGGCTTAAAAAGCCTTGTAGAGGGACAAGGGCTAAGGCTTAAAAAGGCCACGAGCACCCTAGCTACCCACAGCGACAACCTAAAAGCCTTAAAAAACACCCAAGATGCACAAGCGGATTTAATCAAGCAACAAGCCCAACTCATCGACACTTTAAAAACCCAAATCCAAGCCAACCAAGAAGCTTTAGCCAATTTTGAGAAAAAAAACGCCGATACCCAAAAATTATTAGAGAACATGCGCACTGACTTTGCCACTAAATTACAAAACCTCCAAAAATCCATAGATATCCAAGCCAACGCTAACAACAAGAAGCTTAGAGAATTAGCATCTTTACAAGTCCAAATGTTAAAAGCTAAAAAAGAGTCGGCCTTTAACAAAGACCCAACACAGAAAGAAAAGATTGCTAAAGAGGCACGCGAACTCTTTAAGCAAAAACGCTACAAAGAGGCAGAGGAACGCTTTGCGTGGCTGGCTAGTCTGCCCTTTAAGCCCGCTTACCACGAATACATGGCAGGCGAGTCGGCCTATTTTAATAAAGCTTACCAATCCGCCATTGCCTTTTACAAAAAAAGCGCAATGCTTGACGACAAAGTCAACTACATGCCTATTTTACTCTACCACACTGCTTGGGCGTTTAAAAACCTCAAAGATCACGCCAACTATAAAAAATTCTTGCAATCAGTCGCCAAACTCTACCCTAAGAGCGATCAGGGCAAAGAGGCGCAAAATCTTTTAGACGAAAAGTCTAAAAAACGCTAAAATAACTCCCCAGTTTATAAGAAAGGACAAACATGCAAAACCAAGTTGCGATCATTGAATACGAAGTGCGCGACCACGCCACCCAAGAAGTGCTCGACTCCAACATAGGCAAAAAGCCCTTAGAGTTTTTAATGGGGGCTGGGCAAGTGATTGTGGGGCTTGAAAAGGCAGTGCAGCAAGCACAGGTGGGGCAAACCTTGAATATTGTCATCCCACCTCACGATGCCTATGGCGAATACCGCACCGACTATCTGCAAGAAGTGCCCAGAGATCAATTTGAAGGCATTGAACTGCAAAGGGGCATGACCTTGTTCGGGCAGGGCGAAAACCAAGAGAGTGTGCAAGTGAGCGTGAAAGACTTTAGCGATCATATGGTGATGATCGACTACAACCACCCTTTAGCCGGCAAAGAGCTAAGTTTTCAATTTACGCTCTTAGGGCTAAGAGAAGCCACAGAGCAAGAAGTGCTCAAGGGCCAGCCCTCTAGCAAACAATGTTGCGGGGGCGGGTGTGGCTGCTCGCACTAGGGCAGGATACACCAAGACTAGCCACACTCCTAAAAGCTTGCAAGGCTGGAAATAGCCATTAGTCCGGTTGGTCTAAGTGGCTTAGGAGTGCCTTTTCATCTAAGGTCTGCACCCCTAGGCTTTGTGCCTTTGTGAGTTTCGAGCCGGGGTTTGCGCCACAAATGAGGTAGTCGGTGTTCTTAGTAACGCCCGTTTGGATGTGTGCGCCTTGGCGCTCGAGTTCTTGGCAAATTTGAGCCCTTGGGCGGCTTAAAGTGCCTGTCAGCACCACATTTTTACCCACAAAAAACCCACCCACACTCGGGGCACTTAAGGGTAGGGCGTGGGGCGGGGTGGGGGCGATGTGGCTTAAAAGCACCTCAACCAAGGCTTTATTTTTGCGCATCCACTCCACAAAAGAGTGGGCGATTTTGCTCCTATCATTTTTGCTTGAGTGTTTACCAAACCCTTTTAGCTCTTTGATCTCTTCATAGGTCTTGCTAAAGATCTCTAGCCCAAAGGCGTTGGCTAACATTTGGCTCGCCCCCCTACCAACATGCTCAATGCCCAAAGCGCAGAGAAAGCGCCACAGTGGGGCGTGCTTGGTGTTGTTGATTGCCTTGATGAGATTGTCCGCCCTTTTTTCTTGCCAGCCCTCAAGTTTTAATAAATCCTGCTTTTGCAAGGTGTATAAATCCGCCACGCCTTGAATGAGCCCCACTTGCAAGAGTTGCCGCGCGACCTTAACGCCTAGCCCCTTGATCTCTAGTCCCTGCTTGGAGGCAAAATAAACGATGCTCTCTTGCACCCTCGCAGGGCACGCACCATTGGGGCACATAAGCCCCCTAGCCCGCCTGCTTAAATCCAAATCACAGCGGGTGCAATATTCCTTGTAAATCAAATCCTCCCCACAATCTAGGCAGTTTATGGGCATGCCGACCTTGTGGGCGCATTTGGGGCATTTTTGCTGCTGCGCACTTAAGGGTGCGTGGCAGGCGGGGCAGTGGGTGGGTTTTTTAAAAAACTTGGCGCATTTGGGGCAGAAATTAGGCTTGTTTTTTAGCAGTAAAGCGTTGTTGCAAGTTGGACAGACATTGAGGGCTTGTAGGCTTAGGGTTGTGTGGCAGGCGGGGCAGTGGGTGGGGGGTGATTTTTACTTGGCTGTGATCTCTTAGCTCTTTTAGGGGGCGTAAGATTTTAGGGATGACCTCGCCGCTACGCACTACTACCACAATGTCGTTTAGCTGTAAATCTTGTTGCTCTATTTGGGTGTAATTGTCTAGGGTGGCACGGGAGACCAACGCCCCTTGCACCAACACGGGCTCAAGCACGCCCACGGGGGTTATGGCCCCACTGCGCCCCACCTGGTTAATGACTTGTAAAAGTTTGGTGCATTTTTGGGCGGTGGGGAATTTGTAGGCGATGGCAAAGCGGGGGGCTTTGATGGTGAAACCTAGAGTGCGTTGCAACTTGAGATCGTCTAGCATGGCGACCATGCCATCAGCTTCGTAAGGCAGATTAGGGCGTTTGGCAGAAAAGGCGTCGAAGGCGTTTTGTATCTCCTTAGCATTTTTGCACGCCACAAAATCCAAGCCCAAAAAGCCCCACTCACGCACGGCTTGCATGGCTTGTTGAAAGCTTGTAAACTCTTCATCGCAAAGCCCTAGCCCCCATGGGTAAAAGGTGAGTTTTCTTTGCGCGCTGATGCTGGAATTTAATTGGCGCAAGCTGCCCACGCTGGCGTTTCTGGCATTGGCAAAGGGGGCGAGGTTTTGCGCAAGTCTATCGGCATTCAGGGCGTTAAAGTCTTTTTTAAGTAAGAGGACTTCGCCTCGAATTTCAATGGGCTTAGTGTAGGGGATTTTAAGCGGAATAGAGCGGATAGTCTTGGCGTTGTGGGTTACCAACTCGCCTATAACCCCATTGCCCCGCATGCTTGCACTCACTAAATGGCCCCCCTCGTAGTAGAGATTGAGCGAGGCACCGTCTAGTTTGGGCGAGCAAATGAACGACTCTAGGGAGGTTTTGGCAAAGTCGCCAAGGCGTTTAAGCCACTCTTGTAGCTCTTGGAGGTTAAACACATTGTCTAAGCTCCACATGCGGACTTTATGCTCTTGTTTGGACAAAAAGGGCATCACTTCACCTCCCACGCGCTGGGTGGGCGAGTGGGGCAAAATATCCTCTGGGTGCGCCTCTTCATACGCCAAAACTTCGCGGTAGAGTTGGTCGTAAACCTCATCGCTCACGAGGGGGCTAGCCAACACATAGTAGTGGTGGGCTAGGGTGCAAAGCTTTTCTACGAGGTTGTGGTAGTCTTGCCTAGTTTGTATCATTAGCCAGTCTTTGCTACAATAAGAATTTATGCGGATTTTAGAGTAAATGAGCTTAAGATAAGGGGCGTGATTTGATTAGCGACATTGACAGCACCATTTCCTTACACCTCAACAACGAGGCGCAGTTTTTGTGTTTCACCTTGAGTAGCGATAAGAACGGCGATGCCGAGCTGTATGGGATCAACATCTTTAAAATCCGCGAGATCATCCACTACGAGGGCGATGTTACCGAAACCGTGGGAGGCAATGACAGCATGATGTTAGGCTTTCTCACCATTAGGGGGGAGTCTGTGCCCCTGATCGATGTGAAGCGTTGGCTCTACTTTGACCCTAATAACCCCGACAAGGATTTAAGCGAAGCGTCCGTTAAAAGTGATCAAAATTTAGTCATTGTGTGCGAGTTTTCTAGCTGTGTCGTGGGGCTTAAAATTTTTTCCATTAAGCGGATCGTGCATAAAAATTGGAGCGAAATCAGCGTGGGCGACAAACAGGGTTTTAGCGCAGGGGGTAAGGTCAATGCGATCACAAGGTTTGAGCAGGATCGGGTGATCCAAATCTTAGATGTGGAGAAAATGTTGGTGGATACTTTCCCCACGATACAAGAGTTAGACCAGCTCAAAGAGCAATTTGTAGACGCAATTAGAAGTGATAAATTGATATTCATTGCTGAAGATTCCCAGGTGGCGATGCATAATTTAGAGCGCATTATAGACGACTTGAAGCTCAAATACGAAGCTTTCCCCAATGGGGGTGCTTTGTTAAAGCGGTTGTTTAATGAGAACATGATCGACAAGGTCGGGGCGGTGATCACGGATTTAGAAATGCCCGTGGTGTCTGGCTTTGAAGTGCTCAAATGCATTAAAACAGATGCAAGGACCAAGCATTTACCCGTGATCGTCAATTCGTCCATGAGCAGCGAGTCGAACAAGCAACTTGCCGACTCGTTGCACGCCGATGGGTTTGTGATCAAATCACACCCCAATGAGATCCAAGAACTGCTACAAGAATATTTAAAAAATTAAGGGCGAAACATGTTAAGAACACAATTATGTGCCGAGGTCGGGCTGTGCGATGTGCAAAAGAGGATAAAACTCTGTGGGTGGTGTCATAACTACAGGGATCACGGGGGCGTGATTTTCATTGATTTACGCGATAAAAGCGGGCTGATACAACTTGTGTGCGACCCCACTTCTAAAGCTTACACACAAGCTAGCCAAGTGAGACACGAGGATGTTTTAATCATTGAGGGCGTGGTGCGTCCAAGGGGCGAGGGGCTAGAAAACCCCAAACTTGCCACAGGGGCGATCGAGGTGGTGCTCGAGGACTTGCGTCTTGAGAATAAGAGTCTAACCCCGCCCATTGCGATCGGCGATCCAAGTGTCAATGAGGATTTGCGTTTGCAATACCGCTTTTTAGACTTGCGCTCTGCTAAATCCTACAACATTTTTAAAATGCGTAGCAAAGTGGCTAAGGCGGTGCGTGATTGTTTGGATAGTTTAGACTTCTTAGAGATTGAAACCCCCATGCTCTCTAAAACCACGCCCGAGGGCGCAAGGGACTTTTTAATCCCCAGCCGTATCCACGACGGGCAGTTTTTCGCCCTGCCCCAAAGCCCCCAACTCTTTAAACAAATTTTAATGGTGGCAGGGATGGATCGCTATTACCAAATTGTCAAATGCTTTAGAGATGAGGATTTAAGAGCCGACCGCCAGCCCGAATTTACCCAGATTGATGTGGAGATGAGCTTTTGCAGCCAAGAGGACATTATGGAGGTTGCCGAAACCTTGCTAAAAGCTGTCTTTAAAGTGGCGGGCATTGACATTAACCCCCCCTTTAGACACATGACCTACAAGGAAGCCACCGAGAGCTATGGCAGCGATAAGCCGGATTTGCGTTTTGGCATGCCCTTGGTGGAGGTGGGGGATTTATTTGTGAGTTCCAGCAATGAGATTTTTAAAACAATCGCCAGCGACCCTAAACACAACCGCTTTAAAGCCCTAAAAGTCGAAAAAGGCGACACGCTTTTAAGCCGTAAAGATTTAGCTGAACTCGAGGCGTTTGTGCGCCAATTTGGGGCAAAAGGGCTTGCTTATATCCAAATGAAGGCGGAGGGACCTAAAGGACCTTTAGTGAAATTCTTAGAAGCCAAAGCCCTAGATGAGCTATTAGCACGCACAGAGGCAAAAGAGGGGGATTTGCTCTTTTTTGGAGCGGGTGAAAAGGTAGTTATTTTAGATTACATGGGGCGTTTGCGTTTGAAACTCGGGCAGGATTTAAACTTGATCGATCCTGATGCCTTTAACTTTTTATGGGTGGTGGATTTTCCCATGTTTGAGAGAGTGGAGGGAAAACTCAGTGCCATGCACCACCCCTTCACCATGCCAAAGGACATTGACAACCCCGAGCCAGAGGACATGCAATCCATTGCTTACGACATTGTTTTAAATGGCGTGGAGCTAGGCGGAGGGAGTTTGCGTATGCACCAAGAAGCCTTGCAGAAAAAAGTCTTTGCCCTACTAGGCATAAGCGAGCAAGAAGCCAATGAAAAATTTGGCTTTTTGCTAGAGGCTTTGCGTTATGGAGCACCCCCCCATGGCGGGTTTGCAATCGGCTTTGACCGGCTCATCATGCTCTTAGCCAAAGCCCCCAGTATCCGCGATGTGATTGCCTTTCCAAAAACCCAAAAGGCGACTTGTTTGTTGAGCAAAGCCCCCAGCCCGGCTAGCGAAGACCAACTAAGGGAATTGCATATCCGTTTAAGAAACTCCAAACACTAACTAAACCATTAAAGGATAAGAAACATGAAGGCATTATTTTTGATCATCGGGGCACCGGGCAGTGGCAAGACCACGGACGCACAGCTGATTGCTGAACGCAACAGCGACTCTATGGTGCATTACTCCACAGGGGATTTACTAAGGGCCGAGATTGCTAAGCAAAGTGAGCGGGGGCAACTCATTGCCAGTTTCACCAGCAAGGGCGAGTTAGTGCCCTTAGAAATTGTCATCGACACGATCATCACGGCGATTAAAAACGCCCCTAGGGAGGTGATCATTATTGATGGCTACCCCCGCAGTGTGGAGCAAATGAACGCTCTAGACAGAGTGTTAAAAGCCCAAGAAGAGGTGAAACTTAGGGGCGTTGTAGAGGTGAGCGTGAGCGAAGCGGTGGCTAGAGAGAGGGTGCTAGGCCGCTCAAGGGGCGATGATGACAATATCGAGGTGTTTAACAACCGCATGCAAGTGTATTTAAAACCCCTAGAAAGCATTGTCGAGTTTTACAAAGCCCTAGAGGTGCACCAGTCCATTAATGGCGAAAGAAGCATTGAAGCCATTGTTGGCGACATTGAAAACTACATTAAAACCCACATTAAAGGATAAAAATGGACTTGTCAAAAATCAAAGCAGGCGAGGCAAATGCCCTAAACGCCGTGATCGAAATCCCCTACCAGTCTAAGGTGAAATACGAGGTGGATAAGGACAGCGGAGCGGTGGTGGTCGATCGCATCATGTACCCTTCTATGGTGTACCCGGCTAATTATGGCTTTGTCCCCCACACTTTAAGCGAGGATGGCGACCCTGCGGACATTTTGGTGTTAAATGAAGACCCCCTCATGCCGGGCAGTGTGGTCAAATGCCGTTTGATTGGGGTATTGGTGATGGAGGATGAAAGCGGGCTTGATGAAAAGCTTTTAGCCGTGCCCCTTAGCAAAATTGATCCTAGGTATGAGAACATTAAAGACTTGCACGACCTGCCCCCCATTGTGCTACAAAAAATCAAACACTTCTTTGAAACCTACAAAGATTTAGAGCCAGAAAAATGGGTGAAGGTGAAAGACTTTGGCGACAAAGCACAGGCAGAAGAAATCTTTAAAAAAGCCCTAGCCAATTACAACAGCAAGGCATGTTAAGCCTACACCAACAAGCCCCCTACACCCCACACCCCCTAGCCCTTTACGCCCACTTGCAGGGGGAGGACACGCTTTTATTAGAGAGCGCGCAGGTGGAGAATAAAAAGCACACCAAATCCATTATCCTAGCCAAGGCGTGTTTAAAGCTTGTGTGCCAAGACGCTAAGGTACGCCTAGAGGCTTTGAATGCCAACGGGCAAGCCTTGCTAGAGAAAATGGCAAAGGTGCTCGAGCTAGAGCCTAAAAATGGGGTGTTAGAAAAGCAATACGCCAAAGACACGAGCCTAAAGGATGAGTTTAGCAAGTTAAAGAGTGCCAGCCCCCTAGACACTCTAAGGGCGGTGTTTAAAAGCGTGGATACTTCTAGTGTGCCTGCCTTTGGGCTATTTTGTGGGGGTATTTTGGTTTTGAGTTTGTCGGGGCGTTTGAGGACTTGCCCCCTTTAAAAGCGACAGACAACACCGCTCCCGATTTTATCTTTCTTGTGGCACAGAACTTAATTTTAATCGACCACCAAGCCCAAAGCACCCAAATTTTCGGGGCGTGTTTTGAGCCCACTTTAAAAGCCCAAATCCAAGCCGAGATAGATAGCCTAGCCCGCCTAAACCCCCCCCATTTACCCCCAAGCAAGCCCCCAAAACAGCAACTTAGACACAAATTGCAGTGATGAGGGCTTTGCTAAAATCGTGCTTGCCACCAAAGAGCAAATCCAACAAGGCGAGATTTTCCAAGCCGTGCCTTCACGAAGCTTTTACATAGAGTGCAAAGAGCCCTTAAGTGCCTACCACCATCTAAAAACACAAAACCCCAGCCCCTATATGTTTTACATGCAAACCGTCGATTTTACACTCTTTGGGGCAAGCCCTGAGAGTGCTCTAAAATATGATGCCAGCACCAATTTAGCCCAAATTTACCCCATTGCTGGCACCCGCCCACGAGGCAAAAACCCCGATGGCAGCCTTAACCTAGACTTAGACAACCGCCTAGAGCTAGACTTGCAAAACGACCCCAAAGAGCGGGCAGAGCATGTCATGTTGGTGGATTTAGCCCGCAACGACATAGCTAGGGTGGCTAAACCCTTCAGCCGTGTGGTGTCTAAACTTCTTAAAGTCGAAAAATACGCCCATGTGATGCATTTGACTTCTGCCGTGCAAGGCGCACTTAAAGAGGGGCTAGATGCATTGCACGCTTACCAAAGCTTTATGAATGCGGGGACTTTAAGCGGTGCGCCTAAAATCGCTGCCTTAAAGCTCATTGCCACACTAGAGGGCAAGAGGCGGGGCTCTTATGGGGGCTCTATGGGCTATTTATGTGCCGATGGCTCGATGGATAGCTGTATCATCATCCGCTCAGCCTTCGTGCAAAAGGGGCGGGCTGTGGTGCAAACGGGAGCGGGGATTGTGCTAGATAGCGTTGTAGAAGCCGAGATTGCCGAAACCAAGGCAAAATCTAAGGCTGTGATCTCTGCCATTTTAAAGACGCATGCATGAAAATTTATTTTATTGATAATTTCGACTCTTTCACTTATAACCTTGTCTATGATTTAGAGGGGCTAGGGCATTCTGTGTTAGTGCTACGCAACACCACCCCCGCCCCCCTGCTTTTAGAGCGCATGCAAGCCGAGAGTGAAAGACCCTTGTTGTTTATCTCCCCGGGACCGGGCGATCCCGCACACTCAGGGCAACTTTTGGCAATGCTAGAAATTATCAAGGGTAAATATCCCATTTTGGGGGTGTGTTTGGGTTTGCAAGCACTAGCCCAAAGCTATGGGGCTAGCATTGTGAGAAGTCCTAGCATTGTGCATGGCAAAAGCTCCACTATCACCCTAGAGCCTTTTGAGGCGTTTAGAGGTTTGGGGTACTCTTTACAAGTGGGGCGTTACCACTCTTTAATGGCGACTAATTTGCCTAAGTGTTTGCAAGTGATCGCCCATTGTGGCGGGCTTGTGATGGGGATTTACCACGCAAAAGATAAAGCCCTAGCCTACCAGTTCCACCCTGAAAGCATTTTAACGCTCAAAGGAGCGCAACTCTTACAGCAGAGCCTAGAGTTTATACAACGCTAGAATAAATAAGCATAAGACACGAGCCAGTAGTAAAAATCCATGGCGAGGTTTTTATGGCGGATAGATTGAATCTTGCCAAAGGGGATTTTAACCCCTAGCTCCACGCGTTGTTGCTTGGCGATGGTGCTCCCCACACCCAAATCAAGCACCCCGTTATAGCCCATAAAGGAGCGATCGCCCACATAGCTATGCAATGTCATCGCGCTTTGAAAATAGCCAAAACCCAGACCCACATAAGTACCAAAATTAAATTTCTTGTTGTGGTAAAAGTCATTCACCATGTCCATGTGGATGTTGAAAAAAGAATAAACATTGGTGTTAAAAGCGGTGGGTTTGATGGTTTGGATGTAGTCCATTTGTCCGCGTAAGGATATAAAACGCCTCAAGTTGTATTGATAGCCTGCCTTTAAGCCCCATAAAAAGGCGTTGTTGTAGGGCTGTTTTACGACATTTAGGGTTGAAAAGCCCGTGGTGACCCCGATGAAAATTTGGCTTTTGGGGAGGGTCTGCTGCTTGGCTAAAACCAAAACAGAAAGCGCTAAAACCCCCAAAGCCCATTTTCTCATTTATTGTCCCGATAGAATTTTTTAAGCTTGTCATCTAGGGGGGCAAGCAAGCGGTAGAAAATCGGCACGACCAACAAGCTAAGCGCCATAGACACCAAGAGCCCCCGCTCATGGCAATGCCAATGGGCGATTTCATCGCCGAGCCCTGCCCCACGGCGATGGCTAAGGGCAACATGCCACACACCATTGCAATGGTGGTCATTAAAATGGGGCGCAGGCGTGATTCGCCCGCCAGCACAATCGCCTCTTCAATGCTGTGCCCTTCTTTACGCCTATCGTTGGCGATGTCAATGATGAGCGTGGCGTTCTTGCCCACCATCCCGATGAGCAAAATCAGCCCCATTAAAGAGAACAAGCTCATGGATTGGTGCACCATCCCCAAAGCAAAGAACGCCCCCGAAAAGCTTAAGGGCATCGTAACCATGATGATCAAAGGCTCTAAGAGCGACTCGTAAAGGGCGGCTAGGATCATGTAGATAAGGATAAAGGCGGTGGCGATCGCCACGCCAAAGGCATCGTTGCTCTCTTTAAGGCGGTCAGACTCGCCCGTGAAACGAAACGCCGCACCTTTAGCAAGCCATTCAGCCTTGTGTTTTTCCACTTGGCTTAAAAGCTCGCCCAAACTTGTGCCCTTAGCCGGGCGCGCCAGCACGGTTACACTTCTTTGGCGGTTGTAGCGGGTGATATTGGAGGGGACTTTGCGCTCGATCACTTCGATCAGCCCGTCTAAAAACATCAATTTGCCATTGATATTTCTGATCTGCAAGCGTTTGATGTCGTCCATGCTCAGTTTTTTATCCGCAGGGACTCTAATGATGATGTCGTATTCTTTTCCATCCTCTTTAAAGTAGCTCACCCGATTTTCCCCAGAAAAGGCGTTGCTCACCACATTGGCGATGTCCTGCGCCGTAACCCCGTATTTCACCGTGGCTGCCCTTAAAACCCGTAGCTGGTACTGCGTTTGGTAGTCGGAGGTGTTGGTGTGGTAGCCCGCCACCTTGCCTTTCATCTCAGGGCTTTCGAGCAAGAAGTGTCGCAATTTTGCCACGCTCTCATCCACGAGCTTTTGCGTGGGGGCATAGACGAACACCTGAAACGCCGAGCTGTCCCCCCCACCCACTAAAGGCACTTCGGCGAGGTTGATGGATTGCAGGTCCTTAGCCTCGGGGATGGCTCTTAGTTTTTGGCGCATCTCTTCCATGATGACAAATTGGTTCTTTTTATGCCCTTTTTTCAGCTTGACATAGAACTTGCCTTTAAAAGTGCTTTGGATGTTGCCATAGCCCACTTGCATGGAGTCAAATTCCACATCGGGGTCTTTTTCAATCACTGCCTGCAACGCCTTCATTTTAGCAAGCATCGCTTTTAAGCTGATGTCGGTTTGCGCCTTGACATAGACATAGAACTTGCCCCGATCTTCTTTGAGCAAAAACTCCATGCCTAGTTTGCCTGCAATGTGCATGGAAACGCCAAAAATGACTGCCACCACCAGCCCCACGAGCAATTTATGGTTTAAAAGCCAGCCGAGCAAGCGGGCGTAAGCCTTCTCCATTCTTTGGAAAAAGGGCTCGGTGCGCTTGTAAAGGGCGGATTGCTCGGGAGACACGATGAGCGAGCTAAGCATAGGGACCACGGTAACGACCACAAAATAAGAGATCGTGATGGCAAGCGCAACGGTGATCCCAAAGCTTTTGAACCAACGCCCCACCACCCCACTCATGTTGCCCACGGGGATAAACACCGACAAGAGCATGGCAGAGATCGCAATGATCGCAAAGGCGATTTCGTGCACGCCCTCATAGCTGGCAGTGCGTTTGTCCATGCCCGCTTCGAGCTTTTTGTGGATGTTCTCGATCACCACGATCGCATCGTCAATGATGATCCCAATGGAGAGCGTGAGGGCGACCATCGTCATCATGTTTAAAGAAAAGCCAATCCACTTAATGAGCGCAAAAGTCCCCATGATCGAAATGGGGATGCTCATCGCCGAAACAAAGGTGATGGAAAAGCTGCGCAGGAATACAAAGACCACAGACACCGCCAAAATCCCCCCCAAGATCAAGTCAAAGCGCACATCTTTAATGGAGTGGCGGGTGTAGTCTGTGGTGTCTAAAAAGGGGCGCAACTCATAACCCGGGCTCACCGCGCGCATGGCATCCATTTCTTTATAGATCGCATCCACGATTTTGATTTCATTAGCCCCGGCGATCTTTTGCACCTCGAGCACAATGCCTTGATCGTGCCCGTAGCTGGCGTAAGTGATGTCCGGGTCGATACCCTTTTCAATCGTGGCGATGTCTCTTAGGCGGACATGGCTGCCGATTTGGATGTCGCCCAACTCTTGCAGCGTGTAGCTGTTGCCATCCACCAAGATCGCGTAGTTTTTCTTAGGGCTGATGATCTTGCCCCCGTCCATTTCAAGGTTTTGGGTTTTGAGGGTGTTGTAAAGGTCGTTGTAAGTGAGGCCATATTTATTCATTAAGCTTGGATCGGCGTAAATGCGGATCTGCTTTTCTTCAAAGCCTTGTAACTGCACATTGCCCACGCCCTCGACCTTTTGTAGCATGGGCTTGATAATATTTTTGGCGTGGTCGTTTAACTCCGCTGGGGTCTTGGTCTTGCTGGTTAAAAAGATTGAGAGGATCGCCTGCCCGCTGGTATCCACCTTGTCGATGGAGGGGCGGCGGATGTTGGGGTCGTTAAAGCTCACCGAGGAGACTTTGTTGATGATGTCGTTTAGGGCGGTCATGATGGGCTTTTCAAGCACAAACTCCACCACCACAATGCTGACATTGCGTGCGCTGTTGGAGGTTACTTTTTTGATCCCATCCACGCTCATCACGGCTTCCTCGATTTTGTCCGTAACCTTGCTTTCTACAATGTCCGCACTCGCCCCGGGGTAGCTGGTTTTGACCACAATAATGGGGAAGTCAATGTTAGGGAAAAGTGCCACACTGATTTTTTTAAGTGCCATCGTCCCAAAGAAAATGATCATGCACGCAAACATTAAAGTCGTGATGGGCCGCTGTATCGCAAACTTATACACCAATGCCCCCTATTGGATGAAGCCGTCCCCAAAGACACCGGGGACTAAAGGGCTGTTTGCGGGGAGTAAGGCTTCTGCGCTCACTTTGCGGGTGCTCTCATCAATGGTGGGGTAGATTTTGGTGATTTTGACTTTTTGTTTTTCGGGTTGGCCATCGATGCTATAAACGAAGATGTCGCCTACCTTGACGACGGGCAGGTATTTAGAGTCAAACTCGATCACCATTTTTCGCCCCTTACTCACGAGCCGAAATAAAATCGTGCTGTTGGCACTCATCCCATCGCCTAGCTCAATCTTTTTACTCGCAATCACCCCATCAAAGGGGGCGCGCAAAATGGTTTTATCCACCACCGCCTGCGAGTAATTGCGATCAAACTCGAGCTTGCGATAGTCAGAGTAGTATTTGTCTAGGGTGTTTCTGTCGATCGCCCGCCCGATTTTGCTGTAGCGCTCATACTGCTTGCGGCTGAAGTCGTATTGTTGGTTAATGGAGTCCACTTGCGACTTTTTGTCCTTGTTATAGAGGCTTAAAAGGATCTCGCCCTTTTTGACTTTGCTGCCCACATCTACATAGATCGCATCCACAATCCCGGCGGAGTCTAAGGTTAAATTCGCGTCTTGTAAAGCCCTAACATTAAAAATAGCATAAACTTCTTTGGCTCCTAGCCCCACTACAAAGAGCAGGGCACATAAAAAATATTTCATCATCGTCCTTTAGCGCACATAGTCTTGGATATGGTGTCCGCTGTAAAAAATGTAGTTGGCCTTTTGCATTTCGTAGTTGTTGAGCGATTGGTTGTAGACCACTTCAGCGTCAAAGCGGGTGCGTAGTGCCCGTAAATAGGTGGTGAAGTCCACGAGGTTAGCGGCGTATTTTTTCTTAATGCTCTCATAAGAGATGGTCGCCGATTTGAGGCTTGCCTCCGAGCTTCTAATTTTTGCCCGCGCCATATCTAAAGATTTGCGGTAAAGCTGCTCATCTTTGGCTTGTTCCATCCTTTTATACATCAAGCTTTTCTCTTGGGAGAGTTGGTTTAGGCGCAAATACTGCTTTTGTAAATTAATGCCTATGTCGCTTAAGATGTTTAAAGTCACGACCACACCCACAGTGTTTTGTTGGTCTGGATAGAGGTTGCCAAAGCGGTTGTCTTTACCCATCGCATAGGCAGGTTTTTGGATGTAGTATTGCCAGTCATCGTTGATGTCCACCGTTGGGTAGTAATTGAGTGCTTTGTTTTGGTAATGGATGGCGGTGATTTGCTCCCTTAAAGACCGAATATCCGCCCGCTCTTTTAAAGAAAGCGTGGGGGGTAGGATGGTCGTGCGCTTCAAAGAAGGGATTTTAGAGTTGGTCAAATACTCTAAAGTCAAGCGGTTTTGCTCAATGGAAAATTGCATGTCTGTGATGTCGTTTTCACTAAGCGCCCCTTGTGCTTTGGCACTCTCTAGGTCATCAATGGTCGTGAGCCCCTCGCTGTAAAGCTCGCTGATGCGCTTGATGTTCGATTGCAACTCAGCGAGTTTCTTTTTCAGGGCGACTAATTGCGCCATGTTGTTGAAATATTGGTAATATTGCTGCACCACTTGTAGATAAATGTTTTGCTTGGTGTATTCCATATTTGCGCTGTTGGAGCGGTAACTCGCCGCCTTTTCACGCACATTGTTGATGTCGCTAAAACCGTTGAAAACATTGAGCTTTAAATTTGTGTTGAGCATTTGCATGTTGTAGTTGGGGTAAAAGGGTGTGTCCCTATCCCTGCGGTTGAAGGTGTAAGTGCTTGTCATGGAGGGCAAGAACTTTGCCTTGGCGATACTGTGGTTTTTTAACGCCTGCGCCACCTGCAGACGGGCGGCTTGCAAAGAGTAGTTATTGTCGGCGTTTCTAATCAAATCGGCTAACCCGAGGGCGTGCCCTTGCGTGGTATCGCCCTTGTCTTCTAGCCGCTCTAGCCTCTTTAAATTTAAGCTGAAATCATCATCAGCAGGGGCAGGGGCGTATTCTTGTAACTCTAAAGCCTGTAGACCTAAACTAAAAAAAATTGATAAACCAAAAAAAAGTCGTTTCCTTTTTGATAAAAACATATTGAACTCCAAAGCTTAAAAAAGCGTGGTGTCCTTGGCGGGATTTGAACCCACGGCCTCACGATTAGGAATCATGCGCTCTATCCAACTGAGCTACAAGGACACTGAAAAAACTAAAACCCGGAAAGTCTGAGTTGTGCAACACAACTCAAAGAAAAAAAAGAACTTAAGCTACTTCTTCTTGCTAGATTTGGTGGCTTTGCCTTTGGCTTTTTCTTTCACCACCATGTCTTTTAAAACCTTGCCGGGTTTAAACTTAGGCACCATTTTATCCGCTGTAGCGTAGGTTTTATCGCTGCCGGGCACCTTACCGCTCTTGCCTTTTTGCAACGCCACTTCAAATTTGCCAAAGCCCACGAGCTCCACACTTTCGTGTTTGGCTAGGGCTTGTTGCACGGCTTTGACAAAGCCATCTAGGGCAAACTCCGCGTCTTTACGGCTCTCAAAGCCCCCCTCTTCCTTCATCAACTCCAAAAACTCCGCTTTTTTCATAGACACCCTTTCCAAATTTTGCTCCAAATGTGGCGCATAAGTCGCCATTATACTACAAAAATTGCAATCTACGCCCTATTTTGCGTTTGCGCTCTTTAAACCTCCCAGTTTTACGCCCCCCTTAAGAGCGATTCAAGCTAGCTATTTGTATGATAAAAGCTTATTGTGAAACTAAGGGGTTTATGTTGCGTGTCGCTGTAAATGGAGTTGGGCGGATTGGTCTGTGTGCGTGCCGCATTGTGGGGGCAAGAGAAGATTTAGAATTGGTGGCGATCAACGCCACTTATGGGATTGAAACTTTGGCGCATCTGCTGCGCTACGATTCGCTGCATAAGCACGATCTAGCCATTGAGATTTTAGACCAAGAGCACTTACGCATCGGGCATAGCCAAAAAGTTAAAGTCCTTAGTGAGCGCGACCCTGCTAAATTAGATTTAAGCCCCGCACAAGTAGTTTTAGAGTGCACGGGCAAGTTTAACGAAGCCGCTTTAGCCAAGGCGCACCTTAAAGGGAGCGTGCAAAAGGTGGTGATCTCGGCTCCAGCCAAAAACACCCCGACTTTTGTCTATGGGGTCAACCACACCAGCTACAAGGGCGAACCCGTCATTTCTAATGCCTCTTGCACCACAAACGCCCTAGCCTCGCTTTTAAAGGTGCTCGATGAAAACTTTGGCGTGCAACACGCACTGATGACCACCATCCACAGCTACACCAACGATCAAAATCTCTTAGACTCTAAACACAAGGACTTACGCCGGGCTAGGGCGGCTGCTTTGAATATCATCCCCACCAGCACGGGGGTGAATAAAGCCATTGCCCTAGTCTTGCCCCATTTGGCAGGTAAAGTAAGTGGGCTAGCTTTAAGAGTGCCCACCCCCGATGTGAGCTTGGTGGATTTAAGCTTTGACACTAAAGAGCCCTTAAGCCTAGAAGCCTTGCATGCGTGTTTCAAGCAAGCCAGTCGACAAGAGCTTAAAGGGATTTTAGGCATAGACAAAGAAAAACGGGTGTCTAGTGATTTTATTGGATCGCCCTTTAGCGCTATTTACATTGAGGATCAAAGCTTGGTTTTAGACCAGCACCACGCCAAAGTGCTTGCGTGGTATGACAACGAAATGGGTTATAGCCACCGCTTGGTGGATATGGCGGTTTATATTTGCCAAAAGGATGAACATGCTAGCAGGGATTAAGCGCATGCAAGAGGTCGTGGGGATACAAGATGTCAGCGTAAAAGATAAGCGGGTTTTAATACGGGTGGATTTTAATGTCCCCCTTGACAAGGATTTTAATATCACTGAAGACACCCGTATGCGTGAGAGCATCCCCACGATCAATTATTGTATCGACAATGGGGCGAAGTCCGTGGTCTTGGTGGGGCATTTAGGGCGGCCTAAACCGCAAATTGAAGGGCAAAGAGAAGAGAAGTATTCTTTTAGGCATTTGTTAAAAAGGCTTGAAAGACTGCTCAATAAAGAAGTGCTCTTTGCCAGCTCCCCGCAAATGGCTAAAAGTTTGCAAGAGAGCCAAGAAAACCCCATTATCTTGGTGGAGAATTTGCGTTTTTACAAGGGCGAAAAGGAGAATAACCCCGAGTTTGCTAAGTGCTTGGCTGATTTATGCGATGTCTATGTCAATGACGCTTTTGGCACAAGCCATAGAAAGCACGCGAGCACCTATGGGATCGCCAGCTTCGTGCCCGTGAAAGTCGCCGGCTTCTTGCTTAAAAAAGAGATCAATTCTTTTGCTAAGGCTTTGGCTAACCCCCTGCGTCCTGTGCTCTTGGTGGTGGGGGGGGCTAAGGTGAGCTCAAAACTCACTTTACTTAGCAACATTTTAGATCGGGTGGATAAAGTCATCATCGGCGGGGCGATGAGCAACACCTTTTTAAAGGCTTTGGGCTACAACATGCAAGCCTCCTTAGTCGAAGAAGATTTGATCCAAGACGCGCTAGACATTCTTAACAAAGCCAAACAAAAGGGCGTGCATGTGTATTTGCCCGTAGATGTGGTGAGCAGCCCGCATATCGAGCACACCGATCAAGTCCAAATCACCCCCGCTCAAGATATTCCCTTAAATTACATGGCAGTGGATATTGGCCCGGCCACTTCTAAACTCTTTTCTTTAGTGATCCAAAGCAGCCAAACGATCATTTGGAACGGACCGCTTGGGGTGTATGAAGTGCCCTTATTTAGTCGGGGCTCTAGCCAAATCGCGCACAGCATTTCAAACACCTATGCCTTTTCTTTGATTGGTGGGGGGGACACGATCGATGTCTTAACTAGGGCAGGCTATAAAGATAGTGTGAGCTTCATTTCTACGGGCGGGGGGGCGAGTTTGGAGCTTCTTGAGGGCAAAATTTTAGTCGCCTTTGAAGTCTTGGATCGCCGCCCATGAGAGATAGCGCACCATGCCCATCGGGTTACAGGAGTGGGCATGATCAATGTCTTTACAAAAAATGCTGAATTAGTTGAGGTTTTTTCTTTTAAGGATTTTGAAGACTTTCCTTTTGAAGAGAGAAATATCTTATGGTTTGAGCTCATCAACCCCACTTTTGCCGAGCTCTATTGTATCGCCCAAAACTACGATTTAAACCTCTATGAAGACCCCGAAAAAAGCGCGGTGGTGAAATATTGGGAGAACAGCACTTCCATCACGATCAACACCTATTTTATCTACAAAGACACCCCCCTAGCCTTCCACACAGAAGCCGTAACCTACTTCATCGCCAATAATATCCTTTTCACCCTCTACTATGGGGATTTTCCTATTTTTAAAGAAGTGCAGGGGCGGGTTTTGGCGAGCCCTAAGAAGTTTTACGATGGCTTTGACATTTTGGCAAAGATTTTAGAGCTTTACTTTGAAAAAGGGGCAGATTGCCTAGAAGAAGTTAATCGCGAAACTAGTGCCTTAAGAAAACAAATTGTCTTTGATTTAGAAGCTTCTTCGCATGAAGAAACCCTCATCTCTCTCTCTTTCTTGCAAGAGTTTAATATGGAGCTACGCGATTCTCTCTTTGACAAACGGCGGATCATCACGGCACTATTGAAAAGCAATAAAGTGGACAATGAAACCAAAAAAGATTTTAACATCATCATCAAGGACTTTAATTCTTTAGTGGAGTTTAGCACCGCAAACCTCAACGCCCTAGACAACATCCAAAACCTTTTCACCTCCCAGGTCAATGTGGAGCAAAACAAGATCATCAAGCTTTTTACCGTAGCGACTATGGCGATGATGCCTCCCACCTTGATCGGCACCATTTATGGCATGAACTTTGAAGTGATGCCAGAACTGCGTTGGGAGTTTGGCTACCCTATGGCGGTGCTTGCCATGATCGTTTCTACGATCTTGCCTATCTTGTATTTTAAAAAGAAGGGCTGGCTCTAAAGGGCTAGGGCTAAAAGCACGCCTAGGACAATTACCCCTAGCAAAAATGCGCTTAAAATCGAAGCTGTGTTTTTGCGCTTAAAGCCCATGAGTAGTCCACTCACATAAAAGAAACACAAGAACACCCCAAAGATCACGCCAAAGGCTTTTAAAGCCACCCCGGCATGCCCCTTATGCACCTGCATTAAAACCCCCAAAAACGAGCGTTTAATGCTTTGCACTTCGCCCTTTTTGGGGTTAAACGCAATTTCATAGGCGGGTGTGCCGATGATTAGGTCTTCCTTATGTGTCCTAGGCTCCAACTTGCTAGGCAAGGCGATCTTTTGTGCCTTTAAAAACTTAAGTAAAAACTCTAAATCCCCCTTAGTCCCCTTCTCTACATGCCATTTTTTGATCTTTGCCCCGCTATTGGCATTCACGCCAAGTAAAAACGCCACTCCGCTTAGAACAAACAGCAAGGCAAAGGGCAAGAAAAACACACTCGTAAGTGCGTGGAATTTATAAACGCCCTGAAGACGCACTATTGGATGATGTGGCTCACAAATTTAGAAAAATTATCCATCACCAGCCCACCCTTTCTAAAGCCCAGCCCGCACGCCTCGTAGGCATAAAAGACATTGGGTTGGTAGTAAAACTCGCCGACTTTATTTAAAGGGGCAAATTCTTGGTAAATGGGTTTGTGGTTGCCATAAATGCCCTTAGTTTCGTAAACCACGCTCAGATCGGGGTTTAAGATCTGTGTGTTCGCCCCCTCTCTGCCAAAGGCGACTTTGCGCACTTGCTTTTTATTGCGTAAAGGCTCGTAGCTTGTTTCTAAAAGCAGGGGGTGATTAGGGTAACGCTCCCAAAGCAATTTTAAAAACCGCTTGCTTTGGAAAATCAAGGTGTAGGCAGGATTTAAAAAAATCGTGTTTTCATTCTCCATCATGCCTTGCATGAGCAGTGCTAGCTCGGGCTCATCTATGGCGATGTTCTCCCAGGGGATGAGTTTAAAGAGAAACTCGTAATTCACGCCCTCATAAAACACCCCCGTTTCGGCGTTAAACTCCACTTTATCAATGTAGCCAAATTGTGTGTTAAAGCCCGCACTCTTAGCGCACTCTTGTAAAAACCTCGTGGTGCGCTCCTCCTCACTGCTCCCTTGCACGCAGGAGAATAAAATCTTCCAGCCCTCATACTCTTGGCTAAACGCACTAGTGTCTTCTTGCAAGGTGACTAGGCGTTTAAAATTCTCCCCCAAAGCCTCAAAGATGTTGTTAAATTGCAACTCGGCGTTAAAGCCGTTGTGTTTGAGTAACGCCCACTGCACTAAGGCACTCTCATAAAGCATGGTGGGCGTGTCGGCGTTAAACTCCAAAAGTTTAATGGGCTGCCCTTCAAGCCCGCCGGCTAAATCAAAACGCCCGTAAATGTGCCAATGGATGTCATTTTCCCAGCTTTGCTTAATCATAGGCACAATGCTATTAGGAATATCCAGCTCAAAGAAGCGTTCTTGATCGATCACCATTTGTGCCGTTTCCACGCACATGTCATAAAGCTCATTGCACGCCCCGTAGTAAGCGTCTGCCTGTGCTTGGTTGATGGTGATTAAATCCGTGCTGATGTAATCCGTGTTGTCCGGGTCTGTGTGCCACTCTAGCCCGATTTCCTCTAGGGCTTGTTTGCTTAGGGGGTTTAAAGTTTTAACTTGCATGGGTGTCCTTTAAGAGATGTGAGAGCTTCTATGTGAGCCAAAAAATCCGCTTTGCCCGTGCGTGGTGGTTTGTGTGGGAGCGGGAGTTGTGTGTGTGGCTATGGGTCTGGTTTGACTAGAACTGGGGCTTGTGCTGTGGGTTGTGCCGGTGCTTTGGTTTTGGGGACTAAAAAATCCGCTGTGTGTGGGGCTAGCAGGGGGGGGTGATCTAAAGCTGTTTTGGCTACGTTGGTAGGCTTGGGGGGAAGTGTAGTTTCGTTGGGCGTTTTGGTTGTAGTTGGGGTTGTTGAAAAGCTTGTTGCCAATATAACTACCCAAAATCGCCCCGGCGGCACTGCCTAAAATCGCCGCCCCGATGCCAAGCCCAGAGCCACCACCCTCAGCGGGGGGTTTAGTGAGTTGGCTTGTGCCCTTGTCAATTTTCACTTCCTCGTCTTTGATGAGCTTTTGGATCTCCTCATCGCTTAACATGCGCTCTTTGCCTTGTAAGTCGCGCACCACGACCCTAGTTTTATCGCTGGGATATTCCTCAGCGACTTTATAACTCTTATCCGCCTGCTCTTGCAAAATCACAAACGCGCCTTTTTTAATGGGCGTGCCGCTGTTGTTGCTCTGGGGCTTTTGCTCTTGGTTGTTGTCCCCCCCCTTGCACCCGACGAGGGTTACAACCACGAGCGCACTAAGCCCCCCCACAATCGCATAGTCTGAAATCTTTCTAAAAGGTTTTTGCATAGCCATCCTTACTTGTCATAAAGTGCTATGATAGCATGTTTAAAGGGGTTTTCCATGTTGTTAGGCATTGATGAAGCGGGGCGGGGGTGTTTGGCAGGGGCGTTATTTGTGGTGGGGGTTGCTTGCCCCGATAATCTCGCCAGCAATTTTTGCAAACAGGGCTTAAAAGAGAGCAAGCAACTAAGCCGTGCCAAGCGTTTTAGCTGGGCGCAAAAAATCCAAGAGCACCCAGGCATACAAAGCGTGGTGGTATCTAAGAGCGCACAAGAGATAGACGCTAAGGGTCTCAGTTTATGCATGCAAGAAGCCATTAAAAAGATTATTTTAAGCCTATCTGAGATTTTAAATGTTTGCATTGATGGCAACACGCTTTTTAAACTCCACTTCCACCACTTAAAACACTTTCAAGCGGTGGTAAAAGGCGATGATAAAATCCCCCAAATTGCCATGGCTTCTATCCTAGCTAAGGCGCATAAGGATAGAGAAATGCTAGAACTTGACAAACTCTACCCCGCGTACGGCTTTGCTAAAAATTGCGGGTATGGCACGCGCGTCCACGCTGTGGCTTTAGCTAAGCACGGCTACACCCCAATCCACCGCCGCAGCTTTAAGCTAAAAGCTTGTAAGTAGAAATAACCAAGGACAGAGCGTAGGCGCTGATGAGCAAGTAGCGGTGTAGTTGCGCGCTCACTCTGGTGACTAACTTCACACCCACAAGCACGCCTAGCACACTGCCCACCCCTACTAACAGCCCCCATTGCAAGTATTGCCACTCCAAAATGTGGCTTTGGTAAAGCGAAGCCACCCCACTAATAGAGGAAAACACCACAAAAAACAGACTCAAAGGCACGCTTTGCTTGGGGCTAAGCCCTAAGTAGTGGGACAAGAGCGAGACCATCAGCACCCCCCCGCCAATGCCAAGGGAAATGGCGAAAATGCCCGTCAACGCTCCGATCGCCACTAAAATGCACTTGCTTTTGAGATTGAGGACAAAGCCCCTAGCCCGTTTGTCCGCCTCTTTGGATTTTTTTGACTTGAGAAAGAAGCGCAAGAGAGAGTAAAAGGTCATTAAAATAAAGAGCCCGAGCAGGATTTTATGCGGAATGTGGGTTAAAATCACTCCACTAAAGCCCGCCCCAAAAAGCCCGCCAAGCCCCACCCAAAAGCCCACATGCAGGTCCAACAACCCCTTTTTGAAGTTCGCCACACTCCCCACCACAGACGAGCAAGCCATTTGCAAAATGGAAATGCCCACTGCGCTGTCGTAGCCATAGCCAGACAAAAGCATGGCAGGCACAATCACCATCCCCCCCGATGCCAAAAAACCCCGCCATCACCCCCGTAACGCCACCAAGCAATAAAAACAACGCATGCATGACAATGTCCATCTCTAAGCCTTTAAGTTTGTGCTAAAATAACCAAGTACAAAGAAGCGAGCCTATGGTTAACAGAAAGATTTTAACACACTTTGATTTTTTATTGCTTTTTTTTATTGTTCCCCTCATGGGGCTGTCTTTCTTTTTGATTTACGAAGTCAACACCGCCTTAAGCCTCAAGCAAATCCTTTACTTCAGCATGGGGTTTGTGGTCTTTTGGGTGATTTTTTTTATCCCGTTTCGGCAGTTTGACCGCCTTTTCCACTTCTTTTATTGGTTTTGCGTGTTCTTGCTGGTGCTTGTGGCTTTCTTTGGTTCGGTCAAACTGGGTGCCAAACGCTGGCTTACCCTCCCGGGCACTTCCCTTTCTTTACAACCCAGCGAGCCCGTAAAAATCGCCATTTTATTGCTCTTAGCCCATCTAATCAGCACCCACCCCATTCCCCCCGGGGGCTATGGGTGGAAGACCTTTGGCAAGCTCAGTTTGTATATCATCATCCCCACCGCTCTCATTTTAAAGCAACCCGATTTGGGCACGGCCCTTGTGGTGCTCATCATGGGCTTTGGCGTGCTGTTTTTAGCCGGGGTGCATCCTAAAATTTGGATCACCATCGGTTTGGTTTTTGCGATCGCCTCCCCGCTCATTTACAGCTCATTACACGATTACCAAAAAAAACGCCTCCACGACTTCATCGCCGAAAAGCCCAACTACCATGTGCGCCAATCCATCATCGCCATAGGCTCGGGTGGGCTTTTAGGTAAGTCTAAAGAAGAATCCACGCAAGCCAAGCTAAAATTTTTGCCCATTGCCACAAGCGACTTCATCTTTGCCTACTTCGTGGAGCGTTTTGGCTTTTTGGGGGCGTTTTTTCTTTTGGCGTTTTACATGGGTTTTATTTTACACTTCCTCTCGTATTTTAACAGCGACCCCAACGATCGCTTTTTGCAGACCATCACGGGGGGCATTGCGATTTTGCTCTTTGTCTACACGAGCATAAATGTCGCTATGACTTTGGGTTTAGCCCCCGTCGTGGGCTTGCCCTTACCCCTTCTTAGCTATGGTGGGAGTAGCTTTTTAACTTTCATCACCCTCTTTGCGATCTTTGAAAATTTGCTTGCTTTTAAGTTTGGTTTTGGCTATAATCGCCCCTCTCGCAGAGACGGATTCTTAGCTCAGTTGGTCAGAGCATTCGGCTCATAACCGATTGGTCGTAGGTTCGAGCCCTACAGAATCCACCACTTTTTAAGTATAATCCCCCTATGGAAATAGCAGCGAGTATTTTAAGCGCGGATTTTATGGACTTAAGGCAAAGCCTTAAGCAAGTCGACAGTGCGGACTTTTTACACGTCGATGTCATGGACGGGCATTTTGTGCCTAACCTCACCTTTGGCCCCTGTGTCTTGCAAAATTTGAGTCAGTACACAAACACCCCCCTAGACATCCACTTAATGGTGGATAACCCCACCTTTGGCATTGAGCTGTTTAAAGAGCTAAAGCCCGCCTACATCACCATCCACCTAGAGAGCACCCCCCACCTGCATAAGATCATCCACCACATTAAAAATTTGGGCTTTAAAGCGGGGGTGAGCTTGAACCCTGCCACGCCTTTAAATGGGCTGGAATACATCATTGCAGATTTGGACTTGGTGCTGTTTATGAGCGTGAATCCGGGCTTTGGGGGACAGAAGTTCTTGCCCCTAGTGCTGGATAAAATCGCCCACTTTAAACAAAAGTTCCCCACCTACAGCGGCAAAATTGAAGTGGATGGGGGCATCAACGCTAAAAACGCTCTCTTGCTTGCTTCTTACGGAGCAAATTTATTGGTTGTAGGGAGCTACCTTTTTAACCACGAAAACCCCACTTTAGCGTTGCAAGAATTGAAAAGGGCATGAGCCCGAAAGACTTGTATAGTTCTTAAAACAAGCCATGCCCTAGAAGTCTTGGATTTGCCCTTTAAAGACTTTTTGCTCTCTTACGAATACCTCAAGGGTGTGGCTTTCCCATCGCCTACACCACACATTGGAACTCAGTAGTGTTCCTTGTGTATACATTGAAACAAATAAGGTTGTTCCCAAAATCTCTCATTTCGGGCACGGTGCTTAAAAGTTTTTCGAGCCTAGTTTACTGTGAGTATGTCCCCCAAAAATCACCGAGTTAACGGACATCAGCGAGCAGCACCTACGCCACACCCCTTGAGTCTTAGCTGCAAGAGCATTTTAAACCCTAAATATGAACTGGAGTTTTTAAACGCATTTTTGGGGATCAGCATTCCCATCTCACACCGCGCTGATCGCCCGACTCAGCGCCTGCGTGTCGCTCTCAATCCTGCCTAAAGATTTTTGTGTGTGCTTGGTAAGTTTGCACACTTCATTGGACACCGCAAAGCCTCGCTCGTGTTCTTGCGCTCTAGCTGCCCCAAAGGTGGCGTTTAGGGCCAACAATCGCAAACGACCAAAACGCCCCCACCTGTTTGCCTAAAGAAAATGAATGCATTAATGTTCCTCAACCATAATTGAACCGTTTTTCATAACAAACTCAAGGCTTTTGCCTGCCAAATGGGAACTCTCTGCCTCTAAAAGAAACACCGCCAACTTGTCCTCCACTTCCTCATACAATGTTCTTTTGAGCGGACGCGCCCCATAAATGGGGTCAAACCCGCTTTTAGCGATGTATTCTTTTGCCTCGGGGCTTAGGTTAATGCTGATCTCTTTCTCTTTGAGCCGCTCGGCAATTTGGGCAAAGAGTAAATCCACAATTTCAACAATACTTGCCATCTCTAGGGGGTTGAAGATCACGATGTCGTCCAAGCGGTTTAAAAACTCGGGCTTAAAATACGCCTTTAAAGCCTCTTGCACGACTTTTTGCAAGTCGTAAGCCTCGCCCAGCTCTAAAATGTCCTCGCTTTCAATGCCATTAGCTCTTAGTGTTTCTTGTTGTTCTTTTATTTTAGCGTGCGCACTCTGTTGCTCTAAAATCTTGTCGCTGGCGATGTTGCTCGTTAGAATGATGATCGTGTTTTTAAAATCCACCACCACGCCCTTATTGTCTGTTAAACGCCCTTCATCTAAGATTTGCAAGAGCATGTTAAACACCTCCGGGTGTGCCTTTTCAATCTCGTCAAAGAGCACCACGCTATAGGGGCTACGCCTAACGGCCTCAGTGAGCTGCCCCCCCTCTTCATAGCCCACATACCCGGGGGGTGCGCCCACTAAACGGCTGGCGGCGTGTTTTTCCATGTATTCGCTCATATCCAAGCGGATCAAATTTTTTTGGCTGTCAAATAAGAATTTCGCCAAAGTTTTAGCACTCTGGGTTTTACCCACCCCCGTAGGGCCTAAAAATAAAAAACTCCCTATAGGTTTGTTGGGGTCGCTAAGCCCGGCTTTATTGCGCTTGATCGCCCGTGCAATGGCTTTAATCGCATCCTTTTGCCCCACCACGCTTTTAGACAGCTCGTCCTCAATGTGTAAAATCTTTTCCTTTTCCTCTTGCAACATTTTTTGCACGGGGATTTGCGTCCATTGGCTCACCACCCGCGCAATGCCCTCTTTAGTAACTGCCGACTCTAACAAGCTGCCATTGGCTTGCATTTGGGCGAGCTTTTGCTCTAGGGCTGCAACTTCCTTTTCTAAAGTGGGGATTTTGTCGTGGTCGACCTCAGCGGCTTTTCTAAAGTCGGCTTGCTGTTTGGCTAGGAGCGACTCGCGTTTTAAATTCTCAATGGCGTTCTTGCTGGTAGCGATGTCTTTAAAAACTTTCTGCTCGTTGCTAAATTGCACCTCTAGGCGTTGCTTTTCCTCTAGGGCGTTTTGCAATTCTTTTTGAACCACCTTTAAACGCTCGGCATTTGCGCTGCTCTCCTCCATTAAAAGGGCTTGTTTTTCCACTTCTAATTGTTGGATCAGTCTTTTGGTGTGGGCTAGGGCGTAGGGTTCGGATTCAATTTGCATTTTTAACGCTGCCGCCGCCTCGTCGATGAGGTCGATCGCCTTGTCGGGCAAAAAGCGATCGGGGATGTAGCGGCTAGAGAGCTTGGCACTTGCTACTAAAGCACTATCTGTAATGCTGACATTGTGGTGCGCCTCTAGGGTTTCTTTGATCCCCCTTAAAATTTGCAGAGTTTCATTAATGCTAGGCTCGTTTAAGGGGATGGGCTGAAAACGCCGGGTCAGGGCGCTGTCCTTTTCAAAGTATTTTCGATATTCTTTAAGCGTGGTCGCCCCGATGGTGTGTAACTCGCCCCTAGCCAAGGCGGGCTTTAAGATATTTGCCGCGTCCATGCTCCCCTCGCTTGCGCCCGCCCCCACGATGGTGTGGATCTCATCAATGAATAAAATCACATTGCCCGCCTTTTTGACCTCTTCGACCACTTTTTTTAGGCGCTCTTCAAACTCCCCCCGATACTTCGCCCCGGCAATGAGCATGCCCATGTCCAAAACCACCACCCGTTTGTGCTGCAAGGATAGGGGGACTTCCTTTTTAGCGATTCGTTGCGCTAGCCCCTCCACCACTGCGGTTTTACCCACGCCCGGCTCGCCTAATAAAATGGGGTTATTCTTGCTCTTGCGGATTAAAATTTGCATCATCCTCAAAATCTCTTCATCCCGCCCAATCACGGGGTCTAGGGCGTTGTCTAGGGCTTTGGCTGTTAAGTCAATCCCATAGGTTTCAAGGGCTTCTAAAGTCGCGTCGTCATTAGGCTGTTCGATCTTCGCGCCTTTACGCAAACTCTCAAAGGTCTTTACGAGCTCGCTCACATTGACAAACTTGCCAAAATAATTTCTAAACAGCTCTTGATTGGCTTCTATGAAGGTGTCGATCGCTACATAGCTATCCCCCTTTTGCACGGCTAGCCCTAGTCCAGCGTGCAAGGCATCCAGCAAGGATTTACTAACCCCTAAGCCCTGTGCGCTGACATTGGAGCTTTTAGGCAATTTATCCACCAAACTTCTAGCTTCTAACTCTAGGGGGGACTTTTCCACGCCCATTTTCAAAAGGGCTTGGCTCAACAAAGAGTGGGTGTTGGCCAGCAGTGCCCAAAATAAATGGATGGGCTCGATCTCGGGGTTTTTGGCGTGCAAGGCTAAGGAGAGGGCTTGATCTAGGCTCTCTTTTAAATGGTTGGTGAGTTTCTCAAAAACATTAGCAGGCATGTTTGTCCTTTCTTTATTTTGCTTTCTTATTTTAATGGGGTTATTATAACGCCCTTGGGTAATTTTGCGCCTAAACCTTAATCTTGCTCTTAGCCCCACTGCATTATACTTGCCCCTATCATAAAAAAATAAAGAGAAGAATTTGGCCCTTTCACGCAGAAAACACACCCTTAGACCTTTAAAACGGGTTTTTATGTGTCTGTGCCTTGTTTTTTTAAGCCTACACGCTGCGGGTTCTGGCTCGAATGTGGAGTCGGTTACGGGCAAGGGGGTGGGTGGTGCTAAACACAATGCCAAGAGCCTAGATGAGCAGATCAAAAAGGCGTTAAAAAAGCCCGGTCAAGCCACGCAAGTTGCCCCCCAAACCCCCGAAGAGCAAAAACGACAAGAAAGATCCAAATCTATCCAACCTTTTAAAAAACTCCCCCCTGAGGATTTAGTCGAAGAGCGCAAAGACGGCATCGTGGGCGGGATCGCTGTAACAGTGAACAACGATCCAATCACACTTTACCAAATAGAAACCCAAGAGAAAGAAAACCATATCAGTCGGCAGCAAGCAATCAATACCCTAATTATCCAACGCATTCAAGCCCAAGAGATCAAACGCTTGAAAATCGACATCGAGGACGATAAAATTGACGCTGAGATCGAAAATATTGCCAAACATAATGGTATGAGTGTGAACGATTTTATGCGTACTCTAGCTAATGAGGGGATCGACCCCATGCGCTACAGGAAACAGCTCAAAAAACAGCTAGAAACTAGGGAACTTTTGCGCAACATCCTACTTTTCAATGTCAACACGAATAGCGAAACCAAAATGCGTGAGTATTACAACGCCCACAGGGAAGAGTTTAGCGTGCCTAGCGAGGTGTTAACCACCCGTTACACCGCTAAAGACACCAAGACCCTGACCCAAGCCCTAGAGAATAAGGACATTGAAGTGCCCGGGGTGTCTAAGGGCGAGGAAAAGATCAACCTAAAATCCCTAAACCCCCAAATCGCCCAAATGTTTTTATCTACCAAAGAACACACCTTTACGCCTATTCTCAATGCGGGTGGGGGCGATTATGTGTCCTTTTATATCCAGAAAAAACTCGGTAAAGAGGAGGTGTCTTTCAGCCAAGCCCGTGGGTTCATCGCCAATAAGTTGATTGAGGAACAACAAGATAAAATCCTCGCCGAATACTATGAAAAACTACGCGTCAAAGCCAAGATTAAATTTTTGCGTTAGGGCTTATAGGCTGTGGAGCAATTAGCCTTTATCTATAAGGATTCGCTCTTCAGTGTCGCTATTTTGGCGTTTATCATCGGGGGGGTGATTTTAATCGATTATTTGCGCTCTACCCTCACCCATAGACGCAATTTAAAAGCCCTAAATGTCCTGTCCCACTCTTACGCCCAAGTGGAGTTAGCCTTTGAGGTGCAACAACTCTTGCAAAAAGAGCAGGAAAGCCCCCTAGAGGTCTTGGGCTTTAAGACATGGTTCTTTTTAGCTAAACACTACGCCAAGCATGGCAGCAGCGAGCAAGCGATTAAAATTTACCTAGCCTTATTGCCTAAATACCAAGACGAGCGCATCGCTTTGTTGGGGAGCCTTGCCAAGGCGTACATCGATTTGGGCTATGTACAAAAGGCGCGCGACATTTTAACCGAGGTGCTACGCATAGACCCACGCAACACCCACGCCTTGCACTCCATGGTGCAAGTCTATGAAACCTTGTGCGAACCGCAAAAAGCCCTAGAAACTTTGGAGTGTTTGGACGCATTGGGCGAGAGTGGATTGTTAGACAATTACCACTACTTGCAAATGCAAATCCTCATGCAAGAGGATTTGGGCTTGAAAGATCAAAGTGAGGCGATTTTAAAGCTGGGCAAAGAGCAGAATAAACTTTATAAAAGTGCGCTAAAGCATTTAAAAACCCACCACAAAGCCCTTTTTTTGCAAGAAATCGCAGAGGCGACAGAGGGCAGGGCGTTGGTGGATTTGCTTTGGGACATCAAAGAAGGCGAAATCGCCCCCTATTTAGCCAAGTTGCACCCCAGCGTGTTGGAGGTCTTTATCGCCAAGGGTTATGCTAGGGGGCGGTGTGAAACCTTAGAGCTAGAGGTGTTTCGCACCTTGCACGCCGATTACCATTTGGATTTAGATTTTAGCTACCAGTGCATGGCGTGCAAGAGTGTGTCGCCCTTTGAGAGTTACCGCTGTTTGGTGTGCGCAAAAATCGGACCTAAAGAGGTGGTCCTAAATTTAGACAAGCACCTTAGCGACTACAGCGACAATTTAAACTAGGAGGTTCAAATGAAAAGCATTGAAATTTTTTGCGATGGCTCGGCTTTAGGCAATCCCGGCTTTGGGGGTTACTGCTCCATTCTGCGCTACAAGGGCATGGAGAAAATCATTAAAGGCGGGGAGCTTTACACCACGAACAACCGCATGGAACTTAGGGCGGTCATAGAGGCGCTCAAAGTCTTGAAAGAGCCTTGCAATATCCACCTTTACAGCGACTCTATTTATGTGTGTAAGGGCATTAGCGAGTGGCTGAAAATGTGGGTGGCTAAAAAGTTTGCTAAGGTGAAAAATGTGGATCTGTGGCAAGAGTTTTTAAAATTTAAAGGTGCACACGCCATCACCACGCATTGGGTCAAGGGGCATGACGGACACGCCGAGAACGAGCGTTGCGACAAGCTTGCCAAAGAGCAGGCCCTAAGCTACAAACAAAAGGCCAAAGCGTGCTGAAGTTTGCAAACCTCAACTACCACTTCAAAAACGAGAGACTTTTGCAACAAGCCTTAACCCACAGAAGCACGCAATCGCCCACGAACAACGAGAGGCTAGAGTTTTTGGGCGATGCCGTCTTGGATTTGGCGGTGGCGCAGATTCTTTTTGAACGCTTTGAAGACTTGCAAGAGGGGGACTTGTCTAAAATGCGTGCATCTTTAGTCAATGAAAAGGCGTTTTATAAATTAGCGTTGCTTTTAGACTTGCAAAAACACATTGTGGTCTCGCCCGCTGAGGCGCACAACCACGGGCAAAGCAAGCCCTCTATCCTCTCTAGTGCTTTTGAGGCACTGATGGGGGTGGTTTATTTGGAGAGCGGGCTAGAGGTGGTGCGTGCTTTAATGCAGGATTTATTGGATTTGGCTTATCCCGATTTGTCCCTGCAGGCTCTATTCACGGATTATAAAAGTGCCTTGCAAGAGCTCACCCAAGAACGCTTTAAAACCATCCCCACCTATGTGCTCAAAAGCGAAAGCGGGCCCGATCACGCCAAGCAATTTGAAATGCAAATTTTCATTTTAAGCAAGTTGTACGCCACCTGCACGGCTAAGAGCAAGAAAGAGGCACAACAACTCTGTGCCAAAGAGGCGTTTGTCCAGCTTGCAGGGGGCATAGGGTGAACACGCTTGGGCGTTGCTTGCGCTTAAGCACCTTTGGCGAGTCGCACGGGGTGCTAATCGGGGGCGTTTTAGAGGGTGTGCCTGCGGGGCTAAAGATCGATTTAGATGCTTTGCAGGCGGAGGTGAATCGGCGTAAGAGCACGAACGCCTACACCACGCCTAGAAAAGAGGAGGATGTGGTGGAGGTGGTGAGTGGAGTCTTTGAGGGGGTCAGCACGGGCGCGCCCATTGGCTTACTCATTTACAACCGCAATGTCAAGAGCAAGGATTACAGCAACGTTAAAGAGGCCTTTAGGCCCGGGCATGCGGATTTTACGGCCTTAGCGAAGTATGGCGTGCGCGACTACAGAGGTGGGGGGCGCACCTCAGCCAGGGAGAGCGTGGCACGGGTTGCGGGGGGGGCGATCGCCAAAATGCTTTTAAAGGAACTGGGCATTGAGGTGTTTAGCGGGGTTTTTAGTGTGGGTGGCATTGAGGCGCAAAATATAGACTTTAGCCACGCCAAAACCAGCCCCATTTTTAGCCTAGATAAAGACATAGAGCCTACACAACAAGAGGCGATTTTAAAGGCAAAGGCTGAGGGTGATAGCGTGGGGGGTGTGGTTTTGGTGCAAGCCAGCGGGGCGCATTTACTCGGGCTTGGCGAGCCCTTGTATGATAAATTGGATGCACGGCTGGGGGGCGTGTTTATGGGCTTAAATGGGGTCAAGGGGATGTTTATCGGCGAGCCTAGCGTGGCTAGCTTAAGGGGCAGTGCCTACAACGACCCTTTAAGCCCCACAGGTTTTCAAAGTAACCACGCCGGGGGGGTGCTGGGCGGCATAGGTAGTGGGGCGGATTTAGTTATTTGGGTGCATTTCAAGCCCACAGCCAGCATTGCTAAGGCGCAAGACACCATTAATACAAACAACAAGCCCCTAAAATTAGAGTTAAAAGGACGGCACGATCCGTGCATTGCCATTAGGGGGAGCGTGGTTTGTGAAAGCCTTTTGGCGTTGGTCGTGGCGGATTTTGCGCTTTTAAACATGCCCACCAAACTCTCAAGCGTGCGGGCTTTTTATCGGCAAAGGTGAATTTATGCTAAAATAGCCCGAAAAGAGAGGTGCGCATGGCAAGAGCAAAAAGCAAAAAAACCACTGAGGCAGGCATGCAAGACATTTACAGAAGTTTAGAATCCGGGCAAAATAAAGTCCAAGCCAAGCAAATTTCTGCCAAAGAAGTGCTTTTGGAGTTAGAAGAGGGGAGCTTTAACGCCAAAGAGGCGTGGTTTGTCAAAGACGAGCAAGACCAAAAATTCGTGGTGATCCCTGAAGTGCTGTTGCAGCACATTGTGCAAGTCATCCAAAGGGCGTATGAGGACAAGGTCATGGTGGAGTTGGAGCGCGACATGGCGACTTTAACGCCCATTGACTTTGCGGATGCGATGGCGGTGGTGTTTAAGAAGTTAGAGGACTTGAGAGGCAAGGATGGGAGTTTGCCAAAAATCAGCTCGCTTGACTTCGTCAAACAAATTAAAAAGCAACACCCCAATTTGTTTTTCAACCTGCCCGAGTTCTTAGAGAGCAAACGCCAAGAGCTAGACCTTGACAATTTGGCCTTGCCCTTTTAGCCGTGCAAGAGTTAGACTTTCACAAATACGCTTCTTACTCTAAGCCCGGTCCGCGCTACACGAGCTACCCCACCGCCGTGGAGTTCAACCCGAGCTTTCAAGAGGCGGAACTCTTAGAGGCGTTTAAGCGGGCGGATAAACAAATCCCTCTGTCTTTGTACTTCCATTTGCCTTTTTGCAAGAGTGCGTGCTATTTTTGCGCTTGTAGCGTGATTTACACGAATAGCCAAAGCAAGAAGGAACGCTACATTGGGTATTTGGCTAAAGAGCTGGAGCTATTAAGATCCCATTTAGACACGCATAGGGAGGTGGTGCAGCTGCACTTTGGCGGAGGCACGCCCACCTTTTACAACGCCGAGCAGTTAGATCGCATCATTGCAAACATTAAAAATACCTTCTCTAATTTTGCCAAAGACGCGGAACTTAGCTGTGAGATCGACCCGAGGCATTTTAGCCTAGAGCAAATGCAGGTGTTAAAAAAGCACGGCTTTAACCGCTTAAGCTTTGGAGTGCAAGACTTTGACCCACAAGTGCAAGTGGCAGTGAATCGCTTGCAAAGCGTGGATTTGGTGCAAGAGAAGGTGCAAATCGCACGGGATTTTGGGATCACTTCTATTAACTTTGACTTGATTTATGGCTTGCCCTTGCAGACCATTAAAAGTTTTGAAACGACCTTGTTAGAGGTGCTAAGGCTCAACCCCGATCGTTTGGCAGTCTTTAATTACGCCCATGTCCCCTGGGTGAAACACACCATGAAAATCGATCCCAAAACCCTACCCAGCCCACAAGAAAAGCTAGCCTTGTTGCAATTTTTAATCGGGTTCTTAAAAGGGCATGGTTATGAAATGATTGGCATGGACCACTTCGCCAAAAAGGACAACGAGCTGTATTTGGCTCTGCAAAATAAGCAACTTAGACGCAACTTCCAAGGCTACACCACGAAAAAGTTCTCCCAAACCATTGGTGTGGGGGTTACGAGCATTGGCGAGGGGCAAGACTACTACACGCAAAACTTTAAAGACTTGAAACGCTACGAGCAGGCCCTAGATAGTGGGCATTTGCCTGTAGAGCGGGGGGTTAGGCTTAGTGGTGAAGATCGCCTAAGAAAAGAGGTGATCATGCACCTGATGAATAACCTAGAGCTAGATTTTCACAGCATTGAAAAGGCGTTTAACATTGACTTTAAAACACATTTTAAAGACGCGCTAAACGCCCTCAAACCCTACGAACAAGAGGGCCTGGTGGCGATCAGTGAGGGGGGGCTAAAGACCAGCCCCACGGGGGCGATGCTTGTGCGCAACTTAGCCATGGTCTTTGATGCGTATTTGGGGGTGCAAAGTGGCGCACGCCGATTTAGCCAAACACTCTAGCCCTTTTGACATAAATGCTTCTATTCAAGAGGTTACACAAAAATGTGTGAAGTGCGCTAAATGCGTGCCTAGTTGCACCATTTATCGGGTGCATAAGGATGAGAGCACTTCGCCTAGAGGCTTTTTAGACCTCATAGCGCAGGTAAAACAAGAGAGCCTAGAGCTAGATAAAAGCCTTAAAAAAATCTTTGAAAGTTGTTTCTTATGCACCACTTGCGTGCAAGTTTGCCCCTTCCATTTGCCCATAGATTTGATGATTGAAAAAATCCGCCTAGAGAGCACACATAAACACGGGATCACTTGGCATAAAAGGATCTATTTTTATTTGCTAAGACATCCAAGGCTCATGGACATCGTCTTTAGGCTCTGCTACGCCCTAGCCCCTTGCGCCTTTAAACAAGAGGGGGATAAGTTAAAGTGGCGTTTTAAAGGTTCTTTTTCTTGGCAAAAACGGGCGTTTTTCCCCTTTGTGGCTAAGAGTTTTTTACAAACCCATAGGGGCATTATTGCCCCTAAAGCCCCCCTAGAGCCCAAAGAGCCTTTAAGAAAAGTTGGGCTGTTTATCGGTTGTTTGGGCAATTACAATTACCCGCAGGTGGGCGAAAGTCTGTTGTCTTTGCTAGACAAACTCAATTTTAGCGTGGCGATCCCCAAACAAGTTTGTTGCGGTGCGCCGGCGTATTTCACGGGGGATTTTAACACCGCTTGGTTTTTAACCAAACAAAATATAGAGAGCCTAGCCACACTTGCCGCTGAGGTGGAGGCGATTTTAGTGCCCGAGGCGACTTGCATTAGCATGCTTAAGAAAGACTACCAACATTTAATCGAGAGCCTAAAGGACAGCCAAGAGCGCGCCCTTTGGGCTGAAAAGTTTGAGAAGATCCAAGCTAAATTGCAAATGGCATCGCATTTTTTAGCCACACAGACGCCCTTAAGTAGGCATTTAGAAACCAAAGCGCAAAGCCCCATGAGCGTAACCTATCACGATCCTTGCCATGCTAAAAAGGTGCTGGGTATCTACAAAGAGCCTAGAAGTTTGCTTAAAATCAACCACAAAATTGTAGAAATGCAAGAGAGCGACCGCTGTTGTGGCTTTGGGGGAGTTACGATGCAAAGCGAGCATTACAAGCTCAGTTTAAAGGCAGGTGCGCCCAAAGCCCTAGATATTGTCGGCACCAAGGCGCAGGTGGTGAGCGCGGAGTGTTCGGCGTGTCGGGTGCAGTTAAACAACGCTTTAGCACAAATCAACGCCCCCACGCAATTCCTACACCCCCTAGAACTTTTAGACAAAAGCCTAAGTGGAGCGTAGCTTTATTTTTTATAACAGCACATGTTAAAAAAATTATGCTAGAATAGCACAAATTATTTAACTTAAGGAAGAGGATTAAAATGAATAGAAAACTTTACGCCTTTTTGTCGAGTGCTATGGTCTTTGGCGCAACGGGACTACAAGCCGAGAGGAATGCGTGGTTCGTGGGTGCGAGTTATGAATTTGGACAGGTGGGGCAGAAAATCGGAAACCCCGCGCATGGTAAATACCGATTTAGCAGACTGCCCGCGCCCGCAGGCGGTTACTCCAACCTGGCTGTGATGCAAGGTTTGGGCATTAGTGTGGGGTATAAACAATTCTTTGGCAAAAAGAAATGGTTTGGGCTGCGCTACTACGGCTTTATGGACTACGGACATGCGGTCTTTGGGGCAAATGCGTTGGTTAATCAAGGGACACCTAGCAATCCCATATATCACACCTTTGCTAACATAAGCGACATGTTCACCTACGGCGGGGGCATTGACACCCTCTATGATGTCATCAATAAGAAAGATGTGACCTTTGGGTTTTTCTTGGGGGCGGCGATTGCGGGTAACTCTTGGGGCAACACCACAGGCGGGACGCTCCTAAACATCGCCTACCCCGCTACATCTAAACAAGTCCTAGACCCTGCCATTTTCCAATTTCTCTTTAATTTGGGGATGCGCACCACCATTGGCAAACACCAAGAGTTTGACTTTGGGATCAAAATCCCCACGATCAATGACTACTACTTCAACAAAAAGAACTTGTCTGTCGCTTACCGCCGCCAATACAGCTTGTATGTGGGCTACCGCTATAACTTTTAATGCTAAAATACCCCTAAAATAAAAGGGGTAAAATGCCAGAAACACAGCGGTTACAAGCGATCTTGGAAAAGGCTTTGACCGACATTAAAGAGGTCTTAGCCACTAGTTTTGAAGCCCACTTCAGCACTTTGTTGGAAAAAGAAAAACTTGAAATCGAAAAGCAGTTTGCCGCAAGGTTGCAAGAGAAAGATAGGAAAATCTCTAACCAACAAAAGGCATTGTGCGACATCACGACTAAACTCAAAGCCGTGAAAACCGAGCTAGGGCAGCTCAAACAACAAAACAACGAGAAGCAGCGAAATGAGAGCCCCAAAGTGGCGGGCTTAAAAGTCGCCCTAGAGAACCAAAAAAAGTGTATAGAAAGGCTCAAAGCCCGTTTAAAACAAACGGGGCTAGAGGGCGAGAGTGCGGAGGTTGAGGAAAGTGCCTCTAATCTTTTAGAGCTACAAGAGCGCATCGCCCACTTGGAGCAGACCATCAAGGCGCAAAACTATCACATCCAAAGCCAACGCAATTTGATCTTGGGCTATCAAGAACAATTTGAAAATGCCAACCTGCCTTGGGACACCAAAGAATCCCTAAAGGACAAAACAGAGGGCGAAAAAGAGGATAAATCTTAACGCCACCTTGTAGGGGTTTGCCCCACTTAAAAAGGGTCTTTGAATTTACCTTAGTTGAGCTACTAGCCCCCTAGTGAGCTTTAGTTTTAGTGAGCTTTAGCGCACTAGGAACAATAAAAATACTCTCTCGTTGCACGGAGATTTGGGGGTTATCCACGCTGTAGGCTTTCACCACAATGGGTAAAATCTCTTTTTTGGCATGTGTTACATCGTGTTTCTCGTAGGCTTCTTTGGCAATTTTTAAAGGCATGCGCAGGATCACCACGACCTTGAGTTTGCCCTGTGGCTCAATGCTTAGAGTGTTTTTGGGGCGCACGATGCTGATGTTTGGATCGTCCACATTAAAGGTATAGGCATGCGCTCTATTGCTTGTGTTTTGGAACAAAAAGACATAGCCATTGTCCACAAAATCGCTGTGGATCGCATAAAGTTGCCCCCCATGCGTGATATCTAAAAGCATGGAAGCCTTTTTAAACGAGCCGACAATCAAAGCCCCCACGACCATTAAGAGCACGCCCACATAGGCGATGGTCTTTGACCGCCATAACTTCACCTTGCTATGCGTGTTTGTGGCGTTTGTGGAAGACCATTGGATCAAACTCGGCTTGTTTAATTTATCCATCGTTACCGTGCAAGCGTCCACGCACTCTAGGCAGTTGATGCACTCTAATTGCATGCCTTTTCTAATGTCAATGTGCGTGGGGCAGACCAACACGCAATGGTTGCAACTCACGCATTCGTTGGTTTTGTTGCGCTTTTGGGGCAAACTAGGGATTTTTACATTGTTTTCATCGTAAATCGCCCCGCCCCTTGTGCTGTCGTAAATAGGATTAAGCGTATCATCATCAAACAGCACGCTTTGCACCCGTGCATAGGGGCATAGATAGATACAAAAACGCTCTTTGACCACCACAATGTCAAAGAACACCACCGCACTTAAAACCGCCCAAATGCCAATGAGCAGGGCGTTGTCGGCAGGGTGGGCTAGGTGGCTAAAGAACTCATGGGGGGGGACAAAGTAGAACAATAACACTGCCATCGACATAATGGGCACGGGGGCAAAGAGAAAAAGCCCAACAATCTTTTTAAGCCGATTGCTCGGGGTTTTGGGCGTGGGGCGTTGCTTGTTGCTGATCTTAGCGTGCAAGCCTAGAATCTTAGTTTCAATCAAATCTCTGTGGATCGTTCTAAAGATCGTTTGCGGACAACCCCACCCACACCACACCCGCCCAAGCATAGAAGTGATGAAAAAGATGAATATAAAGAGAAAAATCACCAAGAAAGGCATTAAATACATTTCTTGTGCGCTGTAAATCTTGCCAAGCAAATGGATTTGTCTATGCTCGAAAGAGATTAAAAAGACTTGCCCCTCACCTATATGGATAAAGGGCACACCGATCGCAAAAATAGTTATGACGATCGCCACTATATAGCGTTTTAAACGGAAAGACTGGCGGAAATAATGGCTTTTGTCCGCCCCTTTTACAGAGTTCTGTAAATCCATTGTATAAAAATCCTTATTGGAGCAATAGGCGCATGGTAGCAAAGATTGTTTAAGGATGATTAAATGTTTTGGGGTGTTTCTTAGGATTAGCTAGATTGTGTTAGAATGCCCGCTTATCCATCTATCCAATTTATCCATCGATTTTTTTGGAGGTGTGCGATGCGGCATTATTTAAGGATTGTGTCTTTACTTGCCCTATCCAGCTTTTGCTTAGGTGTAGCGGAGTTTTTGGTTTCAGGGATTTTACCTAAACTTAGTGGCTTTTATGGGGTGTCGGTGAGCGAGGCGGGCAACTTAGCCACGCTTTACGCCCTAGGTGTGGTGATCGGCGCACCCATTGTGAGCGTGCTGATCTCGCGTTTCAACTACCGCAACCAGCTCATTTTCACCCTAGGGGTTTTTGCCCTCTCCAACGCTTTAATGTTCTTTAGCCACAGCTTTATGAGTGCGCTCATCGCCCGCTTTATCGGGGGATTAATGCACGGCTTGTTCTTTGTGATCGCCACGCTTGTGTGCCTTAAAGCCGCCCCCAAGTCTAAAACCAGCATGGCGATGAGTCTTATGGCAAGCGGGCTCACCGTGGCTTTAGTTACGGGCGTGCCTTTGGGGATTTTGGTGGCAAAGCACTTCGGGCTACTAGCCCCCTTTTTATTGGTGGCTTTTTTGGCTGCTGTGGCTGCGCTTTTGGCGTTGTTTGTCTTGCCCAAATTTTCTAGCAAGCCGGCTAACTTTAAAAACCTGGGGGTGGCTTTTAACTTCCCCCCCCTATACAAGGGCTTTTTAGTTACGGCTTTTTCGTGTGGGTCTATGTTTGTGGTTTATATCTACATGCGTGTCTTACTTGAAAAACACGGCTTTAGTGTTGAAAGCATTACCAATATTTACCTTTACTACGGCGTGGCGGCGATGCTGGGCAATCTCTTTGGGGGCAAGCTCACGGATTTAAGGGGCTCGTTTGCCGCCCTGCGTTTTTTGCTTAGCATGCAAGTGTTCGCCTTGGTTGCGATGAGTTTTAGTTACCATTTGCCTAAGCCCGTTGTGGCGTTTAACGCCATGGCCTTTGGATTCTTTGGCTTTGCGTGCATTGCGCCTTTAAAAATGCTAAGCGGTCATTTAGCCCGCACCTTCACGCCAGACACGCCTAACAGCACGATCGCGCTCAATGAAGCCTCGTTCAATGTGGGGATCACCTTTGCGTCTTTGATGGGCGGACTCGTGGCGCGCTATATCAGCATTGACATGAACGGCATTTGCGCCGCCTTGTTTGCTTTAAGTGCCTTTAGTTTCTTAAGTTTTGGGCTCAAAAAAGCCTATTTTCACCAAAAATAGCTATACTTGAAGCAAAAATACACAGGACTTTATTGATGTTACAAACAACCCAACTTGGCATGCGTTATGCCACTAAAAAACTTTTTGAAAATGTCAATCTCAAACTAGACGCACACAAACGCTACGGGCTCATCGGGGCAAATGGGGCGGGCAAAAGCACCTTTTTAAAGATTTTAGCCGGACAGATCGAGCCTAGCAGCGGAGAAGTGAGCGTCAATGCAGGGCTAAAATTAGGGGTGCTAGGCCAAGATCAATACGCTTTTGAAGAGTTTAGCTTAAAAGATGCGGTTTTAATGGGGAATAAAATTTTATACAACGCCCTAAAAGAGAAAGAAAAACTCTACACAGAGGCGGACTTGAGCGATGATAAGGTCAATGCCCGCCTAGCCGATCTAGAAATGATCTGCGTGCAAGAAGACCCCTTGTATGAATGCGAAGTGGTGGTGGAGAAAATTTTGGAGGATTTGGGTATCCCAGCACACCGCCACAACGACTTAATGAAAAGCCTGCCTAGCAGCGATAAATTTAAAATCCTTTTAGCCCAAGTGCTTTTCCCCAAGCCCGATATTTTACTCTTAGACGAGCCTACAAACAACCTAGATTTAAACGCCATTGCATGGCTAGAAGAGAATTTAAAACGCCACGAGGGGACAATGGTGATCATCAGCCACGATCGCCACTTTTTAAACGCCGTCTGCACCCATATTTTAGATTTAGACTTTGGCACGCTCAGGGAGTTTAGCGGCAATTATGATGATTGGTACATTGCTTCTACTTTGATTGCCAAACAAAAAGAGGCGGAGCGCAATAAAAAGCTTAAAGAAAAAGAGGAGCTAGAGCGTTTCATCGCCCGCTTTTCAGCCAATGCGAGCAAGGCGCGCCAAGCCACCAGCCGCCAAAAGCAATTAGACAAGCTAGACATACAAAGCATAGAAGTTTCGTCTAGACGCGATCCGAGCATTCTTTTTAAACCAAGCCGCACGATCGGCAACGAAGCTTTAGAGTGCAACCACGTTTCTAAGGCCTATGGGGATTTAGCGGTGCTTAAAAATGTGAGCCTAAAAATCGCCCCTAAAGATAAAATCGCCTTGATCGGGCCTAATGGCGTGGGTAAAAGCACGCTGTGTAAAATTTTGGTGGAGGAAATGCGTCCAGATAGTGGGGGCGTGAAGTGGGGGGCAACGGTGCAAAGGGGCTACTTCCCCCAAGATGTGAGCGAGAGCATCCAAGGGGAGGAAAGCCTATATCAATGGCTCTTTAACTTCAATAAAAAGATTGAAAGCGGCGAGGTGAGAAACGCTTTAGGGCGGATGCTCTTTAGTGGCGCGGAGCAAGAAAAAAGCGTGAGTGCCTTAAGCGGGGGCGAGAAACACCGCATGGTTTTATCCAAACTCATGCTAGAAAAGGGCAATTTTTTAGTGCTCGATGAGCCCACCAACCATTTAGACCTAGAGGCGATCATTGCTTTAGGCGAAGCCCTTTATAAATTTGAGGGGGCGGTGATTTGCGTAAGCCACGATAGAGAGCTTATCAGCGCTTATGCGAATCGAATTATTGAGCTTGTCCCCACAAACAAGGGCGCAAAAGTGATCGACTTTAAGGGGAGTTATGAAGAGTATTTGGCCAGCAAGGGGGCTTAGTGCGGTGATTAAATGCACACCTCTTTTACAATCATCTTTTTAGCTGTCTTTTTGTTGCTCAATGGCTTTAATTATGTGCGTTTAAAGAAATTTACCTACCCCTCTTTACGCTTGATCCCCATCGCTCTGTATGTTTTTGAAATTGTCTTTTTATTTATACAGCGCAGGATGATCCCTAATGTCTTCGGGGAATTTAGGATTGTCTTGTATGCCATAGGTGGGATTAGCATGGCCACCAGCTTTATCATGGCGTGCCTCTTGCTCTTACATCTGCTGATCCTCAAAACCACGCCCCAAAATACCGACCTTAAGAGGCGACAAGCCATTAAAAAATTCTTTGATCTAGGCGTGATTTTTTGGCTCTTTAGCTCAATCACTAAGGGCTTTTACAACGCAACCCATCTTGTGATCACAAAACGCCGTGTCAAGCTTAAGAATTTAAAACAAGCCCTCCATCTAGCCATGATCAGCGATGCACATATAGGTCCGTATCTTAAAAAAGATTACTTGCGACAAATTGTCGATCGCATCAATGCCCTTAACCCAGATATAGTCGTGATTGTGGGGGATTTAGCGGATTTAAGGGCTAAGTTGGTGCAAGAGGATTTAGCGCCGCTTAAAGACATCCAATCCAAGCACGGCGTGTATTATGTGCTAGGCAACCACGAGTATTACCACGGGGCGACCGCTCTCATTGAGGTGTTTAAAAGACACCATATACGCGTCTTGCAAAATGAGAGCGTCCAAGTAGCTGGGCTTAATTTAATGGGGGTGAATGATCTCATGGGGTATCGCTTTAAACATTTTGAGCCCGATTTTAAGACTCCATTTACCCAAATCAACCCCAATCTACCCAGTGTTTTACTCTCCCACCAACCCAAATCCCTCACACATTTAAAGCAAAAACCCGACTTGCTTTTATGCGGACACACCCATGCAGGGCAAATCTTCCCCTTTAGCCTCTTGGTGTGGCTGGATCAAAAATATCTCTACGGCCATTACCATTTAAAAGATTGCCAGATGATCGTGAGCAGCGGTTGTGGCTTTTGGGGACCCCCTGTGCGTATCCTCACCAAGAGCGAAATCGTGTCCATCCATCTAGAACCTGAAAATCAAGCTAGGGTTTAGAAGTTGTGCGGCAGCCCGGCAAGTCGGGGCTTTTTAGCCCGGTTTAAACTTAAATTATTGATTAATAACTTACAATATCTAGTTTCTAACCATCTCAAATGGGGGATTTTATGCAAAAACACATAAAGGGCATTTTATCAACACTCATGGGGATCTCCCTAGCACTCTCAGGCTGTGCAACAGACACGGGAACACAAGCCGCAAGCAACCAACCACACGCAAAGAGCGCAACTCCTATCAACTTTAACTACCCCATCCACATTGGCCAAGAGCCTCCAAATGACCACATCACCGCCATTTTAACCCCGCATATCCAAGCTGATGAAAATGTCCAACCTTACATCGCAAAATTCCAAAACGCCCTAGCCACACAGGTCCAAGAGATTCTCCAAAGAAAAGGCTACACCGTTATACGCATTGCATCCGCCAAGGATTTTACACCCACACAAAAAAATGTCATCTACTCTCTATTAAAAATCAAGGGGTGGATAGGCATTTTAGAAGAGACTAACATTGACACCAAAAACCCACAAGATCCCAACACGCAAACACAAGCAGCGCAGAGCGCGGGGGCGGTGATTTTACAATTCATTGAGCCCAAAACAGGGCGCACAACCCACAACATCGCCATCAATATCGGCGCAGAACACGCCATCACTTACTCCAACTTTCAAGAATCGGTCATCTTAAGTGGGTTTGCGGGGGCTGGCTCTGTCAGTCTCGGCGACACTGCAAACAATGCAAACGATGCCGACTTGGGTGGCCCTATGGATAAAAATCATGACGATGCTGTCCATAGGATTCTCAATAAGGTGTATAAAGTGGTGTTAGAAAGAGTGATCTCTTGGGCGCAACACTCTAATCTAAAGCAATACAGGCAAGTGATCGATCAGATTAGAAAATAAATTGAGTCAACACAGCTAAACCAAGCAGGTTAAGCAAGGCGCAAGCCGTGCCAAAAATCCTAAAGTCCCTACTTGCCATGCTAAACCCCCAAAACCCTTAATAAGCCATGTTTACCCCTTTAGATGTTATTGTCCGCCCACAACAAGGATATAAAAGTGATGGTTTCTAAGGAGAGTCTAGGGAGTGTTAACAAGTCTTGGGGTTTGACAAGGCTTGTCTTTTTTGAGTATTTACATTATGGCAAGTTAGGTTGGTGGCGGCGGTGGATTTATCCCACTTGGCGGCTTTTATTTGTATGGTCCAATAGGACACACAAGTTTTTCCAAAGAAGAGACGGATTTATGGTTAAAACTCCGTTACCAAGCCATGCAACACAAATTAGTGCCATGTAGCGTTTTATGCGCTTCAATGAGTGTCGGGCAATTTTAATTTTGTCCTATATGTGGTGTGCTAGCACTAAAAGCATAGATAACCAAAAGGCGATTAATTCGATTGGGCTCAAAGTTGGAGATTTGCAAATCTAACCCCCATTATTTAAAAATATCCTTATAAAAAAAGACCACAATCCCAGAAATGATGAGTGTGAGGCCTAGAAGTTTAAATAGGCTGATGGTTTTTTGCGCCAAGCCAAAAGCCCCAATGGAGTCTAAGAATAAGCCCATACACAACTGCCCCACGAGTAAAAAGACGAGCATGGGGGCTAGCCCAATTTTGGGTGCGCTGGTGATGGTCGTAAACACCACAAAAGCCCCCAAAAGACCACCGATAAACTTCCACCACTCTTGATGGAATAAGAGTTTTAGAGTATCGCTGCCCATTTGGTGAAACACCCTTACTAAGACTAAGAGACATAAAGTCCCCACCAAAAACGAAAAGAACGCCGCAAAGACACTTACACCCCCCATATCTCTAGCTAAAGCCGCGTTGATGGGGGCTTGCAAAGCGAGGGCCATGCCGGCTAAGAGTGCAAAAATATAAAACATTAACAACCCCTTAATTGTGTGTATAAGGAGACCTTAACATTTGAACTTTAAATAAATTTTAATCAAATTTTCATCTCTAGGCATTTTAATTCCTTGTCAAAGGGGTCAAATTCACCCACTAAAGTTAGGGAGCTTTGGGGGCGAAAGTGGATATGGTGCTCCTTAGGGCAAAACCACCACTTACACACCAACAGGGCGGTGTGATCCTCTAAGATGAGCTCTACATGCTGCTTGGTGCGCCCCAAAAAACGCCACGATTTTAAGGGGGCGCAAACCTCAAATAAAGGCGTGGGATTGCCCACCCCATAAGGCTCGCCCTTGGCATAAAGCTCTAAAAACTCAGTATTGAAAAACACTTCTAAATGGGGGGCTTTAAAGGTCATAGCGTGCTTAAAATCTCTAGGGCGTGCTTAAAGTCATCTTGGGTTTCAAACACAAGCCCGCAGGCTTGCTTATGCCCCCCGCCTTGAACGCTCACGCCCTGCTCTTTTAATTGGGCTAAGGCTTGCATTAAATCCGTCTCTTTAGAGCGCAAGGACACTTCTATGCTTGTGTTTTCAAACCGCCAACACAAAGACAGCTTGCCCCCCATTTCTAAGAATTGGTTAGCGAGCATGCCTAAAACCCCTCTAGGGATTTGCCCGCCCGCATAGATGAGTGCGCCTTTTTGTGTGGGTTGTAGGTTTTTTTTAATCTCTTGGATACACTCTTTGCGTTTTTGATTGGTCTGCACTAAAAGCACGGCGTAAGTAGGGTTAGCCTCCCTTGTGGCGAGTAAATCCACGACTAAATTGCAATGGCAAAAGCCCTCAATGCCATCGAGCCGCCCCACGGCATTGATCAAGGGGATGATGTCCCACGCTAGGGTGCTTAGTTTATAGGGGTTTTGGTATTTTTGGGCTAAGTATAGGGCTTTGAGTGAATTTGGCATGGCGCTCTTTAGGGTGTGGTCCATGCGCTGCACCAGTTGGCGGTTGTAGGGCATACTTAAATCCATCATGTCGCCTATGGTGCTAAGCCCGGCTAAGACTTGTAAATATTGCAAATGGTCTAGGCGCATTTTCACCTTGGTGTGCTTGGCATAGGCGAGCAAGAGCAAATACCCCACGCACGCCCCGCTAATGCCTTTAAAGGGATGCTTGTCGCCTAAAAGTGGATGCACAAAGGCATCGCAAGCGGGGATACGCCCCTCCAAAAATTCGTGGTGATCGCTTAAGATTAAAGGCGTGTTGTGGGCGTGTAAAAAGGCGCACACCTCATCGGGGATGGTTGCCCCATTGTCTATGGTGATGAATAGACTATCCTTAAAGTTTAGGGGCTTGCCCCCTAAGCTTTGCCCTTTAGCGTTGTAGTGGATTTTCACTAAGCGTTCTTGATGGGCGTAGGCTTGTAAGAGTTCTACGCTCATGCCATAGCTGTCTATGTTGCGTCTGGGGATGATGTAATTGACTTTGGGGTAGTGCAGCACCTCTTTAAAGAAGTATAGGGCTAGGGCTGTCCCGCTCATGCCATCGCAATCGTAATCCCCCCCGATAATGATTTGCCTTTGCTCTTTTAAGGCGTGGGCTAAAAGCTCTAACGCCTTGTGCCCCTCGCCCATTTCTAGCACACTATCAAGGCTAAATTTATGCGTGCCGTCCTCTTTGCTAATGCTCTCAATGTGCGCCCTAAATGCCTCTAACATTAGCGCCCCGGTGTGTTGCCCCAAAGCTGTATGTGTAGCCTTTGGCCTAAAGAGTAGCCATGCGCTAAACACACGGCCACTAAACTCTCTAAACCCTCTTGTAAGCTCTCTTGATCTGTGGCTAGGGGCATGAGATAGACTAAGGGGGGCTTTTTAAAATGCAACCTTTTTAGCAAGGCTTGCACTTCTTGTATATCTTCAGGGCTTTTTAGCACGAATTTAAACACCACTTCTAGGGCGTTGTCTAAGATGTGTTGCAAGGGCTTTAGGGGGGTTTGCTCGCCACTAAAGGCCAACTTGGGGCTTAGGGTAAAGTGCAGAGAATCTAAGGGCGGGCTAAAGTCAAACAACACACTCCCATTACTCTCAACCCAAAGTTCATGCCCTTTTGTCTGCAAAATTTGCAACGCCTCTAGCAAAATAGGGTTTTTAAAATGCAGGCTTGGCTCACCCCCGGTGAGCACGATTAAAGGCAAGTGTTTAGAGTTAAAGGCGGGGAGTTTGTCTAAAAGCTCTTTGGCACTCTTTAGATATTGCCATTTAGAATTGGGGCGCACAGCGTAGATACTATCACAGCCCACAAGCTCTTGCCCCTCAATATTTGCCTTCACTCCAAAGCCCACGCATTTAAAATTGCACCCCCCTAAGCGGATAAACACACTCGGTTGCCCCACACAAGAGCCCTCGCCCTGCAAGCTGTAAAAGATTTCTACTAGGGGTAGGCTCATATTTGGGCTAGGGGTAGGGGGCTAGAGAAGGGTTTTTTAGGCATGACTTGGGCGTTTTCTTTGGCTTGGTGGTAATTTAAAAGCTGCTCTAAGAGTTTTGGATTTGGCATGTCTTTTAAAACGGCGGGGGAAAACACCACGCCCTCTAAAGAGATTGCCCCCATTAAGTCGGGGTTACTTAAATCCTCTGCCTCACTTTGGGCGTAGCCATAGCTGGTTTCATGCACTCTCACAGAGCAGACTTTCACCGCCTCGTTGTTATGTAGTTCTGTTGCCTCTAAAATCGCGCTGATGAAAAGGTGGAACATTAAAGCGTAATGCTCGGCACTTGGGTTAAAGCTTAGTTTCACATGGCGTTCGCAAGTGTCCATGATAAAACTTTGGAAGCCTACGGCTTCTTTGTCCCAAAAATGGTGGGCGTGGTCAAATGCGTCAACGAAGCTGGCGATTTCATTTTTAAAAATCCCAAAATCTAAGGCCATGCCCGCTCTGTCTAGCTTGTGTGCTTTTAAAAAGACTTCCACTTGGTAGTTATGTCCGTGTATGCTCGTGGCGCACCGCCTAGAAGTGCAGTTACGCACGATGTGGCTCGCACAGAAGTTAAACAAACGGCGGATTTGCATTTTAACGCCTATAGCAGGGCTGGTAAATGGGGAGTTGGTGGTAGTAGCGGTAATGCTCCGACCTGGTGAAGTCTATGCGCCCGATGGTGTTAGAGATGAGCTCTTCATACAAGCGGTCATACCCGCAGGTGTTCCCGCTCACACTCCCGTCAATGTAAAGCACCCGTTTATTGATGACATTGTCCCACCAGTCTAAAATAAAATGCGACCCAGCCAACATTTTAGAATACGCCGAAAAGCCATTGATGGCGTAGTAGTCTGTGGGGATTTTGGCGCAATAAAATTGCCCTTCATGCCAATAACAATGGTTGCTCTTAGCTCTGTCTATGAGGGTGTAGTGGTAGGCGAGCACAGGCACGGCAGAGATGTTACGCACCACTTGGGCGTAAATGACATTTTTGGCTTTAGAGGCGGGGTATTCTTGCATGCTAAAGACATTGTAAAAACCGAGCTCTTGCAAGTCGTAGATGATGAGCTGGATGTAAAAGGAGGTTACCATGTCCTCCTTGTTGTAGACCACCACCGTGGGCGAGCTGACATTAAAGATATACCCCCCACGCACCTCAGAGAAATAGCCCATGTTCAAGCGGTGGCAACCACTAAAGAGAAAGACTATAGGCAACAACCACAAAAAAAGGTGTTTTGTTTTCATAAACCCCATTCTACTATAAGTTTAGGCAAACCAGCCTTGCAAACCCTCTAAATCGGCGTAACTTGTCATGTTCAGCGTGATGGGTGTGATGGACACAAAGCCCTCTTTTAGGGCTTTAAAATCGCTCATTGTCCCCTCTCTTTCCTCCCAACGCAAGGGATTGACCCCCATCCAGCAATACTGCTTGCCCTTGGGATCTTGCTTGCAGTGGATATTGTTGGCATACAAGCGGATGCCCTGCTGTGTGATTTTCACCCCCTTAAAATGCGGGCTTTGGGGGACATTGACATTTAAAAACTTACGCCCCTTTAGGGGGTATTCTTTTAAGCAATGCTCTACAAGTTTTAAGGCAATTTCTTTAGCTAGGGCAAAATCAAATTGGCTAAAGAGTTTGCGCTCTTTGATGTATTGCGACAAGGCGATGGAGGGGATATTGTGGATCGTGCCCTCAATCGCCCCGGCAACGGTGCCTGAGTAGAGCACATCCTCGCCCATGTTCGAGCCGTGGTTAATCCCTGAGATGAGTAAATCAAAGGGGCGTTTGGCAATGGATAAAGCCAAACACACGCAATCTGTGGGCGTGCCATCGTCCACGCGGTAATACCCATCCCCCATTTGCTCCAAGCGCAAGGGCAGGGTGGTTGTAACCCCATGTCCGCAGGCGGATTTTTCATTTTTAGGGGCGACCACCAAGATCTCAGCGATGGGTTCTAGCGCCTCCTTGAGTACTAAAAGCCCCCTTGCCTCATAGCCATCATCGTTTGTGAGTAAAATATAAGGCTTCATGCCAAGCTCTCCAGCAAATGCGTTAAATACCCTTTCAGGGCGGGGGGCAGCTGTGCTAGCCTCTCTAAAAGTTGCGCTTGTAAAGTGCTTAAATACCCCCTAGCCCCCTCTAGCCCGAGCAAGCGCACATAGGTGTTTTTCAAGCCATCAGCATGCGTGCTTTTGCCCGATTGCTCAGGGCTTTGGGTGGCATCGATGATGTCATCACGCACTTGAAAAAACAACCCCATTAACAGCCCAAAATTAAAAAGGGTTTGCGTTAAATCTTTAGGGGTCTTGCTAAACTCTTGGGCAATGAGCGCGCCCATTTTAAGGCTGGCGGCAATGAGTTTACCCGTCTTTAGGGTGTGTAATTTCTCTAATTGTGCTTGCTCCAACTCCTGCCCCTCAAAGTGGCAATCTAGGGCTTGGCCTAGCACCATGCCCCTAACCCCCCACATTGTGCTAGAGTCGCCACTAAGCGCACCTTTAGGGGGCTTGAGAGTTTGGCACTTACGATGAGCTCAAAGGCGTAGGTGTTTAAACCATCGCCCACAAGCGTAGCTGTGGTTTCGTTGTAGGTGGTGTGTAGGGTGGGATGACCGCGACGCAGGGGGGAGTTGTCCATGCAAGGTAAATCATCGTGGATAAGCGAGTAAGTATGCAATACCTCTAGGGCTAGGGCGATGGGGTGGGCTTGTTGTATGCGCTTACTTGAGCGCACAAAGGCGCACACAACAGCTAATAAAAGCTTGGGTCTAAAGCGTTTGCCCCCATTTAAAAGCATCTCCCAAAGGGCGGTTTCAAATTTAAAAGAGGGATCAAAAGGAGGGTCAAAGTCTTGTAATTTTGGTTTTGGCTTACTCGCGACAAGATACGCCTCAAAGGCGGCGCACACCTCGTTAAACAAGCGCAAATCACAAGCGGACATAGAACTCAAATCCATTTCTTAAAACTAACATTTCAATCCTCCCCTGCATGTAGGCGTGGCTTAAAGCGCGGCGCAGAGCGGCAAGCTTGGCACTAAAGCTCACGCCGGCGGGGGCTATGGGTCTGCGGTTGATCCATACGAGCTTATCGCCCACATGCAAGAGCTTAAAATCGTGGGGGCGGCTCTTGTTGATGGTTTGGATGACAAAATGTGGGCTTAGCCGGATGCCAAAGCGCTCCAAAAAGCTATCAGGCAACAAAAACCCCCCATAGCGTTTATCCACCCTCACTTGTAAAGCCCTCAAACGCCCCCCCCGTAAAACCTGCACGCTGGCGCGCTCCTGGTAGGCTAAATTACTCACCACCCATTCAAACTCCCGCACATTGTTGATGTTGCGCCCATTGATATTGGTGATTTTGTCCTGCTCTAAAAAAGGGTTGTTTGGAAAAAAAGGATCGATGCTCTCGACCACCACGCCCCCCCTTTGGCGCACCCTCACCCCGATGTCGCCATAATAGGGCGACTTTTGGCGTAAAAAGCGTTTGATGTAGCGCGCCTCTATAAAACCCCCGCCCACCCCTACACCATAAATTTGATAGCAAATATTGCTCACCACCCCATTAGCCGCCACAGGGGTAGAAAACTTGGCGAAGTCTAAAAACCCCTCTTGGCGTTTGACAATGCGCCCGGGAGTGGCTCTGTCTGTGCTGATACTTGCTAAGGGGTGGGTGTAGGCACGCTCGTCGATGTCTAAGAGATTGTAGGCAAACTCGGTAGGGGGGGTTTTGAGTAAGTAAAAGCCGATGAAGGGGTCTGCTTTTAAAATTTTCGCCCCCTTGGGGAGTTTGCCATGGGCAAAGGACACTTGCCCACCTTTCCAAAACAAGGACACACTGCCCGAATGGCTCGCCCTTTTGTAATAGCCCTCACAATGCGAGAAGTCATAGCCTTGAAGGGCATTTAAAAAGAGAGCCAATAGCCCTAAAAAAGCAAGCAAAAAGCGTTTTCGTGCGTGGGGCATTAGGCGGCTTTAATCCACACCAAAACCCTATTTGGCAAAGGGGTTGATCCCCCCGAGCATGCCAAAGGCGGCGTTTTTTCTTGCGTCCTCCACTTGTTTATACGCCTCATTAAGCGCGCTCATTAAGTAGATTTGCAAGGCTTCTTTATCCTCAAGCAAACCATCGTCTATAAAAATGTCTAAGAGCTCGCCCGCCCCATTAAACTTCACCTTCACAAGCCCGCCCCCGCTCTTGGCCTCAAAGGTGGTTTCCTTGCTCTTGTTCTCCATTTCTTTAATCTGCTCTTGCAAGCTGGAGAGCAAACCGCCAAATTGGCTAAAATCTAACATGAAATATCCTTCTTGGGGGCGTTGTTGTGGTCCACAAACACGATGTGAGGCTTGTGGTTTGGTAAGTCCTCTAAGGGAAGCGACACATAGGCGACAATGATCACAAGGTCGCCCTTTTGCACTAAGCGGCTTGCCGCCCCATTGATACACACTTCATAGCCCGCGCCCTCAATGACATAGGTGCTAAAGCGCGCTCCGTTGTTGATGTTTAAAATATCCACCTTCATGAAGGGGGCAAGTTTAGAGGCTTTTAACAAGTCCGCGCCTAGAGTGATCGAGCCTTCGTAATTTAAATTCGCATCCGTAACCACCGCGCGGTGGATTTTGCTATACAGGGCTTGGATGAGCGGCATTAGGGCGTTTTCGTGGTTTGGCGCAGTTTGCGGGTTTTGCTCGTGTTTTTGAGCGTTAGTTGCATTTCTTGGTTGCGCCATGTGAATTTCGCACTCCCCCCCTCTTTAAGCCCACCAAAGAGCAGCGCATCGCTCAGTTTCACCTTGATATGCTGATGGACTAATTTTTCCACAATGCGTGCGCCTAGGGGGTCTTTTTGGCATAAAGTGGCGAGGTAGTTAATGGCGGATTTATCCACCGCAAGGCTGATGTTACGAGGGGCAAGCATGGCCTCGATTTTCTTGCACTCTTTTTGCACCACGCATTCCAAATGCGCCAAGTCTAGGGGTTTGAAGGTTAAAATCGCATCCAGTCTTGAGCGCAGTTCAGGGCTTAAAATTTCTTTGAGGGCGTTTTGGTAGCGGTGGGCGTTGTCCTCTAAAAAGCCCAACTTGCCTAAAGCTTGGCTGCCGGCATTGGAGGTTAAAATTAAAATGGTGTGGCTAAAGTCGCTCTTGCGCCCGGTGTTGTCGGTGAGGGTCGCATCGTCTGTGATTTGCAAAAGCAGGTCGTAGACATTGGGGTGCGCCTTTTCGATCTCGTCTAAAAGCAGCACACAACGAGGGTGCTTTCTAATGGCATTCACCAACAGCCCGCCCTGCTCAAAGCCCACATACCCCGAGGGCGCACCGATGAGCTTAGAAATGCTGTGCGGTTCTTTATACTCGCTCATGTCAAAGCGTTCTAAATGCAAGTGTAGGTGCTTGGCTAGGGCTTTGGCTAGCTCGGTTTTACCCACCCCACTAGGGCCTACGAATAAGAAACTTGCCACGGGTTTTCTTGCCCCCGCCAAACCCGAAGCGTGGATTTTAATGGTTTCCACCAAGCGGGCGATCGCCTGATCTTGGGCGAAGACTTCTTTTTTGAGTTGGTCCTCTAGCCCTTTGAGGCGGTTTTTCTTCTCGGGGCTGATGTGGGCTTTGGGGATGTCTATTTTAAAAGACAGCACATTTTCAATGTCGTTTTTAGAAATGGTGGGGGGGGGGCTGCTTGGGGCGTAGATTTTCTTAAACGAGCCGGCCATGTCCATTAAATCGATCGCCTTGTCGGGTAAAAAGTTTTCGTGCAAATAATGCACGGACAAATCCACGCAAGCCTTTAGGGCTTCTTTGCTGTATTTGACCTTGTGGTGGCGCTCGTAGTAGCTCGAGATGTCCTCTAAGATGCCATAGCAATCCTCTTTAGAGGGCTCTAAGATGTCAATTTTACTAAAGCGGCGGCAAAAGGCTTTGTCCTTTTCGAGCACCGCTCTAAACTCGTCAAAGGTGGTCGCGCCAATGCAGCTTAAAGAGCCATCAGCGAGCATAGGCTTTAAGATGTTTGCCCCATCAAGTGCCCCTGCGCTTGAAGCCCCCGCCCCTAGCACGGTGTGGATTTCATCGATGAATAAAATACTTCCCTTGTCCCGTTGTAATTCTTTTAGGGTCTTTTTGAGGCGTTTTTCAAATTCGCCTCTATACTTGCTCCCTGCGACCATCGCACTCAAATCTAGGGCGTAAATGGTGCGCCCTGATAAAAATGGGGGGACTTCTTGGTTGGCGATTTTCAAGGCCAACCCCTCAGCAATGGCGGTTTTGCCCACGCCCGGCTCGCCCACCAAGAGGGGGTTGTTTTTCTTGCGCCGCCCCAAGACCTCGATGACTTTTTGGATCTCCACTTCTCTATGTGAAACGGGGTCGATGGCGTGCTTGGAGGCGAGGGCGTTTAAATCCCGGGCGAACTTCCTTAAAGCGGAGGTTTTCTCTTTGGAGAAGGTTAAGGGGGGTTGTTCTAGGATTTTAGGACCATCAATGCCATAGGTTTTTAGGATTTCGGTGGCATAGCAAGGGATTTTCTCCACCATGAGCCACAGCAAATCCTGCACATCTAGCACCTTGTGGGGCATTTCTTTGGCGTAGCGGCTTAGGGCCTGAAGCAGGCGGTTTAAATGCTCGTCATTTACGGGAGTTTTGCCATGCCCCTCTGGGGCGTTTTCATAGGTGGGGATGTTCTCGGTGAGGTGGTTTTGGGTGAGTTGCTTCGCCTCCTCTATGTCTAAATCCAAACGCCTTAAAAAGCCTTGCACCTCTTTGTCATTGAGCATAATAAAAACAAATGCTCGGGGGTGATGTAGCGGTGTGAGAGCTTGCTCGCTAGGGCCATCGCCGCATTTAATAAGCGGTTGAGTCTTGTGGTGATGGGAGGCATTACTTTGCCACCAACACAGGGATGGGGGAATTGTCAATGAAACTATTTTGGTGTGAGCCAAAGAGGCGGTAGAACATGGACGACTCGCTCGCCCCGATGACGAGTAAGTCAAAGCTAGGTGCCATTTCTAGGATAATATCCACGGGGTTGCCCATTTTCAACGCTGTCTCGCAAGAAATGCCCTGTTGGGCGAACAGCTCCGTGAACTCATCGATAAGGTGTTTGGATTGCTCGTCCTCAGCCACCTCGGTTTGGCTGTAGTTCATGATCCCACTCTCGGGGTAAATCAACACTTCGGGACTGACATGCACCAAGGTGAAATGCACTTCCTTCATCTTAGAAAACAGCCTAATTGCCGCATCCACCCCGCTTCTGCACTCTTGCGTATCGCTGATCCCAAAAAGCACTCTAAGCATGGCAAATCCTCACACAGAATTTAGCTCCATTATAGAAAAGTTAAGCTAAAAGTATCGTTATGAGCATTTGTATTATAATACCCCACTACCAAAACCCACAAACAAGGATACCCAATGCATCGCCCAATTTTTATTAGCGCCACCAATACAGATGTGGGCAAGACCACCATGGCCCTTAAACTCGCTCAACTTTACAACGACAAAGGCATTAAAACCCTACTTACCAAGCCCATTGAAACAGGCATCAACACCCAAGAAAAAAGCGATGCCGACTTATTCTTAGAAACAAACCAGCAAATCGACCCCGATTTAATCTTAGACGACATTAGTTTTTACCGCTATGTGCTCGCGGCTAGCCCCTTTGTAGCGACGCGCTTTGAGCCCCACCTACCCCTCATAGAGTTTAAATACATTGAAAAAAGGCTTAAAACCCTGCAAGAAAGATGCGACCTGCTCATCATTGAAGGTGTGGGGGGCTTGCTCGTGCCCCTAGATGAAAAGGTGCGGATTGTGGATTTAGCCCTCTACCTTAAGGCAAAATTGCTACTAGTGAGTGGAAGCAAACTTGGCATGTTAAATGACCTCTTGTTAAACCTGCACTACCTCAGCGCAAATAAAATCCCTTGCCAAATCGCCATCAACATGCTCGACAACCGCGCCTACTACCAAACCAGTAAGCCCTATGTGGATTATCTTAACAACAACTTAAAAGAGCCCATTTTAGTTTTTCAAGAGCAGCAAGACCTGCTTTTAAACCGCCTCTTAGAATCTTAAATAAGCCTTGTTTATCAAAATGTTATGAAAATGACTATAATAGCCCCCTAACTCAAATTCAAGGAGAAAACATGTTTGTTTTAAGAGATTTGCCCTACAGCAAGGATAGCATGGGAGATTTTCTAAGCCCCACCGCCTTTGACTACCACCACGGCAAGCACCACCAAACTTATGTCAACAACCTCAACAACCTCGTCAAGGACACGGAGTTTAAAGACAGTTGTTTATTCACTATTCTCACTAAGTCTAGCGGAGGGGTGTTTAACAACGCCGCGCAAATCTACAACCACGATTTTTATTGGGACTGCCTAAGCCCTAAAGCCACCGAAATGAGCGAAGAACTCAAACACGCCATCACCACTGATTACGGCTCACTCGAAGCCTTTAAGGAGGCCTTCATTAAAAGTGCCACCACGCTCTTTGGCTCCGGGTGGAATTGGGCGGTGTATAACCCTGCGACAAGCAAAATTGAAATCGTGCAAACCAGCAACGCCCACACCCCTGTAACCGAGCAAAAAGTCCCCCTTCTAGTCGTGGATGTGTGGGAACACGCCTACTACATCGATCACAAAAACGCCCGCCCCGTGTATTTGGAGAAATTCTACGAACACATCAACTGGGCGTTTGTGTCCGAGTGTTTAGAGTGGGCAAAAAAGGAAGGTTTGGGCTCTGTGGATTATTACATCAACCAAATCGTGCATAAGAAAGCCTAGCCGTGCAAGACCCCCTCATCATCGGCTCTAAGACCTTTGCCTCCCGCCTCATTGTAGGCAGCGGCAAGTATAAAGACTTTGCCACCACCAAAGAAGCGACCTTAGCTAGCGGGGCGGACATGCTCACCGTGGCGGTGAGAAGGGTAAACATCACCGACCCCAATAGCGAAAACCTGCTAGACACCTTTAAAGACACGCACATCAGCTTTTTACCCAACTCCGCCGGCTGTGTCAACGCCAAAGAAGCCATTGCGCTTTTTAGGCTTGTTAAAGAAGCAACGGGGATTGATTTTATTAAGCTTGAAATCATCGGCGATCAGCGCACGCTCTATCCCGACACTCTAGAGACTCTAGAGGCGTGTAAAATCCTTGCCAAAGACGGCTTTTGTGTGCTTGCCTACAGCAATGACGACCCCGTCATGGCTAAAAAGCTAGAAGATGCGGGCGCGAGTGCCGTGATGCCTTTAGCCTCACCCATTGGCAGCGGGCTTGGGATACAAAATCGCTACAACATCGGTTTCATCAAGGAAGCGGTGAGTGTGCCTGTGATTGTGGATGCGGGCGTGGGCTGTGCCTCGGACGCAAGCATTGCGATGGAGCTAGGCGCGGATGGGGTTTTAACCAACTCTGCCATCGCTCTAGCCAAAGACCCTGTTTTAATGGCAAAGAGCATGAAGCACGCCGTTTTAGCCGGGCGCCAAAGCTATCTAGCCGGACGAATCCCTAAAAAAGCCTATGCCAGTCCTAGCTCTCCCGTCTTTGGGCTCGCCCAACTTTGAAAGACACCCTTTTTTGTGCCCCCCTGCCTAAACGCTTTGAGTTTGATAGCCAAGTGGCGGGCATGTTTGATGACATGCTCACTAGAAGCATCCCCCACTACCAAGAAACCTTGAAACTTGCCAGCCACTTTGTGGCGCAGGATTTGGTGGGCGTGGTTTATGATTTGGGTTGTTCTACGGGCAATTTTTTAGCCACGCTTGCGCCCCTACTGCCCGCTGACACCTCCTTAGTGGGCGTAGACAATGCGCCCAGCATGCTAGAAAAGGCAAGAGAAAAATTAAAGGCCCCCAATATCACCTTTCGCTGTGAAGATCTCTTAAACACCCCCTTAGAGAACGCGGGGGCTATCGTCTTGCTCTACACCTTGCAATTTGTCCGTCCCTTGCAACGCCAAGCCTTGATCGAGCGCATTTTTACCGCTCTAAGACCCGGGGGGGTGCTCCTTGTGGCGGAAAAAATGATGAGCTTGGATCGCATTTTAGATAAGCAAATGGTCGAACTCTACTACCTTTACAAGCAAGCGCAAGGTTATAGCCTGAATGAAATCAGCTTTAAACGAGAAGCCTTAGAAAATGTCCTTGTGCCCTACAGCTTGCAAGAGAACATGGCCCTCATGGAGCAAGCGGGCTTTAAGCATGTGGAAGTGCTGTTTAAGTGGGTGAATTTTGGGCTGCTTTATGCACGCAAAACTTAGGGGCAAATCGCCTCTAATAAATCCAAATCAAAGCCCTTTAGAGCGGTGTACTCGGGGCGATCTTGCGTGGTAAGAAGCCTAAAGCATTTGATGCCAAGGCTCTTTAGCACCAGTGCCCCGATGCCAAAGTTTTTCAGCGTGTCGTGCACTTTAGCCTGCGGGTCAATGAAGATCAGCACCCCACCCTCAAGCTGCAGCCGCTCCACCACCCGCATAAAAAAGCCGTAGTTTGCTGCATGGCTCAAGAGCTCGCGATCGCTCCTAATGATGTGGAAACGCACCAAAGGGGCATCGCTTAGGTTGCCAAATTGGTAGACAAAGTGTTTGCGCTTTAAATGGTCTAAAAACACCAGTCCCTTGCAAGCCACGCCTGCCAAGTAGGCGGGCGACTCCTCCACAAGGTTTAATAAGTTTTCGCTCTGCAGGCGATAACTCACAATATCGGAAACATATAAAATCTTTAGCTCGTGGGTTTTGGCAAAGTCTAGCAGGAATTTATCCCCCCTCTTTGCCATAGAGCCATCTTCTTTCATGATCTCGCAAATCACGCTGACTGGCTTTAGCCCCGCTAATTTGCATAGATCCACGCTCGCCTCTGTGTGCCCTGTGCGCACCAACACCCCTTCTTCTTTGGCAATCAGGGGGAAAATATGCCCCGGGCGCACAAAGTCGGCGGGGCTGCTGTGCTCTTTACACAGTAGCTCAATGGTGAGTGAGCGCTCATAGGCGGAAATGCCCGTTTTGGCGGCCTTTGCGTCAATGGAGATCGTAAAGGCCGTTTCGTGTTTGGAATCGTTGTGGCTCACCATGGGTTTTAAATCAAATTTGCTCGCGATCTCTTGGGTGAGGGCCACACAAATGAGCCCCCTGGCGTATTTTGCCATGAAGTTGATCTTCTCAGGGCTGGTGAAAATGCCTGCCATCACCAAATCCCCCTCGTTTTCGCGATCCTCGTCGTCCATTAAAATCACCAACTCCCCATTTTTGAGGGCGTTGATCGCCTGCTCCACTCTCTCTAAATTTGTCATGCACTCCCTTTAGGCTAAATCGAGCATTGTAGCACAACTCAATATTTGTCTGTATGAGCTTATAATTAGAGTTATAATTTTCACATAGAAAGGATTTATATGCGTTTGTTCATTTTCGCTTTGTTGATGTGTTCTTGCTTTGGAGCACAGATCAAGATTGCGGCGGCAGCAAATTTAAGCCAAGCCCTAAAGGCGATCAAAACCGCGTTTTTAAAGCAACACCCCAAGGATAAAGTTTTAATCAGCTTTGGTTCTTCAGGGCAGTTGTTTAACCAAATCACCCAAGGCGCGCCCTATGATTTGTTCATCAGTGCCGATAAAGCCCGCCCCCTACGATTGGTGCGAGGCGGCTACACCTCTTACCCCGTGCAAGTCTATGCTAGAGGGGTTTTGGTGCTTTGGAGCGCAACTAAGCCGGTCAAATCCTTAGACGCGCTGCGCGATTCTTACGACCATTTGGCCATCGCCAACCCCACCCTTGCTCCCTATGGACGCGCAGGCATGGAAGTGTTGAAAAAATTGCGCCTTGCCGACACTTTGCAGCTTAAGATCGCCGAGGCCAACTCCGTGGGGCAGGCAACCTCCTATGTTGCTAGTCAAGCCGCACAGCTAGGCTTTAGCGCCCTCTCTTTAATGGATAAAAAGGCGCATTATTTCGTCATACCCCAAGAGTATTACAGCCCCATAGAGCAAGCAATGGTGCTCACTAAATGGGGCGGGGGCAAAAAATTAGCCAAAGAATTTGAAAGTTTCATTTTAAGCGCCAAAGGGCAAGCCCTTTTAAAAGCCTATGGCTATTTGATCGCCCCCTTTGACAACTGATTTCATCGCCACGCTCGCCCTCACCTTCAAGTTGGCGGGCCTCACGACCTTGATTTTATACCCCATCGGGCTAGCTTTGGGGGCGTATTTGGCGTTTAAAGACGGGGTGTTCAAACTTTTGGTGGAAACCTTAACTTGGATGCCTTTAGTCTTGCCTCCCACGGTGCTAGGCTTTTATCTTTTGGTGCTCTTTGCGCCCACAAGCCCCCTGGGGGCGTTTTTGCAAAAGTTTCACATCCGTTTTGTTTTTAGCTTTAGCGGTTTGGTGCTTGCCAGCGTCATTTTCTCTTTACCCTTTATGGTAAACCCCATCCAAAACGCCCTAAAGGGTTTGCCAAAGTCGCTAAAAGAAGCCAGCTACACGCTGGGCAAAGGCAAAATTTTTACTTTCTTTCGGGTGCTTTTACCCAACATTAAGCCCGCCCTACTCATGGCAGCCACCATGACTTTTGCGCACACCATAGGCGAGTTTGGGGTGGTCATGATGGTGGGGGGCGGGCTTGAAGGGCAAACAAAAGTGGCAAGCATCGCCATTTACACCCAAGCTGAAGCAAATAATTTTTCCCTAGCCAATCAGTATGCCCTCACTTTAAGCATTTTGAGCTTTACACTCCTTTTTGGCACACTCCTTCTTCAAAAACGCTGGCAAGCTTTTTACAAATTTTAGGGTTTTTGTGTTAGAATGGGGGCTTAAATCATTTAAAGGTTTGTGTGATGAAGCAAGAAGCGAATTTGGCGTTCGGCGTTGGTGCTTTAAAGAAAGCCGCCTCTTTGTGCCTATCCGTTGGATTGGTTGCAGGATTTGTAGGGTGTGGTTGGTTTAAAAAGCCCGGTGTTACGCAGCTCATCCCACCCTCAGCCACAGGCTTACAAGCCCCCATTTACCCCCCCACGACTTTTAACAATGGGCGCAGCCCCCGTTCCATGCCCGTTTTTCCCAAACCCGCCTCCTCTTCTCCACAGATCGAAACTCGCTTTGACAATTCCTCCCAGAGCGTTGCGCCTTCTGCTGGTGAGAGTGCCATGATCACCAACACTCCGATCCTCACCCCTACTAATATCATCGAACTTAGCGCAGTGGGGATGGGTGTCGCACCCGAATCAACCATTTCACCCTCTCAGGCTTTGGCTCTAGCCAAAAGGGCGGCGATTGTGGATGGTTACCGCCAACTAGGCGAAAAAATGTATGGGATCCGCGTGAATGCGACCGACACGGTCAAGGACATGATTTTACAAAACTCTGTGATTAAAACAAAAGTCAATGCCTTGATCCGCAACGCCGAGATCACCGAAACGATCTACAAAGACGGGCTTTGCCAAGTGAGCATGGAGCTCAAATTGGACGGGCGCATTTGGTATAATGTCTTTAACCGCGCACGCGGATAGGGCAGTGGGCTAGATTTTGCGCTGGGGTGCTTTGTGGGGGCGGTTGTTAGCCATTGGGTTTCTTGGCTTTCTTGTGAGTGCTTGCCACCACCAACCCAAACCTAAAAAACCCCATAGGTCTCATAAGTCCCATAAACCTCATAAGCCCCATAAAAAACTTTTCATTAAAAAGAGTTATGCCCAGCGCGAAAGAGAACAAGAAGCCAAGATCAAGCAAGAGTTAGAAAAATTCAAGCTCATTTACATCTACACGCCTGTATTGCGTTTTTATGACTACGGCACAATCGGGCGCACCAAAGAGGGGGATTTGGAGTTGGTGCTCTACAAACTCAGCCACCGTTTTGGCGACATTGTCATCAAAAAAAACTACATCTGTTTTTCGGGCACTTGCACGGCGAAGTGGAGCGCAGCTAGGGATATGTTTGGCAAGGTGAGCTATGGCGACCTTTTTGACGACATAGTCCTAGGGCGGGATATTTTTCAAGGCATCGGCAAGCAGATCGCCCCCAATGGCACGCTCATCCAACGCTTTGTGGAAAACGGGCAACTCATCTACTACGAGCGCACCTTTGGAAAAATCTTGTTCCAAAACATGACCACCGGCACGGCCGTGGTGATCGAGCAATACCACCCACAGTAGGGAGCTTGTTTGCGTTTACGCTTTTTATGCCCTCTTTTACCGGTGTCTTTGGTGGCAAATGGATTTCAAATCTCCGAACAAAGCCTCAATGGCACGGCTTTAGGCTCGGCGTATGTCGCCGGGGCTAGGGGGGCAGACGCGAGCTATTACAACCCAGCAAACATGGGCTTTGCCAACGATTGGGGGGAGAATCGTAGCGAATTTGAAGTAACCAGCACGGTCATTAATATCCCCGCTTTTAAGTTTATGGTGCCTAGCAGCAACCAAGGTTTATATTCCATCACAAGCCTTAAAATGGGGGGTCCGGAAAACTATGAGGGTATCATCAACATTTTGGGGGCTGGAGGGGTCGCCAAGTCAGCTGCTGACACGCTCATCAATGGGGGTTGGAAAGCCCTAAATGAATTTATCGGTAATCTAGAAAACCTCACTAAACAAAAAGTCTATACGGTGGCTTCCATGCCAAGCAACCAAGTGGTGCCCGGCTGGACAGGCACGACAAATTTTATCCTGCCTAAATTTTTTTATAAAAGCCGCACACACAATGGTTTCACCTTTGGGGGGAGCTTTACCGCCCCCTCAGGGCTTGGCATGAAGTGGCACGGACCCGGGGGAGAGTTCTTGCGCGATGTTTTTATCATGATGGTCGAGCTTGCCCCCAGCATCAGCTACACCATTAAAAACCGCTTTTCTGTGGGCGTGGCGGGGCGCGGGCTTTATGCCACGGGCAGTTTTAACAACACTGTGTATGTGCCCTTACACGGCGCATCTGTGCTTAAGGGTAGCCAAATTGTGGGTTTGCCTAACAATGTCTTTAGCCAGCAAGTGCCCGCTAGCATGCGCAATAAGCTTGCTAGCATTGGCTACCAACCTGCTATGGCTTGCACGGCTGAGATGAACCAAAATTCCCCCACCTGCGAGGCTTATTACTATGGGCTTAAGCAAATCATGGAAGATAGTGGGCTCACACAAGCCGACTCTAATCTCTATGGGACTTCTCAGGTCGTGCAACAGAGCAATGGCAGTGCGTGGAGCGGGGGCTATAGGGCAGCGGCGAGCATGCGCGTGTTTGACAATGGCATGTTCTCTGTGGTCTATAACAGCAGCGTTACCTTTAACATGCACGGGAATTTGACCGCCCTCACCGAGCTAGGTCCAAGTTTAGGGAATGTGCTCACACGGGGGCATTTAAACATCAATGTGTCCTTGCCCGAAATGATCGACATCGCCTACGCCCACGAGTTTTTTAAGCACCATTTGCGCCTTGAGGGGGTGTATCGGCGCACTTTTTGGTCGCAGGGCAATAAATTCTTAGTCACCCCCGACTTTGCCAATGCGAGTTATCAGGGCATCGGGGGCACCGTGCAATATCTAAATTCAGCCACCCTCAAAAAAATGGTCGGCTTGGCAGATTTTAGTGGGGTGATGAACATGGGGGCGGGCTGGCGCGACACCAACACCTTTAGGTTAGGGGCGACTTATATGGGGCGATCTTTGCGCCTTATGGGGGCGTTTAGTTACGACCAAGCCCCTAGCCCCCAAGAGGCGATTGGCATTCCCGACTCCAATGGCTACACCATCGCCTTTGGAGCGAAATACAACTTTAGGGGCTTTGACATCGGCTGGGGGGGGACTTTCACCTTTAAAAGCAACCGCAACAGCTACTACCAATCTAACGATTTAGGACAATTGCGTATTTTCTCCGCATCTTTAGGCTACCGCTGGTAGTTTTAAACAAACTACAAGTCCTTTTACTCTACAATGAAAATTTTATTTTATTTTTCAAGGATTGCTATGTCGCAGCCGAGTATCAGCCGCTACATCCCTTGGATAGGGTTTATGGGTGGTTTTGTGTTAGCGATGTCTGCCCATTTGGAGAGCATACAGCAGAGTCTAAATGCGCCCAAGCTAGACATTGCAGAGTTGCCTTTTGTTGCCGCCATTGTGTTTTTAATGGGCGTGTGATAGATGCGTGGGCGATTTAAGCTTGTTACCACCACTCTCAACACCACGACAGCGGTCGTGTTTCTAGCTATGGTTAAAGTGGGTTTTTGGGTTTTGATCGGTGCTTTTGATTATGTCTTGGTTTTACTTTTGTGTACTAAGGATTGCCATGAAGCTTAAATCAAAATTTTTAGGGGAAAAGGCGCGTTACATCACAGGGGCGGTCTTACTTCTTTTAGCCATTGTGGTGCTTTCTTTAAACTCTATGTGGGTGTTTTGGGCAGTGCTTGGGATCGCCTATTTAATTGGGGGGCATGAGGCTCTACAAATTTACCAAAAAATTTATGGTTCTACGCCTAGTGTGTGGCACTATGTAGGCTTAATTTTTGTGTGGTTTTTAGTCTATTTAACCCCCCCCGTTGAAAGCGTGTTCTTTGTGGGCATGTTCATAATCGGGTATTTGGCTTATCGGGCTTTAGATGTGAGCCATGCCTTAGTCTTTCTTTACCCCACATTACCCTTTGTCTACATTTTGGCTTTGTTTAAAGGATTTGGGGTAATGGCGGTGGTGTGGCTCGTGGTGGTGGTGGTATCAACCGATGTAGGGGCGTATTTTGGCGGCCGGCTTTTTGGCAATACCCCCCTAAGCCCCTCTTCTCCTAAAAAGACTTTTGAGGGGGCGTTCATTGGGTTCATGTTGGCTAGTGTGGTGGGGGGACTGGTGGGGCTAAAGTATATGGGTTTTCTCTACGCTTTTGTTGCAAGTGCCATCATGGCAATCAGTGCGATTTGGGGCGACCTATATGAAAGCTCCTTAAAAAGGCGAGCCAACATCAAAGACAGCGGGAATATTTTACCCGGGCATGGGGGGGTGTTGGACCGCTTGGATGCCATGTTTTTTGCTGCTGTGAGTTTGCACTTTTTGCTGCGCACCAAGGCAACCCTAGAAGTGTCTTTATGATCATTTTAGGTAGCACAGGCTCAGTAGGGCGACAAGCTCTAGAAGTGGCGCAATTTTTTAACTTGCCCATAGAGGCGTTAAGTGCGGGGCGCAATGTGGAATTATTAAATGCCCAAATCGCTACACATAAGCCCAAAAAAATCGCTATCTTAGATGAAAAAGACTACCCTCACCTAAAAGCCCCCACGGGCACAGAAGTCTTTATCGGGGCAGAGGGGATTGCCCAAATGGTGGTGAGTTCTAAAAGTGAACTCGTGTTGAATGCTCTTGTAGGCTTTGGGGGGCTTGAGCCTAGTCTATGCGCTGTGAGGGCAGGTAAAACTTTAGCTTTAGCCAATAAAGAATCGTTGGTAGTGGGTGGGTGGCTCTTAAAGGACGCACAAATTTTGCCCATTGACAGCGAACACTTTGCCCTCCACTCTTTGCTTAAAAACACGCCAAAAGAATGCATAGATGCTTTATTTTTAACCGCTAGTGGAGGGGCTTTGCGCGACACTCCCCTAGAGCAAATCGCACACCAAAGCCTTAGCGAAGTGCTTAAACATCCCAACTGGCAAATGGGAATAGACATCACAATCAACTCTGCAAGCATGATCAATAAACTTTTTGAGGTCTTAGAAGCATATTGGCTCTTTGGAGGACTCAAAGTGGAGGCATGCATTGAGCGCAGCTCTTGTGTGCATGCGCTTGTGCGCTTTAAAGACCAAAGCTGGCACGCCCAACTTAGTCAGCCAGACATGCGCCTACCCATTATCCATGCTTTAAGCCCCAAAAATGCTCTAAATGCCCCTATGAAACCCTTAGATTTATTTAACACTTCGCTAAACTTTGAACCCATCGATTTGATCAGGTATCCCCTTTGGGGCTTTAAAAATTTGTTATTACAACAGCCAAAACTAGGTGTTGTGCTGAATGCCAGCAATGAAGAAGCTCTAAAAGCCTTTAAAACGGGGGGCATTTCTTTTGGAAAAATGAGGACATTGGTAGCACAAAGTTTAGAGCACTTTAAAGACAATCTACCCCCCTTAGAGAGTTTAGAGCAAATCAAATCTTTGGATTTGCAAGTGCGAAACTTTGTACGAAACTTAAGTTAAAGTTAATCTTGTTTGGATAGAATTAGCCCTTTACGGAGTATGGCGCAGTCTGATTAGCGCGCACCCTTGGGGTGGGTGAGGTCGTGGGTTTGAATCCCGCTACTCCGACCATTTTTCCTTCATAGACCCGTTTAAGATGTTTTTTAGCTATTCTTTATATGTATCAGTTTGTAAGGTTTATAATGCCTTTAACCCGGCTTGCATTGCCTTACTTTTTCCCTCTAATGAGAGGTCTTTCGTAGTTGATGTCATCGTCTTGGTCTTGCTGTGCACCTTGCTGTGCACTTTGTGTAGGGGCTTTTTTCGCTGTGGTAGATTTGCTAGGTGCTGCGCTTTTGGTGGGGGTGCTTTGGCTTGTGCAAGCTGTCATTAAAAGAGCGGTGCAAAAGGTAGCATACAAAATATGTTTTTTCATGATCTTTTCCTTTATCAATTTTAAACCCGCCATTATAGCACGCTTTTAGCCAAAGCCCTACCATTTGACTAGTTAGCAAATTATAAGTGTGGCAACTTTTTATACCGATATGTTTTTTATGAATCCTTCCACATTGGCTTGGAGTTCTCGTTTACTCCGGGGCATTAGGTTTTTGACATAGGAAGCCTACGAGTTGCTCCACGAACTGCCCGCAAGCACCAACCCCTAAAAAGCCCACCTGCATTTTGTATTTGTCAATGAAGTTAAAAAGGTAATCTGCCCCCACTTATAGCCCGCATTGAGGCTAAAGCATGCATATTGCTCATCCCCGAGGTGTAACCGCTCAAGGCAAAAGGCCACGCCTCATTGGCATACACCTCCCAGAAATGGTGGTTTTTACTAAGGTGTATTGCAAACCGCCCGACACATACACGCCATTTCTCTTAGCCAACGCCACGCTAGCCAAAGCACACAACACCCCATACCAAGCCCGAACCTCTTCATAAACATCAAAAATCCTTTAACTAAAAATCAAAATTACCCTGCTGGCCTTTGTTCATGCTTGCATACACGCTGGCAACATAAGCTTTTCTATCCGCACACTCTAAAGTCAAGCTGCAACGCAGACAAGAGCCTACACCCTTGCGCTCTTGGCAAGCCTGCACCTTTTGTTTCAATTCATCTAGTTTTTGTTCAAACGCATCCACTGCTTTAGTGCCTCCATTTCCTCTTTTGAGCCTAGAAAACACGGGCTTTTGTCGTGCAGACTGTTTAAGGGGGTGTTTAAGATATTTTGCACGCCATCAAAGCTAAGGCCCCCCGCCTTTTCAACCACAAAGGCTAAAGGATAGACCTCAAAGAGTTTACGCAACTTGCCTAAGGGGGCATCTTGGGTGGCGGGGTAGCAAAAGAGCCCCCCCTCTTTGCTGAGTAAGTGATGGACATCGGCGACCATGCTCCCGCTGTAGCGCAGGCGGTAGCCCTGCTTGAAAAACGACATTAAAAATTCCACATAATCAGGGCTAAAGTGCTGCCAGCTGCCCCCTGGGGCAATGTTCTTGCCCTTGTCTTTCAACTCAAAGCATTTCTTGCTATGCCACGCGTGGCTACCTTCATCAAAAACCTCATGCACCACACCCTGTGTGCTTGCCACCACCAACTCTAACTTCGCTCCATATAGAATATACGCCCCCATTTGAATATGGTGTGCCATATTTGGCTCAGCAAAACCCAAAGCAGGGCGGGCATACACCCCAAAAATGCTCCCCACTAGAAAATTTGCCCCCACCACGCTAGAGCCATCGAGCGGATCAAAGGCGATTAAAAAATCTCCCTGCTCTTTATACTGCGCCTCTTGCCTCTCCTCACTCATCACGCCCCCTATGCTTGGCACTTGCATCAGGGCATCAAAAATGAGTTGATCCACCGCCACATCCACGGCGAGTTGTAAATCTGCTGTGGGGTTTTTATGCGCGGTGTAGTGGGTGTCGCCCTGCTTGATGGCTTGATACACTTTGGGGGCGAGGGCTTGCAGAGCCTGCACAATCGGGGTTAGCATTTTCTTGTCCTTTAGAATTTCGTGTTATCATTCTAACATGGATTGCGTGGATTTAAACAGCGACATGGGCGAGGGCTTTGGGGTGTACCGCTTGGGCGATGACACCGCCATCATGGAGTTTGTCAGCAGCGTAAATTTGGCTTGTGGCTGGCATGCGAGCGACCCGTTGATCATGCAAGAAATGGTGGGTCTTGCTCAAAAATCAAACCTAGGGCTGGGCGCACACCCGGTTATCCTGACTTACTAGGCTTTGGGCGGCGCCATTTGAATATCAGTCCTAAAGAAGCTAGGGTTTATACCCTCTATCAAGTGGGCGCACTCTTTGCCTTTGCCAAAGCACAGAAAACCCCCTTGCAACATGTCAAATTGCACGGGAGTTTTTATAACCAAGCCGCCTATGATCTCAAACTCGCTTTGGAGGTGCTTAAGGGGATCAGAGACTTTGACCCCCATTTAATTGTGCTCGCGCCCAGCCTTAGCCCTATGGCAAAGTTGGGGCAGGACATGGGTTTAAAAATCGCTGAAGAAGTCTTTGCCGACAGGCACTACTTAGACGATGGGCGGCTGGTGCCAAGAGACCACCCAAAAGCCTTTGTCAGTGATTTAAACGAAGCCCTAATGCGCGTGGTTTGCATGGCAAAAGAGCGCAAGGTGCAAACCATCAGCGGCAAGAGCATAGACATCGTGGCTGACTCCATTTGCGTACATGGTGACAATCCCCAAGCGGTGTGGCTAGCCATGCAAATCAGAGAAGTTTTGCTAAAAAACGGGGTAGCCATCAAACCTCTAGGAGAGTTCATAAGGGGGACGCATTAGCCACTTACTCGGAGCAGCTTTTTTAATGGCGACCTCAGCGGTGGGCCCGGGCTTTCTTACCCAAAGCGCGCAATTTACCCAGGAGCTCAAAAGTGCTTTTGCCTGCGCGATCCTCATCGCCACCCTAGCCTCTTTGATCGCCCAGCTCAATGTGTGGCGGGTGCTTGCAGTAGCCAATCAAAGGGGGCAAGAGATTGCCAGCACCCTAGTGCCCGGGCTTGGAGCATTTTTAGCCTTTTTAATTTGTCTAGGGGGGTTGGTTTTTAACATTGGCAATGTGGGCGGGGTGGCGTTGGGCTTGCAGGTATTGGTCGGACTGAATTTAAAAAGTGGGGCTGGGCTTGGGGCGTGTTTAGCCATTTTTGTGTTTCTCTTCAAGCGGGCGATGCTTTTCATGGATAAAATGACGCAAATTTTAGGGGTGTTGATGGTGGCACTGATGGTTTTTGTCGCCCTGCATGCCAAAGCCCCCCTGGCGCAAGTCTTGAAAGAGAGCCTACACCCGAGCCACTTTTCTATGGTGGCGGTGTTGACTTTAATCGGGGGCACCGTGGGGGGGTACATCATTTTCTCGGGCGGGCATCGGCTTTTGGATGCTGGGGTTTGTGGTGCTCATCACTTAAAAGAAGTGGATTTAGCCGCCTATTTAGGCATCTTTGTGGCAACTTTAGTGAGGGGGCTGTTGTTCTTGGTGATTTTAGGGGTGGTTGAGAGGGGAGTAGTGCTAAATCCTGCCAATCCCGCTCTTAGTGCCTTTGAGTCCTTTGGGGGGTGGGGACGGGTGGTTTTTGGCGTGGTGTTTTTAGCCGCAAGCCTCACCTCCATTGTGGGCGCGGCTTACACGAGTGTGTCGTTTTTAAAGAACTTAAGCTGGGTGAGGCGGCAGGAGAACACTTGGGTGGTGGGCTTTATCGGTGTGTCGGCTCTCATCTTTTTGGGCATAGGCAAACCCGCCACGCTCCTAATCGCCGCTGGGGCACTCAATGGGCTGATTTTGCCCCTAACTCTAGCCCTCATGCTCATCGCCGCCAAGAGCCCTAAAATCGTGGGCACTTACAAGCACCCCCCCATCTTAAACGTGCTGGGCTGGGTGGTGGTGGGCTTTAGTGGCTATTGGGGGCTGCTCTCTTTAAAACCGCTCTTCAAACTCTTTGGGGCTTAAAGTGGAGTTTAAACCCTGCGCTGAGGATGCTTTGTTGATCACCTTGGGCGATCTGATTGAACCTAGCCTCAATGCCAAGGTGCGCTTGTTGTGTGAAAAATTAAAGGTGCAAAGGTTACAAGGGGTGCTAGAGATTGTGCCCGCCTATGCCTCGTTGCTTGTGGTGTATGACCCCTTCATTTGCTCTTATACCCACTTGGTGGAGCAGGTGCAAGCCTTGAGCCTAGAGCTCTCTACACAAGAGGAGCAAGAGGTGTATTTGGTGGAAGTGCCCGCCTGCTATGAGCTAGGGCTGGATTTACAAAGCGTGGCAGAACAAACGGGTTTAAGCGTGGCGCAGGTGATAGAAAGGCACAGCGGGCGGGATTACTTGGTGTATTGTTTGGGTTTTTTGCCCGGCTTTGTTTATTTGGGTGGGCTAGACCCTGCGCTCAAACTGCCCCGCCTTGCCACGCCTAGATTAGAAGTGGCTGCGGGCTCCATTGGCATTGCCAACGAACAAACGGGCATTTACCCCATCGCTAGCCCGGCCGGCTGGCATATCCTCGCTAAAACCCCCATCAGTCTTTATCAGCCCAACAACGAACCCCCCGTCTCTATTTTTGCCGGCGATTATGTCCGCTACAAGCCCATTAGTCTCAAAGAGTTTCAAAATAGCCCACACACCCTAAAGCGCACCCTTGTGCCAAAGGATAGCCTGCATGCCTAGTGTGCGGGTGTTAAAAGCGGGGCTAAGCACCACTATCCAAGACTTGGGGCGGGTGGGCTATCTTGCACTAGGTATCCCTATAAGCGGGGCGATGGATCCCTTTAGCGCATGTGTGGCAAATTGGTTAGTGGGCAATGCCAAAGAGCAAGCCCTTTTAGAAATGACCTACACGGGCGACACCCTAGAGTTTTTAAAGCCCATGCAAATTGCCCTTACTGGGGCAAATTTAAGTCCTAAACTCAATGGGGCGCAGATTTCTAATTGGGAGTCTTATGCCGTGCAAGCAGGCGATATTTTAGAATTTGGCCAGCTTGTGAGTGGGGCTAGGGCGTATTTGGCTTTGAGCGGGGGGGTGCAAGTGCCCCTAGTGCAGGGTAGCAGAGCAACTTACATACGCGCGAAAATCGGGGGCTTTTTGGGGCGCACGCTGCAAAGGGGCGATGAGATATTTACACTCCCAAGCCCTCCGCAACAAAAACGCTTGTTACCAAAGAAGCACCGCCCCCTTTATACCAAAGAAACGAGCCTGCCCGCCCTCTTAGGCACAGAGGCGCACTATTTTAGTCTGCAGAGTGTGCGCCGCTTTTTCCACTCCACCTACACGATCACAAAAAGAGCCGATCGCATGGGCATTTGTTTAGAGGGAATAGCCCTCGAGCGGCGTTTGTTAAAAGAGCTGGTGTCTAACCCCCTGGTTCTGGGCAGCGTGCAAGTGCCAAACAGCGGGCAGCCTATCGTTTTAATGGCAGATAGGCAAACCTTGGGGGGCTATCCAAAAATTGCCACCCTACTTAAAGAAAGCGTGGTTGCCCTCGCCCAAATGCTGCCCGGGCACAAGGTGCATTTCATCCCCATCAAATTAGAGCAGGCGCAAGAGAGATACAAGGCCTTTTATGAAAACCTTGCTAGGGTGCAAGAGCTTTTAAAATAAAGCGGGGTCCATGCTACTAGGGATTTCTAAGTCCATGAGTTTTAACACGCTGGCGGCGACATTGTTTAAGCCACCGTTTTTCAGGCGTTTGACCCCATGCCCCATCACAAAACAATAGACCTCATAGGTGGTGTGGTTGGTGAGTACCTGCTCGCCTTCTTGCATGTGTTCGCAGTTGCCATGGTCGCTGGTGAGCACTAGGGCGTAATCTAACTCCTTGGCCAGTTGCACAATTTGCCCTAGTGCCTTATCCACCGCCGCCACTGCCGCCACCGCCGCTTTAAAATTGCCCGTGTGCCCCACCATGTCCCCATTGGCAAAATTGACGATGATTAAATCCTTGCCCTTTTGCATGTGTTCGCAGACGGCATTAGCCACGCCAAAGGCACTCATCTCAGGACAGAGGTCGTAGGTTTTAACCTTGGGGCTTTCGATCAAAATCCGCTCTTCGTTTTTAAAAGGCTCTTCCACCCCACCATTGATAAAAAAGCTCACATGGGCGTATTTCTCGGTTTCGGCAATGTGCGCTTGGCTTAGCCCCGCATCTGCCACCACTTGGGCTAAAGTGTGGGTGATGTTGGGTTTTTCAAAGAGCACGGGGTAGGTAAAGTCGGGGCTGTAGCTTGTCATTGTGGCGATGTAAAGCTCTGGAGGGGCTTTAAAGCCCTCTAGTTCCTCACTCCCCCCCAAAGCTTGGGCTAATTGGCGCATGCGATCGCTTCTAAAGTTAATGCAAACCACCCCCTCGCCATCAAACATGCCCGTGTAGGTGGCAAAGCTAGCCGGCTCGATGAATTCGTCAGTGATCCCTCGAAAATACATTTCTTTAATGTAGCGATCGGGACCAAAGTCTGTTTTATTGGCGGCGTGCACGATGCAGTTATAAGCCTTTAGCAGCCGCTCGTAGCGTTTGTCGCGATCCATAGCAAAGAAACGCCCCGATAGGCTAGCGATGCGGATGTTTTCGCTACAAATGGAAGTGATGTGTTCTAAATAGCCCAATGCGCTTTGGGGCAGAGTGTCGCGCCCATCGGTGATGAGATGCAACCACACTTTTTTACCAAGTCTTTCTAAGAGCAAGGCCATGCTGGTGAAGTGCTGGATGTGCGCATGCACCCCCCCATCACTCATCAATCCAACAACATGCACCACTTTGGCGTGATCAGTTACGCTCTTTAAGGCGGGGTTGTCCTCAATGTCCCCTGCTGCAAATGCCTTAGAAATGCGCACCAAGTCCTGGTAGAGCACCCGCCCCGCCCCCATGCACATGTGCCCCACCTCCGAGTTGCCCATTTGCCCTTCGGGTAGCCCTACACTGAGGCCATGCGTTTTGAGCAGGCTATGGGGAACATGCTCAAAGAGCCAATCGTAGGTGGGCTTTTTGGCCGCCATAAAGGCGTTGCCTTCAGGGTTGGGGTTGTGCCCGATCCCATCCGTGATGATTAGGAGGGTCTTTTGCATTTAAAACACCGGCGATTCTTGCATCAAGATGATTTTATTGGCATCCTTGCTGTTTTTAGGCGTTTTGCCCGTGTGGGTTTTATCCCTAGGTTCGGTGTATTTAGGTGCGCTCTGGTGCGCTCTGGTGGTTGGTTTTAGCTTGTGGTGGGGGTGGGGGTTGTAGTGCTTTTTGGGGTGTGGTGGGGCTTTGGGGTGGGAGCGATTTGGGGTTCGGGTTGCATTTGCGCCACCTCCTTGCTCGCATGTGCATATTTTGTATACTCGGTGGTTTGTAGAGGTGCAGCTCGGGTTTCATCCACGCTCTCTTCTAAGGTGGGCATCATGCCTTGCAAGGTTTTGATTTTGGCGACGATGTCTTGGTAATACTCATCGGCAATTTGGTCAATGCGTTCGTTTTTTTGCCAGCGTAAACCCTTGTAGTAGGACTTGATCATGTCCTTTAAATCCCCCTTATGGATGCGCTTCCAACTAATCAAGGTGTCTAGGGCAACTCTAGAGGCGAAGTTTTTATCTTTAATGAGCAAATCCCCATACACGCTTTGCATAAAACGGGTGTCGCGCTCGTTGTAAAGCTTAAGCACATCGGGAATATAGGCATGGTAAATGCCTGCACTCGGGTCGCTAAAATCCACCCGATACATGCCCGCGCAAGACTCTTTCCACGCAATGGCGGCTAACTCGTAGCCCAAATTATCTTTAAAACCGTAGCGGTAGGCATACACCAAAATGCGTTTTTGCGCAAGGCTAAATTTATGCGGATCCACACACTCAGCCAAAGACACCTTCTTTTTTACCTGATCTGCGATCAGGGCGTTAGGCAAAAAAAGACAAGCTAACAAGGCTAACGAAAAAAAACGGACCCTTTTTAAAACCGCTCGGCACACGCATTGCATAACAAACCTCTTAAGAGTTTTTCATTGTGATTTTGCTATAATTGTAGCAGAAGTAACCCTTGAACACCATAAAAACCACCTTTCACATAGGAGTCTACTTGGACCAAGCCCTCCTTGTTGAAATCTTGTTAGAAGAGTTGCCCGCTAAGCCCCTTTTGCAAGAATTCCCCCACATGCTAGACAAATGGCAAACCCTTTTAAGCGCACACGACTTAAGCACCGATACCAGGTTGCACTACACCCCCACAAGGCTTGTGTTGCATGCCCCAAATTTCCCCACCCACACGCCCACAAGCACACAAGAGTTTTTCGGTCCGCCTGTGGCTGTGGGTGTAACAGACAATGCCCTAAACGCCATAGGGCAAGGCTTTTACACAAAATTGAACTTGGAAGTGCCTCGTATGTGGCAAACAGCCACAAAAAATAATAAAGAAGTTTTATACGCTTGCATGCAAATTGCGCCCAAGCCCACAACTCCCCTCCTAGACAGCCTCATTTTAAACTTCTTGCAAGCCCTAGACTTTGGCAAAAGCATGGCGTGGGGGGAGGTCAAAGCCCGCTTTATCCGCCCCGTGCATAATATTTGCGTGCTTTTTGGCAGTGATGAAGTCCCCTTGCCCCTTTGCCAAGAAACCTTTTTATGCACCACAAAGCGCGCCACAAAATTGCACTTCTCCAAAGGCTTTGGCTGGCACAAAACCCCTAACATAGACGCTTATTTTGACACCTTAGAACAAGGTAAAGTCATTTTAGACCCCAAAGCTCGAGAAGTGAAAATCTTAAACGAAATCCACGCCCTAGAACAAGAGCATGGGTTTAAGGTGCAAGTGGATAGCGATTTGCTCGCCGAAGTCGTGGCGATCACAAGCTACCCCACCGCCCTTTATGGCAAATTTGACCCCACATTTTTAAGCCTACCCCCTGAAATCACCACCACCTCCATGCAAGAGCACCAACGCTACTTTGCCATTTTTAAAGAGGGGGTTTTGCACGCGGGCTTTATTGTAGTCGGCAACACGCCCTTAGACAACCCTACCGACTTTAAAGACATTGTGGCGGGCAATGAAAAGGTGCTAAAAGCACGCCTTAGCGATGCCATGTTTTTTTATGAAAACGACTTGAAAAGCCCCTTTAGACCGCAAAATACAGGCTTAGAACAAATCGCCTTTGTGCAAGGGCTAGGCACACTCGCTAGCAAAGTCCAAAGGGAGCAAACGATCGGGCAAGCCCTCGCACAAAAATACGCCCCAAATTTACAAGAAGACTTAAAAGAAGCCTTGAGTTTGTCTAAGCTCGACCTGCTTAGCGAAGTGGTCTATGAATTTCCCGAATTACAAGGGATCATGGGGGGCTATTACGCCAAAGCCAAGGGCTACAAAGAGAGCGTTTGCACCGCCCTAAAAGAGCAATACCTCCCAAGTGCCGAAAACGCCCCCTTGCCCTCTAGTCTTTTGGGGGCGTTGGTGTCTTTAAGCCACAAATTCGATAGCCTCTTAGCCCTTTTTAGCGTGGGGAAAATCCCCACAGGCTCTAAAGACCCCTTTGCCTTGCGCCGCGCGTGCAATGGCATTTTACGCATTTGTTTGCATTTCAATTTGCCTCTTGATTTGCAAATAGACACCCAAGAGCTGGCTAAAAATTATCAAAGTTTTAACACCGCCCTTTTAAGGGATTTTGCGCTAGAACGCCTAAGCCACATTTTAGAGAACATCCCCGGTTATAGCCTAAATATTTATAAGGCCGTGCTCTCAGGCATCGCCCAAAGCCAAGGGGCTTATGAAGTCTGCCAAATCGCCCAAAAGGTTCAAGCTTTAGCCACTTTCTTAGAAACTACGCAAACTAGGGAATTTGTGGCGGTGTTTAAAAGGGTGGCAAACATCACACAAAATTATAAGCCAGATTTAGAGCCCAGCCCAAAACTCTTTAAAGACCCTAGCGAACACGCCCTTTACAACGCTTTTTATGCTTTGCAAGCTAGAAAGTTCAAGGATTATTTAGAGCAACTACACGCCCTGTTTGCGCTTAAAGAGCCTTTGGAAGTGTTTTTTGACAATGTGCTTGTCAATGACCCCGATTTGGCTGTGCAGAACAACCGCAAAAGCCTACTAGGGGCGATTTATCGGGCATTTTTAGGCATTGCGGAAGCCAAAGAATTGTAGGCATGCGCTTAGCTTTGTTGTTGTGGGGGTTGTGGCTCGCAGCTTTAAGTGGGCGCAGTTTCACTTTAGCCGAGTTTTTTAAGCGGGTGGAGCGCAACTCTATGGAGCTCATCCAAAAAAAGGCAACTTTTATCAGCCTCTTAGAAGAGCAAAAATCCACCAATGCGTGGGACTTTCCTTACATCTCCAATGAAACCTCTATGGTGCGCAACTACCAAGGTATTGCAGAAGCCCAACCCCGCACGGTTTTAATGATCACGCCAAAGTTGCCGTGGGTTAGCCGTCTCTTAGCGCGCAGTTTATCCATTAAGAATGTGCAATACCGCAAGAGCTATGAACTCAGCCGTAATTTAGCTTTCATTGGGGCAAAAAGGCTGTATCTTAACTACATTTTAAACATCGAAAAACACAACATTTACGCTAGACGCGAACAAATCTTCCACTCCCAACTCGATGCGGCAAAAGCAAAAGTCGCCGCGGGGAGCATGTCTAAAAAAGACTACATCAACTTTAAAAACTCTTATTTGGAGTCCAAACTCGCTAAAATCAATATGGAAACACTCATCATTAACCAAGAGCGCACCTTAAACACCATGCTTGCCATCGTCGATCCGATCGGGCAGAACGCCCGTTTTTCTAGCTTTGTGGATCAAGAGCACCAAATTAAAATCCCTGAGTTGAAGTTTGAGTATGTGCATTTGGGCGAACAGGCGCTAGAAAGGGTTTTACAGCACTCTTTATATGTGCAAGTGTTGGATCTGACCGCCAAGGACTACCGTGTCAATGCGAATTTAGCTAATCGGGATGTTTTTCATAATTTTGAATTTGGTTTGGGGACAGAAAGCTATAACTCAGCCACCAATTTGTCGATGGAATTTTACATCCCCCTACCCATAACGCCCAAAAATATCCATTTGAAGCGCAAGTTTATGGCGTTGGAAAACGGCGCACGGGCGCAAAACGAAGTGATGAAGCGCAACATCCACATCAACGTCAACGCCTATTTAGACCAATTACAAACCAAAGAACGCTACATTAAAATCCAAATCGATGCGATCGACAATAAGGCAAAACTCATGGAAATGGGACGGGTTGCCTACGAGGCGCAAAAAATCGGGCTCTTTGAATATCTTTTTTACCAAAATGCCTACATGGACGCACTGATTGCTCTAGCTGAGGCGCGGATTGAATATGTCAATATCACCGCTCTTTTGGAGGAAACTTTGGGCCAAACCCTCACACGCATAGGGAATGTGTATTGAAAGCTTTCATTTTTCTTTTGTGCTTTTGTGCGTTGCAGGCTTATGAAGAGATTGCACTAACTCCCAAACAAATTGAAAGTTTGGGGCTTAAGGTGGTGTCTTTGGATCAAAAATTTGCCACACGCGGTCTGCCCTTCAGTGCCGCCATCGATTTTAATAACCTCAACCTCAAACACACCGTGATCCAAAGCCTAAGCTTCAACGCCACAGTCGTGGCGATTTACAAAAACGAGGGCGAGTTCGTGCATAGGGGCGATCTCATCTGCGAGATCAGCTCCATTGATTTGAGCAACCTTTACTTTGAGTTGCAAAACAACCAAAACAAATTAAAGGTCGCTTTAGATGTCAGCACTAAAGACCACGAACTTTACAAGCAGGGTGTGATCGCCAAGAGGGAATACCAAAACAGCTTTTTAATCAGCGAAGAGATGAGCCTTAAGGTGCGCCAACTCGAAACGACCTTTGCCAATTTTGGCATCGATCCTAAAGACCCTTTAGGGCTGTATGGGTTTCGAATCATCGCCCGCAACAGCGGAATTCTCTCCATCGCCCCCAAAGTCTTAGGCGAAAAGATACTGCCTTTCACGACCTACATCCGCATTTCAGAGAATAACGACCTCATCGCCCGCATAAAACTCCCCGTGAGCTTGTCGCGCTACATCAAGCGCGGGTCGCAGGTGTTCGACCAAATGGGCAACGCCATTGGTAAAATCCAAAGCATATCCGTTGTGCTAGACAAAAGCTCCAACACCATTTTGGCCACCGCCCGCATCGAGGCAGGCAATTTCCATGTGGGCGAGACGACCGATGTCTACATTGAGGGGGCAAAACCCAAAAATTCGCTTTTTATCCCCTCCAGTGCCGTCATTAAAAACGACCAAGATTATTTGATTTTCGTGCGCACAAAAAAGGGTTTCATGCCCACTGCAGTGCGGGTCATTGAAGAGCGCAACCATGTCTTTGTCATCAGCAGTAAAAACATCAACCCGCATGCCAAAGTCGCCACGGGGGCTTTGGTGAGCTTAAAGGGCATTGTCAATAACTTAGGGGACGACGATTGATGCTAGCCTCTCTCATTGAATTTGCCCTAAGACAGCGTGTGGTTGTGCTCATTTGTGCCTTTTTGCTCTTGCTCTTTGGGCTTTACAGCTTTTTTACCACCCCCATAGATGCCTTTCCCGACATGTCTCCTACGCAGGTAAAGATCGTGTTAAAACTGCCGGGCAGTTCGCCCGAAGAGATGGAAAACAATGTCGTCCGCCCTTTGGAGTTAGAGTTGCTAGGGTTAAAGGGGGAGAAGTCCTTAAGGAGCACTTCTAAGTATTCCGTGTGCGACATCACGATCGACTTTGACGACAACATGGACATTTATTTAGCCCGTAACATTGTGAATGAAAAACTTTCCTTAGTGTTGCCCGACTTGCCCCCCGATTTAGAAGGGGGGATGGAGCCCATTGTAACCCCCCTATCTGACATCTTAATGTTTACGATCGATGGCAATTTGGACGACATTGACAAAAGGCAGTTATTAGACTTTCTCATCAAGCCCATGCTGCGCACGATCCCCGGGATTGCCGATGTCAATTCCATCGGGGGGTTTAGCCGTGCTTTTGTGGTGGTACCCGACTTCGACGACATGGCAAGGCTGGGCATTTCTATCAGCGATTTAGAGCACACCCTAGAGGCGAATTTAAGCAACAGCGGAGCGGGGCGGGTCGATCGCGATGGTGAAACCTACTTGGTTAAAATCCAAACCATCGCCCTAACCCCTGAGGAGATTGGCGACATCACCATCTCCACCAAAAAGGGCTTTTTACACATTAGGGATTTTGCTAAAGTCATTGTATCCTCACGCACAAGACTGGGCTTTGTCACGAAAAACGGGATCGGTGAAACCACAGAGGGGCTCGTGCTTTCGCTCAAAGGGGCAAACTCCAGCACCATCATTAAAGCCGTGCGTGCCAAACTAGACAAGGAGATCAAGCCCTTACTGCCCGCCGGCGTGCACACGCACATCTTTTACGACAGATCCGAATTTACAAAAAAAGCCATCAGCACCGTTACAAAAACCTTGATTGAAGCCATTGTACTCATCATCATCACGCTATTTTTATTCTTGGGTAATTTCCGCGCGAGCATCGCTGTGGGTGTGATCTTGCCCTTGAGTTTAAGTGTGGCGTTCATTCTCATCAAGCTCAACCACATGACCTTAAATTTAATGAGTTTGGGTGGGCTCATCATCGCCATAGGCATGCTCATCGACTCGGCGGTGGTGGTGGTGGAAAACGCCTTTGAAAAATTAAGCACCCACACCAGCACCACGAAACTCCACACCATTTACCGCTCCTCTAAAGAGATTGCCGTGTCCGTGGTGAGCGGGGTCATCATCATTATTGTGTTTTTCGTGCCCATCATGTCCTTAGAGGGCATTGAGGGCAAAATGTTTGTGCCCCTAGCCACTAGCATTGTGTTTGCGCTCTTGGGGACTTTGGTTTTAGCCATCACTGTGGTTCCGGTGATTAGCTCTATGGTGCTTAAAGTGCAGGCGCACAAAGAAACCCCACTCACGCGCTTTTTTTATTGGCTTTACACGCCCACTTTGCAATTTGCCCTCAAAAATCCCAAAACCATGCTCATCGGGGCGCTTATTTTTTTAGTATCTAGTCTGTCTCTTTTCCCCTTTGTAGGCAAGACCTTTATGCCAAACTTAGATGAGGGCAGTAGTGTTTTAAGTGTGCACACGGTGCCCTCCATCTCACTCGACCAATCTAAGGATTTGGTTTTACGCATTGAAAAGACCATTAAAGACAAGGTCAAAGAGGTGAAAATGATCGTGGCACGCACGGGCTCAGACGAGCTAGGACTGGACTTAGACGGGCTTAATCACACCGACATGTTCATCTCCTACCTCCCCAAAGAGCAATGGAGCGTGAAGACCAAGCAAGAGTTGCTAGACAAGATTTTGGCAAGCTTGCAGGATTACAAGGGGATCAACTTCGCTTTCACCCAGCCCATTGAAATGCGCGTGTCTGAAATGCTCACCGGCGTTAGAGGGGACTTGGCGATTAAAGTCTTTGGCGACGACATCGAAAAGCTCAATGACTTGAGTGCCCAGATTGTGGAGGTGATTAAAGGCATCAAGGGCTCGGACGAGGTGTTTACAACCCTAAATAAGGGTGTGAATTATCTGTATGTCACGCCAGATAGGGACTCTATGGCAAATGTAGGTATCACTAGCGATGAGTTTGCTAAGTTTTTGAAATCCGCCCTAGAGGGCATCGTTGTGGAGTACATCCCCACGGGCATTTCACGCACCCCGGTCATCATCCGCCAAAACAAGGACATCGCCTCGAATGCCACTTTATTAAAAAGCCTTGAGATGACTTCTAATAGAGGTTTTGCCGTGCCGATCACTTCTATTGCGAACATTACAGAAGTTGATGGTCCCGTGGCGATTGTGCGCGAAAACAGCAAGAGGGTGAGCGTGGTTCGAAGCAATGTCGTGGGGCGGGACTTGGGCGGTTTCGTGCAAGAGGCGCGCCAAAAGATCGCTGAAAAGGTGCAACTGCCCCCAAACTACTACATCACCTACGGCGGGCAGTTTGAAAACCAAGAGCGGGCAAACAAACGCCTAGCCACCGTGATCCCCTTAAGCATTTTAGTGATTTTCTTTATTTTATTTTTCACCTTTAAAAGCGTGCCTTTATCGCTACTCATTTTATTAAATGTCCCCTTTGCGATCACAGGCGGACTTATTGCCCTTTTTGCCAGCCATGAATACATCTCAGTGCCTGCCAGCGTGGGTTTCATCGCGCTCTTTGGGATTGCAGTGTTAAATGGTGTGGTGATGGTAGGCTATTTTAGAGAGCTACTAAGGCAAGGTAAGAGCATAGAAGAGGTTGTGTTTGAGGGGGCTAAAAGGCGTTTGCGCCCCGTGTTAATGACCGCGTGCATTGCCGGGCTAGGCTTAATCCCCTTGTTGCTCTCCCATGGCGTGGGCTCAGAAGTGCAAAAGCCCTTAGCGATCGTGGTTTTAGGCGGACTTGCCACTTCGAGCATTTTAACGCTCCTGCTCTTGCCCCCGATGTTCATGCTTTTAGCGAAAAAATTAAAAGTGGTGTGATGGTTTTAGTGGAGATTTATGCGGACTTGGCGATCAAGGATATGATCGTGGATCACTTGTTCGCCCACGGGCATGAGGATTTTTACTTTGGGGAGTGTTTTGCCTACGCCACTTCTACGCTGTTAAAAAGCGAGAAGGAGCAGGTGAGCGGACGCAAGGACTATGGGCTCTTTAAGCTCTATTTAGAAGAGGAGCGGGCGGACATGTTAGCTAGGCAAATGCAAGCCTTGAGTAAAGAGGCGACTTTGTATTTAATCCCCCTTGGGGCAATCTCCACACCCCTAGCTTAGAACATGCTAGAATAGGCATTTTTGAAAGGATGGCTATGCGCGTTGCGGTTTTTGGCGGAGGGGCATGGGGACGGGCTTTAGCCTTTGCTTTGGGGCATAAAAACTCCATCCAAATCGTTTCAAGACAGGATTTAACGCCCTTACTCATGCCCTTAAACAAAGACTTAGTGCTAAAGGGGCACGAGCCCATCACGCAATGTGTGTTACAAGAGGCGTTAGAGGCGGATTTATTTGTCATTGCCATCAGCGTACAGCATTTGAGGGCGTGGTTTGAAAGGGCAAAACTGCCCCCCCACTCTCGGGTGTTGATCGCCGCTAAGGGGGTTGAGATCGGGGGGTGTTTTGTGAGCCAAATTGCCGAGGCGTTTTTAGACAGCCAAAACATTTGTTATTTGGCAGGCCCTAGCTTTGCTAAAGAGATTGTGGCAAGCTTGCCCTGTGCTTTAGCGATACACTCCAACAATGCCACGCTGGCTAGTGCCTATGCTAGCTGTTTGCCCACCTTCATCCGCTCTTACATCCACGAGGACATTAGGGGAGCTGAGATCGCCGGGGCATATAAAAATGTGATCGCTATCGCCGCTGGGGTGTGCGATGGGCTGGAGTTAGGGCAGGGGGCTAAGGCGAGTTTGCTCTCAAGGGGGCTTGTGGAAATGAGCCGTTTTGGGGCACATTTTGGGGGCAAAATGGAAACTTTTTTAGGCTTGTCTGGGGCGGGGGATTTGTTTTTAACCGCCAATTCTGTGCTTTCACGCAATTACCGCGTAGGGCTAGGCATCGCCGCTTGCAAGCCCTTAGCCACGATTATAGAAGAGTTGCAAGAAGTCGCTGAGGGGATCAAAACCACCAAAGCCATCGTGCAAATCGCCACAAGGGAGAGTATCCACGCCCCCATTGCTAAAGAATTAGACCTGCTTTTAGAGGGCAAGAACCCCCTAGAGAGCATGACCGCCTTAATCAAACGCTAAGGATAACGCCGTGCTGACCTTTTCAAATATTTTATTGAAATTGCAAGAGTTTTGGGCGAAACAGGGTTGCACCCTTTTACAGCCCTATGACATCCCGGCAGGGGCGGGGACTTTCCACCCTGCCACCTTGCTAAGGAGTTTAGACTCCACCCCGTGGAGCGTGGCCTATGTCGCCCCTTCACGCCGTCCCACAGACGGGCGTTATGGCGAGAACCCTAACCGCTTAGGCAGTTACTACCAATTTCAAGTCTTAATCAAGCCAAGCCCCTTAAATATCCAAGAGCTGTATTTACAAAGTTTGCAGGCTCTAGGCATTGACTTTAGTAAGCACGACATCCGCTTTGTGGAGGACAACTGGGAGTCGCCCACTTTGGGGGCGTGGGGGCTAGGCTGGGAGGTGTGGCTTGATGGCATGGAGATCACGCAATTTACCTACTTTCAGCAAGTGGGCTCGATTGCTTGCAGCCCCACGCCCATAGAAATCACCTATGGCGTGGAGAGGTTAGCGACTTATATCCAGCAAGTCGATTCGGTGCTAGACATTGTTTGGACGCTTAAAGATAACAAGCCCGTGTATTATAAAGAGGTGCATTTGGAGGGCGAGTTTGAGTTTAGCCATTACCATTTCACGCATGCCAATTTAGACTTTTTGCAAGCTAGCTTTGAAAACAACCAAGCCGAAGCCAAGCGTTGCTTAGAGCAAAACCTGCCCCTAGTGGCTTACGACTTTGTGATGCTCTCTAGCCATTTTTTTAATGTACTAGACGCTAGAAAGGCGTTGTCTGTGGCTAAACGCCAAGAGTGCATTTTAAAAATTAGAGAGCTTGCCAAAGCCTGTGCCTTGTTATACAAAGAGCAAGAGCCAGAGAGGTTAGCCCGCCTAAATGCTTAAGTTAAACGAACTTCTTGCCTTTTTAGACCAGCTAAGCCCCTTTGCTTTGCAAGAGAGTTGGGATAATGGGGGGCTGAATTTAGGCAGTTTGCATGCTGCGTATGAAAACATCGCCATCGCCCTAGAGCTCACTTTAGAGTTAGTGCAAGAGTTGCCCCCTAAAAGCGTGGTGCTCACTCACCACCCCCTATTTTTTAGACCCTTTAAAAACTTCAACCCCAGCCTTTACCCGGCTAACATCGCCACCTTGTTGTTACAAAAATCTTGTGCCCTTGTAGCCCTACACACGAATTTTGACAAGACCCATTTAAACCCCTACTTTGCCAAAACTCTAGGCTTTAGCCACACCAAAGAGGAGGGCATGGCATTAGTGGCTGACATTGCCCCCATAAGCCTAGAGGACTTAGCCACGCAAGTACAAGAGCGTTTAAACCTGCCCTATGTGCGTCTAGCAGACGCTAAAACCAAAATTAAGCGTGTGGCTGTGGTGTGTGGGGCGGGCTGTGGGGTTTTACACGAGCTTAAAGAGCCCCCTAGCAATCTTTGCCTCATCACGGGCGACATCAAGCACCACGATGCCATGCAGGCTCTCAGTGTGGGGGTTTCGCTCTTAGAAGTCCCCCATTATGAGAGCGAAAAGTTTTTTGTACCCTTGCTGAAAGACTTGCTAGAGCCCTACATTTTGCAATCTCAAGTAAAGTGTGTTAGACTACTCGATTGTAAAAATCCATTTATACTTAAGGTTTGACATGAACGCCCACTTAGTGCAGTTGATCCAAATTGCCAAGTTAGATAAAGACATTGAAGCTTTAGAGCCCTTGATTAAAGCCAAGAGAGCCGACTTAGACAAAGCCCTAGCCACAAGACAGAAAAAGCAGGCAGAATACGCCTTGCTTGAAGAAGAAAAAGGCAGTTTGCACCTACAAATCCAAAAGAACGAACAAGCCTTGTACGAAACCAACGCCAAAGTCGATAGCATCCAAAAAAAGATTTCTCAAGTCAAAAGCGAAAGAGAGTTACGCTCTCTAGGCATTGAAGAGGACATCACCAAAGAACGGGCGAACCAAGCCAACAAAGAGATCGAACGCTTGCAGATAGAGAGCGCGCATAAGAGCAAGCTGCAGGAAACCTTACAAAGTGCCTTAGAGGATTTGGAGCAAGAGATCGCCACGCTCGAGCAGAAAGTGGAGACAGAAACTGCCGAGATTAAAGAGCAACAGCAAAGAATCTTCCAAGAAAAGCAAGATTTAACCTTGAAAATGGACCATAAACTCATCGCCTTCTATGAGAAAATCCGCCGTTGGGCGGGCAACACCTGCGTTGTGAGTGTGAAAAAGCAAGCTTGTGGGGGGTGCTTTATCCGTATTAATGATCGCACCTATGCCGAGGTTTTAAGCAGCAGCGACATTTTGACTTGCCCGCATTGTGGTAGGATTTTATACATAGACACCGCACAATCCGCTTAAGGTTTGGCTTTTTTTAAGTTTGTGTATTTAACGCTCTTGTCTGTGGGGCATTTGTGCGCCACGCCCTTTTTAGCCCTCTTTAGCCTCAAGGCAAAATACCGCCACTCACTCAAGGCGCGCTTTTTTGCTAGGAGATATGCCCTAAGCTTTAAGCCCCGCTTATGGCTGCACGCTTGCTCTTTAGGCGAGGTGAAGTCCTTAGAGTGTTTGCTAAATGCCTTTAAGGACACGCCCACACTCTTAACCACCACCACGCAAACGGGCTACAACCACGCCCAAAAATTGGCCAAAGATCACCACAATCTCCAAGCGCACTTTTTACTCTTTGAAACCTTGTTATTTCTATGGTGCAAGGATTTAGATGAGTTAAAAGCCCTTGTGGTAACAGAGGCGGAGCTGTGGTTTCAACTCTTTGCTGTGGCAAAGTCTGTGGGCGCAAAGACCTTTTTAATCAACGCCCGCATTTCTAGCCGCTCCTACCCCAAATACAAACGCTTCAAGCCCTTTTACACTGCCCTTTTTAAAAACATTGATTTTATCTACGCCCAAAGTGTGCTAGACAAAGAGAGGTTAGAAAGCTTAGGAGCAAAAACACTTTGTGTTTTCCCCCACACTAAGTTATTCAACCCCCCCATTTGCACCAAAAATTACCCCAAACTTAAAAACTTAAGCATTGTGGGGGCGAGCACCCACGCTAGCGAAGAGGCACTGATTGTAGAGGCGTTTTTAAGCTTAGACGAGTCGGCACAGCTCATTTTAGTCCCCCGCCACCCCGAACGCTTTAAAGAAGTGCGAAGCTATTTAGAAAAGCACCCCAAACTTAAAGGTGATTTTAGCTGTTTTTCTAGGGGCTTGAGGTGGGATAGTCGGGTGCTTCTCATTGACGCTTTGGGCGAGCTGATTAACTTTTATGCGATCGCGGATATTGTTATTTTGGGCGGGGCGTTTGCCCCCATTGGCGGGCACAACCCCCTAGAACCTGCTTACTTTGGGGTAAAGCTCATCAGTGGGACGCATATCTTTAACCAAGAGGCGTTGTTTGCCTGCGTGCAGAATTTTTATTTGGTGCAAGAAAACGAATTAGCCCCCACTTTGGCAAACCACGCCACGCTAAAGCACAGCAAAATAGACACCCACGAGCAAGAACTCCAAACTTTAATCAAGGCAATTAATGTTACAGGCGTATAAGGTTTTGGCTAAACAGCTTACAATCTCGCATAAAGAGGCTAAAAGGCTCATCGACAAAGGTCTAGTGAGCGTAGCCGGGCAAAGGCTCAAATTAGCTAGAGCGCTTATCGCCTCAAATGCCCCCTTAAGCGTCTTAAAGTGTGAAAGTCAGGTTTTAGCCAAAGAGACAGAGTTTCTAGCCTTGAATAAAGCCCAAAATGTGTCTAGTTTTGAATTAGAGCGCACCCACAAGCCCTACCAACTTTGCCACCGCTTAGACCAAAGCACAAGCGGCGTTTTATTGTTGGGTTTGGGGGAGTTTTATAAAAAAGCCCTAGAGGCGTTTAAAGAGCGCAAGGTGTATAAAGAGTATTTGGCTTTAGTGCAAGGGGTGTTAGATAAACCTTTAAGCGTGTCAAAGAATTTAAGCGTGCAAAAAAGCCACACAGAGGATAAAAAGGGCTTTGTGCGGGCGTTTGTGGATAAAAAGGGCAAGAGGGCACTTACGCACATCACCCCCATTAAGACAATCGGGCAAATGACTTTATTAAAAGTGGTGATAGAAACGGGAGTAACGCACCAAATTAGGGCGCATTTAGCCCACCTCAAACACCCCATTGTGGGCGACATTTTCTACGGCGCAAAGCCTAATCAATATTTTTTCTTACACGCTTTTAAATTAGAGCTATTAGGGCTAAAATTTCAAGCCCCCCTACCCCCTTACTTCAAGGATTGCTGTGAGTTACTGGAACACGATTTATAGCCATTTTAGCCCCATTGCTTTTCATCTCTTTTCTATCCCCGTGCATTGGTATGGGCTCGCCTATGTGAGCGCGCTCGTTGTCGCCTTTTTTCTCGCCAAGAGGGCACTAAAGACAGACCCCGCGCGCTTTCCCATTAGCCAAACAAACTTTGAGAGCTATTTTTTATACGCTGAGGTGGGCGTAGTGTTGGGGGCAAGGCTGGGCTACATTCTCATTTACGACCCCAACACGCTTTACTACCTCAAAGCCCCATGGCAAATTTTTAACCCCTTTTACAACGGGGAGTTTATCGGTATTAGAGGCATGAGCTATCACGGCGGGCTTGTGGGTTTTTTGGTGGCTTCGTGGGTCTTTAGCAAGGTGAAAAAGCAAAACTTCTTAATTTACTTGGATTTGATCGCCGTGAGTTTGCCCCTAGCCTATGTCTTTGGGCGCATTGGTAACTTTTTAAACCAAGAGCTCTTTGGGCGGGTTGTGCCCAAGGGCGATATTTTTGGCGAGAAAATAGGCATTTTAGTGGGTGGGGTGTTGCGTTACCCCAGTCAGCTCATAGAGGCATTTTTAGAGGGCTTTTGTGTGTTCTTGGTGATTTGTGTGGCTAGGCATTACAGCAAAACGCATGGCATGCTCATGGTGGTGTATGGCTTTGCTTATGCGTGTGCGCGGTTTGTGGCAGAGTATTTTAGAGAAGCGGATGCACAGCTGGGTTATTATGTGTGGCATTTAAGCATGGGGCAGATTTTGAGTTTTTGTATGGTGCTGGTGTCCTTGGGGCTGTGGGGCTTTATCAAACTTGATAAATCCGCCCAAATGCGCTAAAATGGGGCTTTTTAGGGAGTGCAATGGAAAACAAAGAAGATGCGATCATTAGGTTTTCGGTGTCCTTACAACAAAATCTTTTAGATGAGCTAGACAACCGCATCATTAAAAACGGCTACTCATCTAGGTCCGAGCTCGTGCGCGACATGATTAGAGAGCGCCTTGTAGAGGACAGCTGGTCTAGGGCAGATAGCGAGGACAAAGGCTTGATTGTGGCGGTTGTGGTGCTCATTTACGATCACCACCAACGAGAGCTCAACCAGCGCATGATCGACATCCAACACGAGAGCCACATCAGCATTTTATGCACCACGCATGTGCATTTGGATGCGCACAACTGCCTAGAAACCATTATCTTAAGGGGCAAGCCGGCAGACATCATGCACTTGCATTTAGAAATCGGGGGGCTTAAGGGCGTGAAATTCTCCAAGCTCACCAAAGCATCGAGTTTTGAGTCCAACACCTAAGCCCACCATTGCGCTGTATGGGGGCAGCTTTGACCCCCCCCACATCGCCCATTTAGAGGTGATTTACCAAACTTTAGCCAGTTTCACCCTAGATAGGTTGTTTGTCCTAGTCGCCCACCAAAACCCCTTTAAAAAGCCCCCCGCCTTCACGCCCAAGCAACGCTTGCTGTGGATGCAAGAACTCTTAAGGGGGGTGGATAAAGTCGTGGTGAGCGATTATGAAATCAAACAAAACCGCCCCGTGCCCACCATTGAGAGCGTGCGCCATTTTCACCAAACCTACACCCCCCAAAAACTCTACTTTGTCATGGGCACGGACAATGTGGTGGGCTTAAAGGATTGGGAGGGCTACACGGAGCTTATCAACCTTGTACATTTTATTTTGGTGCAAAGGCAGGGCTACCCCTTGAGCACGCCCCCAAGTTTCACCCACTCGTTTTTATCTCTTGAAAACATCAAATGCCCTATTTCATCCACACAGATTAAAGCCGTGCTTGCCAAACACCAAATCTCCCCCCACCTGCCCCCCTTGGTGCAAGAGGGGGTGCTGACAACTTTTAAGGAAGACCATGAGAATTGCTAGAATCGTCGCCTTGCTTGAGGAGAAGAAGGCGGAAAATGTCGCCACCTTTGATTTAAGAGAGCAAGACTATATTACCGAGCATGTGGTGATCGCCACCGCTCTAGCGGGCAAGCACGCCCTAGCCCTGCTCGATCACCTCAAAACCACGCTCAAACCCCTAGGTGAAACCTTTTACGCCGTAGATGAAAGCAATGAGGAGTGGATCATCATTGACTTGGGCGACATTATGGTGCATATTTTCACCCAGAATTATAGAGAGCGTTTTGATTTAGACGGGTTTTTAAAGACCTATAACAAGCCCCATTGAAAATCATTGCCATCATCGGGGCGAGTGGGAGCGGGAAGAGTGCATTAGGGCTAGAGATCGCTTTGTGCTTAAATACCCCCATTGTATCCTTAGATTCGCTTAGTGTCTACAAAGAGCTAGACATTGCCAGTGCCAAACCAAGCCCACAAGAGCTAGCCCTTGTCAAGCACTACGGCGTGAATGTCCTTAAAATCCCCCAAAAGAACAATGCCCAAGTCTTTAAAGCCGAGCTTGAAAGGGCTATGTTAGAACACGAACAACTCTTGATTGTAGGCGGGAGTGGGTTTTATTTAAAATCCGTGATCGAGGGCTTGAGCCCACAGCCCACACTCAGCCAAGAGCAAGAGCAAGAGATTTTAGAGCAAATCAAAGCCCTAAAAGACCCCCACGCCTTTTTAGCTAAAATTGACCCCACCTACGCCAAGCACGCCACAGACCCTTATCGCACCGCCCAGGGGCTAAAACTCTACTTTGCCACCAACACCCCCCCAAGCCTTTATTTTAAAGAGCACCCCAAAGAACCCTTTAAGCACCCCATTGAGATTTTTGTTTTAGCCCTAGACAAGCCCACCCTGTACGCACAGATCGCCAAACGCACAAAGTGCATGTTAAAAAGGGGCATGGTGCAAGAGATTGAAACCTTAGCTCAAAAGTACGGCACGCACCACCAACCCTTTAAAGCCATAGGACCTAAAGAGTGCTTGCAATATTTAAGGGGAGAAATTAAGGCGACAGAGCTAGAAAGCCTCATCACCACGCACACTTGCCAGCTGGCTAAACGCCAAATGACCTTCAACAAGGGTTTTAAAAACGCACAATTCTTGCCCTCCTTCAAGCTCAAACAAGCGATTTTGCGCCTTAATGCTCCCGCACAATAGCCGAACTTTTAACAATCACGCGGTTATAGTCTTTTTGTAAGGGGCGTTGGTTGGGCTTGTTGTGCATGATTTTTTTAATGCCTTCAAATTGCTGGGGCGAGAGGCTTAAGGTTTCCTCAAGGACAAACCAAGTCACGCCCTCTGTGCAAGGGGGTGTTGTGAGCGAACCGTTGAAGTGGTAGTAGTGGATCGTGTCTGGCAAAAGTTTTTCTAAGGCGAGGGGTTTGGGGGGTGTTTTGTATGTATAAGCGTTTAAGAGAGGCGTTAAGAAGGGATTTTCTTGCCCAATTGTAAAGCCAATCCCCACCACCAATAAACGCCCTTGAGCGTCTTTATGCACTAGGTGCATGCTCAAGGGTTGGCGCTTGCCATGGATGGCAAATTCCATAGGGATATGGAAGTGCAGATTCACTAGGTTATACTTGTGATCTCTGTAGATAATAGAATCTTTGGGGTGGGCAAACTTAGCCACAAAAGTGTGGTGTGCATAGTCGATCGAAGTGGGGGCTGTGCTGTGGTAGTTAAAGACAAAATTTTCTTTGTCGGGTGCATGGTAGTAATGTTCGATATTGATGGGAGATTGGTTTTTCCCCGCCTTACAAACCGCATAGTCTTTATGTAATTTATCCCAGTGTTTAGCCCCCGTATGGGCTTCATAGCTCCAATGCTCTGCCCCTAAAGCCATGGGCAAACTTAAAGATAAACCGATGAGAAATAAACTTGTTTTCATAACCGTTTAAGCCTTTCTAAAATGTTTTTATTTAAACTCTTTGGGTCTTGGCTTGCGTCTAGGGTGTGGGTTTTGAGCCCCAAAAGTTGGCAAGCTTGCAACAAACGCTCTTGGGTGTGCTCTAAAAACTCTAGCCCCTTGGATTCGATAAAGTCGTGGGTTTTGGTGTGCATCCGCTCTTTTAAGGCTTTAGGATGTAGTTTTAGCAAAAATACACAATCGGGCAACACTTCTAACAAGCCGTGTAAGCGGTGTAATTCTAGGGCTTGTTCTATTGGGTAAGGGGCGTAGGCCAGCCCTGAGATGAGGGAGCGGTCGCTAAAGATGAGTTTATTTGCATTGGGCTTTAGCACCTCCTCTAAGTGCAAAGCCCGATCGGCTAGGAACAATAAAAACTGCGTAGGTGGGCTTAAATTCTCATGCAAGACCTTTTGGCGTAGGGCTTGCCCTAACTTAGTGCCCCCCGGCTCTTTGGTAAAAAGTGCATGCGGGTAGGCTTCTTTAAGTAGGGCAATTTGCGTGCTCTTGCCGCTCGTGTCTACCCCTTCTAAAGCGACATACATCTAAAACCTTTGGTTGATGAAGTCTAACACAAGGGGGGGGATTAGGTGGGCGATTTGCCCCTTGTGGCTTAGGATTGAGCGCACCACAGACGAGCTGATGAAGGCGTTTTGCAAAGCGGGCATGAAAAAAAGGGTTTCAAGCTCGGGGTTTAAAGATTTATTGGCATAACCCATTTGAAACTCAAATTCAAAATCGCTCACCGCTCTAAGCCCTCTTATGATCCACTTACAGCTATAAGACTTCGCTAAATCGCATAACAGCCCCTCAAAGGCGAGGCATTGGACATTGTCTAAAGACTTCGTGGCAAGTTGCAACATTTCTAATCGCTCTGGCAAGCTAAACATGGGGTTTTTTACGCTGGATTTTGCCACCGCCACAATTAGGGGGTTAAACAAGTTTGCCCCTTTTTTGATGATGTCTAAATGCCCGTTGGTGATGGGATCAAAGGTCCCCGGATAAATAGCCGGGTGCATTAAACCCCCCACCTTGGGTATAAGTCGTGTTCGATCCCTAAAGAATCAAACCACTTACCCACTAAAAACAGCTCCATGCTCTCTAGGTCCTTAGGTTTGGTGTAGTAGGTGAGTAAGGGGGGGGCGATGATCGCCCCCGTCTGCGCTAATTTTAAAAGGTTTTCAAGAGCGATAGAGTGCAGGGGCAACTCCCTAGGGGCGATTAAAAGCTTTTTCTGCTCTTTTAAGGCGACTGAAGCCGTGCGTGTGAGTAGGTCATCGCAAATGCCATGGGCAATTTTGCTAAAGGTGTTGAGGCTGGCTGGGATCACCGCCATCGCATCTACGTTGAAACTGCCCGAAGAGATGGGCGCGTCTATCTCGTGGTGCTTGTAAAGGGTGTAGGGGCGTTTCAACTCTTTTAATTTGTCTGTAAAATTTAACTCCATTTCCGCTAGCACAACTTTCTTAGCATGCGCACTGAGCACAATGAATAACTCCACTCCAAGCGGCAAGTTTTCCACAAACCGCCACGCCAAATTAACCCCGCTCGCCCCACTCACGCCTAAGACTAACTTCACAGCACCTCCCCTTTTAAAAACCCCGTGATTTTCACCTGCACGACTTTTTTACTCTCCACATTTAACGCTTGGATCACTTGATCCAAAACTCCATTTTCTAAGGCTTGCAAAGAAGTTTCTAAAGAGATCGCCCCCTCTCTTAGCGTGGCGTGGAAAATCTCGTGCTTGTAAACTAAAATTTGTGCCCCGACTTTGTCGATGCTTAAAAGCGTGTTGGCGGCTAAGAAACTCCTTGCACTAGAGTTATTGATGTAAGACGAGTCGATGGGCATGGCAAAAAAGCGGGTGAAGGGGACACTCACTTGGTAGGTGTTGCTGGGGTCTAGGTTTTGGTCTTTTCTTAACATGCTCTTGCTCTTATAGACCTGGATCGTGGCTTTGATTTTATAGCGCACCCACACGCTTTGGTTTTGTAGACTTAAATGCAACAAGCCCTCTTGGCTCAAAAATTGGGGAGTGCGCAGCTGTAGGTTTAAATCCTGTGGGCTTTTGGCGCGTTTTAAAATTTGCTCTAAAGTGGCGGGGTTACCGCTGGCAAGGCTTACTTGCACCGCTTGGATTTTCAAGGGGTATTTGGCGTAAAAGTTATTGTAGGCTTGCCTGATCGCTTGCTCTAAAAGCCCCTCAGCCATTAGGGGCAAACTGAGTAGGATAAAAAGTAAGAGCCTCAAAGCACGATCTTTTTAACAGAGTTTGGTCTAAGCCACACAAGTCCATGCGTGAAGAAGACTTGCAAGTGCCCCTCTTCAATGTGTTTAATCAAGCCAAAGCCATAGTGGGAGTGGTGCACGCAATCGCCCACATGTAGAATGGGGGCGGGGGCTAATTTGGCTTCTTCCACAAAACGGGATGGGCTCAAATTGACTTGCTTTTGCCTAAAATACGCGCGCTCTTTAGTGCTACAAATATAAAATTCTTCCTTCGCTCTTGTGATGGCGACATAGCCTAAACGGCGCTCTTCTTCAATGTCCGCCTCCTTTGTGCCATAGGGGAAAAAGCCCTCTTCAAAGCCCACGAGAAAAACCACGCTAAACTCCAAACCTTTAGAGGCATGCACGGTCATGCACTTGACCCCCTTAGAATTTTTTGAATGGATGGCTGGAGTTTCTAACACGCTCTGGTCTAAAAAATCTTGCACGGATACACAGCTCTCTAATGCTAAAGATTCAGTCACAAAGTCTAAAAACATGGTTTTTAAAGCTTGTAAGCGTTCTAAAACTTCCTCATCTGTTTGTTCTCCATCGTCCATGTAGGCGTAGGCGTTAAAAAGCTCTAGAGCTTGCTTAGGTTTGCTTAGGTGCGTGGCTTGGAGGGATAGGGCATCTAAAAGGGTGAAAAACTCTTGTAAGCGAGCATGGGCTTTACTGGGGAGTCCTTGGAGCAAATGGGATTGATAAGCCTTAGCGATGCTACAAGCATTTTGCGCGCAAATGCATTGGATTTTTTCTACACTACCCTTGCCCAACCCTTTAACTTTGCTAAGCAAGCGCAAAAGTGCGCTGTCGTCATGGGGGTTAGCCAGCGTGCGCAAATAGGCGAGGCGGTCTTTAATTTCGGCGCGCTCAAAAAAGCCCGTCTGTCCCACAAGAGTGTAGGGGATTTTAGCTTGGCGTAGGGTTTTTTCAATGTCTTCAGCAAGGCAATTAAAGCGGTAAAGGATGGCGATTTCCTCATAGGGGATTCCCTTAGCGGCGCATTCTAGGATTTTTTTAAGGATAAAGCCTTGTTCTTCTAAGGTGTTTGGGAAATGCTTCGCTTTTATGGTGTGTGCACCCCCTTGGCTCTTTTGGCTAAATAAGGTCTTTTGGTGGCGGTATTGGTTATGGGCGATGAGTTCGTTTGCGCAGCTAAGGATTTCAGGGGTGGAGCGGTAATTTTGCTCGAGTTTGATGACCTTAGCTCTGGGGAATCGGTTCTGAAAGTCTAAAATATTGCTGATGTCTGCCCCCCTAAAGCCGTAAATGCTTTGGTCGTCATCACCCACCACGCACAAGTTTTCGTGGGTGCTGCAAAGTTGTTTTAAAAGTTTGAATTGCAAGGGGTTGGTGTCTTGGTACTCATCTACAGAGATGTATTGGTAATACTCGCTGATTTGGCGCGCCAGTGTAGGCGTTTCTTCTAAGATGAGATGGGGCAGTGCGATGAGGTCGTCATAATCCACCCAATTTTGTTTTTCTAAATATTCTCCATAAGCCCTAAACGCTTTTTTGACATCGGGGTAGCAATCTTCCCATTTGATGAGGTGGTTTTTGATCCGCAAAAAATTTTTAAATAAATGACCGAGAAAGTGAGAATCGTCTTGCCATGGAAAATTACTATTGTTTTTGTAGGGGAGCAAAATGTGTTTGAGTTCTTTTTTAAGTTCTTCGGGTTTTTTGACAATAAAGTCTTTTGTGCGCCCCAACACTCCCATGTATTTTCTCAAAAAAGCGCAACCAAAGCTGTGGAAAGTGCTGAGTTTGAGTTTATAAGGTTTGTGCTGTGTGCCGAGCAATGCCATCGCCCTCTCTTGCATTTCATGGGCGGCTTTTTTGGTGAAGGTTAAAGTGAGCGTGTTTTCAGGGCGCACCCCCACAGAGCCGATGAGGTAAGCTAGGCGGGTGGTTAGAGTCTTGGTTTTACCGCTGCCTGCTCCGGCTAAAATCAATAAGGGTCCGTCAATATGGAGCACAGCTTCTCTTTGGGCAGAGTTTAGAGGGGCAAGTAGACTTTGGGCATTCATGGCAAATCTTGGGCGTTTGTGGGTGCTCTTAAATAGAAATCAAAATAAGAAGAGTGAAAATCATGGGCTTTAATCGCACCAAAATTATTTAAGCTAGCCTCTAAATTACCAACTCTTTGGTAAAGCAGTCCCAAGCCATAGCGCACATCGTAATTGCCCGGATCCATGCTCTTGCCAATCTCTAACAACAAGGCGGCATCGTCAAAGCGTTTTAAAGCAATGTAGGATAGACTCGCCAATTCGTAAACCTCCATTTCGTGATCGCCCAGCTTGTCGATGAGGGCGTTGTAAATCCCTATGGATTTTTCATACTGCTTTTGGAAAATGTGGAGCAAGCCGAGCATGCGCAATAAATCTGTGCTCATCTCTTGGTTGTTTGAAGCACTTAAGCGGGCGTTGAGCTCCTCCTCCTCTTGGTTTAAAAGCCCTGTGATGAAGCCCATGTAGATATACATCTTGCGTGCCAAAAGCGGACCATGTATGAGTTCCTCAAAGTTCGTCTTTTTGTTGGTTAAAAAGGCATAAGCCCCAAGCATTTGGCGGATATCGGCGTGGTATTTAAGCATCATCTCATAAAACACACTTGTGAGCATGTTTTTGGGGCGCATTTTTTTTAGGGCGGCGAAGTTTTTCACTAGTCTTTGTTTGTTATGGGTGCGGTTGGCATAGGCTACGCCTAAGGCGTAGTAAATGCTCAAAGGTCGCTTAGCCTTTTGCATCCAGTTCAAATCATCATCGGTCGCCCCGTTTAAATAAGAGAGGAAAGAACTTAAAAAGGCATGCCTTGTGGGATCACTAAACTTCAAAGTTTGGAAATCCAAAGTGATTTGTTTGAGTAGGGCACTAGGGTCGCGGTAATCTAGGCGTGTGCTCATGACAGCAAAAATACCAGCGAGGACATTTTTAGGATCGAGGTGGTAAGCCTTTTTAAAGTGGAATCTGGCTTTATGGAAGTTCTCTAGCTGGGCGTAGATTAGACCCGTGTCGTAATGTGCCACAGAGCTGTTAGGATTATCTTCTAACGAGAGTTCAAACTCTTTAAGCGCTAGGCGTAAGTGAAAGAGGCTCAGGTGCTTGATCCCGGCGATCATGTGTCGGTCGGCAAGGCTACCATATTTACCATTTTCTAAAAAATTGACTGCCCCTGTAAAGTCCTGACTCCCACTGCTATCCACAAAAAACACCCCCTCTTGGATCGCACCCAAGGCACTTTTAATATTGACTAATTTGTAGGGAGCGTAGTAAAACAATACCCGATCGATGGGCAGTCCGGGTCCATCTTTAAAATTTCTACTCCAAAAATCCTTGCGGATGGTGTTCATGTCAAAAAAATACGCATTAGGAGATGGCTCAATTGGGTAAGTGTCCGTTAGAATCTTTTCTTGGTGTTTGCTTTTATTGATGTCGTATAAAAGAGCCTTTAAGATGTCTTGCACGGCACCAAAATCCCCCAATTTGAGTGCGATGAGCTCTAAAGCCACTAGCACATCTTTATCTTCCTTGTAGCGTTCGTTGTAGCGTTGCAGGTATTCAATCGCCTGTTCGTAATCGCCCATGCGCGCATAGAGCAAGCCCAAAGCCTTGTTATCTCTGGGAGTAGCGGTAGCACTCAGTTGTGTGATAGCGCTGGCTTCGTCTCCAAAGAGCAAATATATCTTAGCCGCCAAGCGTTGCCTATCCCCGTTGAATAAATCGGAGTTGGGGTTGGTTAAGGCAGATAGGGTTTCAAAGTAATGCCCTCCGTAGTAAAGAGTCAGGGCATAGACATAGGAGTAAATGGGCTGTTTTTCTATTTCTGACATGTTGTCCACGGCCACTTTTAAATAGCGGGTGTAAAGATCCATATTGTTGATATAAAAGGCAGCAGCCATTGCGTCAATGGCATCCACACTATCATTACCCTTAATCGCTAAAGCATCATTAAAAGCCTGTAAGGCTCCTGCATAGTCGTGCTTACGCATTCTAATCACCCCTAGATTGTGGTTAGCAATGCTCGATGAAATGTTGGAGATGTTGCTAAAAACCTGCAAAGATTCATCGATTTGCCCATGGTTGTAGAGGATTTCAGCCTTTTTAATCAAAGTGTTGACTTGCTCTTCATTGCTTAGGGGGATGCGGCTACTCTCTTTTAAAGTGGGCAAGTTATCTAAAATCGAATTCTCGCTCTTCTCCACTTGCACGAGTTTACTAAGTTGTTGTTCGGTGTTTTTGCTCAGTTTTTTTTCATGGTGTTCTTCATGGGCAACAAAGCTTGTGATGAGTGCACCCACAACGATTAAGACCACAAGGCCCGTCCCACCCAAAACAGAGAAGTATAGTCTAGGGTAGCTATGCAAGCGGACTAAAAACTCTTTGGGGCTTTTAGCGTTGAAAAGGGAGTTTTCTTTGTTAAAAAATTTTTTAATCTGGTCTAAAAAGGCAGAGAATTTATTTTTACTCTTGCTTTTGTTTTGTTCCCCCTCTACAAGGTCACTAGGGTCATTTTTTCGGTTAGTTGTCTTATTTTTTTGGGGTTGCTCTTGATTTTCATCCACCATACCAAACCTTTAGAATGTGCTAGGCAAGTAGGGCAACAACACTTTAGGGATTTTAATGTGCCCATCTTGTTCTTGGTGGTTTTCCATCAAAGCCACCAAAGTGCGCCCCACTGCCAAAGACGAGCCGTTTAAAGTGTGCACGAAAGTATTCTTTTTGTTCTCTTTGTAGCGGATTTTGGCGCGTCTGGCTTGAAAATCCCTAGTGTTACTCACTGAGCTAATCTCTCTATAGCAATTTTGCCCGGGTAGCCACACCTCAATATCGATTGTGTTGCTTGCACTAAAACCGATGTCCCCGCTGCAAAGTTGCATGAATCTATGGGGCAATTCTAGGGCTTTTAAAATCCCACTTGCGGTTTCTAACATCTTAGCTTGCATGGCATCGCTCTCTTTAGGGTGGGTGATCGCCACTAACTCCACTTTGTCAAATTGATGCTGGCGGATAATGCCCCTTGTGTCCTTGCCCGCGCTGCCCGCCTCTTTACGAAAACACGGCGTGCAAGCGGTCATTAAAATGGGCAATTCTTCGGCAGTTAAAATCTCATCGGCGTATAAATTCGTAAGGCTCACTTCAGAAGTGGGGATCAAATACAAATCCTCCTCTTGCACCTTGAATAAATCCTCTTTAAACTTGGGTAATTGCCCCGTGCCAAAGAGGGTTTGGGTATTCACCAAAATGGGGGGGCTCACGATTTCAAAGCCCGCTTTGTAGTTGTAATCGAGCATAAAATTTAAAAGCGCGCGGCTTAAAAGCGCACCTTCTTTTCTTAGCACACTAAAGCGGCTTTGTGCAATCTTTACGCCCCTTTCAAACTCAATCCAGCCATTTTCTTGGGCGAGTTCGTGGTGTTCTTTGGGCGTAAAGCTAAAGGTTTTTGGTTCTAACACCCTCTTAATCTCTACATTGTCGTTTTCATCTTTGCCAAAGGGCGTGATGGGGTCTAGTAGGTTGGGGATAGTGTGTAAAAGTGCGTCTAGCTCCTCTTCTAGTGTGTTGGTGTGGGCGACTAGGTCTGCGATCTTGACTTTGTTCGCCTCTAGGGCGTTTTTTAACTCTTGTGCCTTTGCGGGGTCGTCCTTGTAGGTGAAAAAGAGTTTAGAGCTTTTGTTTTGGAACTCTTGGGCTTGCTCGAGCTCTTGTTTCTTGGCTTTGTAGGCGATGAGTTGTTCTTTTAGAGTTTCTAAAATTGTGGGGTCTAAAAAGCGTTTGGCTAAATTTTCTTGCACGCCCTCAAAATCGCTAAGTAGTCGTTTTTTATCAATCATCATCTCTCCTTAATTTGGGGGACGAAAGCCCCACTCCTTAGCCCATGCCTGCAAATACGCCTTATGCACCTCCAAGTGCAACACCCCCAAATCCCCCTCTAAACTGCTGGCGATATTGCCATTTGGCAGGGCGATCAAACTATCCCCATAGAAACGCCATGGGATGTTTTGGTTTTCACGCACCATACCGATACGATTTGCCCTAGCCACCAGCATAGAGTTACAAAATGCCCTTGAGCGCAAGACACAGCGCCAACGCTCAAACGACTCAAAGGTGCTAGCCGTGCTAACCAACACTACCTCTACTCCCGCCTCTTGCAAAGCCACCCAAAGCCTATCAAAATGCAGTTCATACCCAAAGAGTGGGGCGATTTTAATCCCCTCAATTTCTAGGATCGGGGGGGTTTTAAAGGCGGTGGGCTGTGGGTTGGCAAAAAAGCTAGCCTCCCCCCAGTGTTCAAAATTCACTAAGCGTTGTTGGCTGTAAAATTGCGTGTCCTGTGGGCTGATTAAAGCAATGTGTTTCAACAAGCCCTGCTCTTTTAATAAGACAAGCGGGACACTAAAGGTGATTTGGTGTTTGGCACTTAAGAGCTGTAATTGTTCTAGGCGGGCTTGGCTGTGGCTGTCGATCTTCTCGGGGGCTAGACTTAAGAGCTCCAAGAAAAAGGGAGTCGCGGCATACTCGGGCAAAACCACCACCGCATTTGGGGGCATTTGGCGCACGCTCTTTTGGATGAACTCCCACTCAAAACTAGCCATTTGTAGTAGAAATAAATGCATTAGAGTTTCACCGCAAAAATGCCCGACACACTTTTATACATGTAGTGGCTCTTTTGGACGACCTCTAAGCCCACATCACTAAGTTCCTCTTCTAGCTCATCTGCGCTGATGAACCTTTCAATGGATTTTGGCAAATAGGCGTAGGCTTTGTAATTCCAGCTAACAAGCATCCCCACAAAGGGCAGGATTTTAGAAGTGTAGATGTGCGCCAAGTAGCCCAAAATCCCCTTTTTATCTTGGCGCATAAACTCAAGCACCAACAACACCCCCCCTTTTTTTAGCACCCTAGTAAACTCTTTTAACGCCTCTTTGCGCTCCACGACATTACGCAGCCCATAGGCGATGGAGAGCAAATCCACGCTATTATCAGCTAAGGTGCGTAAGTTTTTTGCTTCCAAACAATCTAGGCGGATACGGGCGTTTTGGTTAAAGGGGCTTGCGGCGATTTTTTGCTCGGCTAGGCGCAACATTTCCGCAGACGGGTCGATCCCACACACGCTTGCCACGCTTCCCTTACACGCAGCGATTCTCTCCAAAACACACAACAACATATCCGCTGTTCCGCAGGCAATGTCTGCCACGCTTAAACCCTGTAAATCCCCTCGAAAGGCGTAAACATGGCGCAGGGCCTCTTGCACGCTCTCTTTGCGCCATTTGTGGTCCTGCTTAAAACTGACGACTTTATTTGCGGTGTCGTAGGTTTTGGCGATGGAGTCGAACATGCCGATGATTTGCTGTTGCTTGTCTGTGGGCTTTGCCATTAAAAGAATTTCCCCACCACCGCAAACACAATCACCGCCATGCACGCGGTCGGCACTTCATTCATCACCCTAAAAAAGCGCGAACTTTTATAAGTCCCCTCGTTTTTGAGCGCGCGCATCCACTTGCGGCACATAAAGTGAAAATGCAAAAGCAAGAGCACAAAGAGCAGTTTTAAATGCACCCAACCATAGTGGAATAAATCTAGCCCGCCCAAAATATAAAACAACCCTAAACCACTAAGGATGCTTAACACCATGGCGGGCGTGGCAATGCCGTTGAACAAGCGCGCCTCTTGCACCCGCACCACCGCTACAAACTCGGGCTTGTCGTGGTTTTCTCTGTGGTAGACGAACAAACGGGGCAAGTAAAGCAAAGCTGCCATCCACGAGATGACGGCTAAGATATGCACGATTTTAAGCCACAGATACAGGGTTTGCATGTCAATGTCCTAGTGCCTTTTCTAAAAGATGGGGTGCGCCGATCAAATCCACCCACGCCCCCGTGCTTTGGGTTTCCTTCACCACCACCTGCACGCCATACTTTAGCCCCCTTGCCCTTAGAGCCTCTAGGGCATTTAAGCCCACCCATTCGCAAATGTGTATCGGCACGATGAAGGGCTCGCATTTGGCTTGCTCTAAGCAAAGCTCTAAAGCCAGCCCATAGGCTTTCATCAGCCCGCCCACGCCTAAAAGCACCCCCCCAAAGTAGCGCACCACGAAGATCGCCACATTGATCAAATCCTCACGGCGCAGCATGTCCAATAGGGGTTTGGTGCTGTTTCTTGGTTCTCTATCCTCGTGCAAGGCTTCTTTTAGGGTGTTGTCCTCTAAATAGCGGTAGGCGTAAACGATGTGGCGGGCTTTGAAGTGTTCTTGTTGCAGTTGCTTTAAAGTGGGGCTAAAGGCGTGCATGGGCACGAGAAAGCCTAAAAAGATCGAGCCTTTGATTTGGTGTTTGGAAGTGGGGGCGTTTAATAGGCTTTGCATCAGTGCTGCATGTAGATTTTCATTGTGGGGCTTTCGAGCAGAAGCGTGTTCTTGCCCCTTGTGATGTTAAAAACGCCCTTCAAATGGTTGTAAAACGCCAACTCAAATGCCATCAATTTCTCATTCCCACAAACTTTTCTGGCGATCCCCTTGTCGTCTAAGACAAGGTGATCATCATCCCTAAAGTTATAGCTAAAAAAGTACTTGTTACAGTAAACCATGCCATAGGCCCTTAGCTGCCGTTGGTCAAACTCTATATGCCCCATAGGGCTTCTCACCAGCGTAGGGGGCTTTTGGGTTTGGTCGCGTTTAATGTCGCTCTCTAAATGCTTCATGTCTTTTTTGATCATGGACGCATCGGGAGAGATGTCCTTGGTGTCTAAGTTCTTAATGCGCTGTTCTAACTCGGCTTGCAAGAGTTCTAGCTTGTCTTTGGGGGGTTCTTAGAGTTGCTTTGGGGTTGGGGGGTTGGGGTTGGGGGTGCTGCGCTTCCTCTATCAAGTCTTTAAAGTCAAAGGTTTGCCCATCCAACACCACCCGTACAATCTGGTATTGGTTGTGGCTGAAGTTTTTATTAAAAAAGCGCACCAACACACAACCGGTCAAGAGCACAGACAAGCCCACCATAGACAATAAAAAATGTGCTCTAAAGCCCCTCACAAACCGCACGCCAAACTCCTTCACACAGATAAATCCCTATTATATTCCAACTTGGTATAAAAGTAGCTTTATGTTATAATTGCGCCTTAATTTACCCTAAAGTTTGGAGATGCTCTACTACCTCTACCCTCTTTTGCACATTAATTTATTTCAGTATTTGACTTTCCGCTCAGGGATGGCGTTTTTTTTAAGTTTCTTTGGCTGTGTCTTTGTGATGCCTAAATTCATCGCATGGGCAAAGGCAAAAAAAGCAAACCAACCCATATCGGTTTATATCCCCCACCAAAACAAGCAAAACACCCCCACCATGGGCGGAGTGGTCTTTATAGCCACCACTTTAGTGGCTGCGCTTTTAACCGCTCGGCTTGACAATCTCTTCGTGCTTTTAGGGCTTTTTACCCTTGTGGGCTTTGGGCTCATCGGGGTGCAAGATGACTACACCAAAATCAGCCGCAAGAGCAATGCCGGCGTGACCTCGCGCTATAAATTTGGCATGTTAGCTTTGCTTGCTTTTTTTATTACCCTCGCCCTCTTAGGGCTCATGCAAAACAAAGACCTTTACTTCCCCTTTTTAAAACACCCCATTTTTTCTTTTGAAGGGCATAATCTCTTGCTTGTGGGCTTTTGGATGTTGGTGTTCCTCTCCACCTCTAATGCCGTGAATTTGACAGACGGGCTAGACGGGCTAGCCACGGTGCCGAGCATTTGCGTGCTTGTGAGCCTTAGCGTGTTTATTTATGTCGTGGGCAATGCCGAGTTTAGTAAATACCTACTCTATCCAAAGGTGAGCCACAGCGGAGAGGTCATGGTCGTGGCGATGGCTTTAGTGGGCGCGCTCTTAGGGTTTTTATGGTTTAACTCCTTTCCGGCAGAGGTGTTTATGGGCGATAGTGGGAGCTTAAGCATTGGGGGGTTCATCGCCTACATGGCAATCCTTACAAACAATGAAATCCTTTTAATTTTAATGGGCTCTGTCTTTGTGCTTGAGGCAGGTTCGGTGATTTTACAGGTTACCAGCTACAAGACCCGCAAAAAGCGCATTTTCCGCATGGCACCTTTGCACCACCATTTTGAATCCAAGGGCTGGCCCGAGAATAAAATCATTTTGCGCTTTTGGATCATCGCCCTTTTGAGTAATATCGTGGCTCTGCTTAGTTTAAAAGTGCGCTAAATTAGCGTTAAGTTATCCTAGTGTGCTATCCTAGCCTTTATTGATTGACTTTATTTCGAAGGCTTTTAATGATCTCTTTGCTTGGATATGGACAAACAAATAGAGCTTTTGCCGCCTATTTGCACCGCAAGAACATCCCCTATTGCATTTATGATGATCATGTGCTGACCCCCTCGCTAGACACCAACCAGCAAAAGTGGCTACCCTCTAAAATGTTTAACCCTTACACTTCTAATTTAGAGCTTGTGAGCCCGGGCATTCCTTTCAACCACCCCCTCGTGGTGGCTAGCAAGCACCTTTGTAGCGAATACGACTACATCAAACGGCTTTGGGAGAGTAACCGCAAAGACCCCCTGCCGACCACGATTTTTATCAGCGGGACCAATGGCAAGACCACGACCACAAAAATGTTAGGACTCTTGCTCAAAAATGCCCAAGTGGGGGGCAATATCGGCACGCCTTTAATCCAGCTCTACACTAAAAGTTTAGAGCTAAAACCCCCTTACACCTGGGTGCTTGAAACCAGTTCTTTCACTCTGCACTACACCAACCACTTGAGCCCACAAACCTATGTTCTCCTCCCCCTAGCCCAAGACCACTTAAGTTGGCATGGCAATTATGAAAACTATGTGGCGGCAAAGTTAAAACCCTTGAGCCTAATGGGCGCACACACCCACGCCTTTTTGCACGCTCCACTCAAAGACCACCCCCTCGTGCACGCCACAAAGACAGAGAGCATTTTTTATGAAAACTCCAAAGATTTGGCGCAAAAAATGGGGCTAGACGCTTCGAAGTTGCGCTTTAAAGAACCCTTTTTGCTCGATGCCCTCTTGGCTTTGAGTGCCGCAAAATTACACACGGGCGTTGCCGATTACGACTTGCTAAATAGCTATGCGATCCAACCCCACCGCATCGAGATTTTTACAGATAAAGGTGGCAATACTTGGGTGGATGACAGCAAGGCGACCAATGTAGACGCAACCCTGAAAGCCTTAGAGCGTTTTCAAGACAACTACATACACTTGATTTTAGGTGGGGACACAAAGGGCGTGGATTTAAAACCTTTGTTTGAAGCGCTTTCAAACCTACAAGCGGAGGTTTATGCCATAGGGGTGAGCGCGCCTGCGATCATGCAAATGGCTGAGGAACACAACATCCCCGCCCACTTATGCCGTAAAATCGAAGTGGCGGTGCAAGAGATCAAGAAAAATTTAAAGCAAGGCGACATCGGCATGCTCTCTCCCAGTGCGGCAAGCTTAGATCAATTCGCCTCTTACAAGCACAGAGGGGATGCTTTTAAACAATGTGTTTTGGAGTGAACATGCGTTTTATTGCTTTGCTTTTTTTAGTGGTTTTTGTGGGGTTTGGGCGGGCTGAAACCCACGAGGGTGGGGACTTAGATTTAGTGGATTTGCACCTTTTATTAAAGCAAATCAACCAGCTAAACCAAGTCATCACCCGCTACCAAAAAGACCCCAGCAAGCACACGGAAGTTTCTTTATACAGCGACCAAAGAAACGAGTTGATGCACACTTTTGCATTGCAACTTTTAAACACACGGGAGCGGATTGGCATCAATATTGAAGAAAACGAAAAACAACAGCACGCTTTACAAAAGGCACTTTTAAAAAGCAGTAAAAGCAACGACATTTACACTTACTTTACAGACACGCTCCAACTCAAAAACCTAGAAGTTGAAGCGGACATGTATGGCTTTTTAAAAAAATCCGCACCTCCACCGACTTTTTTAGCCAAGAGAAAGACATTAAGTCTATCAGCGCCTCTTATTTAATCAAGCTAGAAACTTATGCAGCCAAAACCTACGCTGTTCCGGATCGCTTGGAAGACATCAAAAAGCACGAACTGCAAAGTGCCCTAGAGCAGTATAAAATCAAGTTACAAACCTACATCGATGTGTTGCGCTACATCCAACAACACCCTAAAGATGTCCTTGCCAAGAGCGTTATTTTTAACATCAACATGCAATGGGTATTAGAGCGCATCGCCGGGGCGATTAACCACATTTTCCCCGACATGAACGGCTTACAAAATGCTAAAATCTTGCTCTCTTTAGGGCTCTTGGCGTTCTTGCTCGCTTTGCGCCAGCTTGTAACAGCCCTCTTTGTCAAAGCCCTTGATTATTGTGTGCGCTTTACCCGTAAGAATGCCAACATCAACATCCAAGAAAAAATCCGCAACAGCATTCTAGCCCCCATCTCCACTTTTTTATTCATCTACAGCTTTGACATCTCTATAGACATTCTCTACTACCCCCACCCTGCCCCTGCACGCTTTGATATGTATTTAGGCGTGGTGTATATCTTGCTTGTTGCATGGTTGGTGATCGCTCTATTTAAAGCCTATGGGGCGGCGATTTTAGCCACTCTAGCCTCGCGCAAAAATGGTTTTCGTAAAGAAGTCGTTAACTTGATCTTAAAGATCGCCTACTTCTTTATCTTTGTCCTCACGATTTTGGGAGTGCTCAAACAACTAGGCTTTAATATCTCTACGATCATCGCTTCTCTTGGTATCGGCGGATTAGCGGTGGCTTTGGCGGTTAAAGACATGTTGGCTAATTTCTTTGCCTCTGTGATTTTGCTCTTAGACAATTCTTTTAACCAAGGCGACTGGATTGTGTGTGGCGATGTGGAGGGTACGGTTGTGGAAATGGGGCTTAGACGCACCACAATTAGAGGGTTTGACAATGCCCTTTTCTTTGTGCCTAACTCCGAATTGGCGGGCAAATTTGTGCGCAACTGGAGTCGCCGTAAAATGGGGCGACGCATTAAAATGATTGTAGGGGTTACTTATAGTTCCTCGCAAGAAGCCCTACAAAAATGCGTTTTGGGGATTAGAAACATGCTCTTAGAACACCCCCGCATTGCCAAAGGCGACGATTTAGACAAGATCTCCAAACAACAACTCAGCGAGCACCACGAATACCTCATGGACCGCCAAAATATTGTCTCTGTCAATGATTTAATGGGTTACAAGGCGGATTTATTTGTGTATGTGGATAGTTTTGGAGATAGTTCTATTAATATTTTCATCTATTGCTTTTCTAAAAGCATTGCTTGGGAGGAGTGGCTTGCCACTAAAGAGGATGTGATTTTTAAAATCATGGGAGTGGTGGAAGAGTGTGGCTTGAGTTTTGCTTTCCCCTCACAAAGTATCTATATTGAAAGCATGCCAGCACCCCATGTTTAATCTATACCCAATAGCGGAGGACATTTATGTCGTTTCTTAAAAACCTCAAACTAGGTGCTAAAACAGCCTTAGCCATTTCTTCTATCTTAGTTTTATCGTTCTTGGCTTTGGGGGCGTATTACATCAAGGAAATCACCCGCGTTCTAGTTAGAAGTGCGAACGACACGGTGAAAGTGCGGGCTATCAGCCAAGCGATCAACATTTCCCTAGAACTCAAAAATGTGAGAGAATCCTTGAGCGACTACGCCGACTATTTTTCAGGGGATGGCTACACCTTCATTAGAAACTCCAATGGGGCAGAGATCATAGACAATATCCGCAAGCTATGCACCCATAACGAGTTTGTGCGGGGCGCATATTTGGTGTTGGTTAAAGACGGCAAACCCTTATTCAGTTACGAGGTGTCCCAACAACACAACCATGACTTGTTCATAGAAAGAAATGGCATCAATGTTCTTAAATCCCCCCTTGTCGCCAAAGTGATCCAAACACAAGCCCTAAACCGCACAAGTAGCGAGATGACAACCTTATCTGGTGGGGCTACATACTTTGGTTTCACCATGGCTGCCCCTATTTTTGATCAGAACCACCAGTTAAGGGCTGTTGTCGCCGTCTTTGTGAGCTTTGATTACATCCAAGGACGCTACTTCCCCCAAAATATAGGGGAAAATGGATTTTTAGTGGGTTCAAGAGATCGTATTTTTGCCATCAACCGCAACCACAAATTGCAAGGGCAGTCCTTCACAAAAATCATGCAAGCCAAAGAGGCGCGGGTTGTCGTGGATTTTAGAAGAAACGGGCAACCGGGCCAGAGTCTTATCACCTCCTTTTACTCCGATGTTTTGCACGAAGATATTATTTTATCTTTGCATGTCTTTAGACCCTACGGGCAGCTCATGGACCGCAATTGGGTGGTGGGCTCTGCCATTACAAAAAAGAAGGTTTATAGCCATGTACGCCATGTGCAGCTTGCCATCCTTGCCATTGGGCTTATATCTCTCATCGTAGCCATCGTTGTGATGGTTTTTTACATCCGTTTGCAAATCGTGGCGCGTATCCATAGAGTGATGAACACACTCACCAGTTTTTTTAGACTCTTAAACCACGAAGAAGATGTTGAATTGAAGGTTTATCACTCCAGCCAAAACGATGAACTCGGCTGGATGCTAAACTCCATTAGCTCCAACATCACCAAAATCCAACAGGTTTTCCATAATGACAATGCCGCCGTTGTGGAAACCACAGAATTAGCCCTAGATATGCAAAAGGGCATCATTGTCGCTAAAGAAGCGCAAAGCAAGGCAAACACCCCCAAACTCTCCGAACTCATCAAGGTAATGCACTCTATGGTTGAAAACTTAGAGAAAAAAGTGGGCTCGGATTTGAATAAAATTTTATCAGTGGTGCATGCCTACCAAAATTTGGATTTTACCCCCCAAATTGAAAATGCAAAGGGTGAGATTGAAATGTCCGTCAATCAACTAGGTTCCGAGATCATCGATATGTTAAACACCTCTCTAGCTTTTGCCAACCAGCTCAACACCAAAGCCCTAGATTTAAAAGAGAGCATGGAAAAACTCTCTTCTAGCTCGACTAAACAATCTGCCGAAATCAAACAAGCCACACAGAACATTGAGGGAATCACGCAAAACATCACCGATGTGAGTGCAAAGAGCGATGAGATGATCGCCCAAAGCCAAGACATTAAAAGTATTGTGGAAATCATTAGAGATATTGCCGATCAAACGAACTTATTAGCTCTAAACGCCGCCATTGAAGCCGCTAGAGCAGGTGAGCATGGACGGGGATTTGCAGTCGTGGCTGATGAAGTGAGAAAACTTGCCGAGCGCACCCAAAAATCCTTGAGCGAGATTGAAAGCAATATCAACATATTACTTCAAAGCATTGCTGACAACTCGACAGCCATTAAAGCGCAAGCCTCCGCAGTGCTAGACATCAATAAATCTATGGGGCAATTTGATGCGAGCTTGACACATAACTTAAAAATCGCCCAAAATTGTTTAGGCATCAGCCAAGAGATCGAACACATCGCTAGCGATATTTTAGAAGACACGGGTAAGAAAAAGTTTTAAAGAGGGGAGGGGCGAGCCCCCAAAATCTGTAAGCTAAAAGACTAAAAACGGGGAGTTTTAAGCTGGCTTACGCACTTCCCTAATGCGCGCAGCTTTGCCCTTTTTGTGGCGCAAGTAGTAGAGTTTGGCGCGGCGCACCCGCCCCACCCTTAAAACCTCAATGCTCACTAAACTTGCCGAGTAAAGAGGAAAAATCCGCTCCACGCCCACGCCGTTCGCACCGATTTTACGGACGCAAAAGGTCTTGCCGACCCCATTACCCCTTAAGGCGATGCAAACGCCCTCAAAGTTTTGGGTACGCATTTTATCGCCCTCTTGGATACGGATGCCAAGACGCAGAGTGTCGCCGGCTTTAAAGTGGGGGGGTTGTGCCTTGATTTGAGCGTCCTCAAAGGATTGCAAATAGCGGTTTTTCATTTGGATGAACCTTTCTTGTTGTTTTGGCAGAACTTCTGCAAAGACCTATCTAAGCAATAAAGGGGGGGACGAAAATATTTAGTCCTTTGGATAGATAAATCGTGCATAATCCCCCCTATTTTGGCATGGTTACCCTTTGAATACGCTGAAATAGTCGGCATTTGCGTACAGCTGGGCTTTTTGGCTAGGTTATAGGTGTTGGCAAAGTTGGGGGCTTCTAAGAGATTTTGGCTAAAACTCTCTTTCTCTAGCGAGTGGGCGTTGCCTAAAGTCCCCTTTAAAAGCCGCGCCACGCTATCGCACACACACAAGGCGGGCAACTCCCCGCCTGTGAGCACGAAATCCCCCACGCTAAAGACCTCATCGGCGTGCGTTTCTATCAAGCGTTCATCAAAGCCATCGTAACGGCCACAGATAAGGATTAGGTGTTGGTGGGTGGCAAGCCTTTGTGCGTCTTGTTGCGTGTAGGGCTTGCCCACAGGGCTTAAGAAAATCACATGTCCCTTTTCTAGGCTCTCTAGGGCGTTTTCCACCATGTAGGGGTCTAAAATTTGCCCCGCTCCCCCGCCCACTAGGGGGAAGTCCGCCCGTTTAAATTTATGGGGCGAAAAGGGGCGCATGTCCACCAAATCAAGGCTAAAAATGCCCTGCGCTAAGGCTCTTTTTAAAATGGAGTCCTCAAAGTAAAAAGAGAGTAAGTTAGGGAACAGACTAAGGATGCTAAAGCGCATTAACTCTCCTCTAACAGCCCTAAAGCATCTTTAGTGTGGATACGCCTAGCCTTTAAGTCTGTGCCCACAATATAGCGGGGGATGTAGGGGATTAAAAATTTTTTAGTGGGGGCTTGCACCTGCAAATAATCCACCCCTGCTAGACTCTCCACCCCCAAAACCACACCCAAGACATCGCCCTCCTCCACCACTTCTAGCCCCACTAATTGAAACGCCAAAAACTCCCCCTCTTGCAACTTGCAAAGCCTTAGCGTCTCTTCCTCACTCATTTTAAGGGTACTGCCTGTAAGCTCTTGCGCTTGTTCTCTTGTGCTCACCCCCTCTAAGAACAGCAAAGAGGTTTTAGGCTCGTAGGCGTGGATTTGGTAAGTTTGGGAGGGCTTTAGGGGGCTAGAGACCTGCACACTTGCCCCTAAAGTTAAACACTCCAAACAATTACTTTGTAGATTGAGTTTGAGCCCGCCCTTTAAGCCCACAGCCCTCCCAAGCAGCCCCACAACCAAGAGATTAGAGCACATAGGGGTTTTTAGCTGCCACGACCACGATTTTATAGCTAAAGCCATCCTTTGCCTTGACCCCAGAGATAAAGGCTTTGAGCGCGCTCACCATTTTGCCATCCTTGCCGATCACCCGCCCCATGTCCAGCGGATTGGCGTGGATACAAACCTCCTTAACCCCCGGCTCGATGAGGCGCACCTGCACCTGCAAGACCTGCGGGTAGGTTACAATCTTTTTACAATACTCGGCGACAAAAATCTCAATGGGGTAACCTTGGTTTTCTTGGGGGTTGGGGGCTTCTTTAGGGTTTGTTGGGGCTTGCTCTGTGTCTATTTGGGGGGATTCTTGGGGGTGGCTCTCCTCCACAAGGTTTTCTAAATCGTCTTGTGGCTCTGGCATGTGCACCCCCTCCCCAAGCTTAGGCTTGTTGTTTAGAGAGTTTTTCCACCCTCTCGCTCATTTTCGCCCCCACGCTTTTCCAATAATCTAGCCTTGCATGGTCGATTTGCACCACTTTGGGGTTGGTCAAGGGGTTGTAATACCCAATGGATTCGATCCAACCCCCATCGCGGCGTTTGCGTGAGTCTGTAACCACAATGCGGTAAAAGGGCTTTTTCTTGCGTCCAGTGCGGGTAAGTCGTACAATTGTCATGGCGTTCCTTATCATTTGTTGCAAATTTTCCATTATAGTGCTTTTTTCTAAAAGAAAGCTTTGTTTAAGCAAAATCCCCATTGTCTTTTATTTTGCTACAATAAGGGCTCATTCTAACACAAAGGATTCTCATGTCTGCACGCATTGAAGCTAAAGGTTTTGCAATCCATTCTAAAGAGGGCAAATTTGCCGAACACCACTTCACCCGCCACGCTGTGGGTGAAAAAGATGTGTTGATTGATATTCATTACTGCGGGATTTGCCACAGCGACATCCACTCTGCCTACAGCGAGTGGCATGACGGCATCTACCCTATGATCCCCGGTCATGAAATTGCGGGTGTGGTTAAGGAAGTGGGCGCACAGGCACGCAGGTTTAAAGTGGGGGATAAAGTGGGTGTGGGTTGTTTTGTCAATTCTTGTAAAGAGTGTGCCCCTTGCAGTGATCACCACGAACAATTTTGCAAAAAAGCGGTGTTCACCTACGATTGCAAGGACTATTTTCACAATGACGAGCCCCACATGGGAGGGTATTCTAATTGTATTGTGGTGGATGAAGACTACATCATCCGTGTCCCCCACGATGCGCCCCTAGAAAAAGTCGCCCCCCTGCTCTGTGCGGGCATCACCACCTACTCCCCTTTAAAATTCTCCAGTGTTAAAGAAGGCTCAAAAGTGGGCATTGCTGGCTTTGGCGGGCTGGGGCATATGGGCTTGAAATACGCCTTGGCAATGGGGGCTGAAGTGAGCGTGATCGGGCGTAGCGAGGCTAAAAAAGAAATGGCGTTAAAAATGGGCGCAAAACACTATTACAGCGATGTCAAAGACGCAAAGGGGGCTAATTTGGATCTCATCATCTCCACCATCCCCACCCCTTACAACATGGCAGATTATTTAAATGTGCTCGCCTATGGGGGTGAATTTGCCATTGTGGGCTTGCCTCCAAGAGACAAACCCATCACCCTCAGCGCCTCTAACTTTGTGTGGCATGCCAATAAAAAAGTCTATGGCTCACTCATTGGAGGGATTAAAGAAACCCAAGAAATGCTAGACTTTTCTGTTTTGCACAACATTTACCCCGAAATTGAGCTGGTTACAGGCAAAGATATTGACAGAGTGTATTACGATCTCACCCACTCCAACGCTCAATTTCGCCATGTCATTGACATGAAAAAGTCGTTTTAGACTTCGCTAGCCTCCTTGGGAGCTTAGGGGGCTAGTAAAGCGTTACATGCTCGGGTTTACAAAAGAGCACGAGCTCTTTACCATCGTTAAGGCGGTATAGGTCGATGTGCCCCTGATCCAAGATAAAATCCACACCGCAATCGCTCACCGCCACCTCCACACGCACCATGCGTTCCTCTTTGGGATCGCGCTTCATGGTTAAAATCCGCCCCGTGAACGCCATAGGATCTAGGATCAGTCGCTGTGTGAAGTTGGGGATCAGCACTTCTAGAACCTTTAAAATGATGGTGATGTCATCATCAATTTTGCAACTCTCCACCTCCGAATGCATGCACTTGGCTTGCACCACGACATCCTTAGCTTCAAAGTGTATGCGCCAACGCCCTTGTCCCCTTTCATGCAAAGAAATCTTGCCTCGGATGCGGTTTTTTACATAAAGACTTGCACTTGGCATAATTTTCCTTCTTAAGCATTGATTTTAAGAGTTTAGCAAAATATAAACAACTGCGATCGGTAAGATAAGCAAATATTTGGGTGTTTGGCGTTTTTACACAGAAATTTATATTTCTGCTAAATAGAAATTTACTTTAAAAACACCATTTTTAGCCGATCTAGGGGTCTATTTTATCTTGTAAGGAGTTTTTTATGCGTAGCCGTTCTTTGTTTGTGAAATGGGGGGGGGGCGATAGCCGCTCTCTTGCTTGTGGGTTGCACCACTAAGATTGCGAGCATCAACCCAAATCAGCCTATGACAGGGCATGTCAATCCCGTGCTTGGATATGCTTGTAATAATTTCACTTGGCCCTATGGTAAGGCAGATGACTTGAAGCAACAAGCCTTGCAACAAGCCCAAAATCAAGCAAATCGTTTTGCTGAAACAGCGGGGGCGAAGGAAGGCGAGTTGATCAATGTTACGGTCAAAAAAGAGATGTGGCCTTGGTTTTGGTGGCTCTTGGGTTCTAAGTGTGTAAAAGTGGAAGGCTACGCACGCCCCAAAGCGGATTAGCAAACTTAAGTTCTCGCCCCAAGAGAGACTCATAAAAGGACTAACCCTCTTACCGCTCTAGCACTTAGGGGCATGCGCCCCTTGGGGGCAGTTGGGGGCAATGTCTTAAAAATCTCAAGTTGATTGTAAATGGCTTGGGGGATTTTAAGCGGTGCGCTGTGGCAACTTTAAAGACTGCACACACAAACCTGATTTTTTCAAAAACCTCTAACACCCAAGTTTCCCCCTCCAAAAGAGCAACTTTAAAAACGCTCGTGCTCTGTATTTCCATATACACAATTTTAACGCAGAACCTCTTATTTCTAGGGGGTGTGTTTGTTTTTGCGTATTTTTACGCCACTTTGAGGGGGCTGTGCGTCAAGACAGCCTAAAAGCCCTTAAAAAATCTTGTTTTCATGCTATCATGGGTGGGTCTAAATTTTAAGGAGAAGCAATGAAAAGATTAGCAATCGGCATGTTTTTGGCTTATGGTTTAATGCACGCGGCGAGCCTAGACACGAGCAAGGCGAGCATGGAGTTTACGGCGTTTAAAACGGCGCACAAGGCGGGCGTGAAGGGGACTTTTGACCATGTGGTTTATAAATTTGGTAAGGACACCTCCAGCATCGCCAAAACCCTAGATAAGGCGAGCGCAACCATCAATGCCGATCAGTTGGATCTGCACGATGCAACTAAAACTAAAAATGTCAAAGAAGCGTTTTTTGATCTCTTTAAAGACAAAACCCTCAAAGTTATTTTTAGAAATGTGGTGGAGGGCGACAAACAAGGCACGATTTTAGCTAGTGTGCGCATGAATGGCAAAAGCGTGAAAGTGCCCATGAGCTATAAAATTGAAAACAAAGAATTGGTCGCTACGGGCGTGCTCGATATTTTAGAATTTGGTTTGAGCAACGAGTTTAAAGAACTTGCTAAAAAATGCAGTGCACAGCATGAAAAACTCACTTGGTCGCAAGTAGAAATCAGCTTTAAAGCCCCCGTTAAAGAATAGGCAACAATGACGAAAAAAGAGTTGGAGCACCCGCTCTTGCACAGCATCAACGATTTTAACGAAGCCAAACAGGTGATTGTGGGAGGGGTGAACTCCCCCGTGCGGGCGTTTAAGAGTGTCGGGGGCGTGCCCCCCTTTATCTTTAAGGGGCGAGGGTTCTCCCTCTTTGATGTGGATGGCAACACCTATGTGGATTTCGTGCAGAGTTGGGGGCCCCTGCTCTTTGGGCATGCCGACCCTGAAATTGAAGAGCAAGTCATTAATACGCTGCAAAAGGGCTTAAGCTTTGGTGCGCCCACTGAGCTAGAAACCACTTTGGCAAAAAAGATTGTGGTGGGCTATGAGGGCGTGGAGAAGGTGCGCTTAGTTAGCAGCGGCACAGAAGCCACGATGAGCGCGATCCGCCTCGCAAGGGCATTTAGCGGTAAGGACGACATTTTAAAGTTTGAGGGCTGTTACCACGGGCACAGCGACAGCTTGCTGGTGAGCGCAGGCAGTGGATGCGCTACCTTTGGCAACCCTTCATCTTTAGGCGTGCCCCACGACTTTAGCAAACACACCCTAGTCGCCCGCTACAACGATTTAGACTCGGTTAGGGCGTGCTTTGAGGCGGGCAATGTGGGCTGTGTGATCATTGAGCCCATTGCGGGCAATATGGGGCTTGTGCCCGCTACGCTCGAGTTTTTACAAGGCTTGCAAGAGCTTTGCAAAGAGAGGGGGGCGGTGTTGATCTTTGATGAGGTGATGAGCGGCTTTAGGGCGAGTGCCAGTGGTTCGCAGGGCTTGCACCATTTAGTCCCCGACTTGGTAACTTTTGGCAAGGTCATTGGGGGCGGACTACCCCTAGCCTGCTTTGGCGGACGGCAAGACATCATGGACTTGCTCGCCCCTGTGGGTGGGGTGTATCAAGCCGGGACTTTAAGCGGCAATCCCGTAGCGGTGGCAGCAGGTATTGTGGCGTTGGAGAAAATCAAACGACAGCCCAAGCTGTATGAACGCCTAGAGAAGCTAGCTAATCAGTTTTGCGAAGGGCTAAGACAAGCGGCACACGCTTGCGGTTTTGCTTTGCAAACCTGCGTTAGGGGGAGTATGTTTGGATTTTTCTTTAGCCAAAAGCAAGTGTCAAACTTTGAAGATGCTAAGCAGTCTAACACTGCCCTTTATGCGCAGTTTCACCAAAAAATGCTACAAAAGGGCGTGTATCTGCCCGCCTCCGCCTTTGAAACAAGCTTCATCTGTAGCCCGATGGACGCACCCATCATTGAAGCCTGCTTAGGCAAGGCGCAAGCAAGTTTTTATGAGCTCCAACACGGAGTCTAAACCCAAATTTAAACCCGTGGTGGAGGGGGCGAACGCCTTGAGCCTTGGCATTTCTATTGTTGTGGCTCTCTTGCTTGGCATTGGGGCAGGCTATGGCTTGGTGAAACTAACGGGCGTTTCTTGGCTCTTTTGGCTAGGCGTGGCTTGGGGCGTGGGGGCTGCGATTTTAAATGTCTACAAAGCCTACAAACAAGCTAAAAAAGAGCTAGACGAGCTGGCAAACGACCCTAAATACAAACCCCTAACCTGATGTGCTCTTATCTGTGCGCCTTGCTCTTACTGGGCTTTAATGCGCTGTGTGCCGGGGGGGTGTTTTGCTTCTTTGGCGCGCTAGGGGTGCTGAGCTTTGAAGTGGCGTTTTTAAGCTTCTTATTGATTTTACTTGCCGGCTATCAACAACTGAAAAACAAACTACAAAGCACCAAAGAGCCCATGCCTTCTAAGTTCTTTGCCTTTGGTTTGGGGCTACAAATCTCATTAGGCTGGCTAAAAATCCTTGCCTACGGGGTGTTTTTAGGGGGGTTATTTGGCTTGCTAGAGCTGAAACTCTTAGTGCCCGTGGCGTACTTCGTGGGGCTTGGGGCGTGCTTGGTGGGCGTGGTGGTCTTGCAAGCCCTTAGGCGTGCCAAATCTTAGGGCGGTAATGTGAAAGCCCATAAGCCACTACCCCCACAAAGTTTAGCCGCACGCGGTGTTGCTTAGCGCGTCTCATTAAGGTCAGCTTGTGCCTAGGGGGCACGCTTAAGAGCAGTTCATACTCCTCTCCGCTCAAATAGGCTTTGTTGTGGGGTTTATATAGTTTGCATGCTAATTTATTCAGTTTGGATAAGCGGTTGCACTCGGCTAAAAGCCCGTCTGAAATGTCAAGCCCGGCATGCACGAAGGGGCGCGCGCTTAAAATGAAGGGCAGGAGGTTTTGTAGATTTGGGCGGGCAAATTTGGATTTAGGCGACACCCTGCCCCCCCTTAAAAGAGCCCTTAAGTCCTTATCGCTTTGCCCAAGTGTGCCCGTATGCACCAATAAATCCCTAGGGCGTATTTTAATGCGCTCTAAAGGCTTGGCACTCTTAGCGATTAAAGTAACGCTTAGGCTCAAATGCGCCCCCAGCGTGGTGTCCCCGCCCACAATTTTAATCTTAAACTCTTGACACGCCCGAGCTATCCCTGCGACTAGTTGCCTCATCTCGGCTAACTTGCACCCCCTAGCAAGTTGCACGCCCAGCAAAGCGTATTTAGGGCAAGCTGCCATGGCAATGGCATCCGAGATATTCACACACATGGCTTTATACCCGATTTGGGTGTAACTTAACCACCCCCGTTTAAAATGCACCCCCTCGCTAAACATGTCGAGCATGTAAAGGGCTTTAGAGGTATCTAACAACACCGCGTCATCGCCCAGCCCCCACACCACCCCGCTTTGCGCAAGGGTGTTTAAAAAGCTTGTTTCTAAATCCACTAAATTTTAAAGCTAAAATCCACCCACACCGCTTGGTGGATGAGCGCACCGCTGCTAATGGCATCCACTCCACTTTTGGCGTAGGCTTGCACGCTTTCTTCAGTGATGTTTCCGCTTGCCTCCAAGAGCACTAGGGGGTAATTTTTATTGCGCTCGGCTACGACCTCTTTAATGCTCTCAATGTCCATGTTGTCGCACATGACAATGTCCGCCCCCGCCTGCATGGCATCACACGCCATGGCAACGGTGCTTGCCTCGATCTCGATCTTAGCCGTCCATGGGATTTCTTGGCGGGCTTTGGCGATGAAGGCGTGTAAATCCCCGATGTGGGCTAAATGCGTGTCTTTCACCATTAAAGCGTCATCTAGCCCTATGCGGTGGTTCTTTGCGCCCCCGTTTCTCACCGAATACTTTTCAAACACCCTTAAAAGCGGGCGGGTTTTGCGCGTGTCTAATAGGCTGATGGGTAAGCCTTGAAGAAGGCGCACAAAGCCTGCCGTCTTGGTAGCGATCCCACTGCTGTGTTGCAAAATGTTTAAGAGCACCCGCTCAATCTGCAAGAGCTGCCGCCAATCTCCAAAGACTTCTAATAAAATTTGTTTAGGGTTGAAACTCTCTTTGTCTTGGATTTTCCACGCATATTTTAATCCAAACATCTCTAGCAATTCAGTGGCGTAAACTTGCCCTGAGAACACCCCGCGATCTTTAGAGAGCACCGCCGCCTGCACCTCTTTAGCCTCCACCAAGCGGGCGAACAAATCCCCTGCGCCCAAGTCCTCTGCTAAGCAATCCTTTAAAAACGCTTGTATCTGTAAATCTTTCATGACAGCTCCATCATTTTATCTAGGGCGGCCTTCGCCCATTTAGCCACGCTACCCTTTTGGTAAAAATGCACCACCAAGAGCGCGTCTAAATCCTTTAAAAGTTGCTTGATTTGGGCACTACCCATGCAGTGCGCCTATGGGCGTGGAGAAGAGCACCTTTTGCCCCATACTTGCGTTTAACGCCACATGAGGCACAAAGAGCACAATCGTAGAGCCCATTTCAAAACGCCCCAATTCTGCGCCCTTTTTAAGCGCAATGGGGGGGTTGTAGGTGTAGATTTGGGGCTTCTTGTGTATTTTGGCGTTGGTGTGGATGTGCATGTCAAAATTCAACACAATCTGCCCCACATTGAGTGCGCCCACCGCCACGAAGTATAAAACCTGCCCCCTAGAGTCTTTAGCCACCACCACCACCCGTTCGTTGCGGATGAAGAGCTTTTGGTGTTTCTTTAAGGCGGGGGTATTTACGGGCAAAAGCTCTCCGCAAAAGTGGCGCACCTCTGTAATTTCTAAATCACAAGGGGCGTGGAAGCGGTGGTAATCTTTGGGCGATAAATAGAAGTTGCAATAGCTGTAGTTTTCTAATTGCTCTCCCTTGCCCAGTAGTTCATTAACCCGATAGCTCATGCCCTTAATCTGTAGGGCTAAATTGTCTTGCACCGCCCCGCAAGTGCTGATGGTGCTGTCGCAAGGGGCGATGAGGACATTGGGGTTAGCGTCAATGGGGCGGGGGGTGGCTAAAGCCCTTATAAAAAGGGCGTTTAAAGTGGGGTAGCTTTTAAGGGGGGCAAAGCCGCCTAAATCGATGTTAAAAAGGCGGACATAAATAGAATTGATGAGCCATTGAACGGGGGGGATGAAAGCGCACCTAGAAAACTTGCCAAAGAGTTTTGAAAGGGTGTTGCTCTGTGCCACTATTGCAAATCCGCCAATTTCAATACAAACTCAATCTGCCCCTTGCTGATGCGCAATTCTTTGGCGATGGAGTCGATGCTATGCCCCTCTTGAAAAAGCTGAATGACCCGCTTTTCGTCAATGTCATCGCTGCCCGGGGTGAAGTGCCCGAGCTCTTTAAATTTATTCTCCAGCACGATGATTTTTTCCTCCAAATAGTCCCTATCCTTGTGCATGGTGTCTTGAATTTCTTGCAAATGGTTGTAGAGATTAGTTAGGTTCGTGTTTAAGTTCGTGTTGACCTCGTTTTTAACATTGGTGCTGATGTTGGAGGCGTTAAACTCGGCTTGCATTTCGTTTTCTTGTATCCACTTGCGGATTTTGTAAATCTCTTGGTTGATGGTGTCTAGGGCTTTTTCGAGTTGCTTGGTTTTGCTCGCAAACTCTTTGTCTTTCAAGTGGCTGTAGGTGACCAAACACACAAACACCAAAACCACCCCTCCCCCCGCAATCCACAGAACTTCATTAAAGCTCAAGTCCATGCATAGCCTTTCTTTCATTTAAACTTTCTAATTCGCTTTGGGCGATGTGGCTATCCCACTCTTTAATGTCGTTCGCGTGCATGCGCTCCACACTTAGTAGCATGGGCGTAAATGCCCTAGCCACAAAGCCCAGCCTTTTATAAGGGGTTTTGGGTAGTTTTGTGCGCATGTAATACAGCTCCCCCTCTTTTAACCCCACGCTCTTAACGCCCAAAATCCCATGCCCTAGCACGCCAATCACCCCCACCCCCTCCAAGGGCAAGTAGACCCTATCCTGCTCGTGCAAATACCGCTCAATGCGCTCTAATTTTTGGTAAATCTCGCTTAGGGCTTTAAAAATGATGTCCTCGCGATCTTTGCCATAAAAAACCTCCCACGGGGCACTAAAGCCCCCCTCGCTTTGGCCTAGTTGCAAATACTCGCTTTCGTGTTCGGGCTTTAAAGGGGCAAATTCTAAAGGCAGAGCCACCGCTACAAGGCGGGTGTAAAAGCCAAATTCCACGCAAGCGCGCTTGCACGCCTCTAAATCCAAGCCAAGCCCCTATCCACGACGATAAAACCCAAAAACACCACCCCCAAATACCCATTCGTCACAAAAAACGCCTTGGGGATATTCCTAAAGTCTTTGAGCACTAGCCACTGCTCGTAAATCAAAATCATAAGGCACACGCCTACACCTAGCCAAGCCACGCCCCCTAAGTGCGCGCTTTTGGCAAAGAGAGCCCAAAAGAGCACGGCTAAAATGTGGCACGCCCTAGACACCCACAGCGTGGTTTGTGCGCCAAAGATTGCGGGCACCGAGTAAAGCCCCTCTTGTTTGTCAAACTCCATGTCTTGCAGGGAGTAGAGCAAGTCAAAACCCGCCACCCAAAACGCCACCCCCAAAGCCAGCCACAAGCTCCAAAGCGGAATTGTGCCTAGCACCGCCACCACGCCCGCAATGGGCGCAAGCCCCAAGCACACGCCCAGCACTAAATGCGCCAAATAGCTAAAGCGTTTCATGTAAGAATAGCCCGCTAAAATCGCCAAAAAGGGCAGGGAGAGTTTAAAGGCAAGGGCATTGATGGCATAGCTCACACCCACAAAGCCTAAAGCATTTGCCACACAAAACACCCGCAAAGTGGTGAGCGAAATGCGCCCATCCACGCTCGGGCGGTTCTTGGTGCGCTCGTTTTTAATGTCGAATTTGCGATCGGCTAAGCGGTTAAAGCCCATGGCAAAGTTGCGCGCAAAGAGCAAGGCCAAAGCGCATAGAAACAAAGTCTGCACGCCCTCAACAAAGCCCAAATGCGCCTGCAAGCCCGCCACCACAAGGGCGATTAAAATAAACATACCTGAAAATATGGTGTGCTCGATCGCCACCAAATAGCCTAAAAGCTTGAGCTTTTCTAACATTAAAACCTCTTTAAAAGCCCCTATTCTAACATAAAATTACAAAATCAACAGATAGAGCAAAAAGCCCACCCCCACTACGCCCACCCCCACCCACGCCCAAAAGAAACGCATAGCTAAAAGCGACAAGCCCACATAGGCGCATAAAAACCAAGCGGGGGTGAAAAAACTTTTTAAATGCAAGGGCAAGCGCACCAAAGAGAGCAAGTAGGGGTCTAATAATCCACCTAAATGCAGGGCGTGCAAGATCAAAACCGAGGGGAAAAACACCACGAACACGAAAGAGAGCAAAATGATGCCAAGTTGCGTAGCCCCAAAGGGGGCAAAGAAAAAATGCACTAAGGGCAACATTAAAATAAAAATGCCGGCATTAAAGAGCAGGGCGTAGAGCCATGCGGGCATTTTGGGCATGTATTTGATAAAGAGAAAGATATAAAACACCCCGCCCACAGACAGCCAAAATCCGGCGGAGCGCACCAAATTAGGGAATAAGGCAAGGCAAAGAAGCGCGCTTAAGCCCAAGAGCCAAAAGCTCACAAGCTCCAACCCTCCATAGACCAAGACAAAGCCCAAGAGTGCCATGACATATGCCCTTAAAAAAGCGGGTTGGAAGTGCAGTAAGATTAAATACCCAAAGAGAGCCATTAACACCACGGCCATTAGATCAAAATAGCGGTTTCTGTAGGGGAAATAGCGTTGTTGCAAAAATTTATAAGGCGGGCTTAGTAGGTAAAAGAAAAACGCGCTCAGCAAGCCTAAATGAAACCCGCTGATGGCAATTAAGGGGCTTACCCCAAAACCCACGACCACCTGCCTTAAGCGTTGGTCCAAAGGGTCGGCTAAAAATAAAGTCCTATAAAAGTTAGCCATGAGCAGGTTTTGGTGCTGTTTGTTGATGAAGGCGCGCCAGGGGGCGGTGGGGTCGCTTTTGTTTTCTAGGGAGAGTTTCAAGGTGTGAAAATAGCAATTTTTAAGAAACTGCCAAAAGGAACACCGCCCCATTTTGCCCCACGCGCGCACGAAGTGGTGGGTTAAGTCCTTGATGTCCTCTTCACTCGTGATGTAAAAGTGGTTGTTGTGCGTGTCTTGTAGTTTCAACACAAAATGGCCATTTTTAGGATATTGTAACAACACTTGAGCGTGCAACTCTAGGGGTTTCTTGCTTAAAAAGACTTTGTATTGTTGGTGCTTCACACCAAAAGAGAGGGCGCATAAACTGAGCAACAACAGCAAGGCAAAAATCTTTTCTTTTGGGCTTTGCAGAAGGGGGATGGGGTTATTAGAAGGGGCAATCATCGCCCCATCCACCATCTATGGGGTTTGGCATGTTAAAGTTGCTTGGCATGCCATCGCCCATGTTGATGTTTGTGGGCGTTTGATCACCCTGTGGCTCTTCTCCCTCTTTGGGGATGTCGCTAAAGCGAGTGTAAATCTTGTCAAAATGGACTTTCACCGTGCCAGTCCCCCCATTGCGGTTTTTGGCTAAAATTATTTCGGCTTGCTCCTTTTCGTAGCGCAGACTGTCTTGCAATGCATTAAATTTTTTCTCTAAATTCTTTGCCTCCTCCACCTTGCCTTCCTTGCGCAACTTCGCTACTCTGTCATTGTGTTCTCTGTGCTTATACACCGCATCGCGGTAAAGAAACAAGACTTGATCGGCGTCTTGCTCGATCGCTCCACTTTCTTTTAAATCCGACAAAATCGGGCGTTTGTCCTCTCTGCTCTCTAGTAAGCGGTTGAGCTGTGACAGAGCAATGATGGGGATATTAAGCTCTCTAGCCAAAATCTTTAGCTCCCGGCTGATTTTGGCGATTTGCTCGTGGCGGCTGTCCTCCCCATCGCCCCTCATGAGCTGCAAATAGTCAATGATCGCTAGGGCAATTTCGGGGTGTTCGTGCTTGAGTTTACGCAACTTAGAGCGGGCTTGGCGGATGTTTAACAGCCCGGCATCATCTATGTAAAGCGGTTTATCGTAGATTTGTTGTGTGTGTTTGGTGAGCCTCTCCCACTCATCTTCGCTTAAATTGCCATTTTTGATGTTGTGTAGGTGTAAATTCGTGTAGCAAGAGAGCATGCGCATCATGAGTTGCTCTGCCCCCATCTCTATGCTAAAAATTGCCACGCCTTGGTTGTGGTTTAAGGTGGTTTTGGCAAAGTTGAGCACTAGGCTAGTCTTTCCCATGCTCGGGCGTGCCCCAATGATGATTAAATCACCGGGCGAAAAACCCCCCGTGAGTTCATTGAGCTTTAAAAACCCCGTGTCTAGCCCTATGAGTTTTTCATTGCCCCTAGCTTTCGCCTCCGCAATCATTTTCAAGGTGTCTTTCAATACCTTAGCCATGTCCTTAAAGCCCGTTTCTACATTGTCCAAAGAGATTTGATAAACCTTGCGCTCAATGCTGTCTAGGATGTCTGCGGTGGGGCGGTCTTGTTGGCACAGCTCACGGATTTGCAGGGCTAGGCGCATTAAATGCCGTTTTGTGGAAGCCTCTTTGATGGCGTGGATATAGCTTCTTAAATCCGCTAGGGGATTTGTTTGCATCACCAAAGCCAAAGCGTCTAGGACTTGTGGATTGCCCTGTGCCTTTTTCTCTAAAAACATGGCACTTATGGGCTTTTGCTCGGCGTGTAGCTGACTGCAATACTCAAAGAGCTTGCCATGGGCGGGGCTAGAAAAGTCCTCACTTTTAAGCTGACTAGAAAAGTCCTCAAATTGTTGGCTGTCTAATAGGGCGGAGAGCACCACCCTTTCCATCAAAATCAAGTCATCATCGGTGTGTGAAGTTTCTAACATAGTGCTGCTTATTGACCTACTTTAATAAATTTAGAGCTTGTTGGCATAAGTCTTTCCAAGCTGAAGATTGTTTAATGGCAACGCAAGCTTGGAAGGTCTTTTTAGCTCCCTCTTTGTCGTTCTTTTGGCGCTGTAAGGTCGCCTTGTTATAAAGGGCGCGTTGGCGTTCTTTAGGCTCAAGCTTTAGGGTTAGGAGGGCATCGCTTTGTTGCAAAGCTTCTTGGATTTTGCCCCCTCTGCTTAGTGCGCTGATGAGCTGGTTTTGGGCATAGGGAGTGTAGCTGTTATTTTCGTAGCGCCTTTGCAAGGCAAGAAGGCTTTTAGCGTAAAGTTCTAAAGTTGTAGGGTTATTCTTGCCCCGCTGCTCGCTCTCTAAAAGCAAGGCATACACTTCAATCATCCGCTCATCATCCTTAAATTCTTTTTGTAATTGGCTATAGATTTTAAAAGCTTCTTGGGGGTTATTGGTTTTCATATAGTCTAAAAATACGGTGAAGGCGATGTCGTAGTACTTGGGCTGTTTTTTAAGATTGGCTAAAGTCAATGCATCCTTAGCCGCCAGTAAAGAGTTTTGGTAGTCATTTAAAGCGTAGAGGTTGCGCCCCTGTCTATAAAGCCAAGGGAGTTTGTCAATGGGTTTATCTTTTATAGCTGTGGTTGAAAAAATAGCGGCTTTGTCGTAAAGGGCATTTTCATACAAACAATCAAAGGCTTCGATTTGTTCTTCATCGTTAAAGCCGTGTGGATTGATTTTATCCATACGCACTAAGTAAGCACTAAAGCTTTTACAATCGGCCTCTTTTAGGGCTTGACGCTCTTGTTGCAATAGGGCTTCTTGCATAGCTGGGGAGTCTTTAGGGAGTCCCATATTTAAAACTTGGCTGTAGTAGTGGCGCTCTAAGAGCAATTTAGCCTTATACTCTAGGGCTTTTCGGTGCTCTTTAGAGGTTTTGGGGTAATCTTTTAAAACTTGGTTGTAGCGATCTAACTTTTCTTTATAATCCCCACGCATAGCAAACAAGACTTGCTCATCTCTAGCTTTAACCAAGGCGATGTGGACCACATTGGTGTAGTTGTCTAGGTATTCTAAATTCGCAAAGTGGGCTTCGTTGGGTTGGTTGTTTTTAGCGTAGAGAAAGCCCAACTCAAAAGCAGCCTTTTCTTGGATAGTCTTATCGCTATCATCGTGGGAAAGCAAAGTGGCGATTTTAATGGCTGGACTGAAAATGGATTGTGTTTTTAGAGCAATGAGTAGATCGTAGGATTGGCTTGGGTGTTTCGTGAAGTACTCAGGGTTGCCATAGATGATTTTATTTAAAATCAAGGTGGCGTTCTTGCCTCCATTGTCTACATCAAAAGACCCCCAACTAAAGGCGATTTGGCTCGCACTCTCAATGTCCTTAGCCTCACTATATGCCTTTTGAAAGAGGGTGAGTGCACCAGAGCGATCCCCGCCACTAGCGGCTTGCTCGGCTAAATGCATTTGGGCTAGGGGGGTGTAGCGGCTGTCTGGGTATTCATCAATGATGCGCTTGTAGGCTCTGGTGGCTTGGATGGTGTAGTTGATTTGGCTATAGGCATTGCCCAACAAATAGAGAACATAGGGGATTTTGGGGTCTGAGGAGTAGAGTTTGATCCACTGCGTGGCGATTTGTGTTGTTAGGTCTTGCTTTTTTTTGAGTGCACTCAAGGCGACAATCTCGTAAAAATACAAGTCTTTCTTAAAAATGCTATTGGGGTAAAGCCTAAAGATCCGACTAATGGCTTCTAAGCCCTCCAAGTAGTCGCCATTTTTAATGAGTTGTTTTAAGGCTAAATACTCTTCTAAGTCTTGACCTTTGGAGTAGGTTAGGGGTCTATTGTCGACATCTAATTCTTGGATATAGGGGGTTTGCGCCCCGTTTATGAGAATAGGAAAATTTAACCCCACATTGCTAGGGGCTCTGGGGTCTTTGGGGGTCAAAAACGGCAGTTGCTTGTAAAAGCCCACCACTTGCCACACCTTAGAAATTTTGAGTTGGAGTTTTTGTATGGGGATGCTCTGTTTGTAGTCGTAGGGGAGCGCAAATAAGGCTTCTTGGAATTTGGGTCTAATGTGTAAATGGAAAATAAAATTTTTTATTTCGTAGGACACTTTAAAAAACTCTGTTTTAAAGGGCATGAAACCGATCTTAGGCACGGACGCAATTGTGCAAGTGATCTCTACTCTAGGGTATTTAATGAATTCGCAGGCGAAAGGTTTATCGTTTTTAAGGGTCAAGGTGGCGAAATTGGAGTCCTTCTCCCGCCCCTTGGTTACGCTCAAATCAAGGGCGTGCAAAAAGGGCAAGAAGGCGCAAAAAAGGGCAAATAGGCGCAACATCAAGCTTGGCTAGAGTTTAAATAAAGGCGCAGCACAAAGATAGAGAACACGCACAAGAATGCCATCGCAGTGCTGACGCTATAAAGGGCAGGAGTGGCGTTTGTGGCGAGGGTGGTGCCTGGGGTCTTAAAAAACATCGCCACAAGCAAGCGTAGGTAATACACCGCACTCACCGCACTATTGAGCACCATCACAATGGGTAAAAAGACTTGGTGTTGGTTAATCACCTGCTCTAAAACCATCACCTTGCCCCAAAACATGGAAAAAGGCGGAATACCGGCTAAGGAACATAAGAAAATTGCGCTTAAGATCGCTAAAAGGGGTTTGGTTTGGATGAGCCCGTTAAAACGATCATAGGGGTAGGTGTAGGTGTTTTGTTTCGCGTCCTCTTGGTTGGTTACCATCCACAAAATCGCAAACGCCCCGATATTGGTGATTAAAAACAAGAGCCAATAGCCAAACAACGCCCCCGCGCCACCTGCCACGCACGCTAAGGCAAAACCCGTATGCGAGATCGAGCTATAAGCCATCATGCGCTTGACATCTTTTTGCAAGAGCGCCATAGCATTGGGGATTGTGATTGTGAGCGCAATGAGAGCCGTGTAAAGGTTTTCAATGACAAAGGATTCAGTATTCATAAAGGCGTAAAGCACCCTTAACATCACCACTAGCCCCGCCATTTTGGGGACAATGGAGATGAAGCCGGCAAAAACGGGGCTATTGCCCTCGTAGATGTCGGGCATCCAAGTATGAAAGGGCACTAAGGACACCTTAAAGCCGATCGCCCCTAGCATGCACGCCAAAGCGACAAAGAATAGGGGTAGGGCTTTGGGCTCGTGGTGGAAAAACACGCTCCTTAGCCCATCGCCCACCCCGCTTAAGTCTAAATGCCCCGTGAGTAGGTAGAGCAAAGCCACACCCAGCACAAAGAACACCCCCGCTAAGACACTCATAGTGAAGTATTTCACCGCCGCTTCTAGCCCCGTTTGTTTGCCATTAAGTGCCATAAGAACACACATCGCCAAAGATGCGCTCTCTAGCCCCAAGAAAATCAAGAGCAAATGATCGGTAGAAACCATGAGCGTGAAGCCGCCCACCATAAAAAGGTAAAGGGGGTAAAACTCGGGGGTTTCAAACTCGCTAAATTTCTCTTTGCTTAGGGCTAAGAGCAGCAGGAGCAAGCTTGCTAGGGCGATGAAAAGCTGCCCACTCAAAGACGCACCATCGGTTAAGAAGTCGCCCACGCTATCTGTGGGGGGGTTGTAAAAGGCGATCCACAGCACGCTAAAGGCAAGGATCAGCCCGGCGATTGCCACGCTTAAAGGTTTAGAAAAGCCCCTGACATTTAAGAGCAGCAAGAAAACCCCGCCCCCTACGCACAGAAATAGGGGCATTAACACTTGTAGGTCTAACTCGGGCATGAGAGATGAGATCAAGGGATTCATTGTCTTTCCTTAGGCATTGATGCGCCCTTGTAGGCTTTCTAAGAGCACTTGCACGCTTTGCTCAATGGGAGCAAGCAGCGGTTTAGGGTAAATGCCTAAAAAGAGCACCGCCGCCACCAAGAGAGCCAAAACGCTTTTTTCAGCACAGCTTAAGGGGCTTAGGGCTTTGGCTTTTTTAAGGGTATAGAAGCCTTGCGGCTCTGCACCATAGAACACCTTTTTATACAACACTAGCATATAAATAGCGGATAAAATAATGGTCGTCCCCGCTAAAAACGCTATAAACGGAGAGCTTTTAAAAAAGCCAAGTAGGCTTAAAAACTCACCCACAAAGCCGCTTGTAAGGGGCATGCCCACATTGGCTAAGAGAAGCACCATGAAAAACGCCGCATACGCCGGCATAGAGTGTGCCACGCCCTTAAAGGCGACAATCTTGCTAGAATTGCAGCGATCCAAGAGCACCCCCACCAAGATAAACAGCCCGGCACTCACTAGCCCGTGCGAGAACATGGTAAAGACAGCACCCCCCACGCCCTCGACATTCAAGGCGTAAAGCCCAAGCAAAGCCACGCCCATATGCGACATGGAGCTGTAGGCAATCAAGCGTTTCATTTCTTTTTGTGCGCTCGCCAAAAGCCCCCCATAAAGCACCATTAAAAGGGCTAAGACGCTTAGGGGCAAGAAGTAATGCAAGATCACATTAGGGAATAAGGGGAGTAAGAAGCGCACCATCGCATAAGTCCCCATTTTTAAGAGCAAAGCCGAAAGCACGGCAGAGCCTACTACGGGGGCGTTGCCATAAGCGTAGGGCAACCAGTTGTGGAAGGGGAAAATGGGGATTTTCACCGCAATGCCCACAAAGAAGGCGATAAACACCCAAAGGCGTACTTTGGGGGGCAACATGACGCTGTTAAAGGTTTCTAAATCAAAGTTAAAGGGGGTGTCTAGGGCAAGGCTGCAGGCATGGGCGTAATATAAAATGGCTAAGAGCATGAAAAGCGAAGCCAAAAAGGTGTAAAGGAAGAATTTAAGCCCTGAATAGACTTTGGGCCCTACGCCATAACGCCCGATCATATAAAGCACGGGCAAGAGCGACACCTCCCAAAAGACATAAAAGAAAATGAGATTAAGGGAAGTGAAAACTCCCATTAAAATGCCCTCTAAGAGCAAGATACAAATCAGCATGTCTTTTATGTGCTTACTCACATACAGGGCGAGCAAGAATAAAATGAAGGCGGTCAGCACCAATAGGATTAAAGAAATCCCATCCACGCCTACATGGTAGTTGATCCCTGCTTGCTTGACAAGGTCGGCAAACTCTTCAAATTGCAACACCCCCGTGTCCTTGTCAAAGAGCACCCACAGCCCCACAACAAGGGCGAGCTCAAGGGCGGTTACCAACACCCCATAGGGCTTGGCGTGCTTTTCGCTCAAGCCAAATAGGGGCAAGCACGCCACAATGGGGAAGAAAATCAACACGCTTAAAAAGTGGTGGGGCAAAAGTGCGTCCATACTAACTCCAAAAACTTAACATTGTGATAAAAATGATCGCCACGACCCCAAAAGCCATGAGCCTAAGTGCCCCGCTCAAATTGCCGCTTTGTAGGGGGGTTAGCATTTGCCCGATTAAAGTGGGGATTTTGGCAATGGTATCCACAAAGGCATCGAGCATACGCACTTCAATTTTACGCCACACCCAAAAAGCAAGGCTTAAAAACGCCTTAGAGATCGCCCCATACAGAGCCGGGATATAGTATTGGTTTAAAAGCAGGCGGTAGAAAAAGCCGCCTTCTTTATTGCCAAAGTCCTTTTTATACTTTTGCACGGCGTAAGCAATGGAGAGCAACACCCCAATGGTGGTGAGAGCCAATAAGAGCAATTTAGGCACGGGGTAATCGGCAAAAGAAGGCACTTTGATCGCTTGGGAAACAAAATGAAAAAACCCATGCTCAAAAAAGCCCGCCACCACCGCTAAAATCGCTAAGGGGAGCATCGCCCATAACATAAAGCTAGGGGCTTCGTGGGGGTGCTCGATTGTATGCACTTTGGGGGCAAAGAACACGAGCATTAAGAGCCTAAAACTATAAAAGGCGGTGAAAAGCGCGCCTACGAGTAGAGCTAAGAAGAGCCCGTGGTGTCCTGTAGCAAAGGCGACTTCTAGGATTTTATCCTTAGAGAAAAAGCCAGCAAAGGGGTAGAGCCCACACAGGGCTAGCGAAGCAAGCCCCATTAAAATGGCGGTGGTTTTTAAAGGCTTATACAGCCCGCCCATTTTGCTAATGTCTAGCTCATCGTGCATGGCGTGCATGACATTGCCCGCCCCCAAGAACAGCAAGGCTTTAAAAAAGGCGTGGGTGAAAAGGTGAAACAAGGCAATCCAGTAAGCCCCAAGCCCTGCACCCACGAACATATAACCCAGCTGTGAGAGTGTGGAGTACGCCACAATGCGTTTTAAATCTTTATTCACTAACGCCATGCTGGCCCCAAAGAGTGCCACAAACGCCCCCAAGCAGGCAATACCATAGCCCAATTCAGGCAAGGCACTATACAAGGGGTGGGCGCGAATGACTAGATACACCCCAGCGGTAACCATAGTGGCGGCGTGGATTAAAGCGGATACAGGTGTGGGCCCCTCCATCGCATTGGCTAGCCAAGTGTGTAGGGGGAACTGGGCGGATTTACCCACCGCCCCAATGAAGAGCAAGAGCCCGATACAAAAGAGCGTGTGCGGATTAGTGTTTGCGATATTGGCAAAAACCACGCTGTATTGCAATGAGCCAAAAGTCCATTGCACCAGCAAAATCCCCATGAGCATGCCTAAATCGGCGATGCGGTTCATCACAAAGGCTTCAATGGACGCATTGTTGGCACTCTCTTTATGATACCAAAAGCCAATGAGTAAATAAGAGCAAAGCCCCACGCCCTCCCAGCCCACAAACAGCCCCAAGAAGTTATCGCTAAGCACCAAGACAAGCATAGAAAAGACAAAGCCAGAGAGATAGCTAAAGTAGCGGTTATAGCCCTTGTCGTGTAGCATATAGCCGATTGAATACACATGCACCAAGAAGGACACTAAAGTAACCACCACAATCATCACAGCACCAATAGAGTCTAGCCCAAAAGAAAACTTGACGCTAAAGCCCCCGAGCGTGATCCAGTCAAACAACACTGCTTGTACGCTTTGGTGGTGTAGGCTTAAATTCAATAAATACAACGCCCCTAAAAAGGACAGCCCCAGCAGGCTAGAATTCACCACCCCCACTTGCAAGCTTTTAGGGCAAGTGCCAAAAAGCCCAGCATAAAGGGCCCCAAGCAAGGGCAAGAGCAACACCGCCTCCAACACCAAAGACGCACACATGCTCTCTTGCATACTAGCCCCTCATGCGTGCTAGAGTGTCTATGTCTAGGCTTTTGTGTTTTCTGTGCCACAAAATCACAAGCCCTAGCCCCACCGCCACTTCAGCCGCCGCCACCGCCACCATAAACAAAGCGAAAATCTGCCCGTCTATGTTTTTTAGGGCGTGGGCGGTTGCCACAAAGGCGACATTGATGGCATTTAGCATGATTTCTGTAGAGAAAAAGAGCATTAAGATATTCTTGCGTCTTAGCATGCCAAAGAGCCCTACGCTAAAGAGCAGAGCCGAAAAGACTAAATAATGCGACAGGGTAACCATCAACGATCCTTTGTAGGGCTTTTTTTAAGGGCACTTGCCATCGCCCCGACTAGGGCGACTAAGAGCATGAACGCCCCCACTTCAAAGGCGACTAGGTATTTAGTGAAAAGCACATACCCAATGAGCTTGGTGTTTGAAGTGTTTAAGTCGGGGTTTAAGCTCTCTTGTAGGCTGTGGGCGTAATGCGAGATAAAGGGCGCGCCTAAAAGTGCCACCAGCACTAGGGCTAGGGCAATGGCAAGCAGGGCAGGGATTTTAGGGGCGTGTTTTCTCTCTTGCACCTCTTTGGACGCATTCAAAAAGAGCATGCCAAAGGCATACATCACCACCACCGCCCCCACATAGACTAAGATTTGCACCACGCCTAAAAACTCCGCGTCCAAGAGAAAGAAAAAGGCAGACACAAACACCATAGCCGCTGCTAGCGAAGTCATGGCGTATAAAATGTTTGTGGTTGTTACCACCACAAACGCCATGCCTAAAGTCAAAGCGGCGAAGAAGTAAAAGGCAAGGGTTTCAAGCATGGCTCTCCTCCTTCTCTTTTTTCTCTTTACCCTCTGTTGCCCCCTCTTTATTCTCTTGTGTCTCTTGTGCTTCTTTAGTGGCTTGTGCCTCTTTTGCCTCTTTAGCTCCAGCTTCCTTCGTCTCTTTTACCCCCTCTTTTTTCTCTTGCACGCCTTTAGCCTCAGCCTCCCCTTTTACCTCTCCCTTCACTTCTTTTACCTCTTTGGCTTCTTTTGTTTTTTTAGCCTCCTCTTTTTTGCCCTCATCTTTGGTCTCTTCTTCTTTCTCTTCTTTTAGGGCGTAATCTAGGGGGGTTTGGGCTAAGCGTTCATTAGCGTTTGTGCTAGGCGCACCAAAGCCCATGAACTCTTGGTGGGTATGGTTTTTGGCACTTTCTATGTCGGTTAGAAACTCTGCCTTGCCTCCAAATTGGGAGCGTTGCACGCTGCTGTTTTCAAAGCGTTGCCCCATCACAATGGCAAGCTCGGGGCAAACCTCCGCACACAAGCCGCAATAAATGCAGCGTCCTAAATTGATGGTGTAGCTGTCTATGTATTTTCTCTCGTCCTCGCCCTTGTGGGTGATGATACGGATGCAATTACTCGTGCAAATCTTTTCACACAATCCACAGCCGATACACCGCTCACTGCCCGACTCCAAAAGCCTTTGTAGGTGATGCACTGCCCTATATCTAGGGCTTAAGGGCAACACCTCCATAGGGTAGTGTATGGTAACTTCTTTGCTGAAAAACTCTTTAATGGTGAGCCCCAAGCCCTTAAACAACTCTAGCCCAAAGCTGGTTTTGAGCGTGTCTAAGAGTTTGGGGCTTGGCTTCTTGGGGTCTAGCCACTTGTAGTTTTGTCCCACAAGCACCTCCTTAAAAAAGTAAAATGACTAGCCCAGTGGCTAGGATATTGACTAGGGCTAAAGGGAGCATGATCTTCCAACACAAACGCATGAGCTGGTCGGGGCGGACATGGGGGAAGGTCGCTCGCGCCCACATGGATAAAAACACAAAGAAACAGACTTTAATCAAAATTGCAATCCCCCCCGGGATAAAGCCCCACGCATTGTAACCCCCAAAGAAAATGAGAGAAATCACAAAGCAAAAGGCGAATAAATGGGCGTATTCGGCTAAGAAAAACATGCCCCAACGCAAGCCACTATACTCCGTGCAAAAGCCCGCCACGATCTCCGCCTCGTGCTCTAGTAAGTCGAAAGGGGTGCGGTTTAACTCGGCATAGCTAGAAATTAAGAATAAAAAGAAGGCTAAGGGCTGTTTAAACACTAACCAGTGCAACATGCCCCCCTCTTGGTATTGGTTGATTTCTACTAAAGAGAGCGAGCCTACTACCATAATAGGGGCTAAAATCGTTAAAGTACTCACCACTTCAAAGCTTAAAAGCTGTATGGTCGCCCTTGCCGCCCCGATTAAAGAATACTTGCTGTTAGACGCAAGCCCGGCTAAAAGGGGGGCGTAAATGCTCGCTGAGCCCACCGCTAAGAAAAACAAAAGCCCGACATTAATGTCGGAGATGATGGGCTTAATGGTGTGCCCGAAGACTTTAAAGTCGCCAAAGAAAGGGATGGGTGCCATGCTCACAAAGGCACTCACCATCGCAATCACGGGAGCGATAGAGAAAATCAAGCGGTTGGCATGTTGGGGGATAATGTCCTCTTTGGTGAAAAGCTTGATCGCATCGGCGATCACTTGTAACAGCCCAAAGGGGCCCACATAAGTAGGGCCTAAACGCCTTTGAAAATAAGCCAAGACTTTGCGTTCTAAATAAGTCCCAAACGCCCCTAGCCCAGAGAACACTAGCACCACCACTAAGATTTTAATGATGGTTTCTACAATTTCAGCACTCATGCACGCTCCCACTCTAAAGTTTCAAAGGGGCTAGCAAACACCCCTTCAGTGTCTAGGCTAGGGCTTGCCATAAACACGCTGCTTTTTAGGCTGTGATCGATATACACCTTGCCTGTGAGTGTATGCCCCTCTCTTTTTAGGCTAATGGTTGTGCCCTCCTCTAGCCCCAAACTCTCTAAATGTGCCTTAGAAGTGTAAATGCCCTCTTTGAGCTGTAGATTTTGGCTCTTTAGAGTGTGGGTGTTAAACTGCGTTTCGGCAAATTGCAAATAGGCGTTGAACTCTAGGGCACTTTCTAGGGGGGTTATGGCTTGGCTTTCTTCTGTGCTTTCTTTGGGGCTTGTGTTAAGTTTATAGCCCCTGTGGTTGCTCTTGTCATTGGCGTAAAAGTTTGTCAAATCATCATACGCCACGCCTAAAAAGCCCTTTTCTGTAGGCAATTCGTGGGTGTATTCGGCTAGCGTTTCGCCATAAAAGCCAAAATGCTGGGCAATGTCGGCAAAGTCTAGCCCCTCATAGGCTAAAGCGGGGCGTAAAGGTAACACCCGCCCCTCTAAATTTACCATGCTCGCCTCCATTTGGTTGAAGCTAGGCAAAATAAAATCCACGGGGCTTTGGGCGACTTTATTGCTATCCACGCAATCGCTATCGATCACAAAATCCCCTTTAGTCCGCACCCCCACACTAGGGCTAGCTTTGCTGTCCTTTTCTAAAGTGCAAAGCGACACAATGCCTAAAGCGTTGCTTGTGGGGGGGATTAAAAAGATTTTGAGTTTGTCTAATTTGCTTGCTTCTTGCAGCATTAAAGCGATGTTTTTAGCTTTGGGGTGGGCGTAAATCTCAGGCCCGATTAAAAGAGCTATGCTAGGGGCTTTTTCTATAAGGGCTTTGATTTTCTCATAGGTGGGGCTGTCTAATTTAACGCCCTCTAGCATGGCATACACGGGGGGTATGGGCTCGGCTTTTTTGGGCTCGGGCTTTGCTGCACCCTCTGCGACTTCTGTAGGCTCAGGCCCAGGCCCAGGCTCAGGCTCGATAATAGCACTCGCCTTTAAACTTTCTAAGCTCGGGCTATTAATGCCTAGAGCCATTAAAAACGCCCCTAAAATGATCTCCTCCGCCCCCACAGCGTGGCACACGCTCACCACGCTACGGCTGATTTTCTCTACCGCCATGTCCTCTAGGGGGTGGGCGTAAATAAGGCTCGTGCCTTTATTCACCTTTAAGGCGTTGGCGATGGCATATCTAAGTAGGGGGTTTTCATTTTTTAGCCTTGAGCCCAAACTTAGCACACAATTAGAGCTTTTTAAATCTTTTAAGTCGTGGGGCGTGGGGCTAAAAGTCTTTAAAAACTCTTGGTAAGCGTAAAGTTTATCGTTATGCAGGCTAAAACCACAAATTTGACGCATTTGCTCCAACAAATACGCCTCTTCATTTGTCATGTCCCCCCCGATATACACTGCCTTTGCCTCTTTAAACTTCTGCACCGCTTGCTCTATGTTGCGACTCCCCCCCCTTGAAGCGTGCAAATCAAAAGCAAAGCGTCCAGCCCCACAAATGGGGTTGTGGTAAAAGTCGTTGCCGACTCTAAAGATTTTTGCTCTTCGCCCAAAGTGTCAAAATGGCGGACTTGATAATCCAATAAGCACCCTGCCGCACAATGCATGCAAGTCGAATCGATGTGCTTTAACTCCCACGCATTGGCTTTGTAGCTAAAGTCCTTATAGACAATCGCCCCCACCGGGCACACGGCGATACACTCCCCACAATCATAGCAAGGCGTGTCGCCCACGAAGGCGATCATGCCCTTTTGTTTGCGGCTCCACACGCTAAAGGGGTCTTTAGGCATGCTCTCTTTGAATTTGTCGGGGGCGTGTAAATTCGCCTTGCTTGCCTTTAAATTGCTATCGCCTATGTTGTCGCTACAAGTGGTAACACAGCGTTCGCACATGATGCATAAATTCGGGTCGTAAGACGCTTGTGCCCAAAAGGCGAAGGGCTTTAAATTGTCCCTCACGCTAAAGGGTTGCCGATCCACTAGGGTGCGGTGTGTCATGTCTTGCAGTTCGCACTCCCCGCTTTTGTCGCACACCCCACACTCTAGGGGGTGATTGACATCGTAGGTTTGCATGATCATTTGGCGTTCTGCCACTAAAGTGGGCGTCATTGTGGCGACTTTGGTGTTGGCTTTGGGCTTGGTGTTGCACGCATACACCCTCTTGCCCTCCACCTCTACCATGCACATTTTGCAAGCCACCGTGGGCGAGCACCCGCTCAAATAGCAAATGGCAGGGATATACACCCCAGCACTTCGTGCCGCCTCTAGGACTGTCTGCCCCTCGCTAAATTCTACTTGTTGCCCGTCTATTTCTATGCTTGGCATGCATTTGCCCTTTTCACCACTAAAGTCCAATCCACCCGATTAAAACGCAATGAGTTCATCAAAATATCCCCCCGATCTCTAATCGCCTCTGCACTCTGCTCCACAATGCCAAAATCCACCACTTCAAACATGAAAATCGCCACCTCCCCGGGACGTACACTCTGATCTAAAATTGCCCCCATACGCTCAATCACAGCACTATTAGGCTCATTTCTTAAATGCCTCAAGTCAAAGCGTTTCATCGATCCACCTCCCCAAAGACGGCATTGCTTGAGCCAATGATCGTTACAGCGTCTGCTAGATACTGCCCCACTAAAATATCTTGCATCGAGCCTATGTGAAAAAAGCTCGGGGCACGGATTTTTAAGCGGTAGGGGTAGGGCTCGCCCTGTGAGTGGATAAAAAAGCCTAATTCGCCTTTGGGCGACTCGGTGGGGGCATACACCTCGCCTCTTGGCGGACGCATGCCTTGCGTTACTAGGACGAAGTGTTGCATTAAGGCGTAATTTTGGCTCATGATGTCCTCTTTGGGGGCGCTGAAGTATTGCGGGGCATGTGCCATTATGCTAGGCTCTGTGGGGGCGTACATGGGGATTAATTGCTCTAAAATGCGTAAGGACTCTAAAATCTCAAGCATGTAGAGTTGGTAGCGATCGTAACTATCCCCATAATTGCCTACGGGTATGTCAAAGTCTAGCTCAGGGTAAAGCTCATAGGGCTCTTCTTTACGCACATCATAGGCGATCCCAGTGCCCCTTAACATGATCCCACTCGCCCCCCACGATTTGGCTTGCTCTTTGGTGATTGTGCCGACATTTTCTAAGCGGGCTTTCCAAATGCGGTTGCTATCTAACAAGCCGCCCACAAGTTTATGCAAATCCCTCACTTCTTGCATGAATTTTTTAAGCCCCTCAAGCCAGTTAGGTGGCAAGTCTAAGGGCACGCCCCCGATCCTAATGGCATTATGCGTAAGCCTTGCCCCACAATAATCCTCCATCAAATCTAGCCCATATTCACGGGTTTTAAAGCAATACAAGAACACAGACATCGCCCCGACATCTAAGGCATGCACGCTTAAAAAGAAAATGTGCGAGATCACACGATTAAGCTCTAAAAGCAAAGTGCGGATCACTTGGGCACGCCTAGGGATTGTAACGCCTAAAAGCATCTCTACCGCATGGGCGAAAGCGTAGTTATTGCTCGTAGAAGAAGTGTAGTCTAGGCGGTCGGTGGTGGGCATATACTCGTTATAGGTCATGTTCTCGCCCAGCTTTTCACAGCCTCGATGCAAGTAGCCGATCTCGGGTGTGGCTTTGGTGATTTTCTCGCCCTCTAGCTCTAAAATGAGACGCAACTGCCCGTGTGAAGACGGGTGTTGGGGACCAAAGTTAATCACCATTTGCTTATCGTCTCTCTCAAACAAGACATTTTCAAATTGCGGTTTGAGTTTGGTGAAAATCTGTGCCATTAGGGGCGATCCTTTAACTCTGTGGGCTCTTGGCTGTGTAGGTCTTTGACGAACGCCGACTTTTCAAAGGCGTATTTGCCCGCCTTGTCCTCTAGGGGCAAGCCTTTTTCTTGCGTGTGCCCCACTTTAGAGAAGTTGAAGGTGTCCTTTTCATCTACCCTTGCACTATCCCTTTGCTCAGGACCTATGATTTCTCTATACTCTTTGCCAAAAATCTTATCCACCTCATACCATGCGGCATGTTCATCGCCTTTGAGCGGATAGGATTTTAAAAGGGGGTGTCCCACCCAATCATCGGGCATTAAAATGCGTTTTAAATGTTTATGCCCCTCAAAGACAATGCCAAACATGTCATATGCCTCCCTTTCGCTCCACACAGCCGAGCGGTATAAGTGGCTTAAAGTGGGGGGGTTGTCGCCTTTTTTCAACACCGCTTTTAGGCGTAATCGGCGTTTGGTGGCATAGCCGGGCAGGTAGGATAAAAACTGATAAAACAGCTCAAACTCCCCCCTTTTTTCTAAAAAGTCGATCGCACTCATTTCGCTTAAAGATTCATAGCCCAAATTCTTTAATCGTTCAGCGACTTTATCCACTTCGCTAACTTCGATCACAAACACCGCTGTGCCTAGCTCAATGAAGCTTGCTAGCACCTTGTGGTAGTAGCTGATATGGTTGTAAATCACTTCATAGGGCGAGCCGATAATGGCAACTTTGGGCGTTTTAGGCACGACATAGAAGCGATCGGAGTAATGGACTTGCTTTTGGATATTGGCGTTAGGGCGTTGTTTTCTAACCATATGAAGCCTTTAGACTAAGCGTTTCGTGTTGGTTTCAGGCAACGCCTTTTGGCGGCGGATTTTATCCTGCAGCACCATTAAGGCGTATTGCAGGGTTTCAGGGCGGGGGGCACAGCCGGGCAGGTAAATATCCACAGGGATCACCCGATCCACCCCCTGCACGGTGGCGTAAGTGTTAAACATCCCCCCCGTGTTGGCACAAGAGCCCATAGAGATCACCCATTTAGGCTCGGGCATTTGGTCGTAAAGCCGCCTTGTAAATTCGGCGTGCTTTTTGGTAAGCGTGCCAGCGATAATCATCACATCCGATTGTCTAGGCGAAGCCCTAAAGATCGTGCCAAAGCGATCAAAGTCAAAACGCGAACCCCCCGTTGCCATCATCTCAATCGCACAGCACGCCAGCCCATAAGTCAAAGGCCATAATGAGTTGCTACGCCCCCAATTCAACAACTTATCTAGCGTTGTCAAGGCAATGGGTAGCCCCCCGTTTTTTAAATAACTCACTGCATGCTGTGCCATTCTAGCGCTCCTCTCTTTAGGGCATAAACAAAGCCCACCACCAACAAGAAAATAAAACTTGCCATCTCAAAAAAGCCCAAAAAGCCCAATTCTTTAAAATCCAAAGCCCAAGGGAACATAAACACAATCTCCACATCAAAGAGGATGAACAACACCGCCATCGCATAGAATTGGTGGCTCAAGCGGTTTTGTTGCTTTAAAGCGAGCGGACCGCACTCATAGGCGGCAAGTTTTAACTTCTCGTTTTGCTTGCGCGCCAACTTGCGGCTGATGAACCTTTGTATCCGCAAAGTCCAATTAAAGACTAGAAAACTAAAGACTAGTAAAACAAACGCCCCAAAGTAGGGGTGCTCGGCGACATTTTCTACGCCCATCGTCATCTCCCACAAACTAAGATAAACCAAAGCATTAAACCCAACTATTAAACCCAACTATTAAAGCATATTTTCATTAATCCTAACTTTTGGCAAGAGGATAAATGGAGGTAAGTGTGTCGTTTTGTGCTATAATACCCCTTTCTTGCCCCATACTTTGCGGTGCAAACCATTGATAGGGACAGCCAATGTACACAATCAGTAAAAAAATCTTAAATGTCGTGGGGCGTACAAACGCCGCTTACAATCTCATCAGCGAAGGCGATAAAGTGCTTGTGGGGCTTAGTGGGGGCAAGGATTCGATTTTGCTCTCTTGCATTCTAGCACGCATGCAAGCGCATGCCCCCTTTGACTTCAGTTTTAAAGCCACCACCGTGCATTATGGGCTGAATGAAGATTTGGCGTGGCTTACTAAGCTCTGTGCTGAACAAAACATCCCCCATGAAATCCTACACACCAACATCGCCCAAACGATTAGAGAGAAACGGCGGGAGCAAAGCTCTTACTGCAGTTTCTGCTCGCGTATGCGCCGTGGGGTGCTTTATAATTACGCCTTAGAGAATGGCTTTAACAAACTTGCCATCGCCCACCATTTAGACGATGCTGTGGAGAGTTTTTTCATGAACTTCACTTACAACGGCAGTTTGCGTAGCATGCCCCCCATTTATAAGGCAGAAAATGGGCTATTTGTGATCCGCCCTTTAATCCACATAAGAGAACGCCAAAGCATCGACTTTGTCAAATCCCAAAACATCCCCACCGCCCCCGATTGCAACTGCCCGGCTAAACAACCCGACTCGGACAAGCCCCCCATTGCACGGCTTGCTACTAAGAATTTTTTAAAAGAAATGGAGCAGAACAACCCTCGTCTTTTTACATCGCTCAAAAACGCCTTTTGCAACTTGCACGCCAATAGCTTTAGCGATCACGCCTTTTTGGACGCACAGGGGGCGTAAATGGGGCTTGATTTAATCGTTTTCTTGCTTTTCATGGCTTTGGCGTTGTTGATTGACTTTAAGGCACACAGCCAAGACAAGGCTATGGGGCTAAAAAGTGCCATAGGGTGGTCGCTCTTTTGGGTCGCCACCGCCCTGCTCTTTGCTGCCTATTTGTATTGGCATGACGGCTCTGTTAGTATGTCGCTCTTTTTAACGGGCTATGTGTTAGAAAAAGCCTTGTCTGTGGATAATCTCTTTGTGATGATGGCGATTTTTGCGTGGTTTAAAGTACCCGAGATTTACCGCCATAGAGTGCTTTACTATGGCATCATCGGGGCGATCGTCTTTAGGCTCATTTTTGTGCTGGTGGGCAGTGGTCTTATGCACCTATCCGCCTATGTAGAAATTATCTTTGGCTTGCTGGTGGGCTATAGCTGTGTGGTGATGGTGAAAAACCAAGATAAAGAGGAGAGCGAGGGCGAAGAGGACTACTCCAAACACCTAGCCTACCGCCTTGTTTATAAGTTTTTCCCCGTCTATCCTAAGCTAGTCGGGCATGATTTTTTCATCAAAAAAGAGCAATTAAGCACTTTAGAACAAGATTTAAAGGGGCAGGAGGCAAGCGCGCTGCACCACCAAAGCGCCTTTGCCAAGGCTAAGATTATCGCCACGCCTTTGTTTTTATGCCTTGCGGTGATTGAACTTAGCGATGTGATGTTTGCCTTTGATAGTGTGCCGGCGGTGATTGCCGTGAGTAAAGAGCCCTTGATTATTTATAGTGCGATGATGTTTGCCATTTTGGGGCTTAGAAGTTTGTATTTTGTGCTTGAGGTGCTCAAAGGGCATTTGATCTACCTAGAAAAAAGCGTGATTGTGGTTTTAGCCTTCATCAGCTTAAAACTCATCTTAGCCGCCACCGATCAGCTCTTTGGCGTGGGTGTGGACATTAGCCCCACCATCAGCCTTTACATCGTGCTAGGCGTGCTGGGAGCGGGTGTGCTCTTGAGCCTATTCAAGGGCAAAGAAGAAAGTGTCCCTAACACCCAAAATAGCCCCGATCAATTTGAAGAGCCAAGCACCCAAGCACCCAAACAAGGAGTGGCGGACTTCATCAACGCAAGGCTCAACAACTGCGAGCACAAACTGCAAGAGCTCGAAGATCGGGTCAGCAGACTTGAAGGAGGGCAAAATAAGCCCTAAAATGGACTTAGTGGGTTAAAGTAGAGCCGATAGGGTTAAATTTTGCTAGAATAGTGTTCTTATTCCATAGTAAGGAGTTTGCTTGTTTAAAAAAGTGGTTTGCCAAATGGTGGGCTTTGGAGCTCTCTTGGGTTGCTTGCCTTTAGAGGCAGCTAAAGATGGTTGGTATGTGCAAGCGGGGGTGGATTACGCCCACGCAGCGGGGTCGAGCGCGACACGCACCCCTAACAGCACTTCTTCAAGTCCTTGGTCTGGAAATCTAGGTGGAGTAGACTTTGTGGGTGGTTACAAACAATTCTTTGGCAAAAAAAGGCATTGGGGTGTGCGCTACTATGGGCTCATCAATTTACAAGGCGGAGGTTTCTCACAAAAAACGGGGAATAAATACCCCACACAGGGACCCGTGGGGAATTTCTTCTATGGTGTGGGTATAGATGCGCTTTGGACTTTCTACCACAACAAGGGAAGTGAGTTTGGGGTCTTTGTGGGCATGGCAGTTGGAGGGAGCAGCTGGGCTTTAGGGGCAGGTAAGGCTAATGATGTATGCCAGACACGAGTGAATGGCGTTAATTGTGTGAGCACAAGCAATTTTTACTTCCAACAAGCCATTGGAAACCCAAGTGTCGTCTATTCTCCCACCTTTGTGCAGTGGATGTTTAACTTTGGGATGCGGGCTAACCTCGGGGCACATAATGGCATTGAAGTGGGCTTTAGAGTCCCTGCTATTAACGATCCCTATTACACACAAACCAAGGGCGACACCTCCACCTTCACCTATTCTTTTAGACGGGTGATTGATTTATACGCCAACTATGTCTATAACTTTTAAAAAGGAAAATGGTGCATAGGCTTGGGTGCGCTTTGTTGCCTTTAGTGTTGTTCTCTTGCGCCCATGCCGGGCAAATCTACAACGCCCAAAAGATCGCCGACTTGTTTTACAAGCTCAACGGCGATGCCAAAAACCCACACAAGAAAATCAACCACACCAAGGGCTTTTGTGCGCTGGGCGTGTTTATCCCCGATGAAAAAGCCAGCGCACGCCTAGATATTCCGCTTTTGGATAAAGCCAGTATCCCCACAGAAGTGCGCTATTCGCTAAGTGGGGGTAATTTGCATGCCAGCGATAAATCTAAGGGGCGGGGCATGGCTTTAAGGATGGGTAAAGATGATTGGGTGATGGTGATGACAAACGCCCCCATTAACTTTGCTAAAAACCCCGAAGAGTTTGGGCGTTACCTAGAAATCCGCATCCCTAAAAACGGGCATGTGGATCAAGAAAAGATCAAGAGGACAACACAAGAAGTGGCAAGTTTTAGAAACTTCGCCCACTATATGCAAGGCGTGGGCGTTACAGACAGCGTGGCGCACACGCGCTACTACTCTACGCATACTTTTTACTTCAAAGACAAACAGACCCAACGCTTCTTGCCCGCCCGTTTTAGTTTTGTGCCTGTGGCAGGGGTGCACGATTTAACCCACGCCGAGCTCAAACGCACCGGCAACGACTTTTTAGAAAGAGACTTTAAAGATAGGGTCGCCAAAGCCCCTATTGTCTATAACATGGTTTTAGAGCTCGCCAATAAAAACGATCCCACCAACGACACGACCAAGTTATGGCATGGCAAGCACGAGGAGATCAAAGTCGGGCAACTGAGGGTGCAAACCTACAAGGGGCATGGGTGCAATGGGGAGGTGTTTATGCCAAGCATGTTGCCTAGCGGGGTTGAGCCGCCCAAAGACCCGCTCTTTGAGTTGCGTAACGAGGTGTACTCCATCACCTTTTCTAAGCGGCAATGACGGGGTTGGCGTGGCAAAACGCCCTTAGTTTCCATGTCTTTTTAATGGCTTTGGGTCCCGTGCTGTTTGTCTTGAATCTTGCCTTTTTGTGGCTGGCTAAAAACTACGCCTCTTTAAACAAAAAACTTTATTTAATGATGCCCATGGTGTTTATGTGGGGGGCAATGGCCTTTTTTAGTGGGGTGTTTTTATTGGCAATGCAACACTTTAACTTCTCTTGGCGTGTGGGGTTTATGGGGCTTGTGCTGTGTGTAGTCTGTGGGGGTGAGGTTTTAAGGGTGCGTAAGCTTAAAATCGCGCGCACAAAAGAGCCGTTAATGCTTGCCTACATTAAATGGTGCAAGGGTTTGTATGGGCTAAACTTGCTCTTGTGCCTCTTGTTGTTCCTTTAATGCGCTTTATTTACCACCCACTAGCCGGAGCACCCACTCTAAGTCTAGAGGATAAGGCTTACACACACATTTACCTCAGCCGCCGCACTTTAGCTACAGAACAACTCGCTTTGCGTAATCTCAAAGACGACAATTTATATTTTTATAAACCCCTAAGCGTGCAAAAGCACAGCGCAAAACTAGAGCTCGTGAGCGCACAAGCCCAGCCTATGCGCCCCACACAAGGTGCGCATTTAATTTGGGCGATCATCAGCACCAAGAGTATAGAAAAAGTCCTGCCCTATTTAAACCAAATGGGGGTGCTAAAGATTAGCTTTTTTATGGCGCAGTTTAGCCAAAGAAGTGAGGGGCTAGACAAAGCCAAGCTAGAAAGGTTTGAAAGGATTTTGATCGCCTCTTGCGAGCAATGTGGACGCAGCGACTTAATGCCCCTAGAAGTGTTAACAGATTTAAAGAGTGCGCTAGAGATTTACCCAGAGGCGGGGGTTTTAGATTTAGGCGGGCACGCACAAAGTTTAGAGCCCCAAAAAGGGGTCATCATCGGTCCCGAGGGGGGCTTTAGCCAAACAGAAAGGGAGCTTTTTAAAGAAAGAAAGGTGCTTAGCCCTTCACACTTGGTTTTTACCAGTGAGGGAGCAGCACTTTTTAGTGCCACTCTAGCCCTTAAGCCATAGGCTTAAGTTCAAAAGGCTTAGAGGGAGAGGGATTTCACATTTAAATCGTTGGGGAAAGTGCGGACAAAGATGATGTTGTTGGTGTCGCCGCAAACTTGTCCGGCAGCAGCGGGCTTACCATTGCAAGGGGCGATGGTGAAGTCTTGATGCAAATTATCAATTTGGATGCTAAATTTATGTGCTTTGTTATCCACGCGCCCCAAATAGACCATGCTTGGAAATACATTAGAACCTCTTGTGTCAGCGGCAGTGCTGGCTTTATTGACACTACGCATCACTGACCCAAGACCGCTCGTGACAGCACCACCCACACCGGGGACAAATTGTCCGGCTGTTTCCATGCCTTTGCCCGCAGCTGTTTTTAAGATTGCTGAGCTAATGGCACGACCTCTAATGACGGGGAGGGTTGTTTGGAATTCTTTTTGCACAACAACATTGAAGTTAGAGAGCACGCCCATTTTTTCGCTTTTGCCATCTACTACAACGCTAAAGTTTGTGTGGAAAGCTTGCCCGTCTTTGAGTTTAGGCAACGCCAAGTTAATGGAGGGCATTTTAAATTCTCCCAAAGTGGGTTGCTTGCCATCTTCCACAATCACCCAAGTGAATTTTTCTTTGGTGTGGTCCATGAAGTTTTTAAGGTCTTCGCCCACAATTTTATTTTGGCTCACCCCATAGGCTTCTTTTAAGTCATCAATGCCCTTACTATCGCCTGTGCTAGCAAAGAACAACCCACTTACATAGTCAACTAAGGGGTTAATGAAACCGGTGTAGGTTTTAAATTGCGCCAAGTTTGAAAAGGTTTTGTCAAGTTCGCTCTGCCACCCAGCCGTGCCTGCAGTCAATTTACTAAACATTGCGCCATTTTTTTGTTTTGCCTTTTCCATTTCCTCTTGGGTTTTCTTGATTTGTTTTTTGTAGGCTTCTTTAATGCGGCGTTCTCTGTCAATGGTGCGGTTAAACTCGACTCTAGCGTCTTGTTTGTTGCCTAAGAACGCATAGTCTAGTGCCATGTAGTAGTTGGTGAGAGTCCACTCATACATGTGCCCTTCATAAGGCACATTGATGGCTGAACCCAAAGTGGCTGCTCCGGCTTTAGCAATGCCTTTTTCCATGCTTTTAAAGTTAGTGTCAAAGGTTTTGTTCGCCTTGTCTAGGGTGTCTAAAGAAGCTTTATACTGCCCCATCATAAAAGCATTGACCCCATCTTCTAAGTTCCACAAAGGCGCGTCTTTTTGTTTTTTATCCTCTTTCAAGGCAGCTTTAGACACTTGGTCGGCTTGTTGGTGGTTTTTGGCATAGTAAGCCTGTTGGAAGCGATCCAACTCCCCACGACTCGCTGTGTGCGCACACCCCAAAATCAAACCTGCCACAGCAACGCTACAAACACCATATAACTTACGCATAGAACCTCTTTTTCTTAAAATTAAAGGCTCCATTCTAGTGTAAATAACTTTAAAAAGCGCTAAGTTTATGTAGCCTTTCTAAACGCCACAGAGAGTTCTATAATTTCTTCCTCGTTGGTTTGCAAGGCGTCGTATTTAACGATGATTGTGTTTTGGCTCTCGTTGATATACCACTCCAAAATCCCCACTTGTGCCTCAATGGCTCCAAACTTTTTGCGATCGAAGGCATCTAGGGGAAAATAGACATTTTTTTGACGGCTAGGGTTGCTAAGCAGGCTCACAAGCCCTAGCCACAACACACACACCACGACTACAAGGATTGCCACTTTTTCTACGCCAAGGTATGTATAACCCATGCCCCCTAGCATCCCCCCCACAAATGAGCCCACATAGCCATAAGTTACAAACATGCCAAGCACCAGCCCCCTTTGGTGCGCTTTGGCAAATTTGCTAGCCAGTGATTGCATGATGGGCTCAAGCGTGCCAAAGCCGGCAAAAAAGCACATGATCCCTGCGATGAAAAGCCAAGTCGTGGGCGAATTTAAATGCCTATCAGCATAGGCTAAACAAGCATAGGCGATTAAAAATAAAAACACCCCACTTAACAGCACACCCTTAGCCTTGTGGAACTTCTCGGCGATGATCGCCGCAGGTGCCATGCTCACCATGCCTAAGAACGCCCCCGCTGTGTAGATTTTCCAAAGCACGCTTTTATCCATTTTAAACTCATGCACGAGAGCTAGGGGGATTAGAACAAAAATCAAAGTCATCAAGCACTTTTCAAAGAAAGAACAAGAGTTGATGATGAAAATATCCTTGTTTTTTAAAGCGTCTTGCAAGCGGGGTTTTTCTTTGAGGGTATAGACGATCTTGGGGGGTTCTGGGACTTTAAACGCCATTAAGAGCATGGAGGCTAGGCTCAAAAGGGCGGTTAGCATAAAGAGCCACTGCACCCCAAAGTGCATGCCAATGCTAGGTCCTATCACCATTGCCGCTGTGAAGCTAAAGAAAATCCCCGCCCCCATCATCGCCATCGCATGCGTGCGCTTTTCCTCCTCCACAAGGTCGGCGATCATCGCGCTTAGCACTCCACCCATTGCGCCCATGCCCTGGATCAAACGCCCCACCACGAGCATTTGGATATTGTGCGCCATAAAGCAAAGAAAAGAACCTATGGTGAAAACCCCCAAGCACCACAGCACGACCTTTTTACGGCTGTATTTGTCGCTTAAAATCCCAATGGGGGTTTGGCATAAAATTTGGGTGAGATACGCCCCCCCCACCGCCAAGCCCATCATCGCCGCCGAAGCCTTGAAACCCACCGCATACAAAGAGATCACGGGCAAGACGATGAATAGCCCTAAAAAACGCAAAGAGGACACAAACACGAGGGGGAGAATTTTTTGCAACATAAACGACCTTTTTGCCCGCTAGTCTAGCTTTTGGGCTTTAAAACTCCTTGGCATGCTTTTTTGTCGTGGTGTAACACGCAAGCTTCTTGCAATTTTTTAAAATCTTGCTCTTTTTGCACTTGGCGCATTTGGTAGCTATAGACCCCATAAAAAGCCAAACCTGCAACTACAATAAATAACAAATCGCCCCGCCTAACCTTGGGGCAAAACCTGCAAGCCATGGTGTTTCTTTTTGCTAGCCTTATAACACATTTTCATTTAAGGTAGTATAATAAGGACTTATCCTCTTTTTGGAGTTTTTCATGTGCGCCAAGTTGGCAAAGGTTTTCACCACCCCCCTAGATTTTATCACCCGTTATTTTAAAGCGATTGTGTTGCTTTTAATCGTGCTGTTCGTGCTGGCAAGCAGGACTGGCACACAGACCTCCCCACCCAATCTAGCTAAAATCTATCTCTACGGACCTATTTTTGAAAGCGAGAGTTTAAGGGCGCAGGTGCAACAAGTGCTGGCAAATCCTAGCGTTAAGGGCGTGCTGTTGTTGATAGACTCGCCGGGGGGGAGCATTAGCGCGAGTGTGGAGCTAAACGACATGATCGCTGAGCTTAGGCAAAAACTGCCGGTGGTGGCGTATGTGCAGGGGGTGATGGCAAGTGGGAGCTACTATGCGGGCATGGCGGCCAATGCGATTTATGCCAATCGGGGCGCGCTGGTGGGCTCTATTGGGGTGATCTTTAGCGGGGTGAATATCCAAGCCCTCATGGATAAATTAGGCATCAAATCTCAAGGGCTGGCTAAGGGGGCGTATAAAGAGGTCGGTACTTTCACGCGCGCTTGGACGGACAAAGAGAAGCAATATTTAGACAAACTTCTCACGCAAGAGTATCAAATGTTTGTGAGCGATGTGGCTAAAGCGCGTAAGTTAGACTCCAAAAACGCCCCCGAGTTTGCCGAGGGCAAGATTTTTAACGCCAAAGAAGCCCTGGATTTGCACCTTATTGACCACATAGGCACTTATAATCAAGCCATTCAAGCCTTGCAAGATTTAAGCCATGTCAAAACCCCCATTTGGCTGCAAAAAGACCGCTTTGAAAGGCTCTTGGATAAATTCTTACAATCGAGCACGCAAGTTTTGGGGCGGTATTTGGGCGTGGGGCTTCATTAGCCAAACTTAGGCTATAATGGGAGTTTTGATTTAGATTAAAGGTTACTCATGGCTGCGATTTACCCTTATGTCCTCATTGTCCACTTGTTTTGTGCGGTGATTTTCATCGGTTATTTGTTCTTTGATGTGGTGATTTTGCCCAATGTTAAAAAGCTTTACGGGGAAGAGGTTGCTAACAAAGCGGAGCAGGGGATCGGTCAGAGGGCGGTTAAAATCATGCCCATTTGTGTGTTGTTGCTTTTGATCACGGGGGGGATGATGGTGAGCCAATACATCGGGGGGGATAAGGGTTACTTTGAAACCCCCTTTCAAAAAGTTCTCATGTTAAAAATTTGCTTTGCATGTGGGATTTTTGCAATGGTGGGGATCGCTTTAACTTGTAAATTTTTAAACAAAAAAAACCCCATTGGAAACATCATCCACCCAGCCGTGTTAATTCTAGGCGCTCTCATCATTGTGTGCGCTAAACTCATGTGGTATGTCTGATGTGCCCTCTTTACACGGCTCTACCCCCCCATTATTTAAACTTGAGTGTGTGGCTTTCTTTCTTAAGGCGGTTTTAAAACGGCGTGGGCGGCGTTTTGAAGAGGGGGGCTGAAAGGAAGTTTGTGGAAAGCGAGCATTTAGAACGGGGCATTAAAGTGCGGCAATTATTGATGATTGCCTTAGGCGGAACAATCGGCACAGGGCTATTTGTCGGCACGGGGGGCAATATCGCCAATGCTGGACCTTTAGGGACATTGATCGCCTACATGGTGGGCGGGGTGATTGTTTATTCCATTATTCTGTCTTTGGGCGAGTTGGCTAGTGTCTATCCCACAACCGGGAGCTTTGGCGATTATGCCAGCCGTTTCATCGGACCGGCTACGGGGTATATGGTCTTTTGGATGTATTGGGTGGGTTGGGTCATCACGGTGGCGGTGGAATACATCGCCGTGGGGCTTCTCATGCAAAGATGGTTTCCCCATGTGCCCGTGTATTACTTTGTCATGGGCTGTATTGTGCTGATTTTTTTACTCAATGCCTTTTCGGTGCGGGTCTTTGCTGAGGGGGAGTTTTTCTTAGCGTCCATTAAAGTTTTAGCCGTCTTTATTTTCATTATCTTAGGGGTGGTGGGGATTGTTTACCAAAGTTATCTGCACGGCTTTAGCCATGTATGGGATCATTTTTACATCACTAAAGCTAACCCAAACCTAGGATTAGAGGCGGGGTTTTTCCCCAAGGGGCTTTCTGGGGTCTTTGGGGTGATTTTAGCCGTGATCTTTGCCTACACGGGCACAGAGATCGTGGGCGTGGCAGCAGGGGAAGCAAAAAACCCGAGTGTGGCGATGCCTAAAGCCATCAAGGCGACTTTGTGGCGCATTGTATTTTTCTTTTTAGGTTCGGTGATCGTGATCTCTGTTTTTTTGCCTATGACCGACTCGAGCATCGCCAAAAGCCCCTTTGTCAGCACCCTAGAGCGTATCCCTTTGCCCTTTTTTGGCACGGGGATTCCTTACACTGCCGATGTGATGAATTTTGTGATCATCACGGCGATTTTATCCACCGCTAATTCGGGGGTCTATGCCTCTAGCCGCATGGTTTATGGTTTGGCACAAAAAAAGATGTTTCCCCCCATTTTTGCCAAACTCAATAAACAAGGTACCCCCGTTTACGCGATGTATTTGTCTATGGGCTTTACGCTTCTTGGCATGCTCACCCAAGCCTATGCCCCTGAAAAGATCATCGAATCTTTAATTAACATCATCAGTTTTAGCGTGATCATTGTGTGGATCAGCGTGAGCGTGGCGCAGTATAATTTTAGAAAGCAGTTTGTGGCTTCGGGCAAATCCTTAGACGACTTGCCTTACCGCGCCCCCTTTTTGCCTTTGATCCAATTCATTGGCATTAGTGGGTCGCTTGTGGGGGTCGTGGGGGCGTATATGGACCCAGACCAGCGCATTGGGGCGTATTTAACCATTGGCTACACCCTTTTATGCTATTTGGGCTACTACCTGACTAAGGATAGATGGGGGCAGGCTTAAACAAAGTTTGGTTATACTAAATAGAAATACTTATTTTTAAAGGACAGCGATGAGGTTTATAGCATTAAGCGTGGCTTTGGCCGTGGGGCTGGGGGCGGGGTCAATCAAGATACAGACCATGCCTGAGGTGAAAAACCGCGTGGGCGCAGATCACAATGGGATCAACACGATCTATTCTTACCACAACTCCGTAAAAGAGGCGACCAAGGCAGTGGTGAATATCTCCACACAAAAAAAAATTAAAAGCAATTTCATGGGTGGAGGGATTTTCAACGATCCCTTTTTCCAACAATTCTTTGGCGATCTTTATAACTCTGTGCCTAAAGATCGCGTGGAGCGCGCGCTGGGCAGTGGGGTCATTATCTCTAAGGATGGCTACATTGTTACAAACAACCATGTCATCGATGGGGCGGATAAAATCTCTGTCACCATCCCCGGGAGCAATAAAGAGTATGTGGCAACTTTAGTGGGTAAGGACGCGGACAGCGATTTGGCGGTGATTAAAATCAATAAAGAAAATCTACCTACCATCCAGTTTGCCGATAGCGGTGATCTCATGGTGGGGGATTTGGTCTTTGCCATCGGTAACCCCTTTGGGGTGGGCGAAACCGTAACACAAGGGATCATCTCTGCGCTCAATAAAACCAGTATTGGGATCAACAATTACGAAAACTTTATCCAAACAGATGCGGCGATCAACCCGGGCAACTCAGGGGGTGCGCTCATTGATAGTCGGGGCGGGTTGGTTGGGATCAACACGGCGATTTTATCGCGCACGGGGGGTAACCACGGCGTGGGCTTTGCCATCCCCTCAAACACGGTAAAACACATCGCCGTCCAGCTCATCAAAACCGGCACCATCCACAGAGGTTATCTAGGCGTGGGTATCCAAGATGTGAGTAGCGAGTTGCAATCCAGCTATAACGGGCAAGAGGGGGCGGTGGTCATCAGCATTGAAAAAGACTCCCCTGCTAAAAAAGCGGGCTTGATGATTTGGGACTTGATCATGCAAGTCAATGGCAAAAAGGTGAAAAACTCCGCCGAGTTGCGTAATTTGATCGGCTCTATGGCGCCCAACCAACGCGTGACGATCAAATACATGCGCAACAAAAAAGAATACACCACGAGCCTAGTCCTCACCGAGCGCAAAAACCCCAATAGAAAAGAAACCAGCACCGCCCACGAGGGTGCACACGGGCAACTGAGCGGCCTTAAAGTAGAGACCCTAACCCCCAAATTGCGCAAAGAAGCCCGTATCCCTGAAGAAATCCATGGGGTTTTGGTGCAAGAGGTGAAAGACAACTCTAAAGCGCAAGATTTGGGCTTTAGAGCGGGCGATGTCATCATGCAAATTGAAAATGTGAGCGTGCGCAACATTGAGGACTTCAACCGCGCCTTGAGCCGTTACCGCAATGTCCCCAAACGCTTTTTGGTTTTTGATCCTAGCCGAGGATATAAACAAATTGTGGCAAAATAGCCCTAATGGAGGGGTTGATCACAGAAGAGAGGATGGGGGCGTGCTTTGAGAGGAATTTAGGGTTTTTTAAAGCCTACCTGCCTAAGCTCTATGCCACCCTTCTTAAACCCCCCACGCTCTATAACCTCTTAAGCGATCCGGGTGGGGTTAATATCATCAATTTAAACGACCATTCCTTGCTTTTTGCTTGCATAGAGGGGCAACACCAAATGTTATCCGTTGCCAAAGAGTGGGCAAAAGCCCCGCTTACAAATCCCAAATGGCGGCTAGATGATAACCAAATCACTCCCCTAAGTCCCCTTGAATCTCTGCCCTTAACCAACAAGGGTTGCCAAGCCCTTTTAAATCTAAGCCCCAATATAAAAACCTATCACTTGGGCGCAAACTTCTACCCCCCCACGATTTTTTATGGGCTAGCCGGCGGACTGGTGTTAGCCTTACTCTTAGAACAAGGGGCGTTTTTCCACGCCTTGTATTTATGTGAAGAACACCCCGATTTGTGGCGTATCAGTTGTTACTTCATCGATTACGCCCGCTTGTTTGAGGCAACCCCACCCAATGCGTGCGTTCTAAGTCTAGGCACAATGCAACCAAAAGTCTTGCAACATATCTTTATTTCTAAAAAAATCACCCATAGCTTTTTGCACCTAGAATTTGACCCCTATAAAAACGAGGACACCAAAGCCCAAGCCCAAAGTTTTTACGCCCATAAAAAAAGCGCACTTAGGGGGTGGGGCAGCTTTGAGGATGAAATGCTGGGCTTTACAAACACCTTAAAAAACCTACAAACAAACCCCCCGATCTTGCGCCCAAAACGCATTAAGCCCATAGACTTGCCTATTTGTATCGTGGGTAATGGTCCTAGCCTAGATGGCTTATTGCCCTTTTTAAAAGAGCATGGGGATAAAATGATAATTTTTAGCTGTGGGACGGCTTTAAAGGTGCTCAAAAAGGCGGGGGTATCTGTGGATTTTCAAATTGAAATTGAGCGCATTGACTATTTAAAAGAGGTTTTAGAAAGCGCACCACTGGAGGACACGCCCTTAATCTGCGGCAATATGCTAAATCCTAAGGCCCTAGCCTACGCTAAAGAGGCGTATATGTTCATGCGGGGGGGGAGTTGGAGTGCCTACCTTGATCCGCATTTAAGCGTGGAGTTTAGCGCGCCCTTTGTGGGCAATGCGGGGGCAGCACTTGCCAGCCTCTTTAGCCACACCCTGATTTTATGCGGACTGGATTGCGGCTACATTGAGGGGCAAGCCAAACACGCCAAAGGTTCATACTATGGCACAGAAAGCTCCTTTATCCCCCCAAATGCCCTAGAAGTGCGCTCGAATTTTGGTGACAGCAAAGTCTTTAGCGATGGCTTATTTCTGCTCTCAGCTAAACAAATGGAGCAGCTCTTTAAACAAGGCAAAAACCAAGTTTACAATCTCTCTAGTGGAGCTTTTATTGAGAACACCACCCCCCTAAGGGCGCAGGATTTAAAGCTCACGGGGGGCAAGAAAGACAGAGCCATTAGGCGCATTAAAAACGCCTTTAAGCCCCTGAAACTAAGCCCACCCATAGAGGGCTTCAACGCCTTTAAAGAGACTTTAGCAGAGCTTTTAAACACACCCATAAGCACCAAAAAGGAGCTCTACGCTTTGGTGGATCGAATCAATGCCTTTAGCGTAAAAACCACGCAAGAAAACCCCTTTGTGGGGATTTTGCTAGAGGGCTCACTCGCCCATTTGTGTTTGCACCTGCTCGTGGCGTGCTTACCCTTAAAACAAGCCGACTTGCCCGTCTTTTACGCCAAAGCCAAAGATATTATTTTAAACACTATAGATGAAATGCTAGACGCTTACAATGCAATGAACACATTTGTTTAAAACCATTTGTCCTTCTGTGCTAAGGTCGGTAATGTTGGAGTGCGAGAAAATGCCTATACTCTTGAGTTTGTTGGCTTTGTTTTTAGCGTGCTGTGCGCGCCAGAGTGTGCAGGTTGTGCTTGAACCAGAGCCCCCCGAGCAACACCCAAAACAACAAACGGCCTACACTTTGCAAAAAAACTATAAATCTTTGCCCTTAGAAAAAGCCCCCAAAAGATCAAAAGAACGCTCCTGTGCACGCCCAAAACAAAAAATCACAGGTTTGGGTAGACACCAGTACAGAAGCAAAATATGCCTAGATCTTTTGGACATCACTTGGTAGTTTATTGCATATTCTCAATGCTGTATTTGTAGCGTTGTTTTTCTAACTCGAGCTGCAAGCGGTTTTTCTCTTCTTGCAAAATCTCTTCTTGGCTTTGGAGTTTTTGGATCGAGCGGCTCATGTAGTAAATGTTGTTACTTAAGTAAATCTTAGGCACAAAGAGAAATAAAACAATAAAGAAAGTGGAGAAAACAGCGACTAAGGTGGGAGCAGATAACCCTTGTTGCTCTTCTTTGTTGTCAGCAAATAGGGCTTCTTTCTCTTTGTCTGTGGCACGCAGACGGCGTTCTTCGCTCTCAAGTTCTAAGGGCTTGGAGGACACCATCACAAAGCCTTAAAGTGAAAAGCCCGCATTTTGGCACTGCGCGCACGGGGGTTGTGTTGCACTTCAGTGGGGCTTGGGGTAATGGGCTTTTTAGTGAGCGTGTCGCCATAGATGTTGGCGTATTCTTTAAAGGCGTGCTTAACTTGCCTGTCTTCTAAAGAGTGAAAAGAGATGACACACATAAGCGTGTCTTGCAAGGTTTTAGAATACTCTAACAAAGCTTGTAGGTTTTGCATTTCGGTATTCACCTCCATACGGATCGCTTGAAAAACTAGAGTGGCGGGGTGCAACTTGCCCCTGTGGGTGTGCTTGGCTAAGAAGTTTGCTAAATCCTGCGCTGTATTGAAGGGCTGTTTGTGGCGTTGCTGCACGATGAGAGAGGCGATTTTTTTGTATTCTCGCACTTCGCCCACCTGCAACATCCGTTCTAACTCGTAAAGGCTATAATGATTCACCACCTTAAATGCGTCCAAACTCTGCTCCGTGTCCATGCGCATGTCTAAACTCGGAGCGTTAAAGCCAAAGCCCCTATTTGGGTTATCTAGTTGCAAAGAGCTCACCCCCAAATCCGCCAAAATGCCTTGTGGAGGGGGTAGGGTGGGTAGAATCTGGGCGAAGTTGCCTTGTTTGTGGGTAAAACGCTCAGCATAGGGGGTAAGTTTGTCAAGGGCTAAAGCCTGTGCCTCTTTATCTCTGTCAATGCCGACAATGTGTAAATTCGGGTAGGCTTGCAACAAGGCTAGGCTGTGCCCACCTAGACCCAAAGTGCAGTCGATTAAAATAGGTTGTGGCTTTTGGCTTAGGGGTTTAAAAAGAGCGACAACCTCTTCTAATAAAACACTTTGGTGCATGCAATCCTTTAAGCATGGGCATAAGCCGAGTTCTGTCGAGGGTGGTTATTTATCTTGGATGGGTTTTGCAACCCACCTCTTGCGAAGTGCCTCATCAAAGACTTTACCATACACTTCTTGCTACAGATTGGGTTTACCTAAGCCGACCCCAATTGCTTGGGGCGCGGTGGGCTCTTACCCCACCTTTTCACCCTTACTCTTAAAGAGCGGTTATTTTCTGTGGCACTTTCCCTTAGCTTGCGCTAGCCATCCGTTAAATGGAATCTCGTCTTATGTAGCTCGGACTTTCCTCTTTGGTTTGATCCAAAGCAACCACCGCCCATGCGACTTATATTCTAACTAAAAATTCCTAAGTGTTACCTTTACACTCTGTTATATCTGTCTTAATTATTAAACGAATCAGGCAAACCATAGATCAAGCGGAGCAAGCCAATAGGATGGCGGTGTGATGAAAATTTTAAGAATGATTTTTTACAGGCCACAAAAACCAACATCCTTCTTATGTGTCTCTAAATTTAGTCGCTATTTAGTCTTTATGCGTGGATATACTTGTTCTTATTGCCCCTAGTTTTAAATAGATTTTCCTATTTAGATCTAATCTAGACGCACTGCCTTATTTTTTGAAAAACTTTTGATAAGCCTTGTCTATCCTCTCTACTAACTTAGGTGGCATGCATCACAGCCAAAAGTGCTCATCATATGCACTACATGGCCAAATCTTGTTCTAAATCAATTTTATATAACTCTTTGAGCATCCAAAAAATACGCCTCTAGGTTAAGGAAATGGAAGATTATTGTAAAGTGATTTAGACTATTTGCCTACATTCCATTTTGTTTGTGGAATTGAATCTTAAGATTTTGAAATCAGGTTTGTAAGCTGCAACGAAAGCAGTTATCAGCTTTAGTTAGGAAAGTGCATATGATCCACTCAATAAGTGCAGTTGCTAACTCTATGCTCATTTTCTGTACCCATTTTAATGTGATTCTTAAAGTTTAGGTCTATACTTTCTCATTATTTTATAAAAATAAGATTTCATTAACTTTAGAGTGTTATAATGGCACGCCTTTTAACAACAACAAGGAGTTTTATATGGATTTGCAGTTTATCTTAAAACACATGAACGACAATCATGTCAAAGACATGGAAGCCTTGCTCGCTAAATTCGGGCAAATTAAGGACGCGGTGGATGTGCATTTAAAAAACGCCACAACAGAGTTTATTGAGATCGCCTACAAAATCAAAGAGGGGGCAGCAGAGCAAATCCAAAAAATCGACTACCCCGCTAGAGTGGCTGAAATGAAAGACATCAAAGATGCCATCATTGATCTGTGTAAGTCCATCCCACAAACCACCGACATCAAAGGGATCAAAGAGGATTTAGAGAAGTTTAGGGACAGCTTTAGCAGTGTGTGTATCGCCAGCCTTAGCCCTGAAAACGAGGTCATTTGCTCTTATAGCGCACTTCTCTTTGACGAACACCACGACCACAAACATTTTTACATTTATGTGAGTGAAGTTGCCGAGCACTTCAAAAGCCTAAAAGCCCACCCTGAAAATGTAGAAATCATGTTTTTAGAAGACGAGGCGAGTGCAAAATCGCCCATTTTACGCAAACGCTTACGCTACCGCACAAAATTGCACTTCATCGAGAGGGGCGAGGAGTTTGATAGAGTGTATGACAACTTCTTAGCCAAGCACGGCAAAGGTAGGGGGCCAGAAACCATCCGCCACATGCAAGACTTCCACTTGATTAAATTAGAGTTTGTCAAAGGGCGCCTTGTCAAAGGTTTTGGGCAGGCTTACGACATCGATGCGCATGGCAATATCTCTTATGTCGGGGCTAAGGGCAACCCCCACACAAGGGGCAACCCCCACGGCGCGCACCCGCATGGCGAACATCCTCAAGGAGCGCATCCGCATGGTCATCCGCACGGTGCACATCCACACGGACACCCCCACGCTTAAACCGCTTTAGTCTAGCCACCCCATGCCCCTTAGTGGGTGTGGCTTAATTTAAACTTTATTCTTTTCACGCTAGAATAGCCACTTGCTTTATGCAAAATCACACACGCCCCGCCTTAAAGTGTTTTTAGGGAGCGTGGCGGCAAACTTTAAGGAGTTAAGTATGATCACAATGAAGGATTTATTAGAGTGTGGGGTGCATTTCGGGCACCAAACACGGCGTTGGAACCCCAAAACAGCCCGTTTTATCTTTGGGGTGCGTAAGAACATCCACATCATCGACTTGCAAAAAACCTTGCGTTACTTCCGCTACACCTACAATATCGTGAGGGACGCGAGCGCAGAGGGCAAAACGATCATGTTTGTGGGTACCAAAAAACAAGCCAGCGATGCGCTCAAAGAATACGCCATGCAAGTCAATGTCCCCTATGTCAATTACCGCTGGCTAGGCGGCATGCTCACAAACTTTAGCACCATTAGAAAATCTGTACGTAAGCTAGAAATCATGGAGGAAATGGAGAGCAGCGGGCAGATCGACCTGCTCACCAAGAAAGAAAAGCTGATGATTTTACGCAAAAAAGAAAAGCTTGAAAAATATCTAGGTGGGGTACGCCACATGAAAAAAATGCCCGATATGATGTTCATCGTGGATGTGGTGAAGGAAAAAATCGCTGTGGCTGAGGCACGCCGTTTAGGTATTCCCATCATTGCCCCCTTAGACACAAATTGCGACCCCGATTTGGTGGATTACCCGATCCCGGGCAATGACGATGCGATCCGCTCCATCGGCCTTTTCTGTAAAGAAATGGCAGAGGCGATCACAGAGGGGCGTGAGCTTGTGGGACGCAGCGAGGAAGTGGCGGAAGATGTGGAGGCAGCTAGCGAGGTAGAGAAAGAGGAAATTTTGGAGGAAATTGCCCAAGAAGAGGGGGTAGAAAATGAGTAATGTTAGTGCCGCCCAAGTTAAACAGCTGAGGGAAATGACAGACGCACCTATGATGGATTGCAAAAAAGCCCTTGTGGAGTGCGGGGGAGATTTAGAAAAGGCTGTGGAATATTTGCGTGAAAAGGGCTTAAGCAAGGCGATCAAAAAAGCCGATCGTGTGGCAGCTGAGGGTGTGATCGCCCTTGCCGCGGACAGCACCCAAGCGACCATGCTAGAGATCAATAGTGAAACCGACTTTGTCGCCAAAAACGACCACTTTAAAGCCCTTGTAGCAAAATCTTTAGAGCTTGCCAAAGACAAACAACCCAAAGACACCAAAGAGTTATACCAACTGCAAATCGAGGGGCAGGCTTACGAGTCCTACTTGCACGCTGCGGTGGCTAAAATCGGGGAAAACATCGTGGTGCGCCGTTTGGCTTGCGTGCAAGCGGGGGCTAATGAAGTGCTCAATGGCTACTTGCATGCCAACCACCGCGTAGGTGCGATCATCAAAATCGCCCACAAAGACCCCAAAAACGCCGATAAATTGCGCGAATTAGCCCGCCATATCGCCATGCACGCCGCCGCCATGAAACCTGTTGTATTGGATTACAAAGCCTTTAACCCTGACTTCATTGCTAAGGAAAAATTAGCCTTAGTGGCAGAGATTGAAAAGGAAAATGAAGAGGCAAAGAGGCTAGGCAAGCCTTTAAAACACATCCCCACCTATGTAAGTAAAGCCGAACTGACAGAGGACATTTTAGCCAAGCAAGAGGAGGCTTACAAACAAGAGCTAAGGGATCAAGGCAAGCCTGAAAAAATCTTTGATAAAATCATCCCTGGCAAAATGGAGCGCTTCATCGCCGACAACACCCTACTAGACCAAAGGTTGACCTTGCTTGGGCAATTCTTTGTGATGGATGATAAAAAGACCATCCAACAAATCTTAGATGAGAGAAGCGCACAAATCAACGATGAAATCCGCATTGTGGAGTTTATCCGCTTTGAAGTGGGCGAGGGGATTGAAAAGAAAAGCGAGGATTTTGCGGCCGAAGTGGCGGCACAAATGAAATAACGCAAGCCATGCGATCAACTAATAAGGAGGACTTATGAGCTCTTATCTTTTTACCTCCGAGTCGGTTACAGAGGGACATCCGGACAAAATGGCGGATCAAATCAGCGATGCCGTCTTAGATTATATCATTGAGCGGGATAAAAACGCCCGCGTGGCGTGTGAAACCTTACTCGCCAATGGGTTTTGTATCATCACGGGCGAGCTCAAGACCAAGATTTATGCTCCCATGCAAGAGATCGCAAGGGGAGTTGTCAAAGACATCGGCTACACGGACGCGCTCTATGGCTTTGATTACCGCAGCGCAGCAGTGCTCAATGGGGTTGGCGAGCAAAGCCCGGACATTAATCAAGGCGTGGATCGCTTGGATGGCGAAGTGGGGGCGGGCGATCAGGGGATCATGTTTGGTTATGCTTGTAACGAAACCCCCCAACTCATGCCCCTAGCCGTTAGCCTTGCGCACGCCATCACTTTGGGGCTTGCCAACGCTAGAAAAAGCGCGACCTTGCCCTTTTTGCGCCCCGATGGCAAGGCGCAGGTTACGATCCGCTACGAGGGCCATGAGCCCGTGGGCATCGACACAATCGTGGTGTCTACCCAACACTCCCCCGAGATCGACCAAAAGCACCTACGCGAAGCGGTGATTGAAGAGATCGTGTATAAAGTCTTGCCTAAGGAGTTTTTAAACGACAACATCAAATACCACATCAACCCCACCGGTAAATTTGTCATCGGCGGGCCGCAAGGCGATGCAGGGCTTACGGGGCGTAAGATCATCGTGGATACTTACGGGGGTTCTTGCCCACACGGGGGTGGGGCGTTTAGCGGCAAAGATCCTTCTAAGGTGGATCGCAGCGCGGCTTACATGGCGCGCTACATCGCTAAAAATTTGGTGGCTAGCGGGGTGTGTAAGCGGGCGACTGTGCAACTCGCCTATGCGATCGGCATTGTGGACCCCGTGTCTGTCTACATCAACACCCACCACACAAGCATTTATACCCCCCAAGACCTTGAGGCGTGCGTGCGTGCGCTTTTTAAACTCACCCCAAAGGGGATCATTGAAAGTTTAGACCTCTTACGCCCCATTTACCGCCAAACGGCAGCTTACGGGCATTTTGGACGGGAAGGGTTTAGTTGGGAGCAAACCGACAAAGCCACAGCGATCGCTGACTTCTTGAGTAAATAACCAAAGTTTTTAGATTTTAGGGAGTGGTGGAGTGTAGGGGGATCGAACCCCTGACCTCAACGCTGCCAGCGTTGCGCTCTCCCAGCTGAGCTAACACCCCAAAATTCCGCATTCTAGCACAGATTTTATAAAAATGCAAGCCTAACCATTGAGTTCGTGGTAGTGTTTTTGATACTCGGCTTGCATGTCCTGCTCTAATTTGGTGTACCAATCCGTGCTTAAATCGGGGGTGAAGGCGGGCATGAGCACCATGCGTAAATGCGTAGCTTGCGATTCTATGGGCTTGGTGTTAAAAATCTTGCGGGTGTTGAGTAAGAGTATGGGCTGGATTTTTAAATGTAACTTCTCGGCTAAAACCTTAGCCCCCGGCTTAAAGGGCAAGAATTTTTCTAGCCCACGGCTTCTTGTCCCCTCGGGAAAGATCACCAAGGGGCGGTCTTGCTCTAGCTTTTCTTTGGCAATTTTAAGCAAAGAGGCTAATCCGCGCCGATCCTCTCTGTCGATTAAAATCATCTCAGGAGTTTTAAGTGCGTAGCCATAGTAGGGCATATCGCCCAGCTCTTTTTTGGCGACCCAGCAAATGTTGCGGGGGTGGTAAGCCTCTAGGCAAATGATGTCAATAATGCTTTGGTGGTTGAGCACAATCAAATCTGCGCTTAAATCAAACTCCCCGATTTTCTCTAAGGGGGAATGCACTAAAAAGAAAAAAGAGCGACACCATTTACGGGTTTGGCGGGAATTGTTGTGTTTACGGGTTAGAAAGTTCATTAAAATGATGAAACCTAGCCCCAAACCCACGACCAAGAGCGTATAAATGCCTCGGATTCTACTCCACATCTTCCTTCCTCACCCAACCGATTTTCTCATCATCTGTCATGATTTTATAGTATTTGGCATGCTCGCCTATGATTTTGACATGCAGGGCTTGCTTGGGGATCAAGAGCAAAGTTGAATTTTGCGTGGGTAAGATTTTAATCGTTGCATTAGCTCTTAAAACCCCTGTGCGGTAGGTGGAAAGGACATTCCACAGCAAAACCCCCATGAGCAAAATAGCCACGACCAATGCCGTGTTTTTATAACTTGTGAGAAAATAGCACACTATAACCACAAGCAACAAGCCCATTAAAAAGATGTTTGAAAAGAGCAGTAAATTGTTCTTAGGCTTTAGGTTGCTCTGTGTGCTCACACTTTCTTCAATGGGGATTAAAGAAAAATGCAATTCCTTAAATTGTGCCTCTTGCAAGGAAAAATAATTAAAAGACAAGCTTTGCATGCTCTTTGGCAAAATACAATAATAAACCCCACTGACATTATCCGTACCTGAATGGCTGCCCTCAAAGCCTTGTTTGAATTCGCCGGGGATTTTAAAATCTTCTAAATTTGCGCCTTTGGCTTGCAACTCAAAGACGAGAATATTGTGGGTGGTGTCGTATTCTTTGACCTTGTAGCCGGTAACGCTAAAGTTTGTTGCCACCACGCCCACATAATTAGGGTGTGCTGAGAGGTCAACCACTTGCAAAGGGATGGCGGGCGCACTGGATTTATCCAAATAATCTTGATCCTGCACGAAGGCACTCACTTTAAGAGCAGGGATCACCGCCTTTGTGCCTAAAACCTTGTAATTGTAAGTGGTGCTGTAGCTGTCCGTGCCCGAAGCGACCCAATTTGGGGTAAAGTTTAGGCGTTTGAGCTCTTTAGGGTCGGGTAGGTTTTCTAACTCTGCCCCTAAAAATTTGGCTTGAGAGAAGAGCATTAAGTTATATTGTACGCGGATTCTTTGCCCCACATACACGGGCTTGCTGGTCAAATCTTGTAAATTCACCACTTTGACATACACAACCTTCGCCCGCACTTCCTCGCTTTGCAAACCAACTAGGCAAAGTAAGAAGTATAAAAGGCAAGCTAGCCCCGCCCTCACAAGCGTCTACCTATGTGCGCTCTCTTTGTTAGGAGCGGTTAGGATGTCCCAAACTTTTAGGGTGTCTATGGCGGTTTTTAGCTGAATATCCGCATTGATGTCCTTTTGGGTGATGGGTTTGCTCTCTTTGTCCTCAACCTTTTTACCATGTTCGTGTTTTTTGTTCTCGGATTTGCTGTTTAGCGATTGTAATTCTTGCTGCAAGTGGTGTTTTAAATCCGCCTCTTTAATGCTGAACTTGCTTTCATCTTGGGGGACATTGCCCGGATACACCACAATGTCGGGCTTGATCCCCACGGCTTGGATCGTGCGCCCGCTGGGCAAATAGTAGCGGGCGATGGTGATCTTGATCGCCTCGTCCCTACCCACGGGGAAGGTGGTTTGCACGCTGCCTTTACCAAAGGTGCTTTCCCCAATGATGACCGCGCGTTTGTGATCTTGCAGAGCCCCTGAGACAATCTCGCTTGCGCTGGCTGTGCCCGCATTGACTAAAACGGCGATGGGCAAATTGGGGTAGGGGGCTTTGCCATCGGCGTGGTATTCAATGTCCTCGGCCTTCACCCGTCCTTTTTGCGACACGATGATGCCGTGCTTGATGAAGAGATTAGATAGATCGATGGCTTGGCTTAAAAGTCCTCCCGGATTGGAGCGCAAATCGAGCACAATGCCCTGTAAGTTTCTAGCCTTTCTTAGCTCGGTGAGCACCCCTTTAACCACATTGCGATCAAATGAATTGACCCGCACATACAAGAAGTGTGTCCCTTCGATTTTTGGCGTGCACGGATTTAATCTTAATGATGTCGCGCAACATTTTCACCACAATGGGTTTGGATTCATTCTTACGCACCAAAGTGAGCTCAATGGGGGTTTTAGGCTTGCCACGCATGAGATTAACGGCGTTGTCAATGCTCATGTTTAAAGTGCTCTCTTGGTTGATTTTTAAGATCACATCCCCGGCCTTAATCCCGGCTCTAAAGGCGGGGGTGTCATCCAAGGGAGCGATCACGGTGAGCGCACCATCGCGGATACCCACGGTGATGCCAAGCCCCCCAAATTCGCCCTCTGTTTGGGCTCTAAAATCGCGGAATTTCTTAGGCGTTAAGTAGGATGAGTGCGCGTCTAGGTTCGTCATCAAGCCATCGATGGCTTTATCCACAATGTCGTTAATGCTGACCTTGTCTACATAGTAGCGTTCAACTTGTTCCACCACATTGGAGAATTTTTTTAGGGCATTGAGCCGCTCTTGGGTTGTGGATCTGCTATTTTTTTTTTAAAGTTTTGGGTGTGGGGGGTATTTTGTGCCACTCCGTCCTGTGGCAAGTTATGCGCCACCAACCACACACTCAAAATAGAAGACACAAGCCCCGTTACAAAATACTTATTCATCATGCCCCTTATCTTTCAATTCACATCAAAAAGTGCCATTCTACCGAAAACTAGGCAATTTTACAATTAGTCCACACAAACCCCAAATCTTATAAACCAAAGTTTAAAGCCCTCTATGGGCTTAGTTACTTTGTGTAGCATCCCTTTGTTTTCTAGGGTTTTGGCATGGGCTTGGGGCAACTCTAACAGAGTTTCCAATTTATAATCCTAAATGTAGGACGACTTCTAATAGGGCTAAAAGAAGGTTTTTACTCGGTCTATTCGGATCAGCCAAGGAGACAATATGCAAGATAGACATGAACAACGACAAGGGCAACATTTAGGCATTAGATCGAACTTCTCCGTTCTAACCTATGTCTGTGGACCATTGATGTTTTTTGCAACCTCTATGGATGCATTCGAGTATAAATTTGGCGGGCGTGCCGAGCAGACCTCTCAAATTGGGTTCAACACGAGAGAGATCGACCGCAGGAGAGGGCTTTACCCCATGCAACAATACGCCACCGTGTCCGGGTATTTGGATTTAAGCATGAGCTTTTTGCCCAAGAAATCCGCCCATGTGCTGAAAGGTGGGATCGGGGGCATGGTCGGGGGCGTTTTCTACGACAGCACCAAAAACCTCGATCGGGGCAGCCAAATCTTCAACTATTTTGGTTACTACAATGGATATCTAGACGGCAACCACAACTCCATCGCCACCGATGACGACAACCTAAAGGACAGCTTCATTCGAAAAAACTCGCGTACCTACATTTGGAGCGATGCATTTTTGGAGTACCAATACAAGGATTACTTTGGCATCAAGGGTGGCCGCTACACCTCTACAATGCCCTACAGAAGTGGGAAAACCCAAGGCTTTGAGGTCTTTGGGCAATACAAACACGCCCGCTTGGTGTGGTTTAGCTCGTGGGGGCGTGCGATCGCCAGCGGTGGATTTCTAATCAACTGGTATGCCCCTAGAACCTCTTACAGCGGGGGCTATGTGAAAAACGCCCAAGGGGGTTGGACCCCTGTAGGCTACAAGCTCTCTTACGGTACACATGCTGTGAGACTCATTTACAACCAACATAAATTATTGGCGGAGTTCTTCTACTACTTCTCGCCCAAGACTTTCAACGCCCCGGGTTTTACGCTCGGCTGGGACACCAACCCTAATTTTGACGGCAAGGGTTTTAAATCAGACACCCACATCACCGCCATCTTCCCCGTGTATGAGCCTTGGATGGTCTTTGGTTCAACGGGGGCGGTGAAGTATAAATACGGCACGCCCATCACCCAAACCGGCCAAAGCCTCATCTTGCGCCAACGCTTTGACTACAATAACTTCTACCTTGTGGGGACTTTTTACAAGAACTTTGGCAACCCCAACACCTATGTGGGCAACATGGGTAACCCGGCTGGTGTGCTTTTGGGGGGTAATAGCATCTATGTGGGCACGGCGGGTACGGCTTTAAAAGCCAATGCTGTAACAGGGGCGATCGCCTATGGAGCCACGCATTTTAATAAAAAGTTCACATGGCGGATGCAATGGCAGTGGACAAGCGCACCCGTGGCATGGGAGGGCCGCTACATGCTCACCCTAGGCTACAACTTCAACCAATACCTCAAAGCAACGGTCGACCTTGCATACTATGGGGTGCACACCAACAAGGGCTACCAAGCCGGCTTGAACAATCAAATCTGTATAACTTATTGTAGCGGTGGCTATCAGGATAGAAGTGCCCTTTACACAAACATCATGGTTTCGTTTTAGACGGACAAGCAAAGGGGATACGGAGGTTTGAGATCGGGGGGGCTTAAGCAAATTTTTGCTATCCTTAGCGTACAAGGGTAAATATTCTTAGATATTTGCTTGAAAATTTTAGATTTGAGGAGAGTTGATGGATAAAATAACAATAACCTTGACAAAATCCCCACAAAGCCTTTCTTCTCTAATCATGGTCATTCTTTGCGGAAGGAGGATGATGCGCGCAATGCTCTTTTGCGCGAGGCGTACCTTCAGGGTAACACAATAACCCCACCGAGTTGGTCTCACAAGTTTCTATAACGAGGGTTCTTGGGTGTGCTCTATCCAAGGACTTCACGATAGCAAAAGGATTTAAAATGAAAAAAGTTGTGTTACTCTCTAAGAGTTTAGTGGCCTATTTGGGTCTTCTGTCCCAAGCTTCCTCCATGGATTGGAAACATTTTGACCTACGGCAATTAGAGCAGTTTGCCAAGTTCAAGGCCGGGGTCGAGTCGTTTTCTAAGATTGGGTTCAATAACAAACCTATCAACACCAATAAGGGCCTTTATCCGACAGAAACCTTTGTAACCATTGTGGGGTATTTACAAATGGATCTTCCCGAAATCATGCCCAAAGCTGCCCGGGCTAACGGACACCACATGTCGGGCAGTTTAGGGGGCTTTGGGGGAGGGTTGCTCTATGATGGCACCAAAGACACCATCAACCAAGTTACGGGCAAACCCTATGGGAGTATGGCGTGGAACTACTTTGGTTACTGGGGCGGGCTCGTGGGGCAAAAGCCTTGGGCGCAGTGCTGGTATGGGGCAGGGGGAGGAAGCCAAGCATCCTACGCAGGCAAAAGTGCAGCCCAGTTACAAGCCATGTCGAATGCCACAAGCATTGGGGGGGTAAACACGGCAGATTGTGTGCAAGGCTATGCCAATAATACCCGTAACTATGTGATCTACAACGCCTACATCGACTACTCCTACAAGAACATTTTTAGATTCAGGGGTGGGCGTTATGAATCACCAGCCGACTACATGAGTGGTTACACGCAAGGGCTGGACATGACCTTAAATTTAAACCATTTTAAGTTTTGGTGGTTTAGCTGCTTTGGACGGGGCTTTGCCTACAACGAGTGGCTGTATAACTTCTACTCTCCCAAAACCTACACCCTAGCCGATGGCAAGAAGATCAACCCCGGGGTGCACGCCTTTTACATCACTTGGGAGTATAAGGGCTTTAGTGTGGTGCCCTTTGTCTATTTTTCGCCCAACAACGAATACAGCCCATGCTTTACTTTGATGTATGACAGCAACCCCAAATTTAAAGGGATAGGCTGGCGCTCGCAAACCGACATCACGGTGTTAAACCCCTTTTATGCCAAACGCTTTTGGGACACCTACCAGTTTGGCATGATCTCACACAGAAACGCCCACAGCTTGATGATCAAACAGCGCTTTGACTACAACAACTACAACTTTGGGGGCGGAATTTACCAAAACTTTGGCAACGCCAACTGGATGATCGGCTACCACGGGAGCCGTCTAGGGTTTGACTTTTGGGACAACACGGTTTATGCCAACACCATTAACTCCCTCTCTTACATGATGGACTCCAACGCCTTCACCGCCTTTCTCTTTGGCGGGGGGGTGTATAAAAAATGGCTTTGGGGTTTGATCGGCCGTTTGACCTATGGTCCCCGTGCGGATGAACAGGTTTTTGCGTTTAACCTCGGTTACGAGTTTTCTAAGCGTTTTTATGCCGACATTAAAGTGGAATACTATAACCAAATCATGCGTCACGGCTATAAAATTGGTTGGAACGGACCTTTCTTACCCGATCAGCCTGCCACCGACCAAGACAGAAGCCATATTTTTACCGAGATTAAGGTGAAGCTCTGATCTCGTAGAATAAGACTTAAAACCCAATAGAGGTGAGATAGATGAGCCGTAGGGGCTTGCTCTTTTATGTGTGCTGTGTGGGTTCTATGGGGGCTTTTGATTATAAATTTAGCGGGACAAGTGAATCGGTCGCCAAGATCGGTTTTAACCACTCCCCCATCAACTCTAAAGAGGGCATTTTTCCCACAGAAAGTTTCATGACCCTAACCCTCAAAGCCCAAGTGGATGCGAGCTTGTGGGAAAACGAGAACAATAAAATCAGCGCAGGGTTAGGGGGGGGGCTGGGGGGGCTTGTTTACAACTCCACCAAAACCTTAATCGATCAGAGCACGGGACAGCTCTATGGATCTAAAATCTACTACTATTTTGGGCGTTGGTGGGGGTTTTTAGGCAACGCCCCTTGGAAAACATCAAATATTGAATCCACCCAGCACGCCCGCCCCTATGTGCTCTATAACGCTTTTTTGCGCTACGATTACCACCATGCCCTAACCATCATCGCCGGGCGTTACCTTTCCAAAACTATTTTTATGAGCGGTTACACCGAAGGCTTTGAGGCCTCCTATAAATTCCGCCCTTATTTTAAGTTGCGCTGGTTTAGCTCCTTTGGTAGGGCTTTGGCGGTGGGCGAGTTTATCCGCCCTTGGTATGCCCCCATCACGACTAAGAACAAGCAGGGCAAGGTGGTGGATTTGGGCATCCACGCTGTGGGCTTGAATTACGATACAAAACATTTTTCAGCGGTGGGCTTTGTGTATTTCTCGCCCAACACCTACACCACCCCGGGGTGAAACTCCACTACAACAGCAACCCCTCCTTTGCGGGGTTGGGCTTTAAATCCTTAACCGACATGACGGTGATTTTTCCCATTTACAGCCCACACCTCTACGATACATGGTATCGGGGCTCTATGCTGGGTAAGGGTGGGGTGAGTTTATACATCCGCCAACGCTTTGACTATAACCAATACAACTTTGGCGGGGGGTACTTCCAAAACTTCGGCAACGCCAATGCTCGAATCAACTGGTACGGAAGCCCCATTGGCATCGACTACCGCGACAACAGCGTTTACGGGGGGTTGATGGATAACATGATCTCACCCAATGCTGTAACAGGTTTTGTGTTTATGGGTGGAGTGCATAAAAAACTCTTTTGGGGGCTTGTGGGGCGTTTGACTTTCTCGCCTAGAGCCAATGAACAAAGCCTAGCATGGAACTTAGGGATCAAATGGAATCGTTATTTTTCAACGAACATTAAACTCGAATACAATGAAGTCGACACCCACAAGGGCTACAACATCGCCGAATGGTATACCAAAGACCCGAGTGCCCCCGCCACCCGCCAAGATAGAAGTTATCTAATGACCGCCATTAAGGCACAATTTTAGTAACATTTTGTAACATTTATAGGAGCTTCTGCACACTCTGTCTAAAAATGGGCATGACACCACTTAAATCTGTGCTAAAAGCTTAAAGACTAAATCCAAGGGGTTGCATTGATCACACGCAAACTAAGCCACATTCTCTATTCTTTGACTTTTTTAATAAACCCCCTCAAAGCCTTTGATTTTAAAATCACGGGGCGTTTAGACAGCTTTTCTAAAATAGGGTTTAACCACTCTAAAATCAACACTAAGTACGGCATTTACCCCACAGAGAGTTTTGTCGACATCGCCGGCTTTGCCCAAATGAAAGTGGGGCTGCTGCCCAAACACACCACAGACCACGAACTCAGTTTCAGCCTAGGCGGGGCGATGGCGGGCTTGCCCTACGACTCGACCAAGTATTTAAGGGATCAAGATGGGCAAATTTACGGCTCCGTGGTACACAACTTTATCGGGGGCTGGCATGGCTACTTTTTCAATAAATATTTGAGCCAATCAGTGGGGGCTTACCACGCCCGCCCCTATGTGCTCGACACCGCTTTTTTACAATACGACTACAAGCATAAGTTTGGCTTTAAAATCGGGCGTTATGAAGCCAACATTGACTTCATGAGCGGGTCAAACCAAGGCTTTGAGTTTTACTACCGCCCGATTAAAAATCTCAAATTTTGGTGGTGGAGCTCCTATGGGCGGGGCTTGGCGTTTAACTCTTGGATTTACCAGTTCTACGCTTCAACCCCCTATTTAAAACCCGGCGGGAATCCCAAAGACGATCGATCATGGATCAACTACGGCTGGCATGGCATCACCGCCACTTACGACTATAAAAAATTGAGTGCGCAGGCGTTCTTTTATTTTGCGCCTAAAACCTACAACGCCCCCGGCTTTAAGCTCATCTACGACACCAATAAAAACTTCCAACTTGTGGGCTTTCGCTCCCAAACCCTTTTCATGCTGACAATCCCCGTTTACGATTCGGGCTGGTATGACCCAAGCACAAAACAATACAGCATTTGGGATTCATTACAGCATGGTTCATATGTGGGTAAATACGGGGTAACTTTAAACATCCGCCAAGCCTTTTGGTGGAACCGCTTGGCGATCATCTTGGGGCTTTACCACACCTTTGGCAACTCCGATGCCCTCCTAGGCAGCCACACCATGCCCATGGGGAACAACACCTCCTATGTAAATAACTATGTGAGCTCAAGCATTGTCGGGTTTGACTTTTGGGACAACACAGCTTACGACGGGCTGGCTGACGCTCTCACCAACGCCAACACCACGACCATTTACGGCTCTGTGGGCAGCATTTATAAAAAGTTTGCATGGCACATTTTTGGACGCGTGAGTCTTGCCAACCGCAATGTGCAAGGGCACATCGGGCGCAGCAATGAATACTCCACAGCCCTAAGCTTAGACTACGCCTTCACCCGCTCGGTGTTCTTGCACTTTAAGCTCGAATACTACGGGGTGCAAATGCACCAGGGCTACCAAGTGGGCTACTTTGGCGCACCCCAGTGGAATAAACCCGACTATAGGGCGAATTACCAAGACAGAAGCCATATCATGACGAATGTCACTCTGAAGTTTTAGGCTTAGTATTAATAAAATACTTAAAGTAACATTCTATTTATTTACCAAATTTTTAAATTAAAATGCGTTTCTTTAAGAAAAAAAATACAAAAACTATATTAGAATGCACTTACACAATCGTAGTCTCGGGAGTAGCCCGGTTCTGGGGCCTTGCGGGTGTTCTGCGTAGTTCTCTAAATACCTAGGGTTACCAATCTGCGATTTGAAGGCAGCACTTAATGAATGAAGATAAAACGAAAAAAAGGTTACAAGGCATGAAGAAGAACGAAGACACTAGATGGAGTAAATTAGTAGAGGGGGTGCGTAAGTTGCGCAATGCGCTAACGCCCGCCTTGCTGGCTTCCTCCTCTTTGGGGGTTTGTGGGTTAGATGCGATCAGCTATGAAGTGCATGGCGATCTCATCAACTTCTCCAAGGTGGGGTTCAACAACTCCCCCATTAACCCGGTGAAGGGGCTTTACCCAACCGGTACTTTTGTGGAGTTGACGGGTAAATTAGAAAGCACCGTGCATTTAGGCAAGGGTTGGAGCTTTACCTTAGGCGGTGCGCTAGGGGGCATGCCCTACGATAACACTCGCTACGATAAATACGCTAGCGACATTAAAATACCGAAGTCTTGGGCGAATGCTTGTGGAAGTAACTATAACGGTCCGGACAGCGCAAACGGTTTCTGTGTGCCTTTCGATGACCCGAGTGCGCACCCCGTGCAAGGCTCTTACCAATACGCCATGCAGCACGGCGGCGTAGCTGACCCTAGGGGTATCGGTTATATGTTTATGGGTGAGTGGAACGGCTTGTTCCCCAACTACTACCCCGCCAGTGCCTACACCCCGGGGCAGTCGCGTAGGTATGAAATCTACAAGGCGAATGTCCAATACAAAAGCGATAAAATTTGGATCATCGCCGGGCGTTACGACACCACGCAAGTCAAAGACATCGACTGGTTCTACCAGTTGACCCAAGGTTTCTACGGCATGTTTAAACTCACGAATAAGCTGACCTTCCAAGTGTTCAGCTCCTGGGGCCGTGGTATTGCTGACGGGCAATGGATGTTCCCCATCTATCGTGAAAAACCTTGGGGCGAACACAAAGTCGGGGTGATCTACCAAGTGAACAAACACTTCTCCATCCACCCGCATGTGTGGTTTGCGCCTGAAGTGTTCACCGCTCCTGAGATCAAAATGTATTACGACACCAACCCCGAGTTTAGCGGTCGGGGCTTTCGCTCCCAGACCACTTTCTATGGCATGTATGTTTACCAATGGGACAACGCTATGTATGGTCGTTACGCCCCTGCGAGGTATAACACCTGGGATCCTTGGTTAGATGGCGGTAAATGGCGCGGGCTACAAGGTCCGGGCGGGGCGACCATTTTGATTAAAGAGCGCTTGGACTTCAATAACTACAATGTGGGCTTTGGTATCTACGATAACATCGGCAACCCGAACCCAAACATCGGTACTTATGGTAACCCCGTAGCGATCGATGGCGTCGAACAATGGACCGGTGGTATCTACTCACTAGGGTTTGCGTCTATCAACAACATCACCGACGCCGATGCTTTCACTGCTTATGTGAAAACCGGCGCGGTGTATGGCAAGTTTGACTGGGAGTTGGCAGAAAGGTACACCACCGCTCCTCGTGCGGATGGTCAGGCTCTAGCGTTGTATTTGGACTACCAATTTGGCAAACACATCAAAGCCGGGATCAAGCTCGAATGGTTCTTACAAGTCATCCGTGCGGGCTATAACCCAGGTGTGGGCTTCCTAAGCTACATGGGGCAACCTTTGAGCTTGAACACGGGTGCGTTCTCAGCTGCAGGCTTTTTCCAAGGTCCGCAAAACACGGGGGGCATTGCCCATACGGTTGTACAAGACCGTAGCCACTTGATGACCCACATCAGCTACAGCTTCTAGCCTTTGTTTTTACCTTAAGGGCTCTCTCCTTAAGGTATTCTTGTTATAATACCCCGCCTTAGTTTTCATAAATCTATCTCGAGCAGGTCGCCATGCAAGTTCAATTTAGAGGGAACCGCACCGCCCATAAGTGGCTTGTTCTTATGCTTCTTGTTTCAGAACGCATTTTGGCTTTTGATATGAGCATTAGTGGGAAACTGAGCAGTTACACGCTCTATGGCTTCAACAACAAAAAATACAACCCCTCCAAGTTCATTTACCCGACGGGCAGTTACACCTCGCTTTTAGCCGAAATGAATGTCAGCATGGACCTTTATAAGGGTTTGCACGCCGAAGTGGGGGGCATGCTCTCTGCCCTGCCCTACGACTCTACGGCGTATCAAGGCAACGACATCGCACCCGGGCAGCCGGGCGGTCCAGCGGTCAATGGGGGAAAAAATTATTATAACCACGATGGGGGGATATTTTGGGAATATATCGGGTGGTATGCCGGGCATAGCGGTTCAAATGTGCAACAACCCCGCTACGCCATGGTGCACAACGCCTACTTGAGCTACGACTACAAGGGGATTTTTGGCGTTAAGGGGGGGCGTTATGAGCTCTCCGATTACGACTGGTTCACCTCCTTTAGCCAAGGTGTAGAAGGGTATGTCAAATACAAGGACTATAAATTAAGGGTGCTCTACTCGGACGCTAGGGCTTCTGCGTCTAGCGACTGGTTCTGGCCCTTTGGGCGTTACTACACCAGCGGTAAGCCCTTAATGATCGCCGAGTTTAGATACCAAAAAGACCATTGGAAAGTCAACCCCTATTTTTATTCGATCTTTGGACGCATGAACGCTCCCGGGATCAACATCACCTACGACACCAACCCCCACTTTAGAAATAAGGGTTTCCGTTGGGTCGGCACTTTTGTAGGCTTCTTCCCCTTCTTTCCCCCCTCTGGGCGGGGTTATGACATCATCTTGTTCGGGCAAGAAACCATGGGCAAAGCCGGGCAAACCCTCTTTTTCCGCTCCCGCTTTTATTACAATAAATGGCAATTTGGCGGTAGTATTTACAAGAACATCGGCAATGCCAACGGCGACATCGGCATTTATGGCGACCCCTTGGGTTACAACATTTGGACCAACAGCATTTACGACGCCGAGATCAACAACATCGTCGGCAAAGACGCGCTCAATGGTTTTTTATACTTTGGCTCACGTTTCCATGGCATCACTTGGAAGGTGCTGGGGCGTTTAACCACCTCACCTAGAGCGAATGAACAAAGCGTGGCTTTGTTCTTAGGCTACTTTTTGAGCCGTTACAATTTGAAGTTCGACTTAAAATTAGAGTATTACAACAACATCACCAAAAAAGGCTATTGTCTTGGTTATGGCTTTGAGGGTTCTGATCAATGCGGTTCATGGGACACTGAGACCAATAGCTACGCCCCTCGCCTACCCCACAATGTGGATTCGGGCCGCAGCCATTTAATGTTCACCGTAACCTATGGTTTCCAGTTGCTCTAGGGCAAGAGCCACACCAACACCTCTTGCTCCCCCCCTTGCAAACAAGCCATAGCATTTGCGCCACTCAGCGCATCGATCGCCCCCGCCCCGTAGGCGTTGTCTTTGTAGGGCGTGAAGACCCCATTTTCTAGCTGTCCTAAAATTAAATACGTGCGTTGCCCCTTTAAATTTAAGGGGCTTTTGAGGCGTGCCTTAATGGGGGGTTCTTGTGTGTGGCTGCCGGCTTGTTTGCAAAGCACGGGGCGCACAAGGGCTAAAAAAGTCAGCACACAACTTAAGGGGTTGCCCGGCATGCCAAAGATGCGTGTTGTCCCCACACTGGCGCATAAAATAGGTTTACCCGGTTTGACATGCACCCCGTGGTAGTGGATTTTTGCGCCCAAGTGCGCCAAAGCCTCTTTAAAATGATCCTTATCGCCCACACTCACCCCGGCACTGCTAATGAGCACATCGTAAGCCAACGCCTCTTTTAAGCGTGCGCTTTGCTCTTGCAAATTGTCGGGCAAATGCCCTAAATGCGTGGCTTCAAAGCCCAAATTTTGTAGCATTGCCACCAATACAACCCCGTTTGTGTCGTAAATTTGGTGTGGCTTAGCAACACTGCCTAAAGGCACAACCTCATCGCCGCTGCTAAACACCCCTACTTTCAATTTTTTAAAAACGCTTAAAGTGGCTAGCCCTTGCGAGGCAAGCAAAGCCATGTGCCCCGTTTTTAGGCGTGTGCCCTTGCTTAAGAGTAAATCCCCGACTTTAATGTTTTCTCCCTCATAGCGGATATTTGCCCCCTTTTTAAAACCTAAAGGGGCTGTGGCGTGGGTTTCGTTGTAACTTTGCATTTTCTCCCAAGGCACGATAACATCCACCTCATCGGGCACGAGTGCACCGGTCATGATTTTTGCGCACGCCTTAGGGGGTAAGGTGTCTAGGGGGCTGCCTGCATAAAGAGTTTTAGCAATGGGTAGAGTTTGCCCCAAATCCTCTAGCCGCAAGCCAAAGCCATCCATGGCGGAGTTTGTGGCTTTTGGCAAAGGGTCTTTGGCGTGCAAATCTACTGCCAAAATACGCCCGTGTGCCTCTTGCAACGCCACTTCTTGCACTTCTAGGGGGATTTTGGGCAAATTTAACCCGATTTCTAAAGCTTTGGAAAATGCGATTAAATCCATGTTCTGCCTTTAAAATAATTTTGTGATCGCTTGGAATGCCTGTAACAATTCATCTTTAAAGCGGTGCATGATCGCGCCTAAAACCAAGATCAGCCCGATCAAGGCGATCGCAATTTTAAGGGGAAAACCCACTGCGAGCAAATTAAACTGCGGGTGGGTTTTCATGATCATGCCAAAGACAATGTCGCTAAACATCACGATCGCCAAAACAGGAAATGCCATGCTAAAGCCCACGACAAATAAATGCCCCAAGGCTTGCACACTCGCTTTAACGATGTGGTTAGAGAGCACAAAGCCCCCTAAGGGGACTTGCTCTAGGCTGTGTTGCACCCACAAGATCACCAAGTGGTGCATAGAGGTTTGGAGCATGGTTAAAATGGCTAAGAGTAGGACCACCTGCCCCACCACTGCCTTTTGCGCTCCTGAAACGGGGTCATAGGCACTTGCCATGGTAAGCCCCATGGAAAAGCTGATCGTGTCTGTGGCAAAGGCGATGGCGTTAAAGATGACATGCAAAAAGAAAGAGGCGCACAGCCCCAAAAATGCCTCTGCACAGCAAGCGATTAAAAAATCCTCAGCCCGCAAAAACACGGGACTAGGGGGCATGGAGGGATAAAAGACCAGAGTTAAAAAAAAGCTCAAAGCCCCACGCACAGACACCGGGATCAAATTATTGTCAAAAAAGGGAAAGAGCGCGACCACCCCACTTAAGCGCAAAAAGAGCAGTAAAAAACCCTGCACATGGCGATCGCTCATGTAGACTAACCAATCCAGCATAGGCGGCATTATAGCGCAGCAAGATTTTTATTAGGCTTTTAATGCTAGAATGGGCGGCTGAATTTTAATTTTATAAAGAGGAAGATATGCGTAGATTTTTCTGTGCTTTGAGTTTGTGTGTGGGGCTTGTGGGGGCGGTTGAGAGCAGGGTAGGGCAGGCTGTGGTGGATCTCATCGACAAACAAATCCATAAAAAAGTCAGCGTGCTAGAGGTTAAGTCCCTAAAGTCTAATAGGGAGTTTCAAGTGGTGGTGGTGGAAGACCCCGACACAAAATATAAAATCCCTTTGTTGGTGAATAAAAATGGGGATTTGGTATTAGGACTTACGAATATCTTTTTTAGCAAGAGCAAACAAGACACCGAGTTCGTGCAACAGATCTACCACGACACCCAAAGCTACAACTTTAAACAGCAAAATAGCGCAGCCCTAAATGCCCTTTTTGAAGGCTTGCCCCAAGGCTACACCATTGACTTAAAATCCACCACCCCCGGGGTGAAAAAGAATCTCTACATCATCTCTGACCCCATGTGTCCGCACTGCCACCACGAATTGGAGCAGATCGACAAACGCTTGAAAGAAGCCAATGTGCACATGGTCTTGGTGGGCTTTTTAGGGCATGAATCCACGCTCAAAGCCGCCGACATCTTAAAGCAAGTCAAAAAAGCCCACAACACGAGGGATAAAGTGGACTTGTTGCAAAAAGTTTACGCCACCGCCTACAAAGTGGCAGATGCCCCCGATGACAAAGTCCAAGAAGTGGAAAAGGTAACCAAAAAGGTCTTAGACACGGGGCTTATCAAGGGCGTGCCTTTCATTTACGAGTACCACAAAGTGAATAAAAAATAACTATTTGGGGGGCAGTCTTTTTAAAACCACTTGACTATACGCCCCCCAAAAAATATAAAGAAAAGTAAAAAGCCCTAGGAGCCCTTGATACCACAAAAACCCCGCCACTTCTAAAAACCCAACATGTTCTTTGGCAAAACTAAGCAAAATCAACATTTGCGCTCCATAGGGGATAATCCCTTGAAAAACGCACGAAAAAACATCTAAAATCACCGCACTTTCCCGCCGATCCACCCCAAATTTTAAACTGATTTTCTTGCTGATCGCCCCCACAATCACGATCGCCACGGTGTTGTTCGCCACTGCTAAATCCACAAGGCTCACCAACGCCGCAATGCCCACTTTCGCGCTCTTTGCGCCCTTAATACAACCCTCGATCTTAGAGATGATCCACGCCACCCCCCCCTCTTTATCCACCATGTAAGCAAGCCCGCCCGTAAGCAAAGAGAGCAAAAAAATCTCTTGCATGCTTGAAAAACCCTTATAAACTTCTTGCCCTAAAGAGAGCCAAGTAAAATGCCCCCCATAAAGCCCAATCCCGCCTGAAAGCGCGATCCCACTAAAGAGCACCAAAAAGACATTGACCCCCAAGAGTGCCAACACCAACACAAAGACATAGGGCAGGGTTTTGATGAGTTCATAGCTGTGGGCATGCACGGGCGTGGCGTGGGGGGGCTGCCCCCAAATCAAGAGCAAGATTAGGGTCAATACGCTCGCCGGTAGGGCAATGTAAAGGTTGATTTTAAACTTGTCCTGCATGCCGACATCTTGCGTGCGGGTGCTGGCGATCGTGGTGTCCGAGATGATGGACAAATTGTCCCCAAACATCGCCCCACCCATAAGAGCGGCTAGGACCAAGGCTAAGGACAAATGCCCTTCCTCAGCTAACCCTACGGCAATGGGGCCCAAGGCGACAATCGCCCCCACGCTCGTGCCAATCGCCAAAGAAATGAAGGACGCCATGGCAAAAATCCCGGCGGCTAGATATTGTGGGGGTATGTAGGTGATCCCCAAATTCACGGTCGCATCCACCCCCCCCATCGCCTTGCTCACCACCGCAAACGCCCCGGCAAGTAGGTAAATCACGCACATGGTCATGATGTTTTTATCCCCACAGCCACTTAAAAAGTCGTTGAACTTCTGCTCCAAGCTTCCTTTAAAGAGCATAAAGGCGGCCGCCACCCCCACCATCGCCGCCACAGGTCCGGGTAGTTTGTAAAAGCCCATTTTCACCCCGCTAAATTCTAAATAAAACCCTGTGCCTAGGTAAATCCCAATGAAGATCCCAAAGGGGATCAGGGCGTGAAAATGCGGTGTGTTTTCCGACTCGTTAGTCATTTTGTTCCTTTTTAAGTTGGTTGATGAGCCCTTCCAAACGCTCTTTAGCGCGCTCGTGGTTTGCTATAAAATCCCTATGGGCGTGGGCGTTGGTGTAGTTGGTAACACAAAACACCCCAAAACATGGCAGGCCATAACATTGTGCCACACTAAGCACGCCAAAAAACTCCATGTTTTCTAACAAAATACCCGCGTGGCACATGGCTTTAGAGAAGTCGGCGTCTGTGTGTATGTAGTTGCTGCTATTGACAAGGGCTATCGGTAAATCTAAAGTTGGTTGCGCTTGCGCTTGCACACCATTGTCTAGGGGGGTGTAGCTATGCTTTAATGTAAAACTCTCTTCAATTTGCGTAGCTTGGTGGCTGATAAAAAGACTTAAAAGGGGCATAGAAAAATCGTAACTGCCCGCTGTGCCGATAAAAATGATCTCTTTAGGCTTTTCAAGCAGACATAGGCGGCTTAAATTTAAAGTGCTTTGCACCAAACCCACGCCCACACTTTTAGCGCAAGCAAAACTCTCTGTGTTACCTGCACACACAAACATAAAACCCCTTTTTTTGCAAAGTCTAGCCCTTAAGCTAGCCCATGTTAAAATAGCTAAAAGTTTTTAAAGTGAAATTATGGCACTTTTGGGGCAGCATTTTTTGCACGACCCGCACTATTTAGAGCAGATCTTGCAATCCATCCCCCACGCCCACTTTGCCGATGCCGTGCAAGTTGTGGAAATAGGGGTTGGCTTGGGAGATTTGACAAGCCGACTGCTTAGCAGGTTAAAGCCACCCAAAAGTTTGTTAGCCTACGAGGTAGATACCCGTTTAGCCCAAAGGTTGAAACCGGTTTTAGGGGCATTGGCGGGGCGTTTGGACTTGGTTGTGGGCGATGTGATGCAAAACAAAGGGGTCAAGGATGGAGAGAAACAACAAATTGGAGGGCTTGGGGTCTTTCAGTGCGCTTTTTTGCACCCCAAGCCCTATTTTTTGGTTTCCAATTTGCCCTATTACATTGCCACGCCGATCCTCACAAGATGCCTTAAAGATGCGCTTTGCGTGGGGATGGTGGTGATGGTGCAAAAGGAAGTGGCGCTGAAATTTTGCGCCGCTGCAAATGAAAGCGACTACGGGGCTTTGAGCGTTTTAAGTGCCAGTGTGTGTCTTGAGCGCGCGTTGTTGTTTGAAGTCCCCCCTAAAGCCTTCAACCCCCCCCCAAAGGTACAATCTGCCGTGATGCGCCTACTCAAAGCCCCCACCAGCGAGGCAAAGCAAGAGTGCATGCCCCTTGCTTTCTTAGAGAGTGTGTTAAAAGCGTGCTTTCAGGCAAACCGCAAAACCCTTTTTAACAACCTTAAAAAAACCTACCCCGTGGCGCAAATCCAAGAGTTTTTCACCCAAAGCGGGCTGGAGCTTTCCACTCGCCCCCACCAAGTGGCACCCGCCCACTATGTCAGTTTGGCGCAATTCTTTCACAAAAAAATAAACAGGACAACACATGGAAAACAATCCCTTTAAAGACAATCCAGCAGAGGGCAATCACAAAAATAACCAAAACCCCCAAAACCATGAAAACCCCGCCCAAGAAGTCCGGGAGAATCAAGAAAGCCCCCAAGGTGGCAACGCCCCCCAAAACAATAAAAGGCTTCATAAAAACCGCTTTAATAACCGCATCAAACAAGGCAGGGAGGCGATCAACAACAACCCCCGCATGCAAGAGCAAAGCGGGGTGAAAAACATCACCAAAGCCAACGAGCGGGGTAATTTGGGCTTTCATAAAGAATTAAAACAGGGCGTGGAGGCAAACCATAAAATCCACATCAACCACCTAAACCCCCACTACAAACTAGATTTAAATGTCAAGGCACGGGTGAAAATCACGCCCCTTGGCGGTTTAGGCGAGATTGGGGGCAATATGATGGTGCTAGAAACCCTAAACCAGGCTATCATCATTGATGTTGGGATGAGCTTTCCTAGCGAGGACATGTATGGCGTGGATATTTTGATCCCCGATTTTAGCTACCTACACAGCATTAAAGATAAAATCGTGGGCGTTTTAATCACCCACGCCCACGAGGATCACATCGGGGCGGTGCCCTATCTTTTCAAGGAATTTCAATTCCCCCTTTATGGCACGCCTTTAAGTCTTGGCATGATTGGCAATAAATTTGATGAACATGGGCTAAAAAAATTCAAAAGCTACTTTAAAATCGTGCAAAAACGCCAGCCGATCCAAATCGGGGAGTTTGTCGTGGAGTGGATACACATCACCCACTCCATCATAGACGCAAGTGCCCTAGCGATCCAAACTAAGGTGGGGACCATCATCCACACGGGCGATTTTAAGATCGACCACACCCCCGTAGACAACATCCCCACCGACCTTTACCGCCTAGCGCACTATGGGGAGCAGGGGGTGATGCTCTTACTCAGTGATAGCACCAACTCTTACAAACCGGGCATTACGCCCAGTGAAAGCAGTGTGGGGCCCGTGTTTGAAAACCTCTTTAAAAACGCCAAGGGGCGGGTGATCATGAGCACCTTCTCCTCCAACATCCACCGCGTCTACCAAGCCATCCAACACGCCTTAAACCATAACCGCAAAGTCGCCGTGATCGGGCGTTCAATGGAGAAAAACCTAGACATCGCTAGAGAGCTAGGCTACATCCACCTGCCCTCAAAAACCTTCATTGAGGCGCACGAGGTGGAGAAACACCCCGACCATGAGGTGTTTATCGTCACGACCGGCTCGCAGGGCGAAACCATGAGCGCGCTTTATCGCATGGCAACCGATGAGCACCGCCACATCAGCATTAAGCCTAGCGATTTGATCATCATTTCGGCTAAGGCGATCCCGGGCAATGAGGCGAGCGTGTCGAGCATTTTAAATTTATTAATGAAAAAGGACGCGCAAGTCGTGCACCACGCCTTTGATGTGCATGTGAGCGGGCACGCCGCCCAAGAGGAGCAGAAATTAATGTTGCGCCTCATCAAGCCCAAATTCTTTTTACCCGTGCATGGCGAGTATAACCATGTCGCCAAACACAAGGAAACGGCGATCTCTTGCGGAATCCCTGAAAAGAACATTTACCTAATGGAGGATGGCGACCAAGTGGAGGTGAATCCTAACTTCATGCGCAAGACCAAGAGCATTAAGAGCGGAAAAAGCTATGTGGACAACACGAACAACACCAGTATTGCCGAAAAAATCGTGCAAGAGCGCCAAGAAATCGCCAGCGCTGGGCTACTAAGCGCGGTGCTCTTCATCTCCAAAGAGGGGCAGGATTTAATGCCCGCTTCTAAGCTCACAAGCCTTGGCATCGTAAACATGCAAGAGGAGAGGGCGTTTTTAAAAGAGCTGCACGGGTCGCTGAGCCTTCACATCAAAGCCTTGCGCCAAGACATTTTGGGCAACCACAAATACCTAGACGAAAGCGTCCGCAATTTCTTAAGAAAAGCCTTGTTTAGGCACACCAAAAAATACCCGGCGATTGTAAGCCATGTGTTTGTGAGCTGATGAGAGCGTGGGTTTTGGGCTTAGTGGCGGCGGCAAGCTTAAATGCGGCGGAGGTGAAAATGCACACAATTTATTTAGCCGGAGGGTGCTTTTGGGGTTTAGAGGCGTATATGGAGAGGATTTATGGGGTGAAGGACGCTCTAGTGGGCTATGCCAATGGCAAGAGCGATCAAACCAACTACCACGAATTACACAACACCGACCACGCCGAGACCGTGAAGGTGGAGTTTGACCCGTCTAAAATCAGCCTAGATAAACTCTTGCTCTATTACTTCAAGGTGATCGACCCCACGAGTTTAAATAAGCAGGGCAACGACATGGGGCGGCAGTACCGCACGGGCATTTACTACACCGACAAAGCCGATGAGCCCATCATTGCCAAAGCCCTAGCCCATTTACAAAGCCATTACAAAGAAAAAATAAGGATTGAGCTAGAGCCTTTAAAAAATTTCGTGGTGGCAGAGGAATACCACCAAGACTATTTAAAGAAAAACCCCGGGGGCTATTGCCACATTGACCTCAAAAAAGCCGATGAGGTCATCATCGACCCCAACGACTACCACAAACCTAGCCTTGAGCAGCTTAAAAAGCAGCTTACCGACTTGCAGTATAAGGTAACGCAAGAGAGCCACACCGAACGCCCCTTTGACAACGAATACGACAAGCTAGACAAGCCGGGGATTTATGTAGACATCACCACGGGCGAGCCCTTGTTTCTCTCCACCGATAAATTTGACAGCGGTTGCGGCTGGCCCGCTTTCTCTAAGCCCATTGAAAAGGAAGTCGTGAGCTATGCCAAGGACACCAGCCACAACCGCATCCGCACTGAGGTTAAAAGCCGTGTGGGGCACGCACACTTAGGGCATGTCTTTGAGGACGGACCTAAAGAGCTTGGGGGCTTGCGTTATTGTATCAACAGCGCGGCCTTAAAGTTTATCCCCCTAGAGGACATGGAAAAAGAGGGCTATGGGGCTTTGATTCCCGTGCTTAAAAAAGCCCTACTGAAAAAAGAGGTGCGTAAATAATGGACTACGCCCACCTTGCTGCACAGAGCCTAGATTTAGCCATTGAGGCGCTGCAAGATGCCAAGAGTGGCTTAAGCCACAGCACCCTAAAGCCCATTGTAGAGCTGCTGGGCAATGCCCCGCTTGTGGTGGTGATGGGGGTGGGTAAGAGCGCGCACATTGGACACAAAATCGCCGCCACGCTCACCAGCACTGGCACGAAGGCGGTGTTCTTGCACCCCACAGAAGCGGTGCACGGGGATATGGGCATTGTGGGCGAAAAAGACGCGATTTTAGCCATCAGCTATGGCGGTGAGAGTGTAGAACTCTTAGAAGCTCTGCGCTACATTAAATGCGCCGGCGTGGTGGCGATGAGCAAACATAAAAACAGCTCGCTTGCTAAGAGCGCAAGCCATCATTTAGAGCTAAAAATTAAAAAAGAGGCGTGCGGGTTTAACTTAGTCCCCACGACTTCCACCACCCTAAGCCTGGCTTTAGGCGATGTCTTGGCGGTGTGTTTGATGGCGTATAAGAACTTTAGCCAAGAGGACTTTGCCAAGAGCCATCCGGGCGGACTCTTGGGTAAAAAAATGCATTTAAGGGTGAAAGACATTTACCGCACCACCAATTTACCCTTAGTGGATGCCAATTGTTGCTTGCACGAGGCGCTCTTGGAGGCGACCGCAAAGGGGCTAGGCAATGCGCTTTTAGTGGATAGTGGGGGGCATTTAGTGGGGGTCTTAAGCGATGGGGACATTAGGCGCGCCCTTTTGCAGCCGGAAAACTTTGATTTAAACGCCCCGGCTAAAAACTACGCCACCTTAAAACCTAGGATCATCACCGACTTAGACATGCTCGTGGTGGAGGCACTAGAGCTCATTGAGCAAACCCAAATCTCGCTCTTAGTGGTGTGTGATAGTAAAAATCAAGTCTTGGGGGTTTTGCACCTACACACCTTACTTAGTCTAGGTTTAGGGAGCTAAAGTGTTTGAAAAATTAGAACTCATCATCAAGGACATTGAAAACGCCAAGGAAGAGGTAGAGCTTTTACTAAGGATCGCCCATTTGAGTTTGAGCGATTTTATTTTAATGAAGCGGGGGAGTTTGGACATCCCGCCCACTTTGGACATGGCGTTTTACACGCAAATTGGCGAAAGAGTGGAGGAACTCAAAGAGGCCATCAACGCCCTCAACAAATATAAACGAGAAATGTTGGTTTTTTAAAGGAATTTTATGTGCGGAATTGTGGGCTATTTAGGGCTTGCTGAGAAAAAAGAGCTGTTGATCCACGGCTTGGAGGAACTAGAATATCGGGGTTATGACAGCGCAGGGCTAGCGGTGCTTGAGGCTGACAAACCCCATTTGCACTTATTTAAAGTGAGCGGCAAGGTGCAAGCCCTGCAAGAGCGCACCCACAACTTCAAATCCAACGGGCTAGGCGTGGGCATTGCGCACACCCGTTGGGCAACCCATGGCAAGCCCACAGAAGCCAACGCCCACCCGCACGCCTACAAATCCTGCGCCATCGTGCACAATGGCATCATTGAAAACTTCGCCCCATTAAAAGCCCAGCTACAAGAAAAGGGGCATGTTTTTTCTAGCCAGACAGATAGCGAAGTGATCGCCCATTTATTTGAAGAGGCATTGAGTCAAGAAACGCATATCAGCGTTAAAACCGCCCTACAAGCCTTTAAAAGCACTATCACCCAGTTGGAGGGGGCATATGCGATCTTACTCATTTGCGACAAGTTGCCCACCTGCATTTTTACGCCAAACAAGGCTCGCCCCTACTCATCGCCACAGGTGAAAACGGGATTTATTTAGCCAGTGCGCCCAGTGCCCTAGTGGGCAAAGCTAGCCACATGGTGCGTTTAGCCGATGGGGTGGTGGGTGTGCTTGAGGCGGATAGACCCTTAAACCTAGAAAAGCTGGGCAAGCTAGATAGCGTCCCAACAGATAGCCAGCAGGGCGATAAAGAGGGCTTTAAAACCTATATGGAGAAAGAGATTTACGAGCAGGGCAGGGTTTTAACCCTGCTTGGGCGCTTAAGCCCCAAGGGCGTTAGCCTAGAGTTGCCCGAGGGCTTTTTAGAGGGGGTGAGCTGTCTTAGCATTTGTGCGTGCGGGACAAGTTACCACGCTGGACTCGTGGGTAAATACTTGATCGAAAGTTTAGCCGGGCTTAAGGTGCAGGTGGAGCTAGCCAGCGAATACCGCTACGCCCAGCCCGCCACGCTAAAGGGCGAGCTCTTCATCGCCATCTCGCAAAGCGGAGAGAGCGCAGACACCCTAGAGGCGTTAAAACTTGCCAAGACTCTAGGCTTAAAGACACTTGGCATTTGCAATACCCAAAGCTCGAGCATGGGTGCTTTGGTGGATGCCATGCTTTTAACGCATGCGGGGCTAGAACGCTCTGTGGCCTCCACGAAGGCCTTTGCCAGCCAAGTTTTGGTGCTGTGGCTTTTAGCCTTGCAACTTGCCAATTTAGGAGGGACTTTAGAGCCTCAAGAGGAGCAAGCCCACCTACAAGCCTTAAGCACAAGTTTAGACACCATGCAAGAGGCATTAAAGGCACACACCCAAATTAAGGACTTGAGCATCCAAATAGCCAAAAGGGATTTAAAAGGGTATTTTTTCATGGGGCGGGGGGTGTTTTACCCGCTTGTGCTTGAGGGCGCGCTCAAACTCAAAGAGATCGCCTATGTGCACGCACAAGGCTACGCCAGTGCCGAGATGAAACACGGGCCCATCGCCCTAGCCGATAGCACTCTTTTAAGCACGACTTTACTCCCACAAAACCTACTCTTTGCTAAGAATTTAAGCAATGTGGAGGAGCTCAGTGCCCGCGATTCTTTGATTTTCGCCCTAAGCCCCCTAGAGGTCGCCCCTGCCACCTTTTACTTAAGAACTCCACCCTATCCCCACTACATGAACGAGTTTTTTTACATGCTCGTGCTTTTGCAGCTCTTTGCCCTAGAAATGGCGCAACTAAAAGGGTTGGATGTAGATAAACCCCGCAATTTAGCTAAAAGTGTGACCGTTGAGTGAAAATATCCCTATTTATATTATCCATTTAGAAAACTCCGCTAGGGATATTGCCCCCCTACTGTGGCATTTAAACTATCTCTTGGAGAGAACTCCCCACAAGGGTTTTTCTATACAAGTGTTTAACGCTATCCACGGGCATAAGGACTTCTTAGCTAAGGGCATCACCTACACCCACACCCACGCCGTGTTTAACGATTTTAGCCCCCACCTGCCCGACTTTAAAGAGGGATTAAGTTTAATGCGCCTTGCCTTAAAAAGCCGTGTGAACTTCCAAAGCTTCGGGCAACTGGGGTGCTTTGCCAGCCATTATTTGTTGTGGCAAGAGTGCGTGAAACTGCAAAAGCCAATCATTGCGTTAGAAGACGATGTCCTACCCACTTTTGAGTTTTTTGAAAAGTGCGCTTTAGGGTTAGAGGGTCTCTACGCAAATAAAGCCCAAATGGTGCGGCTTTTTGCCCCTTACTTTAAACGCCACTGCTTGACAAAGTCTAAGGGATACCACTTTGATCAGCTCTTTAGTCCTATGGGGGGCATGGGGACACAGGGGTATATCTTAAGCCCGCTTGGGGCGCAAAAGCTCATCGATCGTTGCCCCGAGCAATGGATTTTACCCGTAGACACCTACATCGATGCCTACTACACACATGAGGTTTCTTGCTTAACTTTTAAAAATCCTGCCCTATTTGTGGATGAGCTCGTTTCACAAATCCCACACGCCAGCACGGACTATTTTAAGGGTAAGCTTAAGTTTTTTTCTCATCTCATGCGGGCGTGCAACTATGTACTCAAGTGCCGTCTCTTTGTGCAACACTTGCTCTTTTCATTTTTAGCCCGCAAGGCCTAACAGCCAATGCTTAGGCGGGCAGAGAGCATGAAGTCCTCTTTGGCTGGGGTGCCTTGGGTTTTAAAGCGGGTGGGGACGGGGCTGGGGTAAAAGTCTAAATGCTGTATGTGGCATTGTTTATTGAATTGTTTACTAAGCCAGCTCACTTGTTCTTGGGCTTTTTAATCAAGTCTTGGCGCAAGACACTCCAATCCACCTCTTCTATTTGGGGGTAAAGGGCAGGGGTGCTTGGTAAAATGAGCCCAGTTTTTGACACCACTTGAGAGATTTTGTCTTTTAGATCATCGTAGGCTTTGAGCTTGTCTGCAGGGATTTTACAATCCATCACACCTTGCAAGTTGTAGCCGTTTAAATTTTGTTTAGGTCCAAAGCTGTAGTAGGGGTGCAAGCTGTAGGTGGCTTGTTGGCATAAATGACTCTTTTGGGCTAAATCGTTGATCTCTTTAAAACTCTCTTTGATCGCCTTGTCCTGCTCAGGGCTTAAGGTTTGGCTCTTTAAGAGCTCTTGGCTCGCGCTAAAGATAAAATGCGCGCTATAAGCTTTAGGGGTTAAAGCTTGCGTGCTTTTGATCTGTAAAGCGATGCTACTCTCTTGGTTCTTTTGGTGTTTGCCTAAAACAAAGCGTTCAAAACTAAGCCCACCGATAAAAACCCCCAAAAATACCGCAATTACAAATGCATTTTTGACATATCTCATCGTTACCCTTTGTTTTTAAGAGATTTGGATTTCATCCAACTTTTTAAGCCTTGCGCTCATTTGCTCCACCTCATCTAAATTGTAGTGCTCTTTGATGTGCCCGATCACCTCTTTGACAAGAAGCAAGCTTTGCTTAGGGACTTTGTCTAGGGCGATGTCCGTCTTGTTGGTCAACACGCTGCGATAGACATGCATTTTTAATACAATCCACTCAATATGGTGCATCACATGGTTTAAACCTATTTCAAGCTCTTGGTTATTGTCTATGCTTCTATGGCTATCATCTACGAACGCCTCCAACACCTTTAAAAACTCCTCAAAATGTGCGTTGATGCCCGTGCTCAAGCGTTGCACCTCCACGAAAGCGGCGACCACTTTATTGATCTCTTCTTCAAAACTACTAAAACTGCTTTTAATGTTGTTGACCTCTTTGGTTACCCTCTCGGCTAATTTACGGATCTCATCAGCCACCACCGCAAAACCTCTGCCCTGCTCTCCGCTTCTGGCTGCCTCAATGGCGGCGTTGAGTGAAAGTAAATTTGTCTGATCGGCAATGTCACTAATCACATTTGTAACCTGCATGATGAATTCCATGTTGCTTTTGAGTTCATCCATCACGGCATTTGTATTCGCACAGCTCGCATTGAGATCGTCTAAGTCTGTATGTATGCCGTGGATTTTATCTTGGCTTTTTAAAGAATTTGCCTCGATGTTTTGGGCTAACTCTTTATTTTCCAAGCATTGCTTAACACGCTCAGATAATTCACCAAGCACCTCTAAAATGCCCTTGGCTCCCCCACCCATCTCTGCTAAACGCAACACAATTTCGCTATTATTAGCTTTTATGATCCCATCGACATGGGACTTAGCATGCGTGGCGTATTGTTTAAAAATCCCCCGATAGCCCTCTTCAAAAACATTTCGATAATCCTTGCCCTCCTTAGCCGCCTGCACGCATGCATTCATTTCCCTAAACACCGATTCGACTTGGTCTAAGAAATCGTTTAAATCGTGCATGATCTGGCTATAAGGACCTGCCTCATCGATCTCTGTCATGCGGCACTCCAAATAGCCGTCTCTAATTTGGGCGGCGAATTTTTGGATTTTAGCTAAAGAAACATCCGGGCTAGTGCTGAACCACTTAAGCATGTGCATCCTCATAGGCGTTGGAGTTGGTTGACCCATTGTTCATAATTACATTCTTGCTTGAGCAAAAACTCTTCAAAAACCCGCTCACTCTCAGCAACCCCACTCTTTTTCTCGGCTTCTAACAAACGGGCATAAAGGGGGATGACAATCTCTAGGGCTTTTTTATTGGGGGCACGCCGCACAGAGTAATAGCCAATGATGTTGTGTTGCTCATCGATGGAAGCAGTGATGTTGGCAAAAACCCAATAAAAATGCCCGTCAAAGGTTTTATTTTTAACATAGGAAAAGATTTCTTTTTGTTTGGTGATGGTTTCCCACATGAGCTTAAAGATCAAAGCGGGCATGTCAGGGTGGCGGACAATATTATGCGGTTTGTGTAAAATATCTCTCTCATGGCAATTCAAAATTTCTAAAAAGGTTTATTAGCGTAGGTGATGTTGCTCTTTGTGTCTGTTTTGGTTACCAAAAAATAATTCTTGTCAACAAACTTTTCCATGATCTCCCTTTGGCACTCCAACCCCTTGATTGTATCTAAAATTAATAATCTTTATCTTTAGAATTTATCAGCCCCCCCTCGATTAAAAAGCGCGAAGGTTCATAAGCGGTCTTTTTCATTTTATCCTCTTTGGCGTAGGACAAATATAAATGATCTCTAGCGCGGGTTACCGCCACATAAAACAGCCGCCGCTCTTCCTCCAAGCTCCCACTTTGTTTGGCTAGCTTGAGGTTAGGAAAGCGCCCCTCCATCAGATCGATCACATACACCGTGTCAAACTCCAGCCCCTTGCTCGCATGCACGCTTAAAAGCTGCACCCCACTGCCGCTTGCCATCTCTTTAGAGCCTAAGACCATTGCGTGCAAGAAGTCGCGCAAACCTTTATAACTTGTGGCAAGCTGCACCAATAAATCCACCCTTTGTTTGATCTTATCTAATGCGCTCTCGCATAGTTTTTCATCCACGCGCCCATCTTTAAGTTTCGCCCGCTCTCTGGCTAGGCTTTGGGTGATGTTGTCAAACCACGCCGACCTAGCAATATGGGTTAGGCTATGGGCGGGCAACTTAGGGCTATAAGTTTTGCAAAGGGTGTAGAGTTGGTCTAAAAAAGTGGCGGCGGCTTGGCTGAGTTTGGGGTGGGTGAGTAGGGGGTGGTTTTTAAACGCAGGGCTCACTTGGTGGGTGGGGGTGGCTGGGGGCAGAATGGATTCAAACAAGCCCATTTGGGGGCGTTTAGCCTGCGGGTAGGGGTTTTTGTTGTTGGGCTTTAACAAGCCTTGTAGGCTATTGCCATCGCCTAAAATTTGCAGGGCTAAATAAAGGTCTTTGGCTAGAGCGTTACCAATCCCGCTGCCATGGCTTAAAACCTGCATGGTCGCCATCATGTCCTTAGAGTAGCTCAAAAAAGCGCAAGTGTCCAAGAGTAATTTCACTTCCTTGGTGTCAAAAAACCCCACCCCCCCCTTGCGCCTTGAGGGCACGCCAAGCTCCCTTAGTGCCGCCTCGCACCCTTCAGCACTGGAGTTATTTCTAAATAAAATCGCTGTGTCTTCAAACCCCCCCCGCCTAGCGATGTGTGCCGCAATGCCCTTGTATTGCTCAAACAGCTCGCCATATTGCAAAAGGGTCGGGGTGGAGGGGTTAGCCGCTTTCACCACCTCCAATTGCTTGGGGTAAATGCGGGGGTTGTTGGCGATGACTTTATTGGCAAGGCTTAAAATCGCACGGCTGGATCGGTAGTTTTTCTGCAAGGTGAAGACTTGAGCTTGTTTGTACTTCGTGGCGAAATTGCTAATAATAGAAATGTCCGCCCCATTGAAGGCGTAAATGCTTTGGTCGTAATCGCCTACGCAAAAAAGGCTTTGGGGGCGCAACGCGTCTAAAACCGCGTCTTGCAAGGGGTTAGTGTCTTGGTATTCATCGCACAGCACTTCTACAAAGGCAGGGGGCTTTTGCGCCATGGTTTCCTTGTAGCGCAGCAACAAGTCGTTGTAGTCTACATAGTTTTGTTCTCTCTTAAGCTCGTTAAAAAGCTCTAGGGCACACTCATAACGCTGAATGTAGTCGGCTTGTTTGGCGTTGCGCCCCAAGAGCCAATCGGCAAAACTCTCTTTACTTTGGGCGTTGATGTAGTAGGAGTGTAGATCGTATAAGTGGCTCGCCCCATAGGCATCGTCTTCTTTGGTCTTGTGGTCCTGCTCTAAAATGCTTTTAAGCAGGGTTTGCATTTCTCTAGGCTGTTTGAGGCAGAGCGTGGGGTCAAAGGTTTTTAAGTAGCGGTAGGCGATGGCGTGGAAGGTCCCCGCTTCAATGGCGGCGGCTTTGTCTGTGTGCTGGGCGAGTCTTGCCTTCATTTCTTGGCTGGCCTTGTTGGTGAAGGTGAGCAATAAAATTTTCTTAGGGTCAATGCCGCTTTCTAGCAGGTGTAAAATCCGCCCCACAATGGTGGAGGTCTTGCCCGTGCCCGCCGAGGCGATGACTAAATTCGCCCCTAAGGGGGCTTTGGTGGCTTGTAATTGCTCCGCGTTTAAACCCACTAAGTCAGCTCTTTGATTTTGTCTAAAATCGCCGTAGCACGCAGTTTTAAAAAGTCTTGGTAGTTCTCAAGCACTTTAGGGTCGTTTATGTCGATTAAATGGGTTTTGAGGCTATCTTGCAAATGGGGGTTTTTGGCGTGAAACTCGGGGATATAAACCTTAGGGGGCTTGTCTTTGATATGCTGGTTGAGCTGTGCGCTTAAAAACGCCACATTGGCGATCACATCGGGGTTGCTCTTGGGGGCTATGTGTTTTAAGTGGTTTTTGGGGAAGAAGTGGTGTAGGTTGCGTTTTTTGGTGTTTTGCAAAAAGAGATTGTCGAGCACCACTTTACTATTGTTATCAAAATCCCTAGGTTCTAAAGTGGCGAGCACACATAAAACCCCCCGATGCAATCCGCTTTTAATGTTGATTTTCTCTCCTGTCAAAAACTCTTGGGTGATGCTATAAAATGGGAGTTCTTTTTTAAAATCAATGGGCTTTTCTTCATAAATGCACTTCACCAAACCTAATTGCTTCAGCAGAGTGTCCCCATCTGTTTTAGTGCTAAAAAACGCCCCCCTAAAAAAGAGTCGCCTTAAGTTGGTGATTTGGCTAGCGTTAGGGCTTTTATATCCGCTTAGGGCGTAAAAATACGCCATAAGCATGAATAGACCCACTGAGGGCAAAAAGTCAAAAGAGGGGATTTTTAAGTCGTGCTTGAGCAAGTGGGCGGCGCGAGAAAAGCAGGGGGCGGCAAAATTCCATGTTTCTTGCACCTTCTCGGGTTCTAGTTTTAAAATGGTGGGGATGGAGATTCTTGCTTTTAAATTAGACGCATTGCTGTGCAATAAATACGAAATGAGTTGCAGCACCACCATAGGCTGGTTAAAGGCGTAGTCCAAGTGCCCCAGCTCATCTGTGAGGTTTTCAAAGCACTCTTGCAAGTCAAATTTTGGCTTGATGATGATGGTTTGGCTGGGGTCGGTTTTTGCAGGGCTGTAAAATTTTGCACACATCACTTCAAAGGGAGTGAGCTTTGTCCCGCCCGTGTTGATCCGTGCAAAAATCTCCACAATTTGCTCTAGTGGGGCGTTGTCAATGGCAACAATGGGGAAGCGGTAATTCTCCATGCGCTTTTTAAACTCTTCAAAGCGTTTCGCCTCTTGCAGGCTCAAGTTGTATTTTTCTTGTATCTCCAAAATGCTTTGGGTGATGAGGTCATAGACGCTCACCGCCACTTCATTAAGCTCGGCTTTAGGGTCGCCCACAAAACAAAAATCTTTGTCCTCATCGACTTCTAGCCTTAGCATGATGTCTTTATAATCGTCTATTTTTGGGGGCTTGGTTACGGGGGTCTCTTGTTGGGTGTTCTTTTCTTGGTAGTGGTCTTTCTTGCGCTTTCTTTCAATTTGCAAGCCCTTAAAAACCACAAACAACGCGCCCATGCGCTGTTGCCCATCTAGGACATAATAAATGTGCTCCTCTGCTTTGGGCTTTCTAATCTCCACCTTGCCTATTTTGCGATTGGCCTGCAGCCTCTCTTTGGTCTTCCACAGCACGAAGCTGCCCGTAGGAAAACCCCTAACAAGGCTGTCTATGAATTTAGCCACCTGCTCCTTACTCCACACAAAATCGCGCTGAAACCTAGGGATTTGGTACTCGCCCTCCTCTAAAAAGCGCACCAACTGCGCAAAACCCTTTTCATCGTAATTGCAAAAGGACATGCTCTACTTCTTTAAATTAATCGCTTCTTTCACCAAATCATCGCCCGTAGTGAAGGCTTTAGCATTCATAGAATAACCCCGTTGCATTAAAATTAAATTCGTAAGAGAGCTGCCGGCATTGACATTGCTCGTTTCCAAATATTTATGCATGACCTTGCCAAACTTCAACTTGCCATCATCGCGATCCCAGCCTAAAATGGGGTTGCCGCTTAGAGGGGCTGCTCGCCCGTTTCTTGTAACATTGGTGATGTCAAAGAGATTGCTCCCCACTTTGCGCAGTCCTTGATCATTGGTGAAGGCGGCGATGCCCACCCGCCCCATCGTTTCGATCGCTCCATTGCTAAAAGCCAAATGGATCACCCCATTGTCGTCGATACGCATGTTTTGCAACAAGCCTTTAGGCTTGCCATCTTGGGAGATTTGGTAGATTTTGGAGTCTTCATAGGGCACATCGCTGGATTGGTAATCCTTGCTCTTGGCGATGTTGTAGGTCAAGGGAGTGCCTTTAAAGTTTAATGTAACGGGCTTGGCCTGCATTTTGCCGTCTTTGTCAAAGGTGATCGTTTGGCGCACGGTTTGCGGAGTGATGGGCAGCTTGGAGCGCATTTCTATAATGGAGCTCTCCACATCCCATTTTTCTGTAGTGGGAGGGTTTGCCATCGGGTCTTTGGAGTTAGTCATAAAAAAGTCGCTTTTAAGCAAATACTTATCCCCACCCTTGTCGTAAATCTCGGCAGTGGTGCTGTAAAAGGGGATTCTAATCCCCACAGAGTCGCGCGTTTCGCCCTTTTTAAGGATCATCCCACTCGCCGTCCAACCGAGTTTCTCCGCCATCGGCCCGCCGATAAACAGCGTGGCTTCGGGGTCTGTGGGGTTTTTGATCTGTAGCATGAGTGGGGATTTGATCTGATCGGGCTTGCTCTTGGCGATCGTTAAATCTAAGTTGGCTTTGGTTTTTAAGAGATTTTTTAAATCGCCCAGAGTGTGGAACTCGTTTTTCTCAGGCCCGCCCGTGCCGTATTTAAAGGTCAAGTCCTGCGCCATGTCGCCTTTAACCATCATGATCTCCAAATTGCGGTGCATGGCTAGATCCAAAGGCTCGTTGTCGTCATTGGCTAGGGCGTTGGCGTCTTGGTTTAAAAAGCGCTCGTTGATGATCTCGCCATCTTTATTTAAAAAATACTCTTCAGCGGGGCGGACATGGTTTTTGGCATTTAAATTGAGACTCATGTCCACCTTCGTGGTCAGCACGGGTTGGTATTGCACATCTCTGGGCAAGTATAAAGTGCTGAGTTTGCCGCTTTTTAAAATCTTGGCTTCTTCATCGGGGTTGCCCGCTGTCAACACCCCATTTTTAATCTTATGTAAATCCACGCCATAGAGGTAGTAGCCATGCGTGTTGACGATGTAGCCATCCGCGTCCCTTAAAAAATTGCCCTCCCTAGTGTAAAAGTTCTCTTGCGCCTGCTTGTAGCCATCCTTATTGATCTGCATGCTCCCGTTTTTATTCGGACCCACAATGAACCACCCGCTCCCCTGATAGGCCATGTTGAACTCGCCATCGCTGGGCATATACTCGCCATCGCGATCGGAAATGGCGTTGCTCCCCTTAGTAACCCCAAAGTTGCGATCATCGGCGGTAACATTGCTCGCCCCCAAAGTGTCCAAATGGGCGGAGAAAAGGGATTTAAACTCGGGGGTGTTCTCTCGATAGCCCACCGTGTTGATGTTGGCGATGTTGTTAGACAAGCTGTCTATGCCAAATTGGTGGGTCTTGATGCCTGAATAGGCGTTTAAAAGGGTGTCGTTCATGCAAGACTCTTAGAAGTGGGGTTAGCGTGGGTGCTGGCTTGCTCTAAAGGATTAGGGCGGTGGGGTGCTGTGTTGGCGGTGCTGGCAGGGTTAAAGCCTTGCATAGCGTGGGTGGGGCTGTTTAAGGGGTTAGGCGCACTTAGGGGGCTGTGGCTGTTGGCGGTGTGTTGCATTGCGTTTAGGGAGCTATGGCTCATTTGGTTTAGCCCGCCATTTTGGGCGGTGTGTGGGGTGTTTAGGGGGCTTTGTGTGTGGGGCACATGCGGGCTTTGGGGGGCGTGGCTGGGTGTTTGGTTTAATGCGCTTGTCTGCGCGGTGTGTGGGGCATTTAGGGGGTTTGTGTGGCTAGGGGTGCTTAGAGGCGTGTTATGCGCTAGGGGGGTTGTTGGGGCGTGGGTGGTGGCGTTGAAGCTTTGGGCTGTGCCTGCGTGGCTGGCGGTGGGGGTTTTGGCAAGAGTGGGCAGATTGTTTAAATTTGTGGGTTTAGCCGCTTGTGTAGGGGCGGTGGGTTTGGGAGCAGATTTTTCGGGCACAAAATGCACGGCGTTTTCTCTTTGCTCTTTTTCTCGTCTGGTGGTGTTGCGATCGTAAAACTCTAGGGCACTATCCATTGGCAAGACCATTTCGCCCATGCGTAACATCGGTTTGCCCTTTTCAAACACCACGCTTTGCACTTCACCCCGCCCTATGCGGGTGTGTAGGTATTTGTTACTCTTGGGGTCTAAATTATACTCGGCAAAGACTTCATAAGTGCCCGGGGCGACAGGCTTGCCTTGATCGTTCAAGCCGTCCCACTCAAAGCGCACATACCCCCCCTGCCCCTCTTTGCTTTTGAGCGATAGGGTGCGGACCAATTGTTTATCCTTGTCAAAGATTTGCACCCCCGTGTTGCCCTCGCTGTTTCTAATGGGCTCGTCAAAGTAGAGCGAAAACTCGACCTTGCCCTTTGTAACATTGATCCCCTTGACATCGGTTTCGGCGATTTTGCCAATCATCGACACGCTGTTAAGCCCGCTCGCCTGCGTCATCGCCAAGTTGCTTTTTAAGGTGTTGTCCACGCCCTGATCTAGGTGGTCTAAGGTTTCTTTAAGCTTGCCCTGAAAATCCTTTAAGGATTTGTTTGTGTCCCTCGTAGATTGCATCGCATCGGCGACTTCCTTCATCGTCTTTTTGTTCTCCTCTTGCATTTCCACTTGCGAGAGTTGGGCGGTTTGGCTAATGATTTTATCCGTTTCCATCGGGGCGGTCGGGTCTTGGTTTTTGAGTTGCTCTAAAAAGAGCTTCATAAAAGCGTCTTTATCTAAGCCATTGGCGATCTTAGGCTCGTGTTTCTTTTTTTCCATCGCCGCCTTTTGCCCCGTAACTTCGGCTAAATCAATGGGCATGCCATCCTCCCAAACCTAAGAATTAGCCCCCATTATACACTAGAAACCCTAAAGCTTAAAACCACCATGCGTAAAGGGTAAAAATTTAGTTTTTTACTCATCTTCCCCAAAAGGATTAGAGTATATGTAAACAGCGTTGGATGATTGGAGTCGACAGCTTGAGACTAAAAAACATAGATAATGCCCATGTGCCTTTCGCTCTAGGGGCGTTAATACCGAAAAAAATTATCTTTAAGCTCTTTGCCATTGCAAATATGCTAAAAACCGGACAGCGATTACCCCATGCGCCTTTGAATAGAATGCGCAGATTAATCACAGCGAAATAAAATAAAGTTGAGGCATGCACACACATAGGAATATTATGTTGGGTTCAATCTTAGGGCTTTGTGTCATAGGGGTTTTAGCCCTTGTGTCGCTAAAAATCGCCCATTTACCCTTTTTAACCACACACCACATTTCGCCCTTGTTAGTGGCGGTTTTAATTGGGCTCTTGGGTTCGTTTCTTTACCCAAAAATCGCCTACTGGACGCACCACGGCGTGCATTTTAGTGCTAAAAAGCTCTTGCGCTTGGGTATTATTTTATACGGCTTTAATGTTACGATCAACGATATTCTGCACTACGGCTACACCCCCTTGTTTGTGGCGTTGGTAGTGGTTGTAGGGATATTCTTACTCGGGGTGTGGCTGGGGGGCAAAATGGGCTTAGAGAAAGACTTAAGCATGCTCGTGGCGTGTGGGAGTGCAGTGTGTGGGGCGGCGGCGGTCTTGGCTTTAGAGAGTGTGCTTAAATCCCCTCCCTTTAAGGGCGTGGTGGCGGTGGGCACCGTGATCGTCTTTGGGCTCTTGGCAATGTTTCTTTACCCCTTTGTTTATAACTTGGGCTGGGTGCCCTTAAGCCCCCTTGCTGAGGGTGTGTATATTGGGGCGACCTTGCACGAAGTCGCCAATGTTGCAGGGGCGGCGAGTGGGATTTCTTTAGAGGCCGAAAAGGTCGCTGTAACTATAAAAATGGTGCGCGTGATCATGCTCATCCCCTTGCTTTTAGCCGTGTCGTTTTACTTGAAAAGCACGAACGCTGAACACAAGCACAAGGTCAAATTACAAGTGCCTTGGTTTGCCTTTATATTCTTAGGCATGGTGGTGGTGCACTCTTGCTTACAGCCCTTATTTGGCGGCTTTGTGGCGCCCGAGGTGCTCAAACACAGCGTGGAGATGTTGCGTTTTGGGTCTGTGGTGTGCTTGGTGTGCGCGATGGGGGCTTTGGGCTTACAAGTGGAGCTAAAAAAGTTTTTAAGCTTAGGGGGGCGCGCTTTTGGTTTAGCCTTTGCACTTTTTATCATTTTAATCTTTGGGGGTTTTGGGTTGGTGAAGGTGTTTTTTGTGGGATAGCGTAGGAAACGCTCAAATAGCTTAGTCGCGCTTAGAATAAGTGCTATCCATGCAAAAACGCTATGCATCCTTTCCTTCTTAAGCCACTTCAAGCTAGAATAAACCAAAAACTTCTAAGGATTCTCATGGACTTCCCTCCCTTTGACAACGCCCTAGAAAAACGCTTTTACCAAATTTGGCAAGAGCGGGGGCATTTTGAGGTGAGTGAGGATACAACCAAACCCCCCTTTTGCATCATCATGCCCCCACCAAATGTTACCGGCAGGCTACATATGGGGCATGCGCTCACGCTGAGTTTACAAGATATTTTGGTGCGTTTTAAACGCATGGATGGGTATCGGGTGCTTTATCAGCCCGGCTTAGATCACGCCGGGATTGCCACGCAAAATGTCGTGGAAAAACAACTACTCGCGCAAGGGGTGAAAAAGGAACAACTCGGGCGTGAAGCGTTTATTAAAAAAGTGTGGGCGTGGAAGGAGGCTTGCGGGGGGCAGATTTTAGAGCAGATGCAAGAGCTTGGGGTATCTTGTGCGTGGAGCCGCCTGCGCTTTAGCATGGACGCTGGCTTAGAAAAGGCGGTGAGGAGTGCCTTTAAAGCGTGGTTTGACAAAGGGCTTATTGTGCAAGACACCTATATGATCAATTGGTGCTGCAAGGATGGGGCACTAGCGGACATTGAGGTGGAGTATAAAGAGGAGCTAGGCAAGCTGTATTATTTACGCTATCCGCTAGAAAGTAGGGGAGAGGTGGTGGTGGCGACCACGCGCCCAGAAACTTTCTTTGGGGATGTCGCTCTAATGGTGCACCCTGAGGATGAACGCTACAAACACCTAATCGGGCAAAACGCCTTATTGCCCCTCACACACCGCTCTATCCCCATTATAGCCGACGAGTATGTCGATCCTAGCTTTGGGAGTGGGTGCGTGAAGGTTACGCCCGCCCACGACCCTAATGACTATGCTGTGGGTAAAAGGCATAATTTAACTCCTTTGGTGATTTTTAACGAGCAGGGGGTGTTAAACGCACATGCCGGGGCATTTGCTGGGCTAGACCGCTTAGAGGCACGCCCTAAGATTGTAGAGGCTTTAAAAGAAGGGGACTATCTTAAAGAGGTGCAAGAACACCCGCACCAAGTGGGCGTGTGCTACCGCTGTGATAGCCCCATTGAGCCCTACATTTCTAAGCAGTGGTTTGTCAAACAAGAAGTTGCCAAAGGTTCTATAGAAAAAATGGCGCAAGGTTTAGCGCAATTTTACCCCCCCCACTGGCGCAACAACTACAATGCGTGGATGCAGGAGCTGCGCCCGTGGTGTATCAGCCGGCAACTTTGGTGGGGACACCAAATCCCCGTTTTCACTTGTGCTAACGGGCATCAGTTTGTGCCCCTAGAAACCCCCACACACTGCCCCACTTGTGGCGACACCCACCTAGAGCAAGACCCCGATGTGTTAGACACTTGGTTTAGCTCAGGGCTATGGGCGTTTAGCACGCTAGGCTTTGCCCAAGAAGGGCTAGAGGGCTTTGAGGGCGTGAAGTTTAACCTCGATGATTTAAAAGACTTCTATCCAAATAGCGTGTTAATCACGGGTTTTGATATTCTCTTTTTTTGGGTGGCAAGGATGCTTTTAAGTGGGGAGAGTTTGCTAGGCAAGTTGCCCTTTAAACACATTTACCTACACGCTTTGGTGCGCGATGAAAACGGCGAAAAGATGAGTAAATCTAAGGGCAATGTGATCGACCCCTTAGAGCTCATTAAGACCTATGGGAGCGACTCCGTGCGTTTTGCTTTGGCGATGTTATGCGTGCAGGGGCGGGATTTATGCCTAAACCCCAAAGTGCTAGAGCAAGCCAAACACTTTAGCCACAAGCTCTACAACGCCGCCCTTTTCTTAAGCACACAACCTGCCACCAAAACCACCGGCTTTAACACAAGCTTAGGGGCGTATGCCAAGTCCCGCCTAAATGCCGCTACTAAAGAGGTGCGCTACGCTTTGGAGCTTTACCGCTTCAACGATGCCACCACCGCCCTTTACCGCTTCTTTTGGGGCGAGTTTTGTGACTGGGTGCTGGAGTTTTCTAAGGCGTTCAAGCACAGCCAACAAACCCCCCTAGTCTTTGGCGAGCTCATAGAGGTATTTAAAGAGGGCTTGAAACTCTTGCACCCCTTCATGCCCTTTCTTAGCGAGTATTTACACCAAAGCCTAGATCAGCAGAGCCTAGAAAATGCCCCGTCCATTATGATAAGCCCCTATCCCAAAGACAGCACGCAAGATGAGGGGCTGGAGGCACGCTTTAACTTAATGAAAGAGAGCATCACGGCACTTAGGCGGCTTAAGATTTTGCTAAACGCCCCCATTGAGTCCGCTTCTATTGAGAGTGCCACTGCCCTAGAAGTGGAGGATTTGCAATGCATTAGCAAACTTAGCAAAATCCCTAGCATTTCTGTAACACAAAGCAAACCGCCTAAATCTTTGAGCGACACGGGGGAGCTGGGTGTAGTGCATGTCAGCCTAGAGGGGGTGGATGTAAGCGCGCTTGTAGGGCGTTTAAAAGCACAATTAGAGAAGTTGAAAAAAGAGCAGGCGAAGTTGAATTTAGACAACCAGCAGTTTTTGGCTAAAGCCCCTAAGGCTTTGCTAGAAAGTCTGCAAGAACGCAACAAGACCATACTTGAAAAACAAGCCCAAGTGCAAAAAGAACTTTTAATGCTAGAAGGATAAGTATGTTTGACACCTTGACACAATCTTTTAAAAACGCCTTAGGCAAAATCCGCTTCCAAGACGATTTAAAAGCCCTAGAAAAAGCCCTAGATGAGCTCAAAAAAGCTTTATTAAGAAACGATGTCCACCACAAAGTCGCCAAAGAGCTCGTTAAAAACATAGAGGCAAAGACCAAAGCAAAGGGCATTGGCAAACAGCAGTTTTTAGACGCACTGCAAGAGAGTTTATTAGAGATTTTGAGTGTGCCCGGGGCTGCTAGCGGTTTTGTCTATGCCCCCACACCGCCCACGATCGTGCTGATGTGTGGCTTGCAAGGGGGGGGCAAAACCACGACTTGCGCCAAGCTAGCAAACTACCTCAAAACCCGTAATAAAAAGGTGTTGTTGGTGGCATGCGATTTGGAGAGGTTAGCCGCTATAGAGCAGTTGCAGGTTTTGGGGGCACAAATCGGGGTGGAGGTGTTTCATAAAGAGGGGAGCGTGCTTGACATTGCTAAGGGGGCACTAGAGAGGGCGAAAGAGGGGCAGTTTGATGTGGTGCTTGTGGATAGTGCGGGGCGTTTAGCCATCGATAAGCCTTTAATGGACGAGCTCAAAGCCCTAAAAAATCTCTTAAACCCGCTGGAAACCTTCTATGTGGCGGATGCTTTAAGTGGGCAGGACGGGGTGCGATCCGCCCAGACTTTCCACACCGAGATAGGCATTAGTGGGGTGGTGTTAAGCAAGTTTGACAGCGATAGCAAGGGGGGCGTGGCTCTTGGCATTGCCCACCAACTTCAAATCCCCTTGCGTTTTATCGGGCATGGGGAGAAAATCCCCGATTTAGATATTTTCGTGCCTGAGCGCATCGCTAATCGCCTCATGGGCGCGGGCGATATTGTGAGTTTAGTAGAGAAAACTAGCAGTGTGATCGACCCCAAAGAGGCCAAAAACATTTCTAAAAAACTCAAAAAGGGGCAATTTGGCTTTAACGACTTTTTGGAGCAGTTAGAAAAGGTTAAAAAGCTCGGCTCCATCAGCTCTTTGGTGTCGATGATCCCCGGGCTTAGTGGGGTGGCAGGGGCACTTAAGGGCACGGATTTAGAAAACTCAGCGGAGATCAAAAAGATTAAGGCGATGGTGAACTCCATGACCGCTAAAGAGCGCGACAACCCGTCTATCCTCAATGGCAGCCGCAAAAAACGCATTGCGCTAGGCTCGGGGTTAGATGTGGCTGAGATCAATAGGATTTTGAAGAGATTCGATCAAGCAAGCCAGCTTGCTAAAAAGCTCAGTTCTAAGGGGGGTGTGGCGAATCTACTCCACATGTTGCAACAAAATCAGCCTCCTAGATGATTTAAGTTAGCGCTCTAACTCAAAGAGGACTAGACTTAAGGGATCATTCATCGATTAGGGTAACGAGTTTGCGCTCTAGGTTTGCCATTGTTTGGAGTTGATCTACAATCTCGTGCAAGAGGGGGATGAGGGGGGCTAGGTGGGGATCTTTTAAAGCATCTTCTAGAATGGTTTTATAACCTTGAAACACGCCTTCAAGGTAATCAAGTGACACCATGTCCTTCGTGTAGTATTCTTGCAAGACTTGGAATAAAATGGTGCTCTCTTTGAATAAATCCTTTTCATCGTTGGTGTCTGTCTTTTGCCTTTTGCGGTCTTTGGCGGTGGAGTGTTTGAGCTGGTCGTTAAACAGCGTGATGTCTTCACACACACTCACTTGGTAAACCGCCATTTCACGCACAGCATCATCGATCGCTTGCAACGAAAACTCCGCACACAGCGAGGGGGCAAAAAGGGTGATGAACACCAAAGACAAGCACAGACGCATACAAATCCTTTACCTTGAATTATACACCAAAACCCACGGGTTTATGTTATACTGACACTTTACACTGCCAATTAAAGAGGACGCTTGAAACCCACGCAGACCCTGCTCTTCACCCCCGGACCCACTCCCCTACACCCCGCCGTTGCCAACACCTTAAGCCAACCTATACCCCACCACCGCACGCCTGAATTTGAGGCGATCTTTGGCTCTGTGCGCCAACAACTCAAAGAGATGATAGGGCTTGCTGAGGTTTTAACTCTCGTTAGTAGCGGCACGGGGGCGATGGAGGCGGCGTTGTTGCAATTTGTGCGCCCCAGCACAGAGCCCGCTTTGTTGGTGCTGAATAATGGCAAATTTGGCGAGCGTTTTGGCAAGATCGCAAGGGCACATAGCCTAAGCGTGGTGGAGATCAAAAGCGCGTGGGACACCCCCATTAACCCCGATCAAGTGCTAGAAACCTTACAAAGAAACCCCCGTATCCAAGCGATCGCCCTGCAAGTGTGCGACTCTTCGGGGGGGCTGCGTTTAGACTTTGAGGGCATCAGCGAAGTGGCTAAAGAGCACAACCCTAAGATTGTTACAATCATTGACGCCATCACCGCTCTAGGGGTCGAGCCTTTACAAACAAGCCATATCGATGTGTTGATCGGCGGTAGTCAAAAGGCGTTCATGCTCCCTGTGGGCTTGAGCTTTTTGGGCTTAAGCGATTTTGCGCTTTCACAATTAGAGGATCGGGGCTATTACTTTAACCTCAAACTAGAGCTAAAAAACCAGCAAAAAAATACCACCGCCTTCACAGCGGGCATTTTGCACATTTTGGGACTACAAACCTACTTTGAGTGTGTGCGAAATTTAGGCGGATTTGACACCCTTTACACTGCCACGAAAAAGAGGGCGGAGAGCACCCACAAAGCCCTTGAAGCCCTAGGGCTTGAAATTTACCCCAAAGCCCCCGCGCTGTGTATGTCTGTGATTTACCATGAACAAGCAAGCCGCATTAGAAAACACCTACACCAAAAATATGGGGTCTTGGTAGCAGGCGGACAGGACGCTCTAAAAGATTATCTTTTGCGTATCAACCACATGGGGATCATAGAAACACACCAAAGCGCATGGGTGCTAAGTGCCCTAGAGCAAAGCCTTGTGGATTTGAAACTGCGCCCAAGCTTTGAGGGCGTGGCGATCAAGGCGTTCATGCAACACCACTACAAGGAGGTTTAATGCGCCTTTACTACGGCTACAACGAATTTAGACAAGATGTGGTGGATTTAGCCAAAATGGTTGAGGTGGATTTTAAACCCCAAGCGATCGTGTCTATTTTAAGGGGTGGCATGACTTTGGCGCACTTTTTGGGGCTTTACTGGGACACTAAAGAGGTCTATGCGATCAACGCGAGCTCTTATGGAACGGATCGCAAACAAGGTGAACTTGTGATCGACAATGTCCCCAAACTCAAACCCACCCACAAAGAAATTCTAGTTGTGGATGAGATCGTGGATAGTGGCCGTAGCTTTTTGGGCGTGATGCAGGTGCTAAAAGAACATTACCCCACAGCCCGCTTTAAAAGTGCGGTGCTCTTTGCGCATAAGAGTGCACATTTTCAGGCGGATTACACCCTAAAAGAGGCGACTTCGTGGATAGACTTCTTTTGGGAGGTGGATACACAGGGAGATTACATTGCCTAAATTACATTTGATTTCTTTGGGTTGTTCTAAAAATTTAGTGGATAGTGAAGTGATGCTAGGCAAACTCGCCCATTACGAACTCACCAACGATTTAAGCGTCGCCGATGCGATCATTGTGAATACTTGTGGGTTTATCCAGTCGGCTAAAGAGGAGAGCATTCGGGTTTTGCTAGAAGCCATTGAGGGGCGTAAAAAGGGGGCGGTGGTCGTGGCTAGCGGTTGTCTTAGCCAACGCTATAAAGAAGAGTTGGCGAAAGAATTGCCCGAAATCGACATTTTCACGGGCGTGGGCGATTACGACAAAATAGACACCCTGCTCGCCCAAAAGCAAAGCCAGTTTTCTAAACGCGTCTTTTTAGCTAGCCAACACGCCCGTACCATCATCGGCTCGTCTGTGCATGCCTATGTCAAATTAAGCGAGGGGTGTAACCAAAGTTGTAGCTTTTGTGCGATCCCCAGCTTTAAAGGGCGTTTGCAAAGCAAGAGCATAGAGAGTGTGTTAAACGAAGTGGAGGGGCTAGCCAAGAGAGGCTACACGGACATTAGTTTTATTGCCCAAGACTCTAGCTCTTATTTGCAAGATTTAGGCGTTAAAGAGGGATTAACCCAGCTCATTAAAGCCATTGATAAACAAGGCACACTCAAAAGTGCCAGGATTTTTTATCTCTACCCCACAAGCACCACGCACCAACTTATCGAGGCGATCGCAAACTCGCCTATTTTTGCCAATTACTTTGACATGCCCATCCAGCACATCAGCGACTCCATGCTAAAAACCATGCGCCGTAACTCTAGCAAAGCCAAGCATTTAGAGCTCTTAAAAGCCATGCGTGCGGTGCCCGGTAGCTTTTTACGCTCTACCTTGCTTCTAGGTCACCCACACGAACAAGAGAGCGACATAGATGAGCTAGAGGCGTTTTTACAAGAGTTTAAATTTGACCGCTTAAATCTCTTTGCCTTCAGTGCTGAGGAGGGCACAAAGGCTTATGGCATGCCCCAAATTGCAGAGAAACTTATTAATGAGAGGCTCGATCGCATCAATACCCTAGTGCAAGAGCAGGTGCAAGCCTCCATGCAAAGCCTCGTGGGGCAGACCTTGGAGGTCATTGTGGAGGGGGCTAGCGAGGACAATCTCTTTTTGCGTGCGCGTGATCGGCGTTGGGGCTTAGAGATCGATGGAGAAATTTTAATCAATGAAAGCCATTTAGAGCACACCCCCCCGGGGCACTACATCGCCCACTGCCACAGCTTCCAAGAGGGGATACTCTTAGGTAGGGTGGTGGCTTAAGTTCTACTTGGGGCTCAGTGCCCGGCACTTGTGTAAATGAAGATCCTTTGTTCTTTGTTAAAAAACGCCCTCATCGTTGAGATCTAAAATCTTTTGTCCCAAGTGTCTTTGCCCCTTTCTATTATTTTAGCCCTTTATGCAAGGGATCAGCAGGGCGTGGATTTTGATTTTATCGCCAATTTCCTCTTTGCTACTCTAGAGGGCAAGGGCTTTAAACTCAAAGACTGAGCCCATCACCCCCCACATAGACAAATACCCCAACGCTAAAAAGGCAAAAGAGACGCAGGCATTCTTCTACCCGCCAAGAGACATCAACGCCCTGTCCGCTCACAAACCTTTATGCCAAGCCAAAAGACGCATAGCGTGCTAGTCGCCCCACAAAAATACGGCCTGTATTGCTACAAGGGGCAATGGGGGTGCAATCCATGCTCTATGTCTGTATTCCTATCACCCACCTAAACACAGCAACCCCACTTTTAGGAAGAAGGGCGGGGTTAAAAGAGTGTGGTTTTTATTTTAGGGGCAGAACACAAAGATTTTTTATTGGAACTTTTTAAGATTTTTGCTACTTTAAGCCCTAACCACCACCATGATATCCTACAAATTTTGGAAGTGATTTTATGTACCAGAAAGACCTAGAAAACTATTTAAAAACCCACATCCCTAGGGCGGTGTTGCTCTATGGAGAGTGGGATTTTTACATTGAGTATTACGGGCAAAAGATCGCCAAGCTCTACCCACAAGCGCAAGTCAATCGGGCGTATTTTAGCGAGTTTGATTTAAACGAGTGTCTGGAGTGGCTCGGGCAATCTAGCCTATTTGCACAGGGTAATTTAGTGTGGCTAAAGCTAGATAAAAAACTAGGGGTCAAGGATATCCAAAAACTCTTAGACGCTCTAGTCAAGAACCCCCAAAACGCCCTCATCGTTGAGTTTTATAGGGCGAAAAGCCAAAGCGAGTACGCCCAAGATTTTAGGCAATTTAGCGGGTATTTCAAGCACCCCATTTTATTAGACTCGGTGCTAGAAGTGCGCTTTTTCACCCCCCCCTATGACACACTCCTAAAGTTAGTGCAAGAGAAAATCCATGAGTTGCAACTGCAAATCAGCCAAGAGGCGTTGCACTTGCTCTTAGAGGGGCATAATTTTGATTTGCGCTTGGTCCATAGGGATTTAGAAAAATTAGCCCTACTAGAGCAGAATGTAGGCTTACAAGAGGTGCAGGATTTTGTGCAGGGCATGGGGGCGGTGGAGGTGAGCGGGTTTTTAAACGCCTTGTTTGCCAAAAGGGGAGTGTTGGAGCTTTGGGGGCGATTGCAAAATGAGGGGGTAGATGAAAACGAGTGGCTTAGGGCGTTGTGGCGGTATTTTTATCAACTCTTTGGCTTTTACGCCTATAGTCAAAAAGGGCAAGCGCAGGCTAAGGACATTTTAGGCTACACCCCCCCACCTGCCGTGATTAAAGAGTTAAAAGGGCGGTGCCAAAAAGTCGCCGATTACGCTACACTGTTTGGTTTGTTGCAAAGTTGGCACAGCGTAAACTTGCAGGGGCAAAGAGAAAAAAGTTGGCATTTTTTAATCAAAATACAAGATTGTATCCGCTAGAATCGTGAGGTTACCTTGCTCTTTTTCAAGGATAGAAGGGCGTAAACCAAAAGGAGATTTTTTTGAAGCATTACGAGACGATGTTTATCCTTAAACCCACTTTGGTGGAAGAGGAACTTCAAAGCAAGATTGCTTTTTACCAAGAAGTGATCACGGGACAAGGAGGCGTGATCGCCAACACCTTAGATATGGGCGCACGCCATTTGGCTTATGAGATTCAAAAGCACAAAAGGGGTTATTACTTTGTCATCTATTTTCAAGCCGAGCCTGAAGCAGTTTTAGAGCTTGAAAGGCTTTACCGCATTAATGAGGATGTGTTGCGCTTTATCATTTTGAAATACGAGAATAAAAAAGAACAGAAAGCGTGGCACACTTTGGTGGATCGAGCGAGCAAGAAAATCTTGCATGCCGTGCCTGAAAAGCCCCACAAAGAAACCTCTGCCAAAGAGCCCCCAGCAGAAGGTCAAGGTGTATAATAAAATCACCCTTGTCGGACATTTCACAAGAGATGTAGAAGTGCGCCACTTGTCTAGTGGGTCTGTGGTGGGGAGTGGGGGGATTGCCACGAACCACACCTACAAAAAACAAGATGGGAGCAAGGAACAAGAAACTTGTTTTGTGGACCTCACCTTTTTTGGGCGTACGGCTGAGATCGCCCAGCAATACCTGCATAAGGGGTCTAAGGTACTCATTGAAGGACGCTTAAAGTTTGAGAGTTGGACAGACAACGCAGGCAATAAACGCAGCAAGCATGTTGTGGTGGTGGAGAATTTGGTGATGTTGGATAGCAAGGCGCAAAGCGAGGGCTATATGCAAATTCCGCAAGGCTACGCACAAACCCCCCAAGGTGGTTTTGCTCCCCAAAATAATTTCGCCACGCAAGGCTATCAGCAAGCCCCCAAGCGGGAAGAAAAAATCCCCGAGATCAATGTCGATGATGACATGCCTTTTTAAACCACACTAAAGGAAGTAAATGGAAAGAAAGAAGTACTCGAAACGCTACTGTAAATACACAGAAGCCAAGATTGAGTTCATCGATTATAAGGATTTGGAGTTGTTAAAACACTCCCTATCCGAACGCTATAAAATCATGCCCCGCCGTTTGACGGGCAATAGTAAAAAATGGCAAGAGAGGGTTGAAGTGGCAATCAAAAGGGCAAGGCACATGGCTTTGATCCCCTATGTGGTGGATCGTAAAAAAGTGGTGGATAACCCTTTTAGATTGTCTTAATTCCAAAACAAGGAGAAAACATGGTTTCTAAAAAGTTAGTGTTGTTAGGTTTAGCTGGGGCTTTAGCCCTAGCCGGGTGCGATAAGGCTAAAGAAGACCACAATTCCAAAAAAGAGGAAAGCCACAAAGAAGCCCCTGAAACAGATATGAAAAAAGAAGGGGCAGATAAACCCGGTGTAAAAAAAGAAGAGGGTAAACCCACAAGTCAGGTGGCTAAACCCGAAGAGGGTCAAGTTGTTACCAAGGCAGAGGCCATTACAGACCAAGATGTTGCTAAAGTGGCTAAGAGCGCACTAGAGGATATGCTAAAAGACCCTAAAGTGCAAAAAATTAAGGAGCATAACATTTTTGTTGTTGAGGCTAAAAACAGCATCAAAGGGAAAATCGACACAGCTAAGCTCACCCATATAGAGGAAGCTGTGCTGAAAGAGCAAAAAAAATTTGTTGTGATTGAGCCCCACGCCAAGAACGCGAAAACCGCTGGTTTGATGTTAAGCACCCATTTAGAACAAAACACCACTAAAGCAGGTGTTGCGGTGTTGGTTTTGCATTTAATGGATGCCAAAAATGGTTCAGCTATATGGAAAAAAGAACTTCCCATCACACACGCTGAGTCACAAGCCAAAGCGGGCATTAAGTCTTAGTTGTTTTTTTGTGCTAGAATTTGACTTCATGTTATTTTTAAGGGAGCAGACATGGGTGTTAAGAAGTGGTTGTTACTAGGGAGTGTTGTGGGCGCATTGGTTGTTGTGGGGTGCGGTGAGCCCAAATCTGGGGTGAGCAAAGAGAACAAGGAATACTATAAGGAGACCAAGGGCGCACCCAAGTGGGTGGCTGGCGATCTCAACGACATTAACATGCACGACAAGCAATACAGTGGCGTTTTCTTAGGCCGTGGAGAATACGGTATTGTGGATGGGGATGTGTCTTTTGCCACAGATCAGGCAGCCGCAGCAGCTAAGGCTAATTTGGCGGCAAACCTACAAACCACCCTTCAAAAGGAAGTTAGTAGCCAAAAAAGTAGCGATGGAAAAACCATGAACAAGACTAGCAGCACACAAATAAAAGAGGTGGTCGACAAAGAATTAAACGCTACTAAGTTGGTCGCTAGATATGTTGGGAAAGACAAAGTTTGGGTTCTATATGGGCTTGACCAAGGCATCGTGTCTAAAATCCGTGCAGAATTAGGCATGACCTCTAAGTAGGTGGAAAGGCTTTGGCTAGGGGGGGTTTTGTTGTTTTTTAGTTTTGGCTGTGGGGCTCCTGGTTGGGTGCAAAATTGCCCCACTAAAGCCTACACAGAACAGAGCAACCTTTTAGCTTGTGCCAGTGCGCCTATTGTGGGTGGGGATGTAGATTACGCCACAAACCTTGCGGGCACAAAAGCTAGGGATGAAATGGCTTCTTGGGTCTTGGCAGAGCAAAGGCAAGCCCCTAAGCAGGCTGTGCGTGTGGAGCTTGTGGGGGCACATTTGGAATCTAAATGGGTGGATGCCTCTAAGGTCTATGTCTTGTTTAGCGTGGATTTGCAAGCGGCTAAAAAAGCTAAAATCGCACCTATACCCACCCACACTAAAGAGCCAGAAACTAAAGAATCCCAAGAAAATACACAAAGTCTTGGCGTGTCAAAACCGCCAGAGAAGACTGAGGAGCTGAGTGCCCCCAAAGTGGGCGCGCCAAAGGCAAATTTGCAAACCCCCACGCCAGAGGTCAATGCGTCAAAGAAAAACAAGGCTAAGGGTGTAAAACCCGGAACGGATGAGTCAAAGGCAAAGGAGCCAAAAGGAAAGGGGCAACAAAAACCCCTACAAGTAGAAAAGAAAGGGAACAATCAAAATGGAACTGAATAAAAAAATCTTGGCTTCCTGTGTGGCGGGAGCTTTGGCTTTAGCGATCACGGGGTGCGGCAATGGTGTGTCCTACGCCTCCCAAAAAGATTTAAACGACAAAAAATACGCCACTGTGGGGTTGGATTACCAAGATGTAGAGGATGCAGCTAAAACCGCTGTGGCTTCTATGTTGCAAAGCCCTGATTTCAAGCAATTACAAGGTAAAAAGGTGATCCAAGTTGCAGATGTCATCAACGACACCATGCAACATTTTGACACAGAACAGCTAACCCAAATGGTGTTGCAAACCCTTAAAGACAAGGTGCAGGACAAATTCTATGTAACAAGGGTTGCGGGTAGCCAAAGCAGTCAGGACAAAACAATCGAGCAGTCTAGAAAATTGCGCGACAATGCGGAGTTTAACCAAGAAACCACGCAGGAAAAAGGCACGCTAAGAGCCCCCGATTTGAGCCTAAGCGGTAAGGTGATTCAGCGCAACGCCCGTGTAAGCTCGAGTAAACAGCGCATCGATTACATCTTTATTTTACGCCTTGTCAGCATTAAGAGTGGATTAGAATTGTGGAGTAGAGAGTTCCCCATCACCAAATTAGGGAGCAATAAAGCCGTTTCATGGTAGAGCACAAAAAGAATTTTAGTCTTTGCCAACAAATCCTAGTTTCTTGTGCATTAGGGGTTTCTATCTTAGGAGTTATGGGTTGTAACGATGCCCCTACACAAACGATATCCAAGAGCACCGGGCTCGCTGCCGATATTGTCAACACTGCTAGGAGAGCTTTGGCTTCTATGTTAGAAAGCCCCAAAATACAGCAATTACAAGGGGCGGTCTTTGGAGTCTTGGATGTAGCCAACAACACCAAACAACGGCTAGACACCGAGCAACTCACTGAAATATTGCTCAAAACTTTGGAGGAGAGTGCCCATGGTAAATTCTTTGCTACAAGAGCGTTCGCTGATAATAGCGCAGACCATACAATTGGTAAGGCTAGGGAATTGCAAACCCCACAACCCTCCTCTAAAAAACCCACTCTCTTCTTGGATACCTCCATCATTCAGCGCACAAACGACCAGCATACAACGAATTATATCTTAGCTTTGAGGGTGGTGAAGATTTCTACTGGTTTGGAAGTGTGGAGTGGGGAATTTTTAACAAAATAGCCTTAATCTAAAGCCCACTGCATAGAAATTCTTTGAGCTTTTAAAAATTCTTGGGCTTTTTTAAAAACCCCACTACCCAAGAAAACGGGAGGGCGGCTTTGAGCGAGCGGACTTGGGTGTGGAGCGCATAGGATTAAATGTTTAGAGTTTTGGCTTAGAACTTTCATCTTTTCTTGTGCCACTCTGCCTAAGAAGATAAACAATAGGGGGCGATCCAGCTGTGAGAGCATGTTTAAAATTTGATCTGTGAAATTCTCCCACCCTAAATGGGCATGCCCCTTGGGTTGTCCCTTTGGCACACTCAAAATCGCATTCAGTAGCAACACTCCTTGATGTGCCCATGCACTTAAATCGCCGTGCTTACTTAGGGGCGTGTTTAAGCTGATGTGCAATTCTTTATAGATGTTTTGCAGACTCTTGGGCAGGGGGGCGATTCTTGACACACTAAAACTTAGACCACAAGCAAAGGGTTTTTCTTGGTTATCATGCTTAAAGGTGCCCGGGTAGGGGTCTTGACCTAATAAGATTGTGTGTAATTTCTCAAAAGGTGTCGCTTCAAAAGCTCTAAAGATTTGGCGCATAGGGGGAAAAACTTGCGTGTTTTGTGCCTGCGCTGCCTTTAGGCTTTCTGTGTAATTGTCATTGAGTGCACTAAAGGCGGGGGTTCGGCTTAAGGGTTCTAACAGCTCAAACCATGCCGTGTTTTGTAACCGGGTCAAAATGCAGCGCAACATGACACTTGAAACTTAGAAAACTTTTGGTTTGGCTGCTCATTATTGGTGCGCACTCTTAGATATTCCTTGCTAAAAAGATCGATCGCTTCTTTAGAGGGGACAAAGTTGCATGCGCGCCTTGGATCCCTTGGCTGTCTTTTATAACTTCTTTGGCCATATTCATCAAGGCTTGGCTAATGACTTCGATCAAAGCCACGCTTTGGGCAGTTGTGAGTCTTTCATGGCCAATACGCAGACAATAATAAACCATCCCCACAACTAGCGATGCGGCGATTAAAATACGCGCCGTCATTTTGGCTTTAATGCTCTTTAACACCTAACATGCCCTTTTATTTATTATATTGGCTATTATTATAACAAAGATTGGTTTTTAAGGTGCATAAATGAAAATTTTAGTCCGCTTACCTAATTGGCTCGGCGATGGTGTGATGGCAACCCCTTTTTGCAAATCCTACAAGCCCATTTTCAAGAGATCAATGCGGAGTTTATTTTAGTTGGACCACCCAAGATTTGCGCCCTCTTTGAGCGCACGCCTAATTGCACGCTGGTGATCGACAACACCAAAAAGGCCTTTTGGCGCGCTCTTGCCACCTATCGGCTAGCTAAGCGTATCGGCCCTTGCGACATTGCGATCACACTCAATAACCACTTTTATGCCGCCTTGTTGCTCTATTGGACCAACACACCTAAACGCGTCGGCTACCGACGTACAGGGCGCACTTTTTTACTCACCCACCCCCTAGAACCCATCAATGCCCACCAAGTAGAAAGTTATTGCCACCTACTAAGCCCTTTAGTGCCCAAAACCCCCTGCCCCCCTACTCATCCACGCCAACCCCCTAAATCTCACAGGGTCTAAAAATATAGGGGTGAGCCCGGGGGCTGCCTTTGGGAGCGCTAAACGCTGGAAGCCCGCTTATTTTAGGGAGTTGATCGCCAACTTATTAGAAAGGGGCTATGGGGTGTATGTGCTGGGGGCTAAGGACGATTTAGCGGTGGTACAAGAAGTGTTAGAGCCGCTAGAGGAAAACTCGCTTTTGCATAATCTGTGCGGCAAAACAAGCATCCCCGAGCTCATAGACACCATCGCCGCTTTAGACCTTTTTATCTGCAATGACAGCGGACCTATGCACATTGCAGCCGCCTTAAATATCCCCATCATCGCCCTTTTTGGCCCCACAGACCCCAGAGAAACCGGGCCTTGGCAATACAAAAAGGCGACCCTACTCTCTAAGGCCATGCCTTGCTCGCCCTGCAAACAGCGCACCTGCCCCCTCAAGCACGACAACCACGCCTGCATGACGCGGCTCTTGCCCTCAAGCGTGCTTAAGGCTGTGGATGAGGTTTTGGCTTAGCGTGTGCCTTCAGGTGGCACAAAAGGGCTTGCAAAATGTCCTCATCGTCCTTACTCGGGGCTTTTAACAAGACATTTTGATCGCCACCCATGAACAAGGTGATGTTCTGCCCGTATTGTGAGATTTTGCTGATGTTTAGGCGGTTGGCTAAAATCTTGACTCTAATGATTTGCAAGAATTGCGTACTCATGGTGTCTAGCGCACCAAAGCGATCGCGTATTTCGACTTGAATCTCTTGCACGCTAGCCAAGTCCTTGCAAAAGCTAAGACGCCGATACAGCTCCAAACGCAGACTGTCGCTGGCAATGAGTTTAGGACTTAAAAACCCACTGACACTTAAGCTTAAATCCACGCCCACATCCTGCGTACGCCCACAAATCGCCTCTTCGAGCATTTTCGTGTAAAGCCCGTAGCCGATACTCTTGATGTACCCGCTTTGATCCGCGCCTAAGAAATTGCCCCCGCCTCGAATCTGTAAATCGTGCATGGCAATGCTCGCTCCACTGCCTAGATACGAGTTTTTCTCCAAAGCAACGAGCCTTTTTTTCGCCTCATTGCTTAGGCTTTGGGTGTCTTGCACGAGAAAATAGCAAAAGCCCTCCAAATGCCCACGCCCTACCCGACCTCTTAGTTGGTGTAAATCGGCTAGCCCGAAGTTGTCGGCGTTGTCAATAATGATGGTGTTGGCATTGGGTAAATGCAGCCCCGACTCCACGATCGAAGTGCATAAAAGCACCTCATATTCTCCCTTAGCAAAATCTAGCAAGGCTTGTTCGGCCTGCAGGGCGGGGATCTTAGAGTGCAGGATTTGTATGCGCAAGTGGGGCAGTAGTTTTAAAAGGGTGGCCTGCACTTTTGGCATGCTCTCGATGTGATTGTGGATGTAAAAGACCTGCCCCTTGCGGCGCAACTCCCTTAAGATCGCCTCTTTTAAGAGTGCATCCGTCTTTTCCTTGACAAAGGTGCGGCTGGGCTGTCTTATGCTAGGCGGGGTGTTTAAGGTGCTGACCCCTTTAAGTTTAGATAGAGCCATGCTTAGGGTGCGGGGGATGGGCGTGGCGGACATGCTAAGGCAGTGCACGCCCTCGCTTAAGGTCTTGATCGCCTCTTTTTGCCTGACCCCGAATTTATGTTCCTCATCCACCACAACCAGCCCCAGCTCTTTAAACTTTGCGTCCAAAAGCGCATGTGTGCCCACCACTACATCAACCAAGCCCTGCTTTAAGCCCTCCAGCACCACCCTTTTATCCTTGCTGAAGCGATCGAGTTTTGCCACTTTCAGCCCAAAGGGTTCTAGGCGCTCTTTGAGGGTCGCAAAGTGCTGGGCACTTAAAAGCGTGGTGGGCACAAAGAGCGCGCTTTGCTTGCCGCTTAAAGACATGGCGTAAATGGCATGCATGGCGACCTCTGTTTTGCCAAAGCCCACATCCCCATTTAAGAGCCGATCCATCACCTGTCCACTGGCAAAATCCTGCAAAATGGCGGCGATGCTCTGCTCTTGATCGGCAGTGAGCGCAAAGCCACAGGCTTTTTTAAAGGTCTGCATTTTGGACATGTCGATGGCTGTTTGGCCGCTTTTAAGCAAGTTGCGTTTAGCGGCTAAGGCGATGATTTGAGAGGACATGTCTAAAATTTTAGAGCGCACCTTGTCTTTCACCTTGGCAAAGCTGCTCTTGCCTAGCTTATCTAACAAGGGCATATCTTGGTTAGCGATGTAGCGCTCGATGAGGTGCAAATTCTCCACGGGTAAGAGCAGGCGGTCGGCGTTTTGGTATTCTAGGGCGATGAAGTCGCGCACACTGCCCAGCACGCTTTGCTGCACCAGCCCCTTAAACAGCCCGATGCCGTAGTTTTCATGCACCACAAAATCCCCCGGGGTGAGTTCATTGAGCATGAGCTTGGAGTGGCCCGCACTCCCTGGTGTCTCGTAGCTATGCATGGATAAAAAGAGCTGTGTGGGGGTGCTAAAGTGTAGCACACACGCCGAGATCGCACTCTCAAAGGGAGCGTTGATGTGAGGCAAGAAGTCTACATTTTTGGCGATGAGCGTGGCTTTCTTGGCAGCGTTGAGTTTTAAAAAGTCTTGTAAGTTGGCTGGCTTTTGGATGTCTTGGTAATGTGGCGGTGTGGGCAAAATGGGTAGGCTTAAGGCGCGCTCTAGGGCTGGGCTTGGCTCTAGGCTGTGCCACTCCTTGGCTTGCTCTTTAGCCTCTGGGCTTAAAATGGTAGCGTAGTGCGTTAAAAAATCGCACCCCAAATCCTCCAACACCCAAAAGCCCAAGGAGGCCAAATCGGGCAGAAACACGGGGGCGTTGAGCTTGTCTAGGCGTTGTTGCAGCATCGCATGCGTGGGCGCATCTAGGCTAAAAAGAGCGGGGGTGATGTCTATGTGCTCGATGATGGGCGGGTCGCTAAGCTGCGTGCGCAAATCAAAGGTGCGGATGTCCTCGCAATCTTGGCCTAAAAAGCTTAAGCGGTGTGGCTTTGCTTGCCCGGGGATGAAAATATCCACAATGTCGCCTCGAAAGCTCGCCTCCCCGGGCAGTTCGATCAAATCCACAAAGTCGTAGCCAAAAAGCCTTAATTTTTCTTGTAACTCTTGTAGGGGGTAGCTCTCCAAACAAGTAACACGAAAACTTTGTAAGAGTTTGGCACAAGGTAGGGGTGTAAGAGCGCACTTAGCGGGGCTAAAAGCTTGGTGTTGGGATCGCTCCTTAAAGAAGTGTAAAAACGCCCTAGAGTGCTTAAAAGCTCTTTGAGTTCGCTGCTAAAGGCGCGCATGTCATCTAGGTAGTGGGCACGCAGATCGGGCAGCACAAACACGGGGGTGTGCGGGCTAAAGAAACGCCACACTTGCAGGGCTTCTAGGGCTTCTTTAGCATCCTTGGTGGCTAGGATTGTGGGCTTGAAAGTGCCTAGAGCTGCATAAAGGCTAGATTGAATCATTCTTGGGGGGTTTGTTCTCCATAGATTTTTTAAGAGAATCTTTAGGGTGGCTCTCGCCGGTTAAAACTGCCTTGCGCTCGATCACCAATTCTGCGCTCACAATTTTACCATCCACATACCCCATGGACATGATTTCAATGATGTCGGCATCAGCATTGCCATTGAATTTGCCACTCACAACAATCTTAGAGGCAAAGATTTCGCCCATCACCACGCCATTTTTGCCGATCACCACCACGCTTTTCGAGTGGATGGTGCCCTCAAACTCGCCATCGATGTGTAGGTGGCAGTCAATATTTAATTCGCCTTTGAACTTGGTGCCTTGGGCGATGATGGTGGCTGATCCATTAGCAGGTTGTTTATGATCGTTAGCAAAGATTGCCATGCAATGTTCCTTTCCTTTGTGAAGATAAAATCAAAATCTTTCATGTTCCACTTAATAAAATCCATGGGGTTGATGGGCTTGTTCAAAAAGCGCACTTCATAGTGCAAATGTGGGCCCGTGCTCATCCCAGAGCTACCGCTGTAGGCGATGAGTTGCCCTTTTTTGACAAACTCTCCATTTTTCACCACGATTCTCTTTAAGTGGGCGTAGTAGGTCTTAAAACCAAAGGGGTGGTAGAGCTTGAGTAAGCGCCCATACCCCCATTCCACCCCCGCCCCGCAAAGCCCACCACCCCATTGGCGGTGGCGTAAACGGGGGTGCCAATGGGGGTGCTTAAATCCACGCCCGTGTGGTTGGCCATGCGGTGCAAAATGGGATGGTAGCGTTTAGCAAAGGTGCTAGAAACCCTTTTAAAACTCTCTAGCGGGTTGTCGTTGGGGATGAAGCGCATGATAAAGGTCTTTTGCATCCCTGTGATGCTGGCAACATCTAGGCGTTGAGATAGGGGGGCGTCGTCGTCCCCCTGGCTGTTGTCGATGCCCACAAAGTCCTCTAAATCGTTGATGCGATCGCCGGCGAGCATGATCTCTTCTAGGTAGCCTTGTAATTGTTGGTTTAATTGGGCGTGGACTTGTGTGCTCTTTTGGTATTTGCGGTTAAGCTTTTTAGTTTGGACTTTGGTGGCGTGGATCTCGTGCTCGAGCGTGTAAAGGGCGATGGCCAAAAAGAGCAACACCCCCACCACCAATAAAAGCAAATAATAGGCTAGCTGTTTGCAGACAATGGGGATGTTTAGGGTCTTGCTCCCATCGTTGTAGGTGAAGATTAAAATCAGCCGCTTATTGAGCCACACTAAATTCCCCTAAACCTTGAGCTTGGGCTTTTTTATAGCCCTGCACTTGCACCATGTCCTCAATGCTGTAAAAGAGATTCTGCCAATCCACTTGTTCGTCTTGAAAAACCACGCTAAAATTTTCCAAACTCCAATCCATGAACAAGGGCATGTCCACAATCCGCCCCAAAAAGCGGATTTCATAGTGTAAACTCGCGCTGCTATAACCCAAGAGTTCGCCCTTTTGCACAAAAGTGTGGGGTTTAATGACTATGGAGTTTAGGCGGGCATAAATAGAAGTGAAACCAAAGGCGTTTTCTAGACGGATCAATTTGCCATAGTCTCTAAAATTGTGTTGCAACAACAAATCCACCACCCCGCTAGCGCATGCGTAAACGGGGGTGTTGACAGCCACGCTAAAGTTATAGGCACTGTAAGGCCCCAGCGATTTTTTATGCAAAGTGTTCGCCTTCAGCTTTGCATGATAGCTTTTGACGGGTTCGCCATTGGGGATAAGGGCTAAAGCGAGGGTTTTATTTGCTTTAGACAGGGCATCTAGGGCCACCTTGTAAATCTTATTCCCCTTCATTTTTTCCACTTTCAAAATGCTCTCTAGGTCTTTAATTTTATGGGTTACAAGGGCAATTTCTCGGTTTTTTTGGATGATTTCTTGGGCTAAAGTGCTGTTTTTATTGTAGAGATTTTGATAATTGGCTTGGATGATATTTTTATCTAAGGTGAGGCCGCTGACCCTATGCACCAAGTAGCTTAAAATTAGGCCTCCACCCAAAAGCACCATAAGCACCACAGCCACGGCGATCAAAGCATGCTTCTTAGCGTTTCTAGGCACCCGCCACTGCCTCGAGCCGTTTTCATCAATGATGGTGAGCATGAACTTATCTGCCAAAAAACCCCCCTTGTAAAAAGGCACGCACCACGCTAAAAGAGCCCACCACTAAATAAGATTTACTAGGCTCGATCACCCCCCTAAAAGGGCTAAAGGGCAAATTGAGTTGCTTTAAAATCCCTTGCAACTTCTCTTGGGGCATGATCTGCGGGTCTGGCACGGGCAAGATCCACACATGCTGCACATAGGGCTTTAAACTTTCTAAGACCCCCAATGCGTCTTTTCTGGCGTAGCTGTTGTAAATCAAGTCTAATTGCCGCCCTTTTAAAGCCTCAGCCAAAGCCCTAGCCCCCCCTACATTATGCGCCACATCTAATAAGATATTGGGCGTAATGTGCTCAAAACGCCCCCTTAAATTGAGCCGTTTTAGGGCTTTGGGTGCGAGATCTAGGGCTGTTAGGGTGCTTAGGGCTGTTTGTAAATTCTGCACCAAGAAGGGCGGATAGCCCCACTTTTGCCCCTCTCTTAGGGCTTCTTGGCTTAACTCCTCAATAAAAGCCAAATTTTGGCTAGGCAAAAGTTTTTTGGTAAGCTCTTGCACTTCCGGCTCTTGTTTAGCAAAAATCATAGGCACTTGTGGCTCTAAATGTAGCCCCGCTCTTAGTTTAGTCGTGGCAATTTCTAATAAGCTACTGCCTAGGCGATCGGTGTGATCCACACTAATGGGCGTGAAAACCAGCGCAATGCGTTTGTTTAAACTCGTGGTGCTGTCAAACTCCCCGCCTAGCCCTGCCTCAGCGACCATAAAGTCGCAGTCCTTAGCTAAGACCACTGCTAAAAGCGTGGCGTATTCAAAATAGCTTAAGTGCGCATCTATGGGTAGGCTTTGCAAATAGGCGTGGGCCTGTTCTAATTCACTTTGGGGAACATTCCGTCCTTGTGTGTAAAAACGCTCATTAAAGTCTAGCAAATGTGGGGAGCTAAAGTGCAGGACCTTAAAGCCACTCGCCTCCAAGCTTTGGGCTAAAAAGCGCCCTGTGCTGCCCTTGCCATTGGTACCGATGATTTGGATTTTAGGCGTGTTGTCTTTAAAATGCTGGCAAAAATCCCTGTAGACTTGCTTAAAACGCTGAGGCTCAAAGGGGGCGAGCTCAAAGGGTTTTGTGGCAAGAAAATCGTTTAACTTCATTTATTCACCTTGCCCTCGTAGGCAATTTGGGACACAAATTGCGTGAGGGTTTGCTCCAACGCCTGCCCGATGGCATACAGGCGGTTGTTGTAGGTGATTAAGGGGTCTTGCAAGGACACGGCGTAGTTGTAATAACCATTGTCTTCAAAAGTCTTAGTAACGCCCTTTTTATTGTCGTAGGTGTAGGTGACATACACCGTCACGCGGTAAAAGGTGGTGAAACCCTCTTGGTTTTGGCTGATGGAAGTGTCGATAACCCTTTTCATTTCAATGGTGATGATCGAGTCGGCTTGCTTCTCTGTGGTGAGGGTGTTTTGGAAGCGCTGCACGATGAAGCGGTTTAACAAGTCCTTAAACTCCACAGAGTTTTTAGGGTTGGGCAAGTTCACTACGAGGCGCACATAAACCCCTTTACCCAACACCTTATCCGCAAAGTTGGCGATGGGCTGATACCCACAGCCCCCAAACAACAAAACTAAAACCCACGCCCGCCACATTTCTTAAGCAAGCACGAAATTCACCAGCTTGGCTGGCACGACCACTTCTTTAAGCACGCTTTGCCCCTCTAGCCACTTTGCCACCTCTTGGCGGGCAGTCTCTAGCAACGCCTCTTTAGGGGTGTCTTTAGGCACGCTCACCAGCCCACGCTTTTTACCATTAATGGTGATGGCGACATTCACGCTCTCTTGCTCTAGGGCCTTGGCGTCCACTTCTAGGGGTTTAAAGTTGCTAAGCTTAAAAAGCCTATTGGCAATTTCAAAGCATACATGGGGGATGATGGGCTCTAGGGTGTGGGTGAGGATGTAATAGCCCTCCGTCCACACGGCCGTGTTCGTGCTCTTTTCTAGGGCATTTAGTGCCTCCATGCACGCAGCGATTAAAGTGTTGAAGGGGTAGTTGGGGATGGTTTCTTTAAAAATGTCGTGGCATTTTTGCAAAGCCATATGCACCTTTTGGCGGGCTTGTTTGTCCTCTGCATTTAGGCTATTTGGCTCTATTGTTGGCGCGCTCTCACAGGGCTTGGCCAAAAAGGATTTTTCATAAAAACGGCGTAAAAAGCGCGCCGCCCCCTCTAGGGCTTGATCGTTCCAATCTAGCTCTTTGTGCGGGGGGGCGACAAAGTGGATGTAGAGCCTTGCAATGTCCGCCCCGTGCTTGTTTAAAATCTCTCTAGGGGTTACAACATTACCCTTAGACTTGCTCATTTTCGCCCCGTCTTTAAGCACCATGCCCTGCGTGATGAGCGTTAAAAACGGCTCGTCTAACTTGACATAGCCCAAATCCCTTAAAGCCCTTGTGAAAAACCTCGCATAGAGCAGGTGCAAAATGGCGTGCTCGATCCCCCCAATGTAAGTATCCACACCCAGCCAATAGGCTAATTCTTGGGGCTCAAAGGCTTGTTTGTCCCATAACTCTTTAGGCGTGGTGTAGCGCAAAAAATACCAACTTGATTGGAAAAAGGTGTCCATCGTGTCGGTTTCTCTTTGCGCCTTGCCCCCACATTGTGGACAAGTGCAGTCTTTAAAAGTCGGGTGCTTGTCTAAGGGGTTGCCCTCGCCATCGATCGTAACATCTTCGGGCAGTAAGATAGGCAAATTTTCTAACTTCTCACACACCAGCCCACAATTAGCACAATGCACCATGGGAATCAGCGCCCCCCAATAGCGTTGCCGTGAAATGCCCCAGTCTTGCAGGCGGTAATTAATGACCCTTTGCCCCAAGCCCTGCTCTTCAAAGAGCATGCTTAATTTTTCTTTCGCCTCCGTGGTGCTTAAGCCATTGTAATTGTGGCTGTTTTGTAAAACCCCCACCTCATTGCAGGGCACTTCCTGCCCCACAATCAAGGGGACAATGGGGATATTTAAGAGCGTGGCAAACTCGTAGTCCCTAGGGTCGCAACCGGGCACGCCCATTAACGCCCCACTGCCATAGTTTTCTAACACAAAATTAGCCACATACACGGGAATTAACTCTTTTGTGAGGGGATGAATCGCTTTTAAAGGCAAGCTAACCCCCCTCTTTTCTAACGCCCTCGTGCGCATGTTGGTGTTTTGGATGGCGATGATTTCTTTAGAGGCTTTGGGGTCTAAAACGCCCTTGTCTAGCAAGGTTTGCACGAAGGGATGTCCCGGGGCTAGGGCAATGAAAGTAACGCCGTAAATGGTGTCTATGCGGGTGGTGAAAACCTCCAAGTCTTGAGAATACCCCAAGAGATCTTGGCTAGCTTGATCTAGGCTAAAGCTAAAGGCTAAGCCGGCAGATTTGCCCATCCAATTTTCTTGCATACGTAGTACTTGGTTAGGCCAATACCCCTCTAGAGTCTTTAAGCCCTCTAGCAGTTCCTCCACATAGGCAGTGATTTTTAGATAGTATTGGGGCATTTCCTTTTGCTCTACCAAGCAATCGCAACGCCAGCACCGCCCATCGATCACCTGTTCATTGGCTAAAATGGTTTTATCGTGAGGGCACCAATTGAGCCACGCCTTTTTTTGATAGACCAAGCCCTTTTTATACATCTCAATGAAGAATTGCTGTTCGATCTTGGTGTAATCGGGCGCACAAGTGGCAAACTCCCTCTCTTGGCAAAAGGAGAAGCCCAGAGCCTTAAACTCTTGGCGCATTTTTGCCATGTTCTCATAGGTCCATTTTTTAGGGTGCACGCCGTGCTTAATGGCGGCGTTTTCTGCAGGCATGCCAAAGGCATCAAAGCCCATGGGGTGCAAGACATTATGTCCCATTTGGCGGGCATAGCGCGCCAAAGCGTCGCCTATGGCGTAGTTTCTCACATGCCCCATATGCACCTCTCCGCTAGGATAGGGCAACATGCTTAAAATATACCTCTTGGGTTTGCTAAAGTCATCACTAGGTTCAAAGGCGTTCGTTTGCGCCCAAACTTGTTGCCATTTTTCTTCAATTTTTTTAGGGTTGTAGGTTTGCATTTAATATTCCAAATCCGTATTTTTAATGCTGTCGATCACCAAGAGCACCAAACAAAAGACATTACTGATCAATGCCCCGATCATCAAGGTGTAGGCAAAGATCAAATTGTTTAAGATTTGCAAAAACACAAAGGCGGGCATGAGGTGCAAGAGGGCGACTAGCGAACCGCCCATAAGCTCGGAGGCGAATTGCTTTTGCACTCCGATTTTCAGCGTGGTTACAATGAGGTTTAGTGCCAACGCCACAAAGAGGATCACCACATTGGGCTCATACAAAAACCCCGCAATGGAGGTGGTGCTCGCCAAACTAAAAACGGTAAAGACAACCCGACCCCAGTCCATAACTCTCCTTTCTACACCCGCCCGTGTTCGTATTGGCGGCGCAAGCGTTCTTTTTCTTGTTTCTTTTTGGCTTTTTTTAGCTCATTTCCGTGGTAGCGCTCCAAGTCAAAGCCAAGCAAAACCGCCACTCTTGGGGCGATGAAAATCGAGCTGTAAGTCCCCACGATCGTGCCAATGAGCATGGGCAAGGAAAAGCCCACCAAGATTTTAGAGCCAAAGACATACAGCACCAAGAGCACAAAGAACACGGTTAAGGAAGTGAGTAAAGTCCTTGTAAGTGTGCTTGAAATCGCTTCGTTAATGACATAATCTAAATCATTTGTGCGCTTGGTGAGCATGCCCTCACGGATACGATCAAAGATGATGATCGTGTCATTGATCGAGTAGCCAATCAGCGTCAAAATGGCGGCGATGACTTCTAGGTTTAAATCAATGTCAAACACGATCACGCTTGTGGCGGTGATGAGACTGTCGTGCAACAAGGCGATCACGCTGGCGAGCGCAAAACGCCACTCGTAGCGCACCCCCACATACAACATCATCGCAAGGATGGCAAGCACCAAAGAGAGTACGCCCTTTTTCTTCAGCTCATCGCCCACTTTGGGCCCTACGCTATCGAGCTTACGGATCTCAAACTGCCCCAAGGGCTTTAAAATCTTAGTGATCTCGGTGCTCAAATCCTTATGCACCTTGCCCACGGGGATTTTGATCACCACTTCCTGCTCTGAACCAAAGGCGCTCACCTGCACGCCGCTAAAATGCGCCTCATTGAAGGCATGGCGGATTTTGGCAATGGGGGCGTTTTTAACAAAGCGCACCTGTGCCACGCTCCCGCCCGCAAAATCCACACCCAAATTAAAGCCCTTAAAAAAGATCAGCCCCAAACAAGCGATCACTAAAAGCGTGGAGGCTGCAAGCCCCCATTTGGAATACTCCATGAAGTTGATGATCTTAACCCGCTTAAACAGCTCCACTACGCCCCCTTTGAGAAACTTGACTCTGCACGCCAAACCACAACGCCAAGTTTTTGTTGCGCGAGATTTGGGGCAAAATGGCTTGGTAAAAGCCCTGCGTGCCGACAATGGCGGTGAGGATCGAGGCTAAAATACCGATACCCGTGGTGAGCGCAAAGCCCTTGATCGAGCCCGTGCCATAGGCGTAGAGCAAAAACGAGGCAATGAGCGAGGTTAAGTTCGAGTCAAAAATCGCCCTTGAGGCGTTGGCATAGCCCGAGTGTAGTGCCTGAGCAATGCTCTCATTGCGCCTTAAACCCTCTCTAATGCGCTCATTGATGATGATGTTTGCGTCCACCGCCATCCCGACGGTGAGCACAATACCCGCCATGCCCGGCAAGGTCAAGGTCGCTCCAAAGATCGCCATCACGGCGATAATTAAAAATAAATTCACAATGAGTGCCACGCTGGCGATCACCCCGGCGAGGGCGTAGTAGCTGATCATAAAGACCATCACCAAAATAAAGCCCCCAATGAGTGCCACGATCGAGGTTTTAATGCTATCTGCTCCAAGGCTAGGACCAATGATGCGTTTTTCTAAAACCACCAGGGGCGCACTCAACACCCCGCTTCTTAGCGCAATGGCTAGATCGCTTGCTTGTGCGACCGTGAAGTCGCCACTGATTTGCCCACTGCCCCCCCCGATACGCTCACGGATATAGGGCGCAGAGTAGACTTTATGATCCAACACCACCGCCATGCGTTTGCCCACATTCTCGCCTGAAAAGTCGCCAAAAATCTTTGCCCCTTGCGAGTTTAAAGAGAAGCTCACCACGGGTTGGTTGTTCTTGTCATAGACCACCTGCGCGTCTGTGAGCATTTCGCCATCCAAAATGGGGATCGCCTTTAAGAGCAAATGCCCATAGGCTTGCCCACCTCTGCCCGCATAAGGCAAGACCACATCGCCTAACTTTTTAATCTCTTCATCGGTGAGGCTGTCTAAATACTCGTTTTTCTCTTCATCGACTGCCATCATTTGCAAGTGGGCGGATTTGGTGATGAGATTCTTCGCTCTTTGCTCTTCCTCAATGCTGTTGATCCCGGGCAGTTGCACCAACACCGCGTCTTTGCCCTGTTGCAATACGGTGGGCTCGGCTAGCCCAAATTGATCGAGGCGGTTTTTAATGGTGCTGATGACCTGCACCACGGTTTGCTGCTTGTAGGCTTGTGTCTTTCTAAAGGAGAGGCGTAGGGTGTAGTTATTGCCCGTGGTGAAGATCTCTGCCCCGTCTTTGCGCAAATCCTCTAAAATCTTGTCCACATTCTTTTCATCGTCCTTGTCTAGGAGTGTGAAAGACACGCCTTGCAAGGAGGAGTGCAAATCTTGCACTAGAATATTTTGCTGCTTGAAGGCGTAATCAAGCGAAGAGGCGATGGAGGCGTATTTGGTCTTTAGGGCTTCCTCCACGCCCACCCCTAAAAGCAAACTAAGCCCACCCCTTAAATCCAGACCTAAGGTGATCTTAGGGCCTTTGGTTTGTAAAAAGCTGGGCAAAGCAAAGCCCACGCCAAAGATTAGGGCACAAATGAAAGCCAAAAGCCGCGTGTTAAACACCCGTTGCACGGGCTAGTTTCCTTCTGTTGGGGCTTGGTCTTCAAGCTTGTAAGCGACATGGTTCTTAGAGAGCTTGGCTTCTATGTTATCGTTGAGCTTGACTTTAAAAAAGTTGCTCTCGGGCTTGATGACCTCACAAATGAGTCCACCCTGCGTTACGATCTTATCACCCTTTTGCAAGCCTTCCACCATTTCCTTATGTTTCTTAGCTTGCACCCTTTGGGGACGGATGATGAGAAAATAGAAAATCAAAAACAGCACCAAAAGGGGCAATAGAGAGGTTAAGATGTCCTTGGTTTGATTCATACAATTCCTTATGTGAGTAAGCGCAATTATAACGACTTTTTCTAATTTTTAGCTTTTTTGAGTGCCCCCAGTGCAAGTAAATATAAGGTGCCCACAATGCCCGAAGTGATCGAGCCTAACAAAATGGCGATTTTAGACACTTCCATGGCGTCCGCGCTGTTAAAAGCGATGTTGGAGATAAACATGGACATCGTAAAGCCGATGCCCGCCAACATGCCCGCCCCTAAAATTTGTCCCCAGCTCACCCCCTCGGGGCGTTTGGCAATGTGCAGCTTCTCGCTTAAAAAGGTGATGCCTAAAATCCCGATGGGTTTTCCCACCACTAGCCCCAAAACCACGCCCCATAAAATCTCATCTACATGGAAGTTTAAATTTTCGCCAATTTGCACCCCGGCATTGGCAAAGGCAAAGAGGGGCATGATGAAGTAAGCCCCATAGGGGTGCAAGATATGCTCCAAACGCTCTAAAGGGCTTTGCAGCGACATAGTGGCATTTTGTAGGCTATAAAGCGCATCTCTTTGGTCTTGCTCTAGGGGTTTGGTGGCGGGGTTTTTAAAGCAATCCTTAAAATGCTCTAGGGCTTTTGAAAAGGATTGTAAGACCTTAGAGGGTTGAGAAACCTTAATGGGGATCGTGAACGCCAAAGCCACGGCGGCAATGGTGGCGTGGATCCCGCTATTGTGTGTGGTGAACCACAGCCCTACACCTAAAATGATGTAGGGGAATAGGTTTTTCACTCCCAAGCGATTGAGCACTAGCAAGATGAGTAAAATCAACGCCGAGCCGCCCAGCCAAATCAATTTTAAATGCGTGGTGTAAAAAATGGCGATCACCACAATCGCGCCTAAATCATCGGCGACCGCTAGGGTTACCAAGAAAACTTTAAGCGCAGGGGGGACGCGCTTACCCAAAAGCAAGATCACCCCCAAAGCGAAGGCAATGTCGGTTGCCATGGGAATGCCAAAGCCATGCGCGCTGTTGGTGCCGGCATTGAGGCTATAGTAAATGATCCCGGGGGCCATCATCCCTCCCAGCGCGGCGATCACGGGGAAGGCGGCCTTTTGAAACCCGCACAACTCCCCATACATCACCTCCCGCTTGATCTCCAAGCCCACCACCAAAAAGAAAAACGCCATCAACACATCGTTGATCCAATGGTGGATGGAGAAACCAAAAAATTTCATCCCAAAGACGATGCCTAGCTTGGTGTGCCACAGCCCGAAGTAGTAATGGGACATAAACGAGTTGGCGTAAATCATCGCCCACACGGCACTCACAAACAAGAAAATCCCCCCAAAGGATTCGCTTTTGACAAAATCTACGAAAATGTTTTTTTTCATGTCGGGCATGGCTAGCCTTGTCGTTGCAGTTGTATCTGGGTTTTCAGCACATAAACCAAGAACGCTTGGGTGTTTTTCTGTGGGTAGAGGGCTTGCACTCTTTGCAAATAGCCCTTCACTTGTGCTTGGTGTGCTTTTATGTCCCCCTCTCCACTTTTATAATCTAGGATGGTGCAGTTGTCTTGATCCAAGGCGACCATATCCATGCGCAACAAATCCTTGCCAAATTTAAAGCCCACCTCAGCCACAACTTGCCCTTTTAACAAATCTTTAAAGTCCTTGTCTTGCTCTAGCAGTTCTAGGCGTTTTAATAGGGCCTTAGTGGGCATCTCAAAGCCATAGTGGTGGTGTAAATACTCTTGCACGCCCTTTAATCCAATCCCATAGCCATAAAATAACTCTAAAGCTTTGTGCAACGCTAGCCCAAAGATCCGCGCAGGGCGGCTGCCCTCCAGCTCTTTTTTAGGTTCTTGGTTTTGGTTTTTGTCCTCTTGTGCCCCAAAGGCTTTTTGGCTGTTTAAAAGTGCTGCACCTGTGGGTTTAGGGGTGGCTAAGGACTCTTTGGGGGTGCTTTTAGGTAATTGCCCTTTTACGCAATCTAAAAGCCCAAGGGGCATGAAGGCACTTTCTTTGTCCTTTTGCACAATGTTTAAACTCTCTTTAGCCCGCGTGCAGGCGACATACAAGACATTAATGCCCTCCTCTTTGCGAGATCCATCGCTTGCGTCTAGGGCTTTCTTGTAGAGGGGGTCTACATGCTTTCTATGGCTCTGTTTATAAAAAATGCGCTGATTGTACTCGAGGAATTGTTGCGTGTCGTTTGTCGCCTGCTGGCTCAAGCGATCCATTAAGATCACATGCCCAAACTCCATGCCCTTAGACTTATGGATGGTCATGATCTTTAGCCCCACCGCCTCGCTTTGGGCGATTTGGATGTTCTTTTGCTCCAAATCTTCTAAAAATTCTATAGGATCGTTGAACTCTAAAGAGTGTTCTAAAAAGTGGAGTGCACTCGGGCTAAACAGCTCTAAGGTTTGCATAAGATTTAAAATATGGGCGCTCAAATTGGAATTTAAGGAGGGCAATGTAGGCGGATTATTTAAAGCCAAGCTACACAACTTAGTAACATTGGCTAAGTGGTAGCTTTGTTGTTCAGCCGGGCAGAGAGTATAAAGCAGGGCGTGGCGCAAGGCTTTGACCTCTTTCTGCGCCAAGAGGCTTAGATCGGTCGCGCTCACAATCTGCACCCCCTTTAAATGGGGGGTTAAAAACTCCTTTAGGTCGTTGACATCATCATTTTTAAAACATAAAATTGCGATCTCTTGCGCCGCTACCCCAGTGTTTAACAGCTCTTTTATGGCGTTTAAAACCCCGGTTAACACCGCCTCTACTTTTGCCTCGTTTTCTAAATCCGCTATTGGGACGCTTTGCACCCGTACATAGCCCTTGTCGGCTAAATCTTGGCGTTTTTCGGGAAGTTTTTGAGGGGTGTAGCCTACAATCTTGGGCGCAAAGGTAGCGTTCACAAAGTCTAGCACCACACCCGTGCTGCGGTAGTTATGCTCCAAAGACTGGCTAGGTATCTCAGTGCAAACCCTTTCAAAAAGCGCACTTTTGCTCCCCCTAAAGCCATAAATGCTCTGTTTAGAGTCGCCCACAAAAAACACACTGCGATCCCCCCACTTTTGCCCCTTACCCGCCTTGATCTCATCTACTAAGGGCTTTAAAATGCCAAATTGCAAGGGGTTGGTGTCTTGAAACTCATCGATCAAAATATGCATGATTTGGCTATCTAGGCGGAAGTAAAAGAAGTCTTTGTCGATCAAATCTCTTAGCAGTTGGTTGACTTTGAGCGTGATTGCGGAGAAACTTAAGCGGTTGGGGTTGCGGTTATGCTTTTTGTAACACTCTAAAAAATAGGCAAATTCGTTTAAAATAGCGGCTTCTCTTAGATTAAAGTAATCCGCAATTTTGGCTTTCAAATCGGGGTTTTCGCTTAAGGCTATTTGTGCCCCCTGTGTGTCCAAGGCTTTGAGGACAGCTTGAAAGTCTTCTTTGGGTTTTCTTTGCTTAGGGATCTTTAAAACGCTATATGCCTCAAAAATCTCTTGCTCTAGTTGTTTAAAGTTAACATTTGGGGCGGTGGGGGGAGCGAAGTCCACGCCGCCATCGTGCAAGTCTAAAAAGCCTTTAAGTGCGTGGGAAACACTCGAGCGCCCCGGTGTGAGCAACAACAGACAAAGGCGTTTAAATCTGCCTAAGTCTTGGGGCTTTAGATGGCTTAAAAAGGCGTTGAGTCGTTCATCTAAAGAAGTCTCGCCCACTTCAAAAGCCGACACCACGCCCACGAAGTAACTGAATTTTCTTAAGACTTGTTGAAAAAAAGCATCGATCGTGATAATGGGGGGGGTTTCTTGTAAAAAGTCGGCGTAGATTTTGGGAGCGTTTAGGTTGGCTAGGCGTGCTAGGGATAAATTGTAATCCCTTTGCAAAACCTCTAGGATTTCTTGGGTTTTAGGCTCGGGTTGGTGGGTGGGGTCTTGCTGGTAGGCAAGGCTAGCCGCGCTTAAAAGGGCAAGGGTCTCGTAGATGCGATCATACATTTCGGCAGCGGCCTTCCTGGTAAAGGTCAAGGTTAAAATATTTGCCGGATGCGCCCCTTCAAAGAGCAAAGCGACATAGCGCAAAGTCAAGGCAAAGGTCTTGCCACTGCCCGCCGAAGCCCTAAGAGCTAGCCAAGCGTGTGCGTGTGCTGATTGCGTTTTCATAATTTGGGTATTGTAGCAGAAAATAAACCTTTTTAAACATTAACATGTCCATGCTATCCATGCTATAATAAGGCCTTTTTGAGACTAACGCAAGGGAATAGTGTGCGCTACATTCGGTTTTACAAAGAATTGAACAATAAAGATGTGCCTTTGGTGGGGGGCAAGAACGCCAGCATTGGAGAGATGTTCCAAGAACTCGTGCCTAATGGGATCAAAGTGCCCAATGGCTTTGCGATCACTAGCCAAGCCTATTGGTATCTCTTGGAGCAGGGGGGGATTAAAGAGCAAATCATCAGCTTGTTAGAGGGTGTGGACACCACAGAGTTAGATGTGCTCAAAATGCGCTCTAAGCAAATCCGCGAGCTCATCTTTGGCACGCCCTTTCCTGCCGACTTACGCGATGAGATTTTGCAAGCCTACCAAATGCTTAGCGATGAATACCACATGCGCGAAGCCGATGTGGCGGTGCGTAGCTCTGCCACTGCTGAGGATCTGCCCGATGCCTCCTTTGCCGGGCAACAAGACACCTATTTGAATGTCAAGGGCAAAACCGAACTCATCCACTACATTAAGGCGTGCTTGGCTTCTTTATTTACCGATAGGGCGATCAGTTACCGCGCCTCTAGGAATTTTGACCATTTAAAAGTTGCCTTGAGCGTAGGCGTGCAAAAAATGGTGCGCGCCGACAAGGGCAGCGCTGGGGTGATGTTTTCGATCGATACTGAAACGGGTTTTAAAGACACGGTTTTCATCACTTCTAGTTGGGGCTTGGGCGAGAGTGTGGTCGGGGGGTTGGTAAACCCCGATGAGTTTTATGTGTTCAAGCCCACACTCAAAGTAGGCAAACAACCCATCATCAAACGCCAACTGGGCGATAAAACCCAAAAGATCGTGTACGCCAGCCGGGGCAGTGAAAGCCCCACCAAGAGCGTCCCCACCACCCCTAAAGAGCAAAACAGCTTTTCTTTAACCGACACCGATCTTTTAAACCTTGCGCGCTATGCCATGCTCATTGAAGAACACTACAGCCAAGAGGCGGGGCAATACCGTCCGATGGACATTGAATGGGCCAAAGACGGGGACAGCGGGGAGATTTTCATTGTGCAAGCCCGGCCTGAAACCGTGCAAAGCCAAAGCTTGAAACAAAGCGCACGGGTGTATGAAAAATACTATTTTAAAAGCAAAGAGGGACGGGAGGTCTTGCTTACAGGGCGGGCGATTGGCAGTAAAATCGGTGTGGGTAAAGTGAGGGTGATCAACAGCTTGGATCACATGAACATTTTTAAAGAGGGTGAAATCCTTGTAACCGACAACACAGACCCGGATTGGGAGCCTATCATGAAAAAGGCGAGCGCAGTCGTAACCAATCGGGGGGGGCGCACCTGCCATGCCGCCATTGTGGCGCGCGAAATTGGCGTGCCCACGATTGTGGGCGCACTTGGGGCAACTGAACTGCTCTACACGGGCATGGAGATCACGATCTCGTGTGCAGAGGGCGAGATTGGCTACATTTACTCGGGTGCGCACCCCTTTGAAGTGGAGAAAATCGCTTTAGACAACTTGCAGGAACCTAAGACGAAAATTTATCTAAACATAGGTAACCCCGAAAAGGCGTTTAAGTTCTCCCAACTGCCTAATCACGGCGTGGGACTAGCACGCATGGAGCTCATCATGCTTAACCAAATCAAGGTCCACCCATTAGCTCTAGTGGACATGCAGCACAACAAGCCCATAGAAAACCAAGATCGCGTAGAGGCACTGATTGCGGGCTATGAAAGCCCTAAAGATTTTTTTGTGAAGAAAATCGCCGAGGGAATGGGCATGATCTCTGCTGCCTTTTACCCCAAACCCGTGATTGTGCGCACCAGTGATTTTAAATCTAACGAATACGCAAGGATGCTCGGCGGAAGCGTGTATGAACCCCATGAGGAAAACCCGATGCTGGGCTACCGAGGGGCGAGCCGCTACTACTCGGATCTGTATAAAGAAGCTTTTGGTTGGGAGTGTGAGGCGTTATCCATGGTGCGCGAGCAAATGGGCTTAAGTAATATGAAAATCATGATCCCCTTTTTACGCACCATTGAGGAGGGTAAAAAGGTTTTAGAGATTTTGCGTAAAAATGGGCTGGAATCGGGTAAAAACGGGCTGGAGCTATATGTCATGTGTGAGTTGCCCATCAATGTGATCCTCGCCGATGACTTTTTAAGCCTTTTTGATGGCTTTTCGATCGGCTCAAATGACTTAACCCAGCTCACCTTGGGGGTGGATCGCGATGGGCAACTGGTTAGCCATGTCTTTGATGAGCGCAACCCCGCCATGCTAGAAATGTTTAGGCGTGCCATTGAGGCGTGCAAAAGGCATGGCAAGTATTGCGGGATTTGTGGACAAGCCCCTAGCGACTACATCGAGGTGGCGGAGTTTTTGGTCAAAGAGGGCATCAGCTCCCTATCACTCAACCCTGATTCCATCATCGCCACTTGGAACCGCGTTGTGCAGTTGGAAAGCTAGTTATCCCTAGTGCATGGCGTTTTCGCCAAAAAAGCGTAAGCTGAGTTTTCTAAGCATACCCTCTAAGCGCAAATTTTCTAGGGCACGGTTGATACAAGACAATGCCACATCATTAAATTTGTTGAGCACAAAACCCGTGTGCCTTTCGTCCTCAGACTCCCATAAAATCCTAAAGACTCCACTGTATTTGCTCATGTATTCTGAAGCACTTAAAGAGGTGCTAAAAGTAATGTCTGCGCGCCTATCTTGAATGAGCAGTAGGGCTTTTTCGGTGTTTTCCGCCGGGATAATGTGCGCATATTGGGTGAGAGCTAAACCAGCATAATCTATTCGGCTTTGCGCAGCGCGTAGTCCTTGAATTTTATCCAAATTGTGGATGGTGTCTTGGTCTCTGCGCCCCACGATCACCGTATGGAAGTAGGTGTAGGGGGTGGATTCATCAAAATAGGCATATCTGTTATTGCTGGTGATCTCTAACTGATTGGCAATTAAATCCACATGGCCTGAGTGTAACTTTTTAAGCATCACATTTGAGGACATTTCGTAAAACACGATCTTCACGCCCATTTCTTTGGCCACAGCGCGCGCCACTTCCACATCATAGCCTGTGAGCTGTCCCTGCTCATTGCGGTAAGAAAAGGGTGGGTAAGTGCCTTCTGTTGCCACGATAATTGTGTCTTTATTGCGGATCCGTTCATAAAGGTTAGAGGCAGGCAAAAAGTTTAAGGTGATGCATAAGTTTAAAAGAATCTTTAGCATATAGCCTCCTTATGAGCTATTACAATAAATCCTAGGCAGGCGGCGGGTGAGCATCGTGATCGCCTCGTAATTGATGATGCGTAAAATCTTAGCGACATCACCCGCCCCCATCGCCCCACTTTGTGGGTCGCCAAGCAAGATGACTTCATCGCCCTCTTGTGCCTTAATTTTACCCACATTAATGAAACATTGATCCATGCACACCCCCCCGATCACGGGAACTTTTTGCCCATGCAAGAGCCCCCACGCTTTATTGCCCAAAATCTTAGAGATTCCATCCCCATAACCCAAAGGCAAAACCCCCACCCTCGTGGGCTCCAAACAATAATACCCCTCCCCATAACCCACCAAGCGCCCTGCCTCAATGGTTTTTAGGCTCACAATGTGGGCTTTGAGGGTGATGGCGTGTTGCAACTTAAAGCCCTTTTTGTTGAGTGCGTCCTGCGTGTAGACTGAGGGGTGCAGACCATAGAGTGCGAGCCCTGCGCGGGCCAGGTCTAGGCCGTAATTATCCATGGACAGAGCCGCTGCGCTGTTGGCCATGTGGCGGTATTTAAACTCTAGCCCCAAAGCTTTAAGTTGGGCCAAAAAATCCATAAAGCGCTCGGCTTGCTCTAGGGCGTAGTTTTTGAACATGGCATCGGCGTTGCTGTGGTGAGTAAAAATCCCCTCCACTTCTAGCCCTTGTAGCTTGGCGATTTTCGCCACTTCCTTAGCGTTCTCTTGCGTGGGTAAAAAGCCTAGGCGGCTCATGCCCGTATCTACCTTGATATGCACCTTGAGCTTTTGTTTGAGTGAGAGAGCCACAGCTGAAAAATGTTCGGCTTGTTTGTAGCTAAAGATTGTTTGGGTGATCTTGTGCTCTACAAGCGTTTTTGCCATGTGATCTGGAGTATAGCCTAAAATCAAAATAGGGATGTCTTTAAACTCCGTGCGTAGCTCCAGAGCCTCGTCTAGAGTTGCCACGCCCAGATAGATCGCCCCCTGTTTGACAAACACCCGGCTAGCCCCCAAAGCCCCCGCCCCGTAGGCGTTCGCCTTCACCACTGCCATTAAAGGCATTTGACACACTTCTTGGATGAGTGAAAAATTATGCGCTAGGGCGGCGGTGTTGACCTCTACATAACTAGCGCGTGAGGGGTGATTTTCTTGCATGTTGGACTTCTTCCTCTTGGGGATTAAAGTAAGATTTGGTTTCCGCCACAACAACTTTATAGAGCAATAAAAGGGCGATGAGGTTGGGGATGGCCATTAAGGCGTTGGCGATGTCGGAGAAATTCCACACAAAGTCTAGTTTAGTTACAGAGCCAACAAAAATCCCGATCAAATACAAAATGCGGTAGTAAAAAATGTAATCCCCACCAAAGGTAAATTCAATGCTGCGCTCCCCATAGTAAGCCCAACCCACTGCCGTGGAGTAGGCAAAAAAGATGGTGGAGGCAAACACGATCCAGCCCCCATTAGGGTAGAAATAGCGCACGCTCTCATAGGTGAGTAGGCTCGCATCGTGGAAGGTTTCGTGCACGGGTGCCATCAACACTAAAAGGGCTGTAGAGGTGCAAACCACTAGAGTGATGATTAAAGGCTGCAACATAGTGATGAGGGCTTGTTTTACCGGGTGTGCGCTCTTAGAGGCGGCGGCAACAATGGCGGCGGAACCCATGCCTGCCTCATTAGAAAAGAGCCCCTTAGACACCCCGATTTGCACAATGGTTAAAAGCGCGACCCCCCCTGCTGTCCCACTGATCGCCTCTTTGGGGCTAAAGGCACTGCCTACAATGAGTTTAATGGCGTTGCACGCCTCGCTAAAGTGGGCTGCTACGATGTAAATCGTGGTGAGGACATACAAGAGCACCATAAAGGGGGCGAAGTAGTCGCTAAACTTGCTGATGGATTGAATCCCGCCCATTAAAATGATCCCCGTGATCCCTGAGATGATGAGCCCTGAAAGCCATGCAGGCATGGAGGCGTGGTGCAAGAGGATCGAGGAAACCGCATTGGCTTGGGTCATGCTACCGATGCCAAAGGACGCGATGAGGGTGAAAATGGCAAAAAAATACGCGAGCTTTGGCATGTGTAAGCCGTTTTTGATGTAGTACATCGGTCCGCCCTTGTAGCCAAATTGCCCGATTTCTCTATATTTTAAGGACAGCACCCCCTCGGCGTATTTGGTCGCCATGCCCACAATGCCCGTCACCCACATCCAAAAAATACTCCCCGGGCCGCCGGACACAATCGCCACACTCACACCGATGATGCTGCCAATACCCACAGTCGCCCCGATGGAGAGCATTAAACTAGAGAACTGCGAAATGTCGCCCTTGGAGTGTTCATCGCGGGTGCAAAGCACCTTAAAAGCATAGAAAGTTTTAGAAAATTGTAAGCCCTTGAGCACCACGGTGTAGAATAAACCCGTGCCCACCAACAAAATAAGCAAGGGCAAGCCCCAAACCCATTCCTTGATGAGATCTAAAAAAGAGTTCAAATAACCCATGGCTTTCCTTTAAATTGCGCATGTTAATCCCTGAAAAAAGCGGAGAAAAGCATGATGTCTGCGCTTTTCTCGTTTGCGCCCTCAGTGGTGAGGTTGGCGATGACGCGCCCAATGGCAGGGCTAAAGGTGATGCCTAGCCAACCTAACCCCGTGGCGTGGATCAAATTTTTGTATTTTTTATCATAGCCCAAGTAGGGGATGTCATTAGGGGTTAAGGGTCTAAATCCGCTCCACTCCACGGGGTTTTTCATCACAAAGGGCTTTGTGAAAGTGGTGAAGTTTTTCTTCATGTTGGCGATCTGCGCGGGCGTGATGCTAGGATCAAGGGTGTTTAGCTCGAGCTTAGAAGTGATGCGCACGGTGTTTCTGCGCGGAGTCATGGCTAAGAAAATGTCGGCAAAGAGGGAAGAAGTTTTGGGTTTGAGCTCTTCTTCCATTTCAAAGGTGATGCTGTAACCCTTTGCACCCATCATTAAAAAGTCGTTGCCGGTTTTTTTAATGAGTTGGGGGTTTGCGCCTGTGGATAAAATGATCGTGTCGGCTTGGAAGCGATTAGCCGTGGTGATGATGCCATTGACTTTATTCCCGCTAAACTCAAAATCCAACACTTCCTCGTTGTAGTAGAACTCCACGCCGGCATTTTTAAGATAGGTTTGCAAATGCTCCATCACTTCCCTTGCGTCCACATGGGCGTTTTCAGTGAGTAGGACACTGCCGGCGATGGTTTCTTCTTTTGCCACGGGCATGTATTCTAAGGTCTTTTTAGCGTCAAAAATTTCGTAGGTCTTAGGATCGTAATGATCTTGGCATAATTTGATTTTTTTATCAAAGTTTTCTTGCAAGGTGTAGATCATCAACAATCCGTCTTCTTTATACCAAAAGTCCATGCCATCGGCGAGCATTTCGTGGTAAACATCGATACTCAGCCACCCGTAGCGTTCAAAGAGTGCCATCGTGCGGGCGGTGGCTTTGGCGTTTGCACTTTTCACGAATTTACACAACCATTTATAAAGTTGGGCGTTTAGACCCCAATGGATGCTCAAAGGAGCTTGACCCTTTAACATGAGTTTTAGCGTATCGCCCACCACGCCCGGGCAAGAGAGCGGAGATTTTTTAAAGGCGGAGATCAATCCGGCGTTGCCAAAGGAAGTCCCGTTGCTCCCATCCCCCTTTTCAATCACGCTAACCTTGCGCCCGAGTTTATGCAAGGAATAGGCACAACTTAAACCGACAATGCCTCCACCGATGACAACGGCATCTTTTTGCATAGACTTCTCCTGTTATTTTTGGGCAATGGCTTCGATTTCAACCAAGCCATCTTTAGGCAGTTTTGCGACTTGAAAAGTGGCACGGGCGGGGTAGGGTTCTTTAAAATAGCTCCCATAAATTTCATTCACCACCGCAAAGTCGTCTAAACTTTTTAATAAAATCGTGGTTTTGACAATGTGGTGCATGCCAAGCCCGGCGGCGTGTAAAATTGCCTTGATGTTTTCCATGGACTGCGTGGCTTGCGCCTTGATATCCGCTCCGGCAAACTCACCCGTTGCGGGGTTAATGCCTAATTGCCCGGACACAAACACAAGGTGCTCAGTGGCAATCGCTTGAGAGTAAGGGCCAATAGCTCTAGGAGCTTTTTGAGAATGCACAGCGTTCATATCTATCCCTTTTGAAAAATAATTTTTAAAAAATAAAAAGACGGGGGATTGTACCCCATGCGGGCTGTATTTCAGCTGATAAAACATTATTTGATCTGCACATGCACGGGTTTAGCCACATCTTTACTCACTTTTTCGAGCTCCTCATCGGCTTTTTCCTTGCTCTCAAAGGGACCGATCAAGTAACGCTTTTGCCCCTTAAAGTCTTGGACTTTGTGCGGATAGGCTTTGAGTGCCTCTAAGAATTTAGCATTCGGGGTTTTACTAAACACGCCCACTTGCAAATAAAAGCCCTTAGGTAGACCCACCGCAGTCGGGTGTTTAGCAACTGGTTTGCTCTCGTGCTTTGTGGCGTGTGCGGGTTTTTCTTTATGGACAGGGTGTTCTGCCTTGCTTTCTACCTTGTGCTCCACTTTATGCGCTGTGTGGATGGCTTCTTTTTTGTGGTGTGTGGGCTTATGGGCTTCTTGGTGGGCTTTGTGCGCTTCGTGGTGCTCAGACTTATGTGCTTGTTCGGGCTTGTGCGCTTCGTGGTGGATTTCTTTATGGGCTTCTGTATGTTCCTTATTCACGGGTTTATGCGTGGGGGCGGATTGTCCTATGTCTTTATGTGTGGGTGTGGGTCTATCTAGGGGACTTGCTGGTAGAGCGTTTAACTTAGCGTTATTGTTGTCCTCTGTGGGGGATTGGTTTTGCTTGCTCTGGATGTCTTTGACGATTTTATCAAAGCGATCTTCCTCGGGCTTTTTTACCGCAGGTTCTAAAGTCAAGCTTTCAAAGTCGTGGCCATTACCGACCTTTTGCATATTTTTTTCAGGGGGTAAAGATGCACTTTTGGCCGGCTCTCTCGTGCTTTTATAAAATACCAAAACCACCACCACTAAAATGATGAGCGCGATGGCCACGATGAGGAGGATTTTTTTGAGCCCTGAGCCTTTTTGCTCTTCATGCCCATTCACCACTTCATTGAGCCTTCTATTTAAGCCTTGTTCAAGTTCACTAAATTCGTTTTTGTCCATTGTGATCCTTTCATTACATGTGTCTTGCCCAGCCCGCACCCCGCTCTTTAGCGTAAACCCCATAGGGCAAGATCAGTATATTAAAGGAATGGGGTAAATCGGTGTTGGGGAAAACCCGCCATTCATTTGGCAAGCCTTGTGCGAGTTTCATAGACAAGGTGCGTATCAAACGCTGTCCTTCGCTAAGTTCGGTGTGGCCCTTGTGTACATAGAGGTGCAAATGCCCGGGGGTCTTGCTCTCGTAGGCAGTGAAGTTTATAAACCCTTCCTCTCTTAGCAAGAGTTGCGCCTTGTGGTAAAAGCGCTCGGGATTGCGCCCGTTGTAGTCAAAGACAATGTTTTCGACTTTATTGTTGGGCAAAATCAAGGCGTGGGCGATGGTGAGCTCTTTTTTCCAGTGCTTTTGGATGAGCATGGAAGTGAGGGGGGCTTCCACCTTTTCAAACTTATCGTAATAGCAACGCCCCATGTGGGTTACCCTCTGTCCCAAGCCCGGCTTTAAGGCATAGTAAAAACCCGTTTGTATTTTGATTAACTTTAAGTCCATTTCAACCATGCTGTTCCTTAAAAAATGGGCTGTGCATAGGTTTTATACCCCTTGCTAAATGCCTCGATCTCTTGGTAAACCCCACTTTGATCGCCTTTGATATTGCGTAAAACTTGGGCTATTTTCTCAGCGATGAAGGCAAAGGCTTTAGAGTCTAACCCCCGACTCGTGAGGGCGGCTGCGCCTAGCCTAATCCCGCTGGTGATAAAGGGGCTTCTCTTTTCACCGGGCACCGTGTTTTTATTCACGATGATCCCCGCCCTGCCTAAAGCCTCTTCAGCCTCTTTACCGCTAAAGTCTTCAAAGCGCATCACTAATAAGTGGTTGTCGCTCCCCCCACTCACTAAGTTAAAACCCTGCTCTAAGAGCCCCTGCACTAAAACCTGCGTGTGTGCTTTCACAGCTTTAGCGTAAGTGCGCCATTCGGGTTTAAGGTTCTCTAAAAACCCCGCCGCCTTGCCGGCGATGACATGCATTAAAGGCCCGCCCTGCGTGCCCGGGAATAGGGCTTTATTGACCTTAGCCGCGATCTCTTCATCATCGGTTAAGACAATCCCACCTCTAGGGCCTCTTAGGGTTTTGTGGGTCGTGCTGCTGATGATGTGACAATGGGGCAGGGGGTGTGGGTGCTCGCCGGCGACCACAAGCCCGGCGATGTGGGCGACATCGCCCATGAGCAAAGCCCCCACAGAGTCGGCGATCTCTCTAAAGCGTTTAAAGTCGATTTCTCGTGGGTAAGCCGAATATCCACAAACGATGAGTTTAGGGCGCACAATTTGGGCGATTTTATAAACTTCCTCGTAGTCGATCCACCCCTCATCATTAACTCCATAATGAAAACCTTGAAAGTGTTGCCCCGTCATGCTGACTTGAGATGCATGGGTTAAATGCCCCCCGCTGCTAAGTTCCATGCTTAGAATTTTGTCATAGGGTTTTAACAAGGCGTGGTAAATTGCCATGTTGGCTTGAGAGCCTGAGTGGGGCTGCACATTGGCAAAGGCGCAGTTAAAGAGTTTTTTTGCCCTTTCAATGGCAAGGCTTTCGATTTTGTCCACCACCTCACAGCCTCCATAGTAGCGTTTATTGGGGTAGCCTTCAGCGTATTTATTCGTTAAAACGCTGCCCATCGCCTCCATCACGCTCTCAAAGGTGTAGTTTTCGCTGGCGATCATCTCTAAGTGGGCAATTTGACGCACCCACTCCTCTTTAATCAACCCAAACAACTCGGGGTCGCTTTGCTCTAAAAAATACTTAGGCATGGTTGTCCTTATTTTCGGGCTTCATCGCCGGGAATAAGATCACATCTTTGATCGTTTTAGAGTTGGTGAGCAACATCACTAGCCGATCGATGCCGATCCCCTCGCCGGCTGTGGGGGGCATGCCATGCCCTAAAGCCCACACATAGTCTGTATCCATGAATTGCGCCTCCTCATCGCCGCTCTCTTTAGCCCTCACTTGCTCTTCAAAGCGCCCGTATTGGTCGATGGGGTCATTGAGCTCGCTAAAGCCATTGGCGATTTCTTTGCCCGCAATGAAAAGTTCGAAGCGATCGGCAATGTCGGGGTTTGTATCGTTGCGTCTAGCTAGGGGGCTGATTTCAATGGGGTATTCTGTGATGAAAGTTGGGTTGATGAGTTTACCCTCCACACACAAATCAAAGGCTTCGGCTAAAAGCTTGCCATGGTTAATCACCCCCTCTAAACGCACGCCCTCTTTTTTTAAATAGGCTTGCAATTTTTTAGGGTCGTTGATGGTGTCTTTACTTAATCCGCCCACTTGCTCTAGCGCCTCTTTAAAGCCAAGCACCCGCACGGCGTTAAAGTCGATTTGGTGCTCTTGGTAGGTGAGGATGGCGGGCAAGTTTAGGGTGTTTAAGAGCGTGCTAAAAAGCTCCTTGGTGAGCGTGATCAAGTCCTCATAAGTCTTATACGCCCAGTAAAATTCGAGCATGGTAAATTCGGGGTTATGGGAGTGGTCCATGCCCTCGTTTCTAAAATTGCGGTTGATCTCAAACACCGCCTCAAAGCCCCCCACCACAAGGCGTTTTAAATACAGCTCGGGGGCAATTCTTAAATACCGCTCCACCTCTAGGGCGTTGTGGTAGGTGATGAAGGGGCGGGCATTGGCTCCACCGGCGATGGGGTGCATCATCGGGGTTTCCACTTCCAAAAAGCCCTTTTCTTCAAAGAAACGGCGGATGGTGGCGACGATTTTGCTACGAGTTTTAAACACCTCTTTGACTTCGGGGTTGGCGATCAAATCCACATAGCGTTGGCGGTAGCGCAACTCTATGTCGCTTAAGCCGTGGAATTTCTCGGGCAGGGGCACAATGGCTTTGGTGAGGATTTTACAAGCGGTGGCGTGTAGGCTTAATTCTTCGGTTTTTGTAACAAAGGGGTAGCCGATGACATTGACGATGTCGCCCACCTCCACGCATTTTTTAAAGTCCTCAAAGCCCTCTTTGCCTAAATCGTTTTGGGACAAATACACCTGCAACAACGCACTTTGATCCTCGATTTTGATGAAGCACGCCTTGCCCATGAGCCGCATGAAACGCACCCGCCCCACTAGGGCGTGGACGCTATTTGGGTCTTTGGGCTCGTCTTTGCTGTGTAGGTCGCTGAACTTCTCCAAAAAGGCGGCGTTGTTTAAAGTGCGCTGGACTTGGTTGTCATAAGGGTTTTTGCCCGCTTGGCGTAAGCTGTCGGCTTTTTGCAAGCGTTGTTGGATATAGGGGGTGTTAAACATTTTGATTCGCTTTTAATGGGTTGGCGCAAGGGATTTTTGCGTTTTTTCTAAAAGCTGTATGCTTTCTTTTTTAGCGTTTTGGGCTTTTTGTTGGATTATCTCGCCAAACTCTTGGACTTCTTTAATTCGCAAAATGTGCGAAGCCACGCTGTACATGTAGGGGTAAACCTGGCTATGGGTGTGCAAGTAGTTGTCTATGGTTTTCATAAAGGCAAGGCGGGAGATGGCATAAAGTAAGAAAGACAAGATCAAAAACATTTTGGCACATGCAAAGACAAAACCCAAAATCTTGTCCAACACGCCCAAATTACTAAGAGTGATCGCCTTGCTCACCACAATCCCCAACACCAAAAAGGCGATCCACACCCCCGCCAACACCACGACAAAGCCCACTAAATCATTTAGTGAAGGATCTTTAAAGGCGTAGACATGACTAGAAAAACTTGCCCCCACGGCATGCGCCCACCTAGAGGCTAAAAACACCCCCACCACGATGCCAAGCAAGCCAGCCACTTCGTCAATGAAGCCGTTGTAAAACCCCGAATTCCAACTGCAACCACAAACACTAACAAAGCGATGTCAACATAAAAACCCATCACCACCCATTCTCTTAAAAAATCAACAACAAAAGCCCCAAAGGCAATCTTTAAGATAAGGTATTTTACAATGCCAAGCTTAAAATATCGTTGCTGTGAGGTTTGTTTTTGTTTTTTCTAAGCTTAAAACACCCTCTTTTCTTGCCCTTCAAAATCCCAATTTTTTGGGCAGTGCTGTTTTTAGCCCCCTTGTATGTAGGGGCACTCTTTAGCGGTGCGCCTAAATTCTTGGCACTGGCAGAGAGTGTTCTAGCCCCCTTAAGCCTATGGGTGTGTTTGCGCTTAAATGCCAAACAACGCTTTTTATTCGGGCTGTTCGTGGGGTTTGGGATGTTTTATTGGACAGCTCTAAGCTTTCGTTACAACACCTACCCCCTTTTAATGCCCCTCATCGTTCTCTTAGTGGCCCTTTGCTATGGGGTCTTGTTTTATCTCTTGCTCTTTAAACAATCCTTGCTCTATAGAGTGCCTGCGCTGTGGCTAGCCAGCTACATCCACCCTTTTGGCTTTGATTGGTTTGTCCCCGATGCCTTCTTTGCCTACTCTCTCTTTAGGGTGGATAAGCTCAGCTTCTTGGTGGTTTTATGCGCGCTTGCGCTCTTGGTAGAGAAGCGTTTAAGCCCCTTGTACGCCCGCATTGCGGCGGGCGTGCTCTTGGTGTGCACTTTACAAATGCCTAAGGGCACGCCCCCACTAAAAAGCGTTGAGCCCATCAGCACACAGATCAACCAAGCGGATAAATGGAGTGTTACCACATTGAAGTTAAATATTGACGCAAACTTTACTCTCATCAATCAGGCGATTAAAAAGCACCAAAAAGCCGTGATCCTACCCGAAACCGCCTTCCCCATCGCCCTAAACAAAAGCTCTTTAATCCCCCTCTTACTCAAATTAAGCCAAGACATCACCATCATCGCCGGCGGACTCTATGAAGAGGGCAAAACCATCTACAACTCCACCTACATTTTTGACAAGGGGAATTACCACTACGCCCATAAAGTCATCCTCGCCCCCTTTGGCGAGAGCATGCCCTTTCCTGACTCCATCGCCAATGCCCTAGATCGTTTTTTCTTTGGGCCCGAAGTCTTTAAGCTAGGGCACGCTGAACACTTTAGCGACTTTAACACCACCGCCTTGCACCTGCGCCCCCTTGTGTGCTATGAGGGCACTTCTGCCAAAGCCTATAAAAACAGCCCTCCCTACTTGGTGGTCATCAGCAACAACGCATGGTTTGTGCCCAGCATCGAGCCCTTTTTACAGCGCATGCTCTTAAAATACTACGCCCGCCGTTTTACTAAAACCATCATCCACAGCGCCAACAAATCACCTGCCTATATCCTAAGCCCCACCCTCTTTGGCGATCAAGTTTTTAAGTGAGCCCCATGTTAGAAGCCACCAATTTAAGCCACAAGTTTGAAAATTGGTTATACCAAGACCTACACCTACACGCCGCCCCCGGCGAGTCCATCGCCCTTTTAGGCGTGAGTGGGAGTGGGAAGTCAAGCCTCTTAAATAACCTCTCCACCATGCTAAAACCCTTGCAGGGGCAGGTGCGCCTACTGCAATACCAAGACATCTACGCCCTGCCTTTAAAAACCCTTTTAGCCCTAAGACGGCACGACATCGGCATCATTTTTCAAGCCCACTACCTCTTTAGGGGTTTTAATGCCTTAGAGAATTTGCAAGTGGCATCCATCCTTACCAACCAACCCATAGACCCCGCTTTGTTAGAAACCCTTGGCATCGCCCACACCCTAAAGCAACAAATCGGGGAGCTTAGTGGCGGACAGCAACAACGCCTCTCCATCGCTAGGGTCTTAACCAAGAAGCCCAAGATCATCTTTGCCGATGAACCCACGGGCAATTTAGACAGCACCACCGCCCTAGCCGTGATGGGGGTGTTGCAAGAGTATACCCACCAACAAGAGGGGGTTTTGATCCTAGCCACTCACGATGAAAAGATCGCCAAGGGGTGCACAAGGACTTATCTTTTAGAAAACCAAACTCTGCGCTTGCTTTAGAGAATTTGATTTTTTAACCCTTTTATGTTAGATTCCTAGCACTTTGCTTTTTAGGAGATTCAAATGAAACGCCTATGTTTGTGGAAGGCTATCTCCGGTTTCCCTCAAATTTGACTTGAGTTTGACTTAAACGGAACAAAAATAGGAGGTGTCTTGTGTCTATTTTTAAAAAGTTGGTTTTTTGTTTGGGTCTTTCGGTTCTTTTGCAAGCTGAGGAGGGTGTGAGTGCGTTGGTGCAAAGGGGCATAGAGTTTGAAAGCCATGGCCACAACAAAGAAGCTTTAGTGTTTTACACACAAGCGCATAAAAAAGGTGACTTGCTCGCCACTGCCTTTGTGGGCAAGATGTATCTAGGTGGATGGGGGGTTAAAAAGGACGCTTGCCGGGCTGTGGGTTACTTTGAACTTGTCGTTAGCCACGGCCATAACGATAAAGAACTTGCCATGCTTGTAGCTAAAGTGGGTTTGGCGAGTGCTTACGTCGAGGGGGCTTGTGTGTCAGTTGACAGCGCAAAAGCTCTAAAACTCGTTAAAGATGTTTTGTATGCCAATGGGGCAGGGGATGTACACGGGGGTGCTTTGAGGGTCGAGAGATTATGGGTTGGTGATTTTTCCACGACCCCCTTGCGTAAAGAGTACATCGGGATAGCCTTGTATTTGCTAGGCAATGGGGCGAACCCCAAAGCTTTGTCTACTCAAATGATCGACATTGAGACGCTGAAAAAAGCTGTCGAGTTTGACAATGAGTACGCTAAACGCGAACTGCGGATAGCCGAATTGGCCCACCAAGAAAAGAACAAGCAAAGCAAAAACGAACGCCCCACTAGCGAGCTTGTCGACTAAATGTCTAGGTTTTTCACATCCTTGGCGTGGGCTTGGATATAAAGGCGGCGGGGTTCGACCTCATCGCCCATGAATAGGTTAAACGCCGCATCTGCACTCTCTTCATCCTCTAAAGCCACTCTTAGTAAATTGCGGTTAGCCTCAAACATCGTGGTTTCCCAAAGCTGCTCGGGGTTCATCTCCCCTAACCCTTTGTAGCGTTGGATATACGCCCCTTGTTTAGCCCGCCCCTCAATGTCGGCTAAATAATCCAAACAATCCATGCCAAGCACACTTAGATCAAATTCTTGGATTTTTTGTGCCAAATCCCTAGCTTCTATAAACAAGGGGTCGTTAAACAAGGCTTCATCTACCAACAATTCAGCTAGCCCTAACTTCGTTTGCACAAAGAAATGCACCCCATCGGCCATCACCTCTTGGCTCAAGACTTGGCAAGAAATGCCCTCTAAAAAGGCATGTAAATCTTTGGCTAGAGTGTCAAAACTGGGACGCTCTGGCAACTCCACTAGATAACGCAACACCTCAAACATCAAGGGGCGTTTTTCTAGCTCTTTGAGCACTGAGCGGTAGCCGCTTAAAGTCTTTAGCAGGGCTAATAAATCCGCCCGCCCAATGCCCTCGATAGAAGTGCTATCAATCCCATGCTCGATCAAGAAGTGGTTTAATTCTTTCTCATCTTTTAAATATTTTTCAATTTTCTTTTTCTTAAAGCGGTAAAGCGGGGGCTGGGCGATATACACATGTCCATTAGTGATTAAAGGCTTTAAGTAGCGGTAGAAAAAGGTCATCAACAAGGTTTGGATATGGCTGCCATCCACATCGGCATCGGTCATGATGATGATTTTATGGTAACGCAACTTCTCTAGGTTAAATTCCTCGCCCACCCCACACCCAAAGGCGGTGATCATGTTTTTGATCTCTTCAGACTTTAAAATCTTGCTTAAATGCGACTTCTCCACATTTAAAATCTTGCCCCTTAGGGGTAAAATGGCTTGATAGGCGCGATCCCTGCCCTGTTTGGCTGAACCGCCCGCACTATCCCCCTCTACTAGATAAATTTCACACTCCCTAGGGTCTTTACTTTGGCAATCGGCTAGCTTGCCCGGCAAAGTCCCCACGCTCAAGTTGTCCTTTTTGCGGGTGAGTTCCTTTGCCTTTTTAGCCGCCTCTCTGCCCCTAGCGGCCAAGAGTGCCTTTTGCATGATTGCCTTGGCTACACTGGGATTCTCCTCAAAGAACTTCGCCATTTTTTCATGCACCAGCTTTGCCACAATGGGGCGCACAAAAGAGCTACCAAGTTTGGCTTTGGTCTGCCCCTCAAATTGCGGTTCTAGCACTTTCGCCGACACCACCGCCACCAAGCCCTCTTTAATGTCCTCTTGGATCACGCCCGCCTCTTTTTCGCGCACGCTGGCGTTTTCTTGGATATAGTTTAAGATCGCACGGCTAAGCCCCATGCGAAAGCCCGCCTCATGTGTCCCCCCCTCGGGCGTGCGGATATTATTGACAAAACTAAACATTTGCTCGCTATAACCCTCATTGTAGGCTAGGGCGATCTCCACCTCCATATCCTCGCCCTCCCCGCTAAAGGTGATGACTTGAGAGATTAAGGGGGCTTTGTTTGTATCTAAAATGAATTGCTTTAAGCCGTCTTCATAGTGGTAGACCTCTTTTAGGTTGTTGGGCTGGTCGCAAAAGGTGATGGTAACGCTGTGGTTTAAATACGCCATTTCTTGAAAGCGTTTTTTCAACACCTTGGCGTCAAACTCCACCACCTCCATGATGCTCTCATCGGGGAAAAACTCAATGGTGGTGCCCGTTTCTTTAGTGCTACCCCCCTCAAGTAACAGCGTGGTGGGCACACCCTTTTCAAACTCTTGGGTGTAAATCTTGCCCTCTCTTTTGATTGTCATTAAGAGCTTTTTAGATAGGGCGTTCACCACACTCACGCCCACGCCATGCAGCCCGCCTGAGACCTTATAGGTTTCTTTGTCAAACTTGCCCCCGGCGTGCAGCACCGTGAGCGCAACCGTGGCGGCGGGGATGCCCTCTGTGGAGTGGATGTCCACAGGAATCCCCCGCCCATTGTCCTCTACAATGCACGAGCCATACTGCGTTAAAGTGATTTTAATCTGCGTGCAAAAGCCTGCCATGCTCTCATCAATGGAGTTATCCACGACTTCATAAACCATGTGGTGCAAGCCATTGATGTTGGTGTCCCCGATATACATCCCCGGCGTTTGCGCACCCCCTCTAAACCTTTCAATACTTTAATTTTATCGCCCATGTAAGATCGCATCGTTACCCTTTTTCCATGATTTGATGTATAAAGTGTGTTTAAGAATTATACTACAAACTAGATTAAACGGGCTTGGAGCTGTTGATCTTGGCCTGCATTTCCTCCACCAACAGCCTAGTGTGGTTTTCCTTAGCCATGCTCTGTGCGATGGTCTTGCTCGCCTTGCTCACCCCGCTGTGATCCTTTAAGCCCAAAAACTGCGCTAGGGCATTTGTGGAGGTGTCTGTGAGCGTGCGGGCTAGGTAGATGATGAGCTTTCTAGCTAGGGCAACTTGGCGGTTTCGGAAGTTATTGCGGATGTCGGCGGGCTTAAGATTTAAAGTTTGTGCCACTACCTTTAAAATATCCTCCAAGCCCACCTCTTGCAAGCGTTCTTTTGTGGTGTCCTTTAAGATTTCCTCTGCCATGCGTAGGCTGATCTCCTCTCCGCTTAAGGCTGCGGTGGCATTCAGGCGCAAGAGCGCACCCTCTAATTGGCGGATGTTTTCGTGGATGTGGCTGGCTAAATACTCCACGACCTCTTGGTCTATGCAAATGTGGTTGAGTTGGCATTTTTGTGTGAGGATGGCGATCTTGGTGTCGAGCATGGGGGCTTGGATGCTGGCGATCATGCCCATTTCAAAGCGCGAGAGTAGGCGATCGGCTAGCCCCTTGATGTGCTTAGGGGGTTTGTCTGAGCTCATCACAATTTGTTTACCCTGGGCGTGTAGGGTGTTGAAAGTGTGGAAAAATTCCTCTTGCACCATCTCTTTGCCGCCGAAAAACTGTACATCGTCGATCAAAAGATAGTCGCAAGAGCGGTATTTTTCTTGAAATTTGTCCATGCTGTGGTTGTTCAAGCGAAACACATAATCGTTTAAAAACTGCTCTGCCGTCACATACAGCACGCTTTGCAGGCGATCGCACGCCGTGTTGCCAATGGCGTTTAAAATGTGCGTCTTGCCAAGCCCCACACCCCCAAAGAAGAGCACCGGGTTATACACCCCACTTTTTTGTGCCACTTGGGAGGCGACTTTTACTGCCATGTGGTTGCACGCCCCCACAACCAGCGTGTCAAAAGTGAAAGCGGGGTTTAAGGTGGGGTTTTTATGGGCTTTGATTAGGGGTTTTGGGGGGGCTTTGGGCTTGGTCTCTTTAGGGCAAATTTGCACCTTTAGGGGGGTGTTTTGTTTTGCGCTTAAAACCTGCTCTAAGAGCGCGCCGTAGCGGGTTTTGATGTAATTTGCTAGCCACACATTGGGGGCGTAAAACACGGCACAAGTGGCGTTAGAAGCGTGGGGGTCAAAGTATAGGGGTTGTATGTAGGTTTGAAACTCGTAGGTGCTCATGTGCGTTTTTAGGGTTTCTAGTAAGTCTTCTAGCATTGGGGGGCTTTGCGCTGCTGGGCGTGGGTTAGGGCGATGGCGATCGCGTCCGTGATGTCTAGGGGCTTGATGTCGTTTTTAATACCCAAGATTTTTTTCA